>DASTCT010000239.1:0-2617 GCA_035710845.1 Candidatus Angelobacter sp.
AGGCTTTCTCAACGAGTTCTGGCTGCGGGTGACGGTTCAGGACGGGAAGGGATAACGAGCCCGGCCAAGTTTACGTGCAAGATTAGGAGCTGCCAGAGTAGGTTTTTTCACAGCTTCAGAGGAACAGAGTAAGCAGAGGAAATTGAAGGGATTTGGTAAATGGGTAAGTCAAGAGCAAAAGCACAGGGAAAAATCAAAGGCAAAAACAAAACCTGGGGAAGAGCCGGAGGATCGAAGTCTTGGCAAAGCAGGAACATTTTCATGATAGCCTTCTGCGCCCAGGCCCGGCAGTAGTTCATAGTTTGGTTCAGGGTAATGTTGTAATGCACTGGTTTTTGTGCTATTTACGTTAACTCGCCCCTTTTTCTGGAGAAGAATCCATGGCCAGCACCGTTTGGAAGGGATACCTGACCTTTGGTCTGTTGTCGCTTCCCGTCAAATTGTACAGCGCAGCGCGCGGTGAGACTGTCAGCTTCAACCAGTTGCACAAAGCTGACAACTCACGCGTGAAACAGGTCTTGTACTGCCAGCTGGAAGACAAACCCATACCGCGCAGCGAGATCGTCAAGGGCTACGAATACGAAAAAGATAAATATGTTGTAGTGGATGACGAGGAGATCAAGAAGGTCGCGCCGAAAACTGCCAAGACCATGGAGGTCCTGGAGTTTGTGAAGTCGGCCGATGTTGACCCGATCTTTTTTGAAAGCTCCTATTATCTGGCCCCCGATGAGGCGGGCGAGAAGCCTTACGCCCTGCTGTTTGCAGCCCTGCGCAAGACCCAATGCGTGGGCGTGGCCAAGATTGCGATGCACAATCGCGAGCACATTGTGATCCTGCGTCCGGGCGAGCATGGAATCCTGCTGCACACCATGTATTACCGCGACGAAATCCGGCAGGTGGAGGAATTCCGTACTGATACCAACCTTGTGAAGGATAAAGAACTGGAACTGGCGATGATGCTGGTGCAATCGCTGGAAGCGCCATTTGAGCCGGAGAAATATAAGGATGAATATCGCGCGAACTTGAAGGCGATGATTGAGGCCAAGGTGGAAGGGCGCGAGGTGGTGGAAACCGCTCCTGCGCAGCACAAGGCGCCGGTGATTGACATTCTTGAAGCGCTGAAGATGAGCCTGGCGGAAGCCAAAAAGCCGGTGCGGCCCGCCGTTGGCGGAAGTCATGACACATCCGATAAGAGCAGGAAGGCGCGGAGGGGTTGGGCGGGAGACTGAAGGAATCTGGTGATCCACGGCACGCCGGGACAGGTCGCCGTGATCTGAAAAGCAAAGGCAAAACCTTTTGGCCGCGAATTAACCGAATGAACGCGAATCAAAAAAGGCCAAAAGGCAACAGGCCAGAAAACCGACGAGAAGAATCCTGGCCACGAATCGAACCATCGGGTGATCGCCGTGGTCGGTTGTCTTCTGCGACCTGCTTGTTGCCGGCAGCGTTGTTAAAATTTCATTTATGCAGGAACAGGAAAAAGTTGGGAAGGCGCGGATTATTGGATATGGAATTGGCTTGCTCGCGGTTGGATTGGTAGTGGCGTGGAGGCTGATTTTCCGGTAAGTTACTCTCCAGCTTGTTGAGATCAATCACTAAACCTTCTGCAATTCTTGCTGCGCTGGCCATTCTTGCGGGCGCGGCCCTCGCTCAATCCAAACCTCAAGAAGTAGTTTTCCCGAGCGGCAAATTGGAACTTCATGGCTTCCTGTGGAAGCCCGATGGCCCTGGGCCGTTTCCCGCAGTATTGTGGAATCATGGCAGCGAAAAGCTGCCGGGGTCGCTGCCGGAGCTGGGACAGTTTTATACCAGCCATTATTTTGTTTTCTTTGTTCCGCATCGGCGCGGACAGGGGCGTTCACCCGGCGAGTACATTCAGGATGAGATTGCCAAAACGCCGCCGAATGAGCGCGCTCGAAGAATGGTGGAACTGCAGGAAGAAGAAGTCGAGGACGTGATCGCGGCATTCAATTTCCTGAAGAGCCAGGCGTTTTGTTGATCCGCATCGGATTGCCGTTTCTGGTTGTTCCTATGGAGGCATTCAGACGCTGCTTGCCGGAGAGCACGATATTGGCATCCGGGCGCTGGTGCCATTTGCTCCCGGAGCAATTTCATGGGCAGCGGACCCGCCGCTGAGAGATCGGTTGATCCATGCAATTGATAATCAGAAAGCTCCTGTGTTTCTGATCCAGGCACAGAACGATTTTGACTTGAGTCCGAGCCGCGCGTTGAGCAAGGAAGCGGAGAAGAAGCACACGGACTCTGAATCAAAGATTTATCCGGCCTTTGGCAAGAGCCACGAGGATGGACATGGGAAATTTTGCCGAACAGCTACGGATGTGTGGGGAGCGGATGTGCTGAGTTTTCTGGCGGAGAAGATGAAGCGGTGAGGCGGCCTTTGGTACTTGGCCGTTGGCCCTTGGCTAAAGTCAAAAGCAAATGACTAGAGCGTGTTTCAAAAATGGTTGACCGTGGGAAATACCGTCGTTCAGAATCCCGGGCCTGAAGGCCCGTGGTGGAGGCGGGGCGCAATTTTCGCGGGTTCTAAAGAACCCGCTCCCCGGACTAAAGTCCGGGGCTTCCACCTCTCCGTTGCCTCCAGCCTATTTTTGAAACA
>DASTCT010000240.1:0-9731 GCA_035710845.1 Candidatus Angelobacter sp.
GCAGGACATTGGAGCCGCTATTGATGGCTCGCGCCGGCACGGTAATGAAGTTAATGGTGTTGGTGGCGTTGAACATGTCCACGCGATATTCAAAATTGCTGCGTTCGCTGATTTTGAATGACTTGGCAATGGACAAATCCAAATTGTTGTAGCCAGGCGCCAAAATCGTGTTTCTGCCTACAGTCCGCGCATTCGGTGGTCCAATGCCTTCAACGAAATGGACCGTGTTGGGATCAACACAGGCGCCATTCAGATCAGGATTGGAGAAGCCTGTCGAACAAAGGCTGTTGATAGTGGCACGGGTGTTGAGAGGTGCTGCCGGATTACTGATATCAGGCCGGTCCGGTCCGGATTGGCCATCACCATTGCGGTCTGAACCGTTGCTCATGGTGAAGGGCTCGCCAGTCTGCCAGTCAGCGATGCCCGCCAACTTCCATCCCCCAAGGGCTTGCCGCATCCAACCATTCTTGGGTGCGCGAATCTCCCACGAGAAGCCGATCGAGCCAACATGGCGACGATCAAAGTCCGAGGAGGCATAGTCAATGTGCGGGCTCGCTCCCAGCACCTGAGAGACAGATTGGAAAGAGCTGGGTGTTGAATCGAAAGCGAACACGTCGCTGACGTCGTCCAGGAAGTGAGCGTACGTGTAGGATCCGCGCAGCAGGAACGCTCCCAGCGGAGTGTTCTTGAAGCGCCGTTTGAGCTCCATTTGCAGAGACTCATAATTGGAGTTTGCTGCCGCAGCGCGCACAGTCCGGATGCCCTGGCCGGCGCGGATGCTTGGCACCAGTGACGTTTGCAGTTCAGGATGCAGGCGATCTCCCGTTGCCAGGTTCACAATCGGGTTCATATCGATCGTGCGATAAAGTTTGTGCGAGACGGAGCCCACGTAAGAAGCGTCCCAGAACAAATCAAACGGTAGCTCGCGCTCAAATCCCATAGACCAGCGATCGGTATAAGGATTGGGAAAGCTGCCAAGGAACAGGTTGCTCTGGGCTGAGGTTTTGTCCGCCGGGGTAGCCACAATACCTGAGAACAGCGTGCTGAAACTCGCTGCTCCGCGTGGCGCTGTGGCCGAACTCGCCGAAACAATGTTGCCGCCCAATGTGTTGGGGGAAGAACCCGCCATATTGGACAACAGGTTGTTGAAAGCAGAGTCGTAACTGGTCTGGAAACCACCACGCCAAACCGTCTTCTCTCCGCCCATCATCCGGCTGAACCAGTTGGAGCCCTTTGGATTCCAGGCAAAGCCCACGCTAGGGCCAAAATTGTTCTTGTCGCCGTCCACTTTATGCGGCGCGGCAAAATTGACGGGATCATAATTTGTGAATCCAGCTACGGTAAAGGCATTCTCCGGCGATCCGTAGTACTCATACCGCAAACCAAGATTCACTGTCAGGCTGGTCGTCATCTTCCAGGAATCCTGGAAGAAGTACGACTGGCGGAAAAGGTTGGGATAGTAGATGGAGCTGCCGAACTGGCGATTCAGGCTGCCCGCGCGTCCGCCGAAATCATCCAGGAAGTTGGCAAACGCAGAAACCGCTCCACCCGTGGTGCTGTTGGAATATACGAATGAACCACGCTCATTGAACGGCGGATGCTGGCGCGCCAATTGCCGCAAGAAGCCCGCGCCCACGCGGAACGTATGCTTCCCGCGCACCATTGTGATTGTGTCCTGATATTCCCAGTTGTTGGCGAACCTGAATTGCGGAATATTGGTAGCGCCGCCGAAACCGGTAACTCCGAGCCCAGAGTAATTGGCAAGCGTGGTGTGGAACGGATCAGAAGCCGCCAGCGGAAAATTGAAACCGATGCGGCCATAGTCGAACCGGAATTCATTGGTCATGGTGGGCGAGATCATGTAAGTATCACTGAACAGCCCATTCATGGTCCGGCCCACAAAGTTGTTGTCAAATCCAGGGAGATTGTTGAGGCCCGGGCCGGAAATGTCATCGTCATACAACCAGCGGAAGCTCAGGGTCTGCTTGTCTGATGCAACGTGATCAATCCTGACTTGGTGATTATTATCGAGGTTGGAGAATGACTCCGAGCGCAATGCCAGACCGGTTGTAAGGTTCAGCCCAGCGCGAGTTGAGCCATTGCATGTGCCCGCTGCGCTCGGCACCGCCAGATTGATGGTTGCGGGCGAAGCTGTAGGATCGCCTCGTATTGAGCCAAGAGCTTTCAAATACAAGGCCGCATTGGGGCAAGAACCTGCAAGTGATTGCAGCACTGCAACGCCGGCTGCATCCGCTGCCCTGATCTGTCCCGTAGTCTGGCCGAAGAAGCGGTCCCACTGTGCTGCGGCAAAGAAAAATGTCTTGCTGTGGCCGTTATAGAGATGAGGGATCACTACCGGCCCGCCAAGCGAAAAATAGGGAATATTTTCTACCTGCCGCGGTGGATCAAAACGATGGGCAATGGCGTCATTGTGGTCAAGGGCTTTGAATGCGCTCCCGGTGTAAACCCAATCCGCCGATCCGTGGAGCGAATTCGAGCCTGATTTCGTCACCTGATTGATAACAGCGCCTCCCGCACGTCCGAATTCAGCGCTGAAATCAGCCGTCTGAATGGCCACTTCATTCACCGCGTCGGGATTGGTGATAACAAAGGCCGGTCCAGTCACTGAAATATCATTGTTCTCAACGCCATCAATCATAAAGTTGTTGCCGCGCGGGCGCTGGCCGTTGACAGCAAAGTTGAAAGTGCCGTCCTGATTAATGGAGTTCCCGGTTGATTTGGTGACGCCAGGGACCAGAAGCGCGAGCGTCAAGGAATCTCTTCCTGTGATGGGGAGATCCTGGATCGTTTGTGTTTCAAAATGTGAGCCTCGGGTCTGTTCTGAAGTTTCCAGTTGGACCTGACCGGCATTGGCTTCCACCGTCACGGTTTCTGTTGAGGCGCCGACCTTCAGCACGACATCAATATTGAGGGTGCGGGCCGCCTGAATTTCAAGCCCGGTCTGGCTTTGCGCGGCGAAACCTTTTGCCTGGATTGACAGATTGTAGGTACCGAGATCGACCGCATCAAAACGATAGATACCGGCAGCATTCGTTGTGGTTTGGCGTGTAACGCCCGTGGCAATTTCGGTTAGTTTGACAGTTGCGGCAACCACCACAGCATTGGAATTGTCAGTGACGGTGCCGGTAAGAGTACCACGGCTAGTTTGAGCAATTGCGCTTGCGCACAATGACACAAGCAACAGCAGCCCACCCACAGAGTGGAGTCGAAATTTCATATTCAGTTTCCTCCGGGAGGTCCCAAGTAATTAGGGCACGGAGACTTTGCAACTACCTGAATTTATCGGCAGTACTTTTGAATGAATGTAATTTCAACAACGCAATAATCGTTCTGCCGTTCAAACAACTCTCGTTCTGGCTTCTTCCCGGAAACCATCCCCATACACGCAGGCCGAAAGAATTAATTTAGGCATCTTGCACAATTTCCAAGTTGCACACTTATACGACGAGTGTAAAGTTACGTCAAGAAGAATATAAGGTTTTATTTTGGGAAGGCTTTTCTTTGCGAGGGTAAAAACGCAGCCTAGACTGCTGGTTATGAAAAATTATATCCACTCGTGCGATTTTCAAAATGCAGCTAAGCCACTGTGGGTAAATTCGTGATGACGAACGAAGTGGCCCTAGGGCATGAGCGGCCCCATCATTTGTAGAGAAGATATTTCTGCCGCAACTCTTTGAACTTTTCCAGATCTTCCTGCCAGCTCTGCGCGATATTGCGCGGATCGTCACCGTTGGCCACTGCGTCATAGACCTGGCGGTTCGCCAGCAGCGTGACCATGCGGTCAATCTTCCAGTTGTCGGGATACAGTTTCTTTAATGCCGCTGCCAGTTCAATGCCCATCTCCGGCGCGTCAAGCACAGTGCGATCGGTAACAATCATGTTTACGCCCTTGCACAGTTGATTCTGGTATGGGCCGCTGACTGGAGTAAACGTAATCGGCACAAAGCGAATGCCGGGAATCAGTCGCTGATTCAGATAATCAGAAAGCGTGTGCGGGTCGATCCAGGGTGCACCCATCACTTCAAACGGTGTGTCCGTCCCACGGCCAACGGAAACATTTGTGCCTTCAATGATCGCCACGCCGGGGTAAAGCTCAGCTTCATTCACTGACCTCAAATTGGGCGAGGGGTTTACCCAGACGACCCCGGTGGAATCAAACCAGTCGCCGCGCAGCCAGCCCTGCATGGGTATCACGCGCAAACGCGCTCCGATCTTTTTTTCTGTGTTGTAGAACTGCGCCAACTCTCCCAGCGTCATCCCATGCCGCAGCGGGATTGGATAATAATTATTGAAATTCAGCATGTCCCCTTGCGACATCGGCCCCTGCACAAACGATCCATTGACCGGATTTGGCCGGTCCAGCACGATCACTTCTGTATTCGCCTCTGCTGCAGCCTCCAGCAGGTAGCCCAGCGTTGCCGGATAGGTATAAAAGCGTGCGCCTGCATCCTGGACGTCAAAGACCACAGCATCCAGTGTCTTGAGCAGATCGACTGGCGGACGCTTCTTGGCGTCTGTTCCGCCGTAGAGCGCATAAATGGGTACGCCGGTTACAGTGTCAGTGGTGTTTTCAACCTTTAATTGATCCAGGTTGCCAAAGATTCCGTGCTCCGGAGCAAAAATTGTCGCCAGCTTTATTCCCGGCGCAGCGGCCAGCACGTCGATGTCTCGTCTGCCCTGCGCATCCAGCCCCGTATTGTTTGTCAGCAGGCCAATCGTCATCTGGGCTTTGTCCTGCTTGAGCGGCGCGAAATTTTCCTGCTCCAGGACATCAATACCGGTGAGCACGTGGCCGTTGCGAGCGGCCAGCCTGCGGGAAGCCGCTGCTGCTTCGTTATAGCCGGTAATTGCCAGCATTCTTTCGCGATCCTGCGCCGTTACGTCCAGATGCAGCAACGCCGCTACTGCTGTGGCCACGCGTGAACGCAACGAGATGATCGGCGCTCCCTGTCGCGGCATGACTGAATTCGTCAGCAGGATCACATAAGTGTCAGTGTAAGGATCGACCCACATGGAAGTGCCGGTAAAACCCGTATGCCCGAACGAACCTACCGGCAACAGTTCTCCGCGATTCGATGAGAAAGAAGAATCAATGTCCCAGCCCAATCCCCGAACCTCAGTAGCATTGGGCGGCTGCTGTGGCGTGGTCATCTTCTCAATGATGTCGCCATCCAAAATACCCTTGCGGCTGATGAGGGCCTGAGCGTATAGAGCAAGGTCGCCCGCCGTTGAAAACAAGCCCGCATGGCCGGCTACTCCGCCCATGCGGTCGGCCCGAGGATCGTGCACAACACCGCGCAGAATCTGTTTTCTGTCTGGCGCATAGGTTTCAGCAATCTTGTTCTTCCACTCCAGCGGAGGTAGAAAGCGCGTATGCTTCATGCCCAGCGGCTGGAATATATGCACCTCAGCATATTTATCCAGCGTCATGCCGGAGATTCGGTGCACCATCTCACCCAGCACGATGAAATTCGTATCGCTATAGATAAAGAGCGAACCTTGCGGCGCCTGCAGCTTTTCTTCATCCGCCAGGCGGAACGCAGCGTCAGTGCCTTGCCATGGCGGGTTCAAGTCGATATCGGGCCGCAATCCGGAATAGTGGGTGAGCAGTTGCCGGACGGTGATCGCGTCCTTCCCGTTCATCGCAAAATCAGGAATGTAGTGTGCCACGGGATCATCCAGGCGTATCTGCCCGTATTGCACCAGCCGCATGATGCTGGGCGTGGTGGCAACCACTTTGGTGAGCGAGGCCAGATCAAAAATCGTGTCCACAGTCATGGGCTCAGATCGCGGCGAGGTTGCGCGAAGCCCAAAGGCTTTCTGGTGGACGATCTCTCCTCCATGGCCTACAACAAGCACTGCGCCGGTGATTGCCTGATTGTTGACCTGCTCCTGCACAAGCTGGTCAACCGGAGCAAAATTGGGGGTCTCCTTCACCGCGGCTTTCTTTTTTTTCTGGGTATGCTTTTGTGGCGGCGCGGCAGCAACAGAACCTGCCAGCAAAATGATTACAGGAACCAGGTTTATGATCTTGTGTGGAAATTTCATCTCTGAACTGAGTGTGTTATAAACCGAAAACAAAAGCAACACGAGGACATTTTCTGCACCAAAGTACCAACCACATTTTGTCTCCTGCCTTTGACCGCCAGGATGAACAGTTTCACGCCGCTTTTGACGTCCTGCGTTCCGGCATCGCGCAGCAGGCATTTCCCGGCGCGGCGATTGCGATTGCTCACCAGGGCAAGCTGATCGCGCACAAAGGCTTCGGGCATTTCACTTATGGCCGCTGTTCCCGGACCGTTAAATCCTATGCGTTTTACGATCTTGCTTCCGTCACCAAGGTGATAGCCACGACTCCTGCCTGCATGATCCTGTATGACCGGAAGAAGTTTCAGCTCGAGCAACCGCTGGTTGAACTGCTTCCCGGCTTTGCTGGTGGCGATCCTCGCCGCCGGCAGGTCACCTTGCGCATGCTTCTGGTGCACTCCTCTGGCTTGCCTGCCTATGTCAAACTTTTTCAAACCGGCAGCAACAAGGAAGAGTTGATCCGCCAAGCCCCTGAAGTTCCGCTAACCGCCGACCCTGGTACACGCGTTGAATACAGTGATATTGGCTTCATCCTGCTGGGAGAGGCGCTTCAAGTCATGGCGGGCGAACCGCTGGATGTGTTCTGTACACGTGAGATTTTCAAGCCGCTCGAGCTGCTCACCCAGTTCAATCCGCCTCGATATCCATATCGAGCATGGAGCCCGCCCACTGAGGACGATCGCACTTTCCGTCATCGCATCGTCCGTGGCGAGGTCAACGATGAAAATGCCTACGTTATGGGCGGTGTGGCTGGCCACGCCGGGTGCTTTTCCACTGCCCTGGACGTGTCAGTTTTTGCACAATGTATGTTGCAAGGCGGCACACCTCTGGTCAAGCCGGAGACTCTGGCAATTTTTACCCGACGTGAAGAATTTCCATCCGGAACATCGCGCGCTCTGGGGTGGGACACGCCTTCCCAACCGTCTCAGTCCGGTAAATATTTTTCCTCGCATAGCTATGGCCATTTGGGCTATACAGGTACTTCACTATGGATTGACCCTGATCGCCAACTCTCTGTTACGCTGCTTACCAACCGCACTTGGCCGGACCGTGGTTCGCAGTTAATCAAACAAATCCGGCCCGTTTTCCACGATGCCATCATCGAGGCCCTTTAACGAAGCCCTAAAGTGCAGGACCAAGTGATCCTTCCTGAAGACGCCATTCCGAGCCTGGAAACCGAACAGCCCAACAGCGCTTCGGCTGCACTGGATACCCTTTCTGCGCTGGAGATCGCGCGCCTGCTTAACGCGGAAGACAAGAAGGTGGCGGCTGCCGTTGAGCAGGCGTTGCCGCAGATTGCGGAGGCAATTGACCTCATTGCCAATGCGATTTTAAGTGGTGGAAGGCTGATTTATGTGGGCGCGGGCACCAGCGGACGGCTCGCCGCGCTGGATGCATCGGAGATCCCGCCAACTTTCGGCGTCGATCCCAAGATCATTCAGTACGTGATTGCCGGTGGTCCCGAAGCTCTGAGCCGCGCGACCGAATCCAGCGAAGACTCGCGCGCCAGCGGCCGTCTTGACCTGCGCAAGCGCAAGCCCGGCAAGAAAGATGTTGTGGTCGGCCTGGCTGCTAGCGGTCGCACCCCGTATACGGTAGCTGCCTTGGAATATGCACGCAAGAAAGGGGCCAAAACCATTGCTGTGGTCTGCAATCGCAACTCAGAGCTGGGGCAGATTGCTGATATTGAGATCGCGATGGAGGTCGGGTCGGAGGTGGTTTCCGGGTCCACGCGTATGAAGGCTGGTTCTGCACAAAAAATGGCCCTCAACATGCTTTCCACAGGAGCAATGGCCCGGCTGGGCTATGTCTACGGCAATCTGATGGTGAACGTCCAGATTCTCAACCGCAAGCTGGTGGAACGAGGATTGGCAATCCTGGAAAAAGCGGCTGGGGTTGACCGGGAGAGCGCCGCAAAAACTCTTAAGGCTGCGGATAACCATGTTGCCGTAGCACTCATCATGTTGAAGACCGGTTTAGACCGGAAGCAAGCATTACAGAGACTCAAGAGCGTTAAGGGCAACGTTCGGCAGGCGGTTGCCATGGGGTAATCTAGATGAAGATCGTTCCCAAGCTACCAGCGGTCCGGCCTACAACAGCAGCCATCGTGCTGCCAGAGATTGCCGGAGACGGACTGAAGAAGCCGGTTACGCGCAGCCGGACCATACGGATCAACTTCAACGATCTGGCGATTGCGCATGAGAGTCTTATGGATAAGTTTGTAATTCGCGGCGGTAGTCCCCTGGTGGGGAACGTCCGCATCAGCGGCGCCAAGAATGCCGCCCTTCCGGCGATGGCAGCCGCCATCCTCACCGACGAGCCGGTGATCCTGGAAAATATTCCTGACGTACGCGACATTCAGACTGAGCGCAATCTGCTGGTCTCCATGGGCGCTGAGGTTGAACTGGGCTATGGACGCGCCTCCCATCGCACCACTATCTCCTGCAGCCGCCTGGTTAACCCTGAAGCAGCTTATGAATTAGTGAAGACCATGCGAGCTTCAACGCTGGTTCTGGGGCCGCTGGTTGCGCGCATGGGTCGCGCCCGCGTCTCCCAACCTGGAGGCTGCGCCATTGGCGCGCGCCCGATCGATCTTCACGTGAAAGGTCTGGAGAAGCTTGGCGCTTCCATCAAACAAGAGCACGGCTATATTGAAGCCAGCGCCGACCGACTGCGCGGCGGGCATATCATCTTTGACAAGATTACCGTTACCGGCACGGAAGATCTGATGATGGCAGCCACTCTCGCCCAGGGCGAGACCATTATGGAGAACTGCGCTCGCGAACCTGAGGTCGCGGATCTTGCTGTTTTATTGACCAAGATGGGCGCAAAAATTGAAGGCGCAGGCACGCATACCATTCGGATTCAGGGCGTCGATAAGCTGCACGGTGCGCGGCATCGCATTATTCCTGACCGTATTGAAGCGGGTACGTTTGTGATTGCCGCAGTTCTTACCGGCGGCGACCTCACGCTTACCAACTGCGATCCCATCCATCTGGGCGCGCTGATTCAAAAGCTGGAAGAGTGCGGCGTGAAAATTACGACGGCTCAAGATTCCATGCGCGTGACCAACGGCCACCAGCTCATTGCGGCCGATGTTTCCACAGAAGAGTATCCGGGCTTCCCTACCGATATGCAGGCCCAGTACATGGCCCTGGCGACGCAATCCCAAGGCACCTCTATCATCACGGAAAATATTTTTGAGAACCGCTTTATGCACGCACAGGAGCTGACGCGCATGGGCGCGAACATAAAAGTTGAAGGCAGCCGAGCCGTGGTGCGAGGAAAGACGCCGCTGAGTTCTGCCGCTGTGCAGTGTTCTGATCTTCGCGCTTCTGCTTCACTGGTTATCGCCGCGCTGGTGGCCGATGGCGAAACTATTTTGGATCGCGTTTACCACATTGATCGCGGCTATGAGCGTATTGAGGAAAAGCTGAAAAGCGTAGGCGCTCAAATTCGTCGCATCGGTGAATTCCTGCCTCGCCGCGCTGCTGTCCCTAGCGTAGTGGCCTAAGAGAAAATTTTACGTCTTTTAGTACTGCCAGTCAGTGCACCCCTGTGCATTGTCCCAGTGTTCCCAATATGGGACAGAGCACGATTTTTATTAGCGATTTTTCATCTTT
>DASTCT010000241.1:0-20376 GCA_035710845.1 Candidatus Angelobacter sp.
AATCTCTTCCAGCAGGTGTTCCCGCGTTCGCTCCACCCGCGGGTCGCGCAATTCTGCAAAATACTTTAGGGGATTCTCCATCTCCCCATCTCATCTCCCTAAACCTTTCGTGCATATAGCATTTAAGATGCGTCGCCCCTGACTTCCCCGCCCCGGCGTTTGACCAGATCACAGCCAGCGTGCGATATTTCTCGGTTGACTTTAACGGTTCTTTAACGCTGTATACGGGGGAGCGCTGTAGATTCATGGTCCGTCTCATTCCCAAAGACACCAAATTTTTTGACATGTTCGCTGACATGGCCAGCAATCTGGGTGACGGCGCTCGCCTGCTGAAGCAAACCTTGCAGGATTTCCGCGATGTCGACGCCCGCGTTCGCCAGCTCAAAGACATTGAGCATCGTGGCGACGACATGACTCACAACATCCTCACCAAGCTGAACCAGACTTTTATTACTCCCTTTGATCGTGAAGACATCTATCGTCTGGCTTCTTCTCTTGATGACGTACTTGATTTTGTTTACGCCGCCGGTGTTCGACTCATTATGTACAAGATTACGGCTACGCCGCCGCCCGCTACCCTGCTGGCCGATATCATCATCAAACAGTCTGACCAACTGACCGACGCGCTTGCTCGCTTGGGCAAGAATCATGACAACGTTCTGGAAAACTGTGTGGAGATCAACCGTCTGGAAAACGAAGCTGATGGTATTGCTCGCTCGGCGATCGCCGTTCTTTTTGAGAAGGAGAAAGACCCAATTTCGCTCATCAAGCTTAAAGAACTGTATGAGGTGCTGGAAACCGCCACTGACAAAGCTGAAGACGCTGCCAACGTGATTGAAGGCGTAGTGCT
Source organism: Candidatus Angelobacter sp. (assembly GCA_035710845.1). Classification (GTDB taxonomy): domain Bacteria; phylum Acidobacteriota; class Terriglobia; order Terriglobales; family Acidobacteriaceae; genus Angelobacter. The sequence continues at coordinate 851 of DASTCT010000241.1, forward strand.
AAAGAGTGCATAAAAAGAGCGCATAAAACCTTGGTAGCGGCTAGGCCGATCACGCGCCCAGCCGCTTGCAGCAGAAGCGGAAATGAACTCAACGCAAAAACATTCACAAGCGGTTTGGAGCCAAGCGACAGGAGATATTAGGTGCACGCGAGCTTATTGCTGGTAGTTGTCACCATTCTGATCGCGCTTTCGTTCGACTTCATCAACGGCTTTCATGACGCTGCCAATAGCATTGCCACAGTCGTCTCCACCCGCGTGCTCTCGCCGCGATGGGCCGTTGTCTGGGCTGCAGCATTCAATTTTCTTGCAGCATTCATCTTCGGTACCGCAGTTGCCAAAACCATTGCCGGCGGCCTGGTTGATCCTAAACAAGTCACGCAGTATGTGATTCTGGCTGCGCTCGCCGGCGCCATCATCTGGGACCTTCTTACCTGGGTACTCGGTCTGCCTACTTCGTCTTCTCACGCTCTCATCGGTGGCTTGGCCGGTGCAGCCATTGCTCGCGCCGGATGGCAAGTTCTTGTCCGGCAACCTAAACTCCATTGGCCGCTTGTCGGCACCATTCCCGGCCTAGGCGAAAAATGGATGGCAACTCTGATCTTCATCGTGCTCGCGCCGCTTATTGGCCTCGTCATCGGCCTCGCGCTCATGGTGGCCGTTTCCTGGATCTTCAATCGCGCCGCTCCTCGCACCGTGGATAAAATTTTCCGCCGACTGCAACTCCTCTCCGCTGCGGCATACAGCCTTGGCCACGGCGGCAATGACGCGCAAAAAACCATGGGGATCATTGCCGGAGCGCTCCTGGCCGGCGGCTATCTTACTCCGCAGCAATTTGCCTTTGGCTGGGGCGACTATAAGTGGAAGATTATCGTCATAGCCAATGCCGCCATCGCTCTCGGAACTTATTTCGGCGGATGGCGCATCGTCCACACCATGGGTTCCAAGATCACCAAACTCAGGCCTGTCGGCGGATTCTGCGCAGAAGGTGCAGGCGCTATCACTCTTTTCTTCCTCGCTTATCACGGCATTCCCGTTAGCACCACGCATACCATTACCGGAGCTATAGTCGGCGTCGGCTCAACTACGCGTCTCTCTGCCGTCCGATGGGGCGTTGCCCAGCGGATCGTCTGGGCCTGGGTGCTCACCATCCCTGCTTCAGCCATAGTTGCAGCCCTTACTTTCTGGGCAATTCGCTTCTTCGTACCCGGCGCATAAGAAATGCTAAACGCGAAAATAGTTCTAGTTACTAACTAGTGACTTGCTAGATGATCTACTCTCATTTATAAGGTTCTCACCACACCCCTTAAGGAAATTCCTCTGATTTCCTTGTGCAACGGAATTGTGCCTGGTTCGCAAACGGTAGTTTTCTGCCAATTTGGAACAATCTTATCTATCTGTGGCACGCGGCAAAGTCGTTTTTGGGGAAAGAATTAATATGAAGAAACAGAATTTGCAATATTTAGCAGGCGTAATCTTAATTGCATTGATGTCACTAACCGCTATAGGCCAAGTTGCTACCGGTTTGTCACCATTTGGTAGCTTTTCATCTGGACCTGACATAACCAACCTCGGCAATCTCAATGTTCACTATACATTCCCAGTTTTTTCCAAACCTGGCCGTGGGATCCCTTTCAATTATGCATTGACCTTTGATAGTTCTGTTTGGTCTCCTGCTTCCGGCACATGGGTGCCGGTAGTGAATTGGGGCTGGAGCGGATCCAGTGATGGATTGACCGGTAGAATGGGGTTCAAAAGCACGGGGGCAAGCTGCACCGATCTTACTCATCATCGATATTCTTATACCGTGCACACGTGGGGCCCTTACACCGATACCTTCGGTGTAACTCACCAGATATTCGCTCAGCAGTCTGATGGGGAAGTGCCTTGCGATCCTGGCATCTTCAATTCCGAGTATGCGACTGATGGTTCCGGTCTCGAAGTGGTGCCAGGTGGATTTGTTATTACCCCATCTGGGCAGACGGTTGAACCTCCTATCAGTGGCTCCGGTACTAAAACTGACGCCAACGGCAACCAAATCACCGTTAGTGGGGGCATATTTACAGATACGCTGGGGATGAACGTACTTACGGTTTCAGGCGCTGCGCCAAACCCGATAGTGTTCACCTATCATGACAGCACTAATACGCCACGCACTGTCACCGTAAATTACAGTACCTACACGGTCAAAACCAATTTTGGCTGTGTGGGTGTCACAGATTACGGCCCCACCAGCAACCCACTCGTTAGCAGCATCGTTTATCCTGATGGCAGTTCATATTCATTTACTTATGAGCCAACGCCGGGTTTTGCAGGAGACGTTACCGGACGCATCCAGTCTGTTACTTTGCCCACCGGAGCCACAATTACTTACAACTATACCGGCGGCAACAACGGAATTATCTGCGCAGACGGCAGCACGGCTGGTCTTAGTCGCGCTACCACAGATGGTACTTCAAGCTACAGCCGCAGCGGCTCTGGAACCGCTTGGACCACTACTTTTAACGACGCCACTCCCGGCACTCCTAACAAAACAACAATTAGTTTTCAAACCAGCTCCAATAACTTTTATGAGACCCAGCGCATCGTTTATCAGGGTTCCGGTCCAACCGTGCTTAGCCAGATTGACACCTGTTATAACGGCGGGGTGCCGCCTTGCACCAGCGCAGCCCTTACCCTCCCCTTTAGCTCCATCGATAAGTATTTGACGCTTGGAAACCAACAATCACGAACAACCACGATATTTAGCACGCTCCTGGGACTGCCTACGCGTTTTAACGAGTATGATTTTGGCGTCAATACTCCCGGCCCGCTGCTTCGCAGCACAATCATTGCCTATGCAGCGCTTGGCAATAACATCGCTGACCATCCAGCCAGCATTATTGTTCAGGATGGCAGCGGCAATCAAAAAGCTAAGACCACCTTCGCCTATGATGAAACCGCGGCCATCACAACCACCAGCGTTCCCATGCATACTGCCATTACCGGTTCTCGCGGCAATCTCACCACACAAAGCCAATGGCTTGATACGACCGGCGCCAATCTCAGCACGATTTTTACTTACGACGATACCGGTAATGTGCTTACCAGCACTGATCCCGGTGGTCACCAGACAACATTTTCTTATGCCGATAATTTCAGCGACGGCATCAATCGCAACTCAAACGCTTACCTCACAAAAGTGACTCAGCCGGCTACGAGCTCGCCCAATGCCGCCAGCCATATTTCGAGCACTCAGTACGAACCCAATACCGGGCTGGCCTCGATGACCACAGATCAGAATGGCCAACAAACTACTTTTACTTACGATCTGATGCTGCGCCCTCTGCTAACCAATTTCCCCGATGGCGGACAGACCTCGGTTTCCTATCCGAGTCCAACGGAAACCGATGTACAGAAGAAGATCGATGCCTCTCGTTCCACCTTCAGCGCTACCTTGCTTGATTCATACGGCCGCGTCAGACGTACAGCGGTCGCCAATGCCGAAGCAACGCCTTATGACGTGACTGATGTCTGCTATGACAGCAATGGACGCACAAAGTTCCAGTCCTATCCTTACCAGGCTTCGTCCTATACGGGCGTGCAGGTCTGCTCCGGTGCTGGAGACAGCTTTGCTTATGATGGAGCGGGCAGAACCACCATGGTCACTCACTCAGACAGCAGCACAGTCCAGGTCAGTTACAGCGGACGCGCGGCTCAGATTACCGATGAAGGCAATGGTTCCTTTAACGTGAGCCGTATTCAGCAATCCGACGGGCTGGGCCGTCTGACCGCCATCTGCGAGGTTACCAGCGTCAGCCTGCTCGGGAACGGCGGAACTCCCACAAGTTGCGGGCTTGATATTGCGGCTACGGGATTCCTCACCACATACGGCTACAACACGCTCGGCAATTTGACCTCGGTAACGCAAGGCAGCCTTGTCAATCGCATATTCGCTTTTGACAGCCTCTCCCGCATGACCTCTGAGAGCGAGCCGGAGTGGGGTTCGGGCTCAACCATGTCCTATACTTATAACAATGACGGCCTGCTGACTGTGCGTACCCGCCCTGCGCCCAACCAAACCAATTCCGCAGTAACGGTGGCCACCAATTACGGTTATGACGAGCTGGATCGTCTTCGCACCCGCACCTACACAGGAGACCCCTCCGGGACGCCATCGGCTACTTTCAATTACGATGAATCCACGGCCTGGTCGAAAAGTCTTAGCAATACCATTGGCCGCCTTTCTTCCGAAAGCGCTGGCTCAACCACGGGACAAATTTTCGGTTATGATTCCATGGGCCGTCCGGTCATCAACTGGCAGTGCACGCCGCGTGTCTGCGGGACTACTGCCTATCTGCTGAGTTATGGCTATGATCTCGCCGGAGATTTGATTTCGGCCGGCAATGGCACAGGCGTGACTTTCACTTATTTGTACAACTCCGCGGCCCGTCTTACCGGCATGACCAGCAGCTTTGTGGACTCGCAACACCCGGCCACACTCTTGAGCAACGTGCATTACAACCAGTTCGGCGCCGTCGGTGACACTTTGGGTAACGGCCTCAATGAAACCGTGGGCTATTCCACCCGGGGCATTCCTCAGTCATATTCTTCTACGCCTTATTCCTTCAGCCTCGGGCTTGCCGCAAATGGCAGTGTCACTTCCGGAAATGACAGCGTTAACGGCAACTGGACTTATTCGTACGACAATTTCAACCGGCTCGCCGGCTCAAACAAGAACTCCAGCGCACAAACCTTCAGCTACGTCTATGACCGTTATGGCAACCGCTTGCAGCAGAACGCGCCGCAAGGTGGCCCCGCGCCGCAGTACCTGTTTGATAGCAACAACCGCATCATCGGCAGCGGGGTCACCTATGATGCTCTCGGCAATGTCCTTACAGACGGCCTCGGCAATACCTACACCTACGATGCCGAAAGCCGGCTGATCAAAGTCGTTAACTCCGTTGGCACATATAATTACACCTATAATGCAGAAGGCCAGCGAGTAAAAACCAACGCTGCGGAATATCTGTATGACCTCTCCGGCCGCGCAATAACGCTGTTTGACCCAACCAGCGGTGTCTGGAATTTCGGCGAAATTTACGCTGGAGGCCGCCATGTGGCAACATATTCCGGCTCTACCACGAACTTCCTGCATACGGACTGGTTGGGCACCAAACGAGTCATGTCGAGCATTAGCGGCGCCAACTCGCAAACCTGCACCAGCTTGCCCTTTGGTGACGGCGCAAGCTGCACTGGAACCGAATGGGGCTTCAACCATTTCACGGACGATATTCACGATTCTGAATCCAATCTTGAACACACCTGGTTCCGTCAGTTGAGCGGTACACAAGGTCGCTGGACTAGTCCCGATCCGTATTTGGGCAGCATGAACTTTAGCAATCCGCAATCTCTAAACAGATACAACTATGTCTTTGGTGCACCGACGATGCAAGTTGATCCACTTGGGCTTGAAACGAGTTATTTCCTTGTTGGTGATTGCTTGTATTCTTATAATCTTGTCTCCAACAAGGCAGAAGATGGAGAATTCGAAGTTACAGGACCGCCTACGCTAGTTTTTTGTGCAGGAGGAGGCTCAAGTGGCGGCAGTGGTGGTGGTGGCGGTGGCGGTGGAAAGAGAATGACAATTGCGCAATGCAGAGCAGCCAATACGCTTTTGGAAAGAGAAGAAAAATCCGGGACTACTGCGGCAGCTTGGCAATCCGCTATTGGTTTTGGTGACGGCACTGTTGAACCTTTTAACAGCTCAACTCCGGGAAATGCATACACAGAAACGGCAGTTGGATCAGTGAAGGTTGATTGGTTTACCGACCTGCGGACAACGGGCCTGATTCCAGGCCCGCAGATACCCGCATATATCATAGGTAAACTGGTCTGGACGGGAGTACGCCTGGCAACTGGCGCGCCAATCACGAACTCGCTTCCTTTCCAAGATCCTATCGAGAGTCGAACGATGGCCTTAGCCGCTGGCGGATATGGGTTTAGGAATCTGTTCACACCAGAATTTATGAAGGAGAACTGCGGAACATTTTGAGCTCAAATCCAACTTCTATTGTTCGAGTAACTGCCCGGTTTTGTATATGCGCGGGTATTGTTTGCTTGCTGCTGTTCATTGCGAACCTGCGTTCTCGCTTGTACTATCATGGTCCTAACTGGAGCTTTCTGTTTTACCTGTTTCTTTACTTCGTGGTGACAGGCGTTGGACTCTTCAAGCTTAGGAAGTGGGCAGTTCTTCTGCTTTTCCTGCCAGGAATATATTCTTTAACCATTTTTACTATCGGGTGGGTAAAAGGTGCTACGGTTCAGTTGCCTTGGGCACTTTTGAATTACGCATATTTGGGGGCCGTATTCGGTATTCCCTACGCGATAACAAGGCGCTGGAATGAACTGCGTTGGTGAGATGTTGGCCGGAGCGTACGCAAAGGCAGCTAACCACAAGGATACAAACAATCGTTTCGGGATGGATAACAGCGCCGCCCAACAAGTTCCAGCGGGGTACAAAGCAACATGCACAAAATAATGGTTTGCCTTCTATGCTGCATGATGATCTTCTTGCAATCGTGCAGCACAATCACTCGCCAAAGCATATCTGAAATTGGCAATGGCCCCTTTAAGGTGATGGTTCGCACGCAGGAATTCAACAACTCCGGGAGCGAGATTGTGGATATCTGCGTTGCTAATATGGGCAGTCACGTGTTTCCTGACCATCCCGATAAGACATCCCAGTGTTTCATGAATGGTTATGACTTTACGAATCTATCCGTTAAGTGGCAGGGACAATCTGAGATTGAGGTATCTTTTCACTCGGGCAGAGTGACACACTTTACAAACTCTGCTCTTGTATACCCGGGGGATCCGTCCCCGAAACATTTCACACATTACTATGCGATGGATGTGAACCAAGACCAAAAACCCCTGTTGCAGGCGATTTGAAAACTCAGCCGACAAAAAGTTTCACACTGAATCATTAGTCAGGAAATTCGGCCTGGAGATAAACAGGGACAGAAACCGTCTTATGAATGTCGATAACGATGTCACGGCAACCTATGTGTATGACGCGGCAGAGTCTAACAAACCTGAGTGCAGTAAACAGTATGAACAGGACAGCGCAGTATGTAGGAGAGCGAAATCGGCTAATTGTTGGGCACAAGCAGCAACTCGCTTGGCTGCATGCAATGCGGGTCAGCCAATCCCATCTCTCAACTTTTAGTGCTGGTGAAAATGAATATGAATAATATTAAAAATCCTATCGCTAATCGAAACTTAACCTGCCTGCTGAATGGGCATCAAGAGCAGGTCCACGTAACTCTGGGAATGCCTTATGCAGACCTTGATGCTTTCGTATGTGAGTATGAGATTGTTATAGGCGAAACAATGAATACTCACAAAATAATGGGCATAGATGGGATTCAGGCTCTCCAGCTTGCATTGTTTATGGTTGGCTCTACTCTCGGCTCATTGCCTGGAGCTAGTGAATGGAAATGGAATGATGTACCCAACACCGGGTTTCCGACAGACTTTAGGCCATTACCTTAAGCAGCATCTCAACATTATTTAGGAGGCACAGGATAATGGATGCCAAAATAGCAACCGATATTAGTGCCCGAATCATTGAAATCTGCCGTCAACTTGATGAGTCCGCTGCTGTTGTTAGGCGGAGTTCACCTAGCGACGGATCACATTATGCAATCGTAATTGCGGAAGTGTTCGACATAATAAATACAAAGATTTTGGAACCCCTATACGATGAACACCCTGATCTAGCTCCACCACATTGGGAAAATATTTAGATCTGACAGTCGCGACAAACACTTTATGTCCAAGCGCGCTGAAGCGCCGGGTCAATGTTCCGCCAATGTGTCCTGCGCCAATGATGCCGATTTTCATAAATGATCCTCGCAATGAGTGGTATAGCGCATTAGATTCGATCAGCGGCATTTGTTTTGCCTCATAACAAATATCAAGCAGCGTTCCACTTCTGGGATTTGTGTCCTTCTGCTAGGAACTTAGGAACTGAAAGACTTGCTATACCATCATGATTTTTCTCCATCCAGATGGAACGCTTCAGTATCAGGACGGTATGGCCGGGGCAGCCACAAAGGGCGTCGCAGTTTTCCACCTGCCGGGGCGGGGCGAGTCAGCTTTAGCCACCGTTGATATTCAAGGTGCGCCTGGTTGGTATTGACGAAGATGTCGCCGTAACGATCGCCTTCGACAGCGCGGGTCACCTTCACTTTCTGATGCCAGCAGTGCTGTCCGCTTACCGGATCAGGCTGAACAGGAAAGACCAAATTTTGATGAACACCTGCATCCTCCCAGTGAATGCGCGCGGAGTCGGGATCATCACTTGCGAACGGACGCACACCGTGTACCTGGCGCATCATCCACTCGCCCGGTTTGATCTGCTCCAATTTCACGACCGCAGTGGACCAGCGCTCGCCTCCGGAATCTTCCTGCAATCGCCACCTTCCCAGGTGGTGCGAACACGCGACAATTCCCGGGCGAATTCCTTCGGTCACCCAGACGCGATCGACAAAGTAGCCAATACTTGTCTCAATCCGCACAAGGTCGCCGGTGCCGACTCCCAGCCGAGCAGCATCACTGGTGTGCAGCCAGACAGGATTCTTATGTGAGATCTCGTAAAGCCACTTCGCATTGCCGGTCCGGCTGTGAACGAGCGTCGGCAACCGGAAGGTCGGGAGAAGCAACATCTCTCCTTTATTTCTGTCGATATTGTCCCGGTGAACGTGGCTCTTGATGTAAGCGGGGATCGCATATTCGGGCCAGCCCCATTCCTTAAGGGTCTTGGAATAGAACTCCAACTTGCGCGACGGAGTGGGAAATCCCACATGCGCTTTATCCTCAATCTGCACGCCAACCGCCGAGCCTTTTGCGCTCAACACGTGAGTTTGCGGGTCAACCGTTGCTGCTTCCAGGTCTTTGGGTGCGATGGGCTGCTCGTGGCCGGAATAAGACTCTTCCTGGACAAGAAATGCGCCGTACTTGCGCATGTAATCTAGCGGCGACAAACCCTCCTTTGCTGCTGCTGCTGGAAGCCCGGGCACGCTGTTCTCAAAAATCCAGCGGTAGTATTCGTCGATGGTCAGCTTTTGGCCGGTGCGATACGGAGATTCGAAATATTTCCTGATCCCCAACGAACCATCAGGATCGATCCGCCACGAGAGCTCAATCCAGAACTCATCTTCTTCCCAAACCTCTCCCAACCCGGCTTCGCGATGGGCCTCATAGGTCGAGTTAAATTTCTTTCCTTGCTTCTCCAGCGCAACGCGCATTACGGGTTGGCGAAATCCAATCCATCGGGCCGCATGCGTCTCCTGGCTCATCAGATCGTGCCGCTCAGAGGCATGGCCCATCGGCAGCACATAGTCGGCGAACCAGGCGGTCTCGCTCCACGTAGGAGAGAGGCAGGCATGACATTCGACCTTGTTCTCATCGCTCAGCGCCTCAATCCAGCTCATGCCGTCAGGGTTGGTCCAGACCGGGTTGTAAACGCGCGTGAAGTACATTGCCAGTTTGCCGCGCTGCTCCTTGAGGAAATGAGGCAACAGAAAGCTCATCTCAAAAAAGGCAAGCGGAAATTCTTTGGCCCACATCATCGGGTTCCACGTCTTAGGGGCCGGTGGCATGAGCGGCGGAGCGGGAATGTATTTGTTAAATGCATTCGGCGCGACGCCGCCGACCGTTCCCACAGCACCCACCAGCACGGTGAGGAACTCCAGGGCGCGAGCGACCTGCCATCCTCCAAGGTTGCCGGCCGCCGCGTTACGCCAAACATGCGTTGCCACGGCGGAACCGGCGCGGCCGACTTCGCGCGCGATCTCGACGATCTGAGCGGCGGAGACACCGGACTCCTTCTCTGCGAACTCCGGCGTGAACTGTGTGTAAACCCGCTTCAGGACTTCAATGAAGCGATCAAACGTCTGTGGTTCCCCCGGAAATTCGGAGCGCAAGTACTCTTCCCAATTCACCCAGCGGCGCACAAAGTCGCGATCAAAAAGGTTTTCCTCGAGCAAGATGAGGCACATGGCCAGCAGCATCGCCGACTCTGTCCCCGGCCACGGCGAAAGCCAGTAATCGGCTTTGGACGCGCTATTGGAAAGGCGGGTGTCCACGACACACACTTTGGCGCCACGGGATTTTCCTTCGATGATCCGTTGCGCGTGGGGATTGAAGTAATGTCCGGCTTCCAGATGCGAACTCAGCAACAAAATAAAACGCGCGTTAGCGTAGTCCGGCGAAGGCCGGTCCATACCGTGCCAGAAGGCATAGCCGGTGCGCGCTCCGGCGGAGCAAACATTCGTATGGCTGTTGTGCCCGTCAATACCCCAGGCATGTAGCACGCGCTGGTTGTAAATTAACTCGTGTCCCGGGCGGCCAACGTGATACATCAACTCGTTCTTACGGCCTTCCTGCAGTGCCTTCCGAATACGTCCGCCAAGGTCGTCGAGAACCTCATCCCACGTAACACGCTGCCACTTCCCTTCACCGCGTTTGCCGGCTCGTCGCAAAGGATAGAGGATGCGCTCAGGATCGTTCACCTGGTTGATAGTCGCAGGCCCTTTGGCGCAGTTGCGCCCACGGCTGCCAGGATGCGCTGGATTCCCTTCAAACTTCTGGATGCGCATCTTGTCTTTGTCGACGTATGCCAGTAACCCGCACCCTGCTTCGCAGTTGAAGCAGATAGTCGGAATGAGCGAGTAATTCTTCTTCACGCGCCGCGGCCACTGCGCAGGATCGAATTCTGCCCAATCATCCCAACGGCTCGATGGGGGAAAGCTGGCGAGCCCGGAAGAGGGAGCTTCCAATTCCTGCGCAGCCGGATTTAGCGGGAGATGGTCCTTCATGCCAGCCTCAACTCAGCGGAACGGACTGCCCAGCCCGCACCCACACGTATTCAAACCAGAACAAGCCGAACAAAGCCATGATCGTCGCCACAGTCGCAAGCGCAGCTGAATTGCCGAAGACCAAAATTCCCAGAGGGCCCAGGATCCCAAGAATAACGAGCGCCAAGAAATGACGACTCAGTGGGCCGCGAATCAAAGACCATCTGGCCATGCGTTCTTCTGCCGTCCGCTGAGGCAAAACAAGTTCCATAGCCAAGTTGATCAGCCAGAGAACCAATGACACTTTTAGTGTGAATGTAAAGTAGAGAAGCGGAGCAAACGCCGTTGGCTGTTGGAATATGGTTACGATCCACTGCACGGCTGATCCGGCGACCAACGCTTGCACCAGCAGTTGCCAGGCATTGAACCATTTGTGGCGCCAGAAATCGCGCCCTTTGGCCTGAGCAAAGAGAAAAGCTGAGTATGAGGCAGTGGCAATCGCCAGGATGATCGTAGGCCATACGATCACCGCCGGAGCATCAGATCCAGACCAGCCAAAAAAGAGCCACGCGGCCGCAAGCGCTCCATAGATTACAAGAATGTTGCCGCCAAGCACCAACCATGAGCGGAAGTTTGGAGTGATCAGCATGTAGAAGAAGCGCTCAGGACGTTTGAGGTCGAAGATGAGCAACGCCAAGGTTGCAGCAACCGCAACCAGCGCGATGATTGGGCTGACAATGTTCAAGCGAGCATTGGGAGTTCCCAGGAACATCAGCGAAGCTAAGACAAGAAGCACGCCGGCCGCGATGGACTTGGTCCAGAGGTAGGCTGCAATCTTCCATCCCCAGGGCGCGGGATGAGGCACGTCGTAGACTTCACGCGTCTGTGTTGCATCGAAATTGCCAAGCGTCATCGGAGTATCGCGCCGCTCCGCAAAAAGTAAGCTGTTCTGCTTGAGAAGCCGCGTTGGATGCAGCAGATCGTCGTGAATGCCAACGTAATGCAGCTTGGGCTGCGTTCCCTTCTCCGGCTTGCGAACAGAGGTCTTCCTGTTCGCGATGACCGCGCCAGTCTTGCTGCTGATATCGTCCATGTCTCCGGCCAGAATTGCCTGGGTTGGGCAGACGATCACACACGCCGGCTCCAAATTTTGCTCGACGCGATGCGCACAGAAATTGCACTTCGCTGCGGTGTTGCTGTTGGGATCGATATAAAGTGCATCGTAAGGGCAGGCCTGCATGCAGCTTTTGCAACCGATACAGCGGCGATTGTCGAAATCTACGATTCCATCAGAACGGCGGAAGAGGGAGTGGGTGGGGCAAATCTCAATGCAGGGAGCGTCGTCGCAGTGGTTACATCGCATCACGCCGAAGTGGCGTTTGGTTTGGGGAAACTCGCCGGTCTCTACGTACTTGACCCATGTGCGAAAGACTCCGATGGGGACCTGGTGCTCCTCCTTGCACGCCACCGTACAGGCGTGGCAGCCAATACATCGGTCCTGGTCGATAACAAACCCGTAGCGCATAAAAGAACCATGTATTGTACCCAAGGCGTCGACTTCTGGCAGCATTCCTGAAACCACCACCAGAAAAGAACAGCAATAAATTAGCTTTTGTGGTCAATGGCAATGGATTGATTGCATCGGTACACGCGATGTATAGATAACCAAATTGTACTTACCAGAGTTCAGGAGACAGCGCGTAGATTCTTTCGAAAGCGGTCGGGATCGCTATCCGGAAGGAGCGCCTCCACCGAGATGTGGGTCTTCCTCCAGATGGGAACGGCGCGTGCAAGCAAGCTGCGTCCTTTAGGCGTCAGTGTCATCACACGGCTGCGGCGGTCCTGCGGGTCCACTGTGATCTTAAGCAGGCCTCGGCGTTGCAATGGCTTAAGAGCGGCAGTGAGCGTCGTCCTGTCCATTCCCAGTAGCTTCGCTACTTCCGCCATCTCTGGTGGTTCTGAACGATTCAGGGACATCATCAGCGAGAATTGCCCGTTCGTCAGGCCAACCGGGCGAAGGGCATCATCAAAGCGCCGTGCCAGCGCCCTTGCCGCGCGTTGCACATGCATGCAGAGACACGCATCTCGTACCAAGCGCGTTGTTTTAAATGTTGGGTTTGCTGCCGTCCGCATACAACAATCATATTGATATCAATATATCTTGCCAAGAGGATGTCATTCATATAACGTTGATATCAATCTAATATCCCAGGATTCTCAATTGATAAGGAGACACATTATGCAGGGTAAGAGGATCAGCGCAATCGTAGCGAAAAGTCTCTTACTGGTGATGATACTTGGCACGGCAGGATTCGCAACTGCGCAGGATGCCAAAACACCTTATCCCAACATGGCCCCGCTTGAGCAATACTTAATACAGGACCGGAATACAGAAATCGCGCTGGCCCGGAGCGCGGCGCCGGAGTCCATCTCCCGCGACGCCGAGATCTTGGTTCTTGGACGCCATGGTTACGAAACTGCGGTTCAGGGGAAGAATAGTTTTGTTTGCGTCGTGGAACGCTCCTGGACTGCCCCAATCGATGACCCGAATTTCTGGAACCCGAAGCTGCGTGGTCCAATCTGTTTTAATCCCGCAGCCGCGCACTCCTACCTTCCCCGCACTATCAAGAAGACGGAGTTGATACTCGCTGGCCGCACCAAAGCTCAGATGGTTGAGGCCATTGCAGCAGCAATCGATAAAAAAGAACTGCCGGCCATGGAACCCGGAGCCATGTGTTACATGCTATCAAAGCAGGGTTATTTAGATGATCACGCTGGGCACTGGCATCCGCATCTCATGTTCTTCTTTTCAGAAGGCGATCCTGCGGCGTGGGGAGCAGATCTTCCCGGCTCTCCCATTATCGCGATTAAAGAGACCCAGGAGCACCTGACAACGTTTCTGGTTCCTGTGCGAAAGTGGTCGGATGGAACCACTGATCAATAAGAACGCCGCGATGCAGCCTTTCTCGATCTTTGCGGATTTTAATCTCAAGTTGGTCACAATCCGCGATGAATATCGTTACATGAAGTGCTCTCAGGCTTTGCCTGTGGATAGCGGTATGACGTAAACCTTTGAAACAAGGTAAATAACGCATTTGTAAACCGCTGACTAGCCTTTTCACCTCATTTGCGCATCTTAGTTTTTTCTGGCCGCTTTGGGGGGATTCTCAATGGCGGATGCGATCAAAATTTTGTTTGTAGATGACGAGCCGGCGATACGTTTGACCTTGCCGGCAATTCTCGAGAGTGTAGGATTCAAGGTGGTTGCGGCTGCCACTGTTCCTGAAGCGTTGAGTATTATCGGAAGCCAAACCTTTGATGTCCTTATTTCTGATCTGAACATCGGAAGCCCAGGCGACGGATTCACCGTTGTGAGCGCCATGCGGCGGACACAGCCCGATGCGGTCACATTCATCCTGACCGGATATCCCGCATTTGAAACCGCGCTGGAAGCCATCCGCCAGCAAGTGGATGACTATTTCGTGAAACCCGCTGACATAGAGGAACTCGTCAACAAAATCAAGTCCAAATTGGATGGCACAAAATCGTTAACACACAGCAGAATCAAGCCCCAGCGTCTGCCCGCGCTGGTCCAGGAAAACAGAGATCAAATCATTGCGGAATGGCTTAAGCGTGTAAACCAAAATGATGAAATTGCGGCCATTCGTCTATCAAAAGAAGAGAGAATCGATTGCCTTCCTCAATTGATTGAGGACATCACAAAAAATGCCGGCAACGCATCGGAATCGGCCGTGCCGGGCGCTGCAGACCATGGCATAACTCGATCACAGCAAGGCTACACCATTCCGATGCTTGTGCGCGAAGCTAAACTTTTGCAGGATACCATCGGAAACTTTGCGCAGCAAAACCTGCTTGCAATTGAGATCAGTGATGTCATACCCGATCTGATTCGTATCGGAGGCATGATTGAATTGGCTCTTGAAGAATCAATCAAGGCATTCACCCAAGAGAAGCGGAAAGCGCCGGAAGAGATTCGGGAAGGCGCTCAATTGTTGCTCCTCCTGAGCGTTGATTTGGAGACTGCGCTATTGCGAATGCATGCGTTAAGGGGCGGCGGTTTCGAGGTGATGCTGCCTACGGGTACGAAAGATGCAATGGACATCCTTAGGAAAAAGAAGTTCGATGCACTCGTCATGAGCTATTCACTCTCAACCGAAAATGTTGCTGAGATGACAGAGCTTTTCAGGGAGAACAATCCTAACTCTCCCATCATTGCTGTCACCAAAGGCAAATGGGCCGATTTGAAAACTGATGTGGATGCCTCCGTGAATGGAGACGACGGCCCAGATGCTCTGATCGATGCCATCCGCACCGCTATAAGCCGAAAGAAAATGCGAATCGTGAAGCGGCAGTAAGAAGGCGGCAGTAAAAATCGTCTGGCGCAAACGTGCAATTCGCTCGACTTGTAAACCTTATCTTCTGCCAGGCTTTGCACAAAAATTGCACTTACCACTGATTTACACTGATAACACTGATCAAAGAAATGCTTCACATAGGATCTACTGACAATTTGCCTTTCTTATCAGTGTTCTCAGCGTTTATCAGTAGTGAAAAATTGTTTTTTGGGCAAAGCTCCTCTGCGGTAAGCACTTGCCCAATAAATTACAATCGGCATCATGAAGCCTGCGCTTGAATCTGACGTTTCCACTCTTGATGGAATCCTGCATGCCTTGTATGAAGTGCTTTCCGGTCCCGCCGGGCAACCCCGCGATTGGGATCGCTACCGCTCGCTGTTCATCGATGGCGCACGTCTGATGCCGGTGGTTGCCGTGGCCGGCCAGAAGCCCCATGTTCGCCAGCTCACTGTTGAGGATTACATCCGGCGCGTCGAACCGATCTTTGCCGTTGAGAACTTCTGGGAGCGCGAGACCAGCCGCCAGACTGAGATCACTGGCCGCATCGCGCATGTGCTGAGCAAGTACGAATCGCTGCGGGACCCGAAAGAGCCAGCTTTCGAGCACGACTCCAACAGCATCCAGCTCTTCTATGACGATTCGCGTTGGTGGGTCGTCAGCGTCATGTGGAACACCTCGCGCAGTTCATAGCCTGCTTAGAGCCGGCCTGGACAGCCATTTGACTTTTGTGGCACAAGCATTCTTGCCCGGCACTCTTGCCTGTGCCTTTGAAATCGAGCTTTCAGTTTTGATAGATACATACAAACTTTTTCTGCGTTATATGGATCTCTGAAGGATAGCCGTAAGCGTTATTAATATAGTGAACTCCGTCCAAGACCACTGATTGGTTGAGGTGGCTGTGCCCGTAGACGTGAATGTTGGAATGCAGCCGCCGGATATGCCCCTCTATGGCATTTGAGCCAAACACAGGAAAAAGCATTCGGGTGGTTGGAGAGACATAGTCCGGTATTAGATCGATGCGCGGCAAAAAATGAGAAATGGATATCCGAAATTTCCCCAGGCTGAGCGGATCAATGGTATTTTTAGAATCAAAGTACCTGGCGATCTCGTCAATTTGAAATCCGTCTGGCCAGGAACAGGTATAGTAATCCGCCCACACCTCCCGCAGTTCAGGAGTGGGACGACCGAAAGAATAGTCATACCATCCTAATAATGGAACCAGCGATACATGATCCAGATGCAATGGTTCAGTAGCAACACCGTGATCGTTCGCCATGGTACAGATCAGTCTGAACTTATCGATGGATGTTCGGCTGGTGCCGTCCCTTTTCTGCCAGAGATCATGATTGCCGGGTACGAAAAGCACTCTATTGAAGCACTTGGTCAGGCGACTGAAGCACCACTGGACGGACGCCAATTCAGAAGAAATATCGCCCCCAAGTAGCAGCACATCAGACTTGTATTCCTGCTCTGAGATAGTGGAGCACCATTCAGCATTCTCGGGATAGTCGAGATGAAGATCCGAAATCGCAAAAATTCTCATAAATCTTCTTCAGGCGCATGCAATTGTTCTGCGACGACTCGCGCTGGTGGGTCGCCAGCGTAACGTGGAACACATCACGCAGTTTATAGTCTAACCGCTATTTCTTGAACACCACGCCGCCCTTCATCACAAAGCTGATCTTCTGCATCAGTGAAATATCGTTCAGCGGATTACCCTGCACCGCGATGATGTCGGCGTACTTCCCTGCCTCCACCGTGCCGATATCGTTCTGCATCTGCATCAGCTCTGCGCCGCGGATCGTGGCAGCATGCAAGGCCTGTGCTGGCGTCATGCCCCACTTGACCATGGTCGCGAGTTGCCGGGCGGGGCTCATGTCCCACTCGAACGCGCCTACATCGGTGCCAAACGCAATCTTCACACCCGCCTGCAACGCACGGCGGAAAGTGTCCTCCTCGATCTTCAGTCCCGGCGATTCCTTCGGCTGAGTGCCTGCGCGTTCGGCCCGCCATTGAGCATCATATTCGGCGACGTACGGCGTAGGCACGAACCAGATGCCCTTGGTGACCATCGTTTTCATATCTTCCGGCGCAATGTAGTTGCCGTGCTCTAACGTGTCGACACCGGCTTCTACCGCGTCGTGTACGCCCATCATCCCTGTGGCATGCGCCGCCACACGGTGGTACTCACGGTGTGTTTCGTCAACAATGGCTCGCAGTTCGTCCAGCGTAAACGTTGGAATCGTGTCGTTGATGTTGTCATGGATCCTGCCGCCGCGGTCGGCATAAACCTTGACCCAATCGGTGCCGTGCGAAAGCTGCTCTCGTACCGCCTTGCGCGCACCCTCCACTCCATCCACGGTCTGCACGCCAATCGGCACCATCACATCCCACGCATACGCCGGTTGCAGCGGATAAGCTCCAGTTACGTCCATGGCACGTCCCACCACTTGCATGCGCGGTCCCCAAACCAATCTGTTGTTGATGGCATTGCGCACATCGACATCGGCGTAGCCTGCGCCCTCGGTTTCCAGATCGCGAATGGTAGTGAAGCCCCAATCCAAGGCTGCATGCGCGGCCGTGGTCGCCTCAATCGCGCGATAGGCTACCGACTGCTTCAGCAGTTGCGCATCGTACTGGCCGGGCTTGCGATCACCCTGAAGAAAAACGTGCGTGTGTGACTCAACCATTCCGGGCAGGCACGTCAGATTTGAGAGATCAATCACCTGCGCTCCTGCGGGCAGCGACAACTTTCCCACCTGCTTAATTCGGTCGTGCTCTATGGCGATAACGATATTCTGCTCGAGTTGGTCGGACTTGCCATCAAACAGCGCACCGCAACGGATGTACACCGGGCCAGCCGGTAGCGGAGGCACAAGCTTTACCGGTCGCGGAGCGTTGTCCGTGTCTTCAGTGATGTTTTGGGCAAACACAAATCCAGACAGCAATGCAAATAAACAACATGGGATGAGAAACTTTTTCAGCATGGCGGCAGCTCCTAAAAGTTATGTAAGCAGCCGAATATGATAAACCGCCGCTGCTCACAAAGTTCTTGTGGGTTCACTCCGCGCGCCAAAGAAATGCAGTGGGTATCTGCCTCTTATCTTTTATTCCGCGCTCTGCCGCTTGATTTCTTTCGGCTTGTTTTTGCGTTCTTATCAACTCGCAGCTTCCACGCCGTTTGGAGTGCGCCCGTCAGCACATCCTTGCTTGCTGCCGCCAGGCGAATATGCGTATGTCCCATCTTTCCCCAGCCGCCAGGGATCGGCAGGAAAATCTCGGGCGCCTCTTCCACAAACGCTGCCTGCTGCTCCAGCGTCAGCATCAGATTTCCGTAGCCTTCGGCTTGCGACGCCAGCGAAGCAAACTTTCTGCCTCCTACACGAAAAGCCGGGAATCTCCCGTGAGGATACTCTTCCACGCCTTCCAGTCTCAGCGCAATCCTGCGAAAGTCTGCTGCGGTCATCGGGTAACTCCGTAGATTTTAAGAATATTTACCTTTTCATCTTGTTTTAATCATACTTGGATAAAGTAGTAGCTGAGAGCCAGGAGGTGTCTATGAGCACTGCCTTTTCAGCCACAACTCCCATTCAGCTCAACTGGATTAAATCCCGCATCAAGGGCCGTTACGAGCTTATTGCCAATGGCCCCATCCTTGGGTCGTTGCAGCGTGTCGGCTTTTGGAAATCGATGACCCAGGCTGAATTCAAAGGCCGGGCCTGGTCATTTCAGCGCTGCGGCAGCTCTGCCACTGAGATTATGGAAGAACCCGGTGCACGCCTGGTCGCGCAGTTCAAACCCAATTGGCTTGGCGGCGGATGGTTGAGCTTTAATGACGGCGAGCGCTTCCAACTCGTCACTAAGGGATTCTGGCAGCCGGTCTGGTCGTGGTTAAATGCGCACGGGCAAAAACTGCTTGAGGTCGCGCCGAATGAGAAATGCGTTCGCCTGACCGGAATGACCAACTCCGATGAATTAAATTCCAGTCAGAATCGGCTGCCGGTGCTGATCATGTTCTCCTGGCATCAGATACTGCAAACCAACGACAACGCAACCGCCGTTGCGGCTATTTCGGTTGCGGCCGGCTAAGTTCGATTAAATTGAGTTTGCTAGGTCGGGATGATTATAGAGGCGTTTTATTGCCCTCATTTCCCGGATCTGCGTTCATCAGCGAAATCTGCGGCGAGCGGTTTGGCTTTCCGATTTCACGCCTTGATTACGGCGCTCAGCCGATCGGAATCACCTGGTGCTTGCCGCAGCCGATTTGCGCTGAAGCCTTGATCTGCTCCAGCACGCCTCGTCCATATTT
>DASTCT010000242.1:0-5046 GCA_035710845.1 Candidatus Angelobacter sp.
TATGAACGCTTCTGAACCTCAATCAGGTTCGGGATCTGCAGGGCTACCGGAATTTTTGAAAAATCAAGACGGTGACGGAAGGCGCCATTCTTGTTCGGCATGATAACTCCTGGAACTTTTTTCTGTTGCGTTCGCTACATCGCGCGGCGAACGTGAAAAGGTTTGCGCAAAACTTTCTTGCAATCAACGGACAAACCTGTTAACTAATCAAGCTTCGTAATATCTGCAGACAGGCAGAAAACACACCGGGTCAACGGAGACAAAAGTTCCCGTTGACGCCGTAAGAGCGAATCGCAATGACTAAGTTGTATTTTTCCGCACCCGTCTGAAGACCGTTCTCTGTCCGCGTAATTGCGGACCCGTTGCAATAAGAACTAAACCGGCAGGTCTGGCTACGACTCCGAGCAAGGCGAATATTGCGGGAGCACCACGCCTATCCTGCGTCAAAAAAATTTTGTAAGCACCGGTTTGGAGAGAAAATACCGTATCTATTTGATAACAGAAGTGCTCCCCAAGATTCAACATACCTGAGCAGAATTTTTTGGGGCACAGCTGCCCTTGTGCCCCCTAAAACCCTTGTATCCCATGCTTGCGCTTAGGGATAACCACACCGAAACCCCTGGTTAAGGGGTTCCAGCGACCACGGGCTACTTAATTTCGACTGTTGCCCCTGCTTCAGTAAACTTCTTCTTAATGGTTTCAGCCTCTTCCTTAGAGACGTTCTCTTTCACGTTTTTGGGAGCGCCATCCACCAGATCTTTTGCTTCCTTCAGGCCCAGGCTTGTAACCTCGCGTACTGCCTTGATTACATTGATTTTATTGGCGCCAGCGCCGGTCAGAACCACGGTGAATTCAGTCTTTTCCTCGGCTGGAGCTGCCCCTGCTGCCGCTCCGCCGCCGGCTACCATCACCGGAGCTGCTGCCGCCGCGGAGACGCCAAGGCGCTCTTCGAGCTTCTTTACGAGCTGTGCCGCATCCAGCAGGCTCAACCCTACGATTTGATCTTCCAACTGCTGTAAGTCTGCCATTTCTGTATCTCCCACTGTTTTCTCAGATTTGTGCTGATTCGCCCCTGGCCCCCACCGTGTTCCAATGCGCCCAGACTAGCGCCACGTGAATGCCCCGATGACGAGAACTTATATTCTGAAGGCCGCACTACGTCCTTCAGAAAAACTTGGCTTAGTCCTGTCTAATCCGTTATTTGGTTGTTGACGGCAGTTGGTTCTGCAGCCGCTTCGGCCACTGTGCCGCCCGCATCCTTAAACCGTTTCTTCTCTACGCCCTGGTTTACAACCACGGCCAGGTTCTTGCCCACGGCGTTCATCACCGTAACCAGGCGTTGCGCCGGAGCATTAATAAGGAAGAGCAGCTTGGAGTAAATCTCTTCCTTTGATGGCATGGTGGCCAGTGCCTTGATCTCCTGCAGGGAGATGACTCGGCCTTCCAGCACTCCAGCTTTGAATGAATATTCCGGATTGTCGTCAACGTATTTGCTCAGCGCTTTGGCCAGGGCCACCGGATCGCCGCTGGTATAAGCGATCGAAGTAACGCCTTTCAGGCTCTTAAGCGCCTCCGATACCTGTGTGCCTTCCGATGCGCGCTTGGCCAGCGTGTTTTTTACCACCTGGTATCTGCCGCCAGCCGTGCGGACCGTCTTGCGCAGCTCAAAATCCTTGGCCACCGTGAGCTTTGAAAAAGTGCCCACAATCATGCTGCTGGCCTTCTGCAGGTCCTGGTTGAGCTTCTCGATTTGTTCAGCCTTCTTTGCCTTGGTAACCGCCATTTTTCAGATCCTTTTCTTTTAGCTGGAGCCTCGCGCTCCGCTGTCACAAATTCCAGGACTTATGCCTTCGACGCAGCCTCTACCGGCGTGGTATCCACCGCAATGCCGGGCCCCATGGTCGAAGAGATATATGCCGCCTTGATGTATTTGCCCTTCGCGACAGAAGGTTTCGCCTTCACCACGCTGGAAATCACAGCGGTTGCGTTTTCCACCAGCTTGTCTGGCGCGAAAGAGATTTTTCCAACCGGCACATGTACCAGGGCAGTCTTATCCGTCCGGAACTCAACTTTACCGGCCTTGATTTCTTTCACCGCGTTGGCAATGTCCATGGTGACCGTGCCGGTTTTGGGGTTGGGCATCAGGCCCTTGGGGCCGAGCACCTTACCCAGCTTACCGACCGAACGCATCATGTCGGGCGTTGAGATCACGGCGTCAAAGTCAGTCCAGTTTTCCTTCTGGATCTTCTCCACCATCTCCTCGCCGCCCACAATGTCGGCGCCGGCAGCTTCGGCTTCGCGCTGCTTTTCACCGGTGGCGATGACCAGCACCTTCTTCGATTTTCCCAGCCCATGCGGCAGAACTACTGTTCCGCGCACCATCTGATCGGCATGCTTCGGATCAACGCCCAGCCGAAGTGTGACTTCAACTGTTTCGTCGAACTTGGCGTACTTCACTTTTTGCAGCAATGGCACTGCGTCGCTGAGAAGATACTGCTTCTTCTCAATCGCGGTCCGCGCCTTCGTGATGTTCTTTCCTGCTCTTTGACTCATCTGCTTTTTCCTTATCTCCCACCGCTCTCGGGATCTTCTCCGCGCCGTGGTGTTATCGATCTGTTAGCAATTTGTTCTTGGCTATTAGCAATTAGCTTTTATCGGGAGAATCCCTGTTTTGGCTAACTCCTAATTGCTTATCCAACGACCTCAATCCCCATGCTGCGCGCCGTGCCCTTCACGCTCTTGATCGCTGTTTCCAGCGATGCAGCATTCAGGTCAGGCATCTTCTGCTTGGCGATGTCGGCCACCTGCTTCTCTGTGACCTTGCCGACCTTGTCTTTGTTCGGCGCGCCTGAGCCTTTGGCGATACCGGCTGCGCGCTTCAACAGCACTGATGCTGGCGGTGTCTTGGTGATAAAGGTAAATGAGCGGTCAGTGTAAACCGTAATCACCACCGGGATAATCAGCCCTGCCATCTCTTTATTCTGGGTGCGAGCGTTGAACTGTTTGCAGAACTCCATGATGTTGATCTGCGCCTGGCCCAATGCTGGCCCAACCGGAGGTGCCGGCGTCGCTTTGCCGGCTTCGATCTGCAACTTAACGGATGTCTGTACTTTTTTCTGTGCCATAATCCTTAGCTCTTGGCTATTAGCCTTTAGCTCTCGTTTTGCAGCTCCAACATTCTCGTTTTTCTCGGAGCTTAATTTTTAAATTACTCAATTACCAACTTACCCAATTACAAAATTCCTACGCCACTTTCTCTACCTGTCCAAACTCCAGCTCCACTGGCGTCGCGCGGCCAAAGATCGTAACCATCACCTTCAGCGTCTCGCGGTCTTCATTTACTTCATCCACAATGCCGTTGAAATTGGCAAACGGCCCATCGGTAATGCGGACGGTTTCACTCTTCTCAAATTTCACGCGAATCTTGGGCTTGTCCTTGCCTACGTTCACGCGATAAACAATCTGGTTGACCTCGTCCTCAGTGAGCGGCGTAGGATCATTCGCAGTGCCAACAAAACCAGTAACGCGGGGCGTGGATTTCACCACATGCCAAACGTGATCGCCTTCACCGCCAGTGCGGAAGCCCGTCAGGTCCATCTGCACCAACACATAGCCGGGATAAAACATTCTCTCCACGGTGTATTTCTTGCCGGCACGGATCTCTGTCACCGGCTCGGTGGGGATCACCACTTTGCCAATTTTTTCCTGCAGGCCAAAAGCCTGTATGCGCGATTCCAGCGATTCCTTGACCTTGCGCTCAAATCCCGAATAACTGTGGATGATGTACCACTTCATGTTCGGGTTCGCGTTTTCCGGTGGAGGCGCCTGCCCCGCTTCGGGTGTGTTGATGTTTTCTTCTGCTGCCATGCTTCAAACTAAACTTTCCGGTGTTTACCGCATGCGGTGTAACACCCAATTAATTGCGCTTCCGATTGCCTGGTCGATAACGAAGAAATAAATCCCAAAAAGCAGCACGGTGATAATCACCACCGTAGTCGTCGCCTGCACTTCTTTCCGGTTCGGAAAGGTAACTTTCCGCATCTCATTGCGAACGTCAGACAAAAAAGTCTTTACCCGCGTGGGAAACTGAGTAAGTTTGTTGCCTTCGCCTTCCCGCGCCATTGTTACCGCCTTAGCCATTGAGTCCCTTCCTTAACCTGCACTTGGCAATGAGCCGATAGCCTATTCAAAACTTTCAGACCGCTGGCTACAACCCCACCAAGCAAACCTGCAAAATCCAAAACTGGCAGGGGCGGAGGGATTCGAACCCCCAAGTCCGGTTTTGGAGACCGGCAGTTTAGCCGTTGAGCTTACGCCCCTGTACTGCAGCAATTAGCCTTTAGCTCTTAGTAATTAGCTTTTCTTCGTTGCGACCAATCGTTCAGCGCAGCCCAGCTAACTACTAATTACTAATTACTGCCCTACTTCACTTCCTTGTGCCCTGTATGCTTGCGGCACCGCTTGCAATACTTCTTGAACTCCAACCGGCCAGTAGTCGTCTTCTTGTTCTTGGTCGTCGAATAGTTCCGCTCTTTGCAATCGCCGCACTGTAACGTCACAATTTCCCGCATAAAACCAGCCCCTAGCTTTTAGCCATTGGCTCTTAGCTTTTCTCGTTAGAGCCAAGAGTCTGGCTAGATTTTCTGTTTCGTTGTTGGCTTGGGTTCAAATTACCCAATTACCAAATTACTCAATTCTTACTGGATGATCTCGCTGATCGTTCCCGCGCCCACAGTTCTGCCACCTTCACGGATGGCGAACCTCAGGCCCTTCTCCATGGCCACCGGCGTAATCAGCTCAATCGTCAATGCCACGTTATCGCCAGGCATCACCATCTCCGTACCGCTCGGCAGCTCTGCCACTCCCGTCACGTCTGTCGTGCGGAAGTAGAACTGCGGCCGGTATCCCTTGAAGAACGGCGTATGACGTCCACCTTCTTCCTTGGTCAGCACGTAGATCTCGGCCTTGAACTTCGTGTGTGGCGTAATCGATCCCGGCTTTGCCAAGACCATGCCGCGCTCCACGTCTTCCTTCCCGATGCCGCGC
>DASTCT010000243.1:0-13315 GCA_035710845.1 Candidatus Angelobacter sp.
ATACGGACCACCGTAGCCCAGCGGCACGCCGAATGATTGCGACTCCATGGAGACGATATCGGCCTCAACTGGCGGCTTAACGATTCCGAGAGAGAGCGCCTCAGCAATGGAAACGATCAGCAGCGCGCCTTTCTTGTGGACGAGATCGGCAACGGCAGCAACATCTTCAATTGTTCCGAAGAAATTCGGCGACTGGATCAGCACGCAGGCTGTATCGCTGGTGATTTTCTTTTCCAGATCAGCCATGTCAACGCGGCCATTCTCAAGGAAATTGCATTCGGTGATCGGCAAGCCCTGGTGCTGCGTGTATGTGTGCATCACCTCGCGGTATTCCGGATGCACGCTGCGCGCCACCACACCGGCCCTGCGTCCAGTCACGCGGACAGCCATCATCATGGCTTCAGCCGCACCGGTAGAGCCGTCATACATGCTGGCGTTGGCCACTTCCATCCCCGTGAGCTCGCACACCATGGTTTGAAATTCAAAGATGGCCTGCAGAGTTCCCTGCGCGATCTCGGCTTGATAAGGCGTGTATGAGGTAAGAAACTCGCCGCGCGAGACCATGGCATCAATCACCACCGGTCGATAGTGGTAGTAAGCGCCCGCGCCAAGAAACATGGCGTAACCGGCTGCGTTGCTGGCAGCGCGATCGTGGAAGTAGTCAATGATCTCCGACTCGGCCATCTGCCGCGGCACTTTCACGTCGCGCTTCAGGCGATACTCCGCCGGAATTTGAGCAAACAGATCGTCAATGGACTTACAGCCGATCTCGCGCAGCATCTGCGCCCGATCGGCAGGGGATTTGGGTAAGTAGCGCATTTGTCTCCGAAGTCCCGAGCGTAGCGAGGGATCACTATTCCCTCCAACGCCGTCATGACCTCAACTTATTAACTTCACAACTTTGAAATGTTTTGCGGCAGTAGGGCTCCCTCGCTATGCTCGGGATTTCAGAAAAAATCACTTCTCTTCCGCAATATATTTCTCGTAATCATCCGCCGACATCAGCGCGTCCGCTTCCTTCGGATTGGAGAGCTCTATCTTGACCATCCAGGCGCTGTGAGCGTCCTTATTTATAGCTTCGGGTGACTGGTTCAGGCTCTCGTTCACCTCAATCACCTTGCCGGAAACGGGAGCATAAAGTTCCGAGACCGCCTTTACAGACTCCACGGTGCCAAAGCTCTTGCCCGCCTGGAGTTGCCCGCTCGCCTTGGGCAGCTCGACAAAGACGATATCGCCCAGTGACTCCTGCGCGTGGTCCGTAATGCCAACCAGTCCAGTGTTGCCCTTCACCTGAACCCACTCATGCTCTTTGGTGTATCGATAATCTTTCGGATATGCCATGTGGCTTTTAACCTGTCCTTAATTTTAGGAACTAAGATTTCTTTGCGCGCTTGTAAAACGGCGTAGGAACTATCTTGCACTTGACCTTCTGACCGCGAATCTCAACAAAAACTTCATGGCCAATTTCTGCTTGCGACGGCGGCACATAAGCCAGCGCAATGTTTTTCTTTAAGAATGGCGCGGGCGATCCACTGGTGACGTAGCCAATCTCGGTGCCGGCAGCGTCAAACACTTTGTAGCCATCGCGCGGAATGCCACGATCAATGGCTTCCAAACCGACCAGAATGCGCTTGAGTCCGGCGGCTTTGGCTTTTTCCAGGGCAGCGCGGCCAACAAAGTCGGGCTTCTCCATCTTACAGAAGCGGTCCAGCGCGGCTTCCCAGACGTTGATGGTGTCTGAGATTTCGTGGCCATAGAGCGCCATTTTGCCTTCCAGGCGCAGCGTGTTGCGGGCGCCCAAGCCGCAGGGCACGATGCCAAATTCTTTGCCTGCTTCCGTCACCTCATTCCATACGCGCTCGCTGGTGGCGACGTCTGAAGGAACATAGATTTCAAAGCCATCTTCAGCCGTATATCCAGTGCGGGCAATCAGCGTATTCGGCAGACCGCATACAGTTCCATGCTTAAACCAATAATTTTTGATCTGCGAGAGATCAACATTGGTCAGCTTTTGCAGGGTGGCTTGGGCCTGTGGGCCTTGAATGGCGATCTGCGTGTAGTAGTCGCCGACATCGTCAGCGTGGCAGCGGAACTTGCTGACGTTTTTGCGAACCCAGGAGTGGTCTTTTTCGCGCGTGCCTGCATTGATGACCAGAAGATAGTCGTTTTGGCCCATCTTGTGGACGATCACGTCATCCACAAATGTCCCTTCTGGATAGAGCAGAGCAGAGTAGTGCGCCTGGCCTTCCTGCAATTTAGAAGCATCATTCATACTGACCCATTGCACGGCATCAAGCGCCTGTGGGCCGCGAATGAGGATATCGCCCATGTGCGAGACATCAAACATGCCCACGCCGGTGCGCACGGCCATGTGCTCTTTCACCAGGCCGCCGCTCGCAGGATATTCCACCGGCATGTCCCACCCGCCAAAATCCACCATCTTGGCGCCGAGCCGCCGGTGCAGCGCGTTGAGCGCAGTTTTCCTGAGAGTCTGGCTTTCTGCTGTTGAAGACACGCTGTTACCCTTTCAAACCTTTGGATGCCGGGAGACAGAACCCTCTGCCGGGGCGTGACGAACTCTCAAGGGTAACATCGGCGTTTTGCAGGGGTCAATGAATTGCCAGAAATACCAAAACTGCTGAAAAATTACCGGGATCGGAGAGAGCTAACAGTTCGCAGTTACTTTGCTTGAATGATCGGGAGCCTTAGCTTCAGGATCTGCGTCACTCCGGGGCTGGCCATTGCTGCTGCTCTCAATTTCCGGCGATTTTTGGCGCTTTTGGCAATCTTGTACGCCCATTACCTTCG
The DNA here is from genome assembly GCA_035710845.1 of Candidatus Angelobacter sp. Taxonomy (GTDB): domain Bacteria; phylum Acidobacteriota; class Terriglobia; order Terriglobales; family Acidobacteriaceae; genus Angelobacter. The sequence goes on from DASTCT010000243.1 coordinate 2,809, forward strand.
TCCCGTTGCCGTACGGTCTTGACTCGCGCTAATCTCCCGCTATGGCCAAGGAATTTGTCTGTACGCAATGTGATATGCCGGAATGGAAATGCACCTGTAACCGATACTGCTGGCTATGCCAGAGTCTCCATGAGGTCCGGCTGTGCGAAGACGGGCAATACTATTGCCGTCCCTGCCGTGAATCCTGCGATATGCAGGCCCAATATAAGACAGGGGAGTGAGTGGAGAGCCAGCATCGCCGACATCGCGTGAATCGGAATGAAAGACCACATGATCGATTCTTAATTTGGTAATTGGGAAATTTGGTAAGTTGGTAATTGAGATGCGCCGATCGGCACAGAAATTACCCGATTACCAGATTACTCAATTACCAAATCCCTCCGCATCTCCACGCCTCCGGGGTGAAATCACAAAATACTACGCAGCCCTGCTCTCGCGTTATGGTCCGCAAAACTGGTGGCCGGCACAGTCGCGCTTTGAAGTGATTGTGGGGGCATATCTCACCCAGAACACAAATTGGAGCAACGTCGAGAAAGCCATTGCCAACCTGCGCCGGGCGCGGGCGCTCAGCCTGAAAGCTATGCGTGAGATGCCGTTGCGCAAATTGGAAACGCTGGTAAGACCATCCGGGTTTTTCCGCCAGAAAGCGCGCAGGCTGAAAGCGTTTATTGCTTTTCTTGATGAGAAGTATGCGGGATCGCTGACGCGCATGTTCGCCCAGCCAACAGAGAAACTTCGGGCTGAATTGCTGGAGCTTGATGGCGTTGGACCTGAGACCGCCGACTCCATCCTTCTCTATGCCGGTAATCATCCGGTGTTTGTGGTGGACGCGTACACGCGCCGAGTGCTGGAGAGGCACGGCATTGTCAACGCCAAGACCCATTATGAAGAAATTCGCGCGCTGATTGAGAATGCAGTCAGCAACGCTGAGACGGAAGAGCTTACAACCAAAGCTCCTGGAACTAATCCACGGCATCCAGCATCTCGCATGAGCAGCACGGCACGCAGCGCTTTGGCACAACATTACAACGAGCTACATGCACTGATTGTGCGTGTAGGAAACCACTATTGCCGCACCACGGCGAAATGCACGGGTTGTCCGCTGGAAATTTTTTTACAGCCCCCTTCAAATACAACAGCCCAAGGAGCACCTGAATCCCATAGGTAGGTACGTGAATAACTATTTGGGGGTGAGACAAAATGCTTCTGCTGATTGGTATTGTCCTATTTGTTCTTTGGATCCTGGGATTCGTGGCGTTTCATGTCGCCAGCGGGTTGATCCACCTGTTGCTGATCTTTGCCGTGATCGCGATCATCTGGCACCTCTTTACGGGAAGACGGGCAACGGTTTAGCGATTTATGCAACGGCAGTCTAAGGCCCGGAACTCCGGGCCAAAGACCTGTATTTTCTCAAAGACCTGTATTTCTCATTGTTGGTAAGCCATCCTGAATAATGCGCCCGTCACCATGTTGATCCGTGAGGACGGGCAGGTACATCGGACTGTTTCTTCTCAGGGGCGCACGCACTGATTAACGACGAATCTTACCCAACATCTACAAGCCGGCGCTGGGGTGCTCCTGCCTGGTTAGCCGCTTACGGTAACAAATTGTGCTCAGGGCATAAAGGGCGAAGAGCACTATCTTCAGCTTGTTTCCGAGCTGATCTGGGAACACGCTGTCAACTACTCCGGCCAAATCTCCAGCGCAGTCTTGCTTAGGATTTGTTCTTTGATTGTTTCGGGCAGCGCGAGCGCGCGGAACTGATCAAGGTTCTGCTTGATGTCTGGAATGCCAGGGCTTGGCCAGTCAGTGCCAAAGAGCGTTTTGTGCGCGATCTCTTCCAGACGCGGAAAATATTTAAGCAGGAGCTTGGGCGGAATGCCGCTGATATCGAGATGCACGTGCTTATGGCGGCGCAGTAAGAAGAACGCGGTCTGCATCCAGATGGGGCGGCCACCGTGCGCCATGAGGATTTTGAGTTTGGGAAAATCGACAGCCACATCGTCAAGATAAATGGGATCGCCATACTTGTTGCGCGCAGCAGGAAAGATCGAAGTCCCGGTGTGGACCATCACGGGAATGCCGTTGGCCTCAGCGCCGCGATAGATAATTTCAAGCTCCTTCACGCCGTTCATATAGTCATTGGCATAAAGCAATTGATGCGGCGGATGGATCTTGATGAGGCGAATGCCGAGCCGTACCAGGTTGTCCATCTCCGCCTGCACGTTGAGCGTATGCCGCGGATGCACGCTGCCGCACGGAATCAGCCGCCGGGGATCTTCCTTGCAGTAGTCGGCCACCCACTGGTTCACTTCATGGCTGAAGCCCATGGTTTCCGGTGCGACATAGTTAATGAGCACAGCGCGGTCAACGCCGATGGAGTCGAGATATTTCAGAAGCGATTTGGGCGATCGGCAGTATTCCAGGATGTCTTCATAATGCCCGCGGGCCTTCTTCATGACCTCAAGCGGCCCGGCCTTGAACATCTCAACGGGTTGAATGTGGATGTGACAGTCGGTAATGAGCATACTTTGTTTCTACCCTCCCAAAGAAAAGGGAAGATCCTGGCAGGCCATTGTAGCCGACCCGTTGTTTTTCAGTTTCAGGTGCCCACCTCCGGTAATGATGCAAATTCCTCCGGCTATCATGTCTCAATAATGTGTCTAATCTGATTGGCCAGTGGTATCAGGAAAACGAATGGTGGGTGCGGCATGACAAGACCACAAAGTCGTTGGCGCGTTTAAGAATAGAAGCCGTCAAGGCCCTGCAGTGGGGCTTCTCTGCCTTATTTTCACGGCCGTTGTGGAAAGATTCCAACACACTTTACATCACCTCGGGTCTGGGACCCTCCTTCTTCGATATCGCGGAAGGCTATGTTCTTTTTGAGCCGGGTATGATCACCTGCAAGCTTCGGTTCAAACAGCCATTCTTAAGCCTTCTGCTCAAAGAAAAAACACTTTCCGATGTAGGCGCAATGGCGATTGAGGTGTCAGGCGTGATGCGCGACAGCAAGGAAATTTTCATTGTACATGGGCATAGTGAAACCGCCAAAGCACAACTGAAGGACCTTTTATCGGGACTTGGCCTTCAACCCATTATTCTGAGTGAACAAAGCCATCGTGGCCGGACTATTATCGAACAACTTGAATACCATTCGACGACATGCTCCTTCGCTTTTGTGCTCATGACACCCGACGATATTGCCAGTGGTAGCGAAATCGAACCATTGCGCCGAGCACGACAGAATGTAATCCTGGAGCTTGGGTGGTTCATGGCACGGCTCGGGCGTGAAAACGTGATACTTCTAAGCCAGGGCAAAATTGAATTGCCGTCGGACGTTCTGGGAATCCTTTATCTTCCATTTAAAAACGAAGTCCACGAAGTCGCCGCCGAGGTAGCGAAGCAATTGCATGACGTAGGGCTGATATAACTAACCACAGCAGTTCAACAGAGCCCGTTTCGCATACACCTTCACAATCTCTCGTCGATATTCGGGCGTAAGGGCTGAGGTGGTAAGCGGCTTAGCGGTTTTGGCTGCCAGTTCGCCGACGATAGTAGCGAGGTGATCGTCAACCTGCTTGCCGATAAGCGCATTATCTACGCCTGTGACCAGCAGCGGCGCGGGATTGACCGCAGTAATCGCCACGCGCGCGGCTTCGATGGGACCACCGTTTTTCTTAAGCGCCACAGCCACGCCAGCCAGAGGATAGTCAATCGATCCGCGAATGCGCAGCTTGAGATAACTTCCTCGCCAACCCGACGATGCTTCCGGCAGATAAACGCGCGTCAACATCTCATTGCGTTCAAGCCTCATGCGCGCATCGCCGGCTTTGGTATAGAAATCTTTGAGCGCAACACGCCTCATGCCGGTAGGCCCGGCAATCTCAAGCTCGGCGCCGAGGCAGAGCAGGGCAGGAGGCGTGTCGCCGGAGAAGGCCGCCCAGCAAAACTTGCCGCCGGGAGCAACGTGGCAGAGGTCGCCATCTTTCTTAATACAGAAGCCGCAGGAGCGCCGCCACTGCAGTGACTGGTTGTACCAGACGCAGCGCGTGTCAAGACAGATGTTGCCGCCCAGCGTTCCCATGTTACGCAGGATGGGCGATGCCACGGTCATGGCAGCCTCATGCAGCACGCGATAATTGCGACGGATGAATTCAGAATCTTCAATCGCCGAGAGCGGCGTGAGCGCGCCGATCTCAACTCCCGCGCCGGGACGCACATGGATGCCGCGAATCTCATCGATGCCGCGAATGTCCATGATGTAGGCGGGCGTGAAGAGCTTCTGCTTCATTGAGGGCAAAAGATCAGTGCCGCCGGCAAGGATCATGAGATCGTTGCTATGGCGCGCGAGATAGTCAACGGCTTGCCGCAGCGAGCGTGGGCGGAGAAGTTTGAAAGAAGGAAGACTCATATCCTGATTTGGTAAATGAGTAATTTGGTAAATGAAACCGGCGAGACGATCAGATGATCGTCAAAGCGCAGAATTGTTCAATTACTAAATTACCAATTTACCCATTTACCAAATTTCTTCAGGTGTCTCCTTGTGGATTTCAAGTTTCATTCTGAGGTGTTCTCCGCGCCGGATCCAACTCATGCCGCTGCGGTCCTTTGCCTTTGAACCAAAGCGATCCGCCGTGTTCGCGGAAGGTGGTTGGAGCCGAGGGATCGGCGCCGCGAGTGATTTCCAAAGCCTTCTTCTCAGCGTTTTTTGCTTTCAGCGCTGCAAGCACACGTTCAGGAGTAAACGGCGCTTCTCGCAGGCGAATGCCAGCGGCGTCGTAGATCGCGTTGGCGATGGCCGGAATCGTCGCGGCCAGCGAGCCTTCGCTGGCTTCTTTCGCGCCGAACGGGCCTTCAGGATCAACCGATTCTACGATGATGCATTCCACTTCAGGCGATTCAACGGCAGACGGAGACTTGTACTCCAACATGCCGGGATTCATGAGCAGGCCATCTTTCCAGACCATCTCTTCCTGCAGCGCCTGGCCCAGGCCCATCCAGACAGAGCCGATCACCTGGCCTTCAACCGAAACTGGATTCAGTGCGCGGCCGCAATCATGCGCAGCCCAGACTTTGTGGACTTTGACCTCGCCGGTTTCTTCATCGACGCTGACCTCAGCAACCTGCGCGGAATATGAATATGCGGGCGAAGGGCCAACGCCTGCACCTTTGAACTGGCCGCCGCGTGCATCTTTGGGCGGAGCGTATGAGCCGGTGCCGGTGAGAGCACCGGTGAAGTCGATGGCGGAGACCACGGCTTCTTCAAAACTCATCTGGTCTTTAGGACCTTCTTCTTTGCGCTTCTGCTGCAACGATCCGCGAAGCGTCTGACCTTCTACACGGCCAGAAACTTCTTTCACGTTGCCACGCGGAGCTTCGGCATGGTCGTGGTCGCGCTGTGGGGCTGAGCCGTTTGTGGGAGCAGCGAGTTTTGTCCCGCGTTTCCAGATGCGATCATCGCGCATGAGCACGTCTTCCGGAGCGCAGTTCATCTTTTGTGCCGCAGCGGCGACAATCTTTTTCTTTACATCTTCTGCCGCGCGCAGAGAGGCGTTGCCGTTCATGAAGGTCACGCGGCTGGAGTAAGAGCCAATATCGATAGGCGTGAGATCGGTATCGGCGGCGATGACGCGAATGCGGCCAAGACTGATGCCAAGGATTTCGGCTACGACCTGCGCCACCATGGTGTCAGAGCCCTGTCCAATATCGGAAGCGCCGGTGTAAACCACCACGCCGCCATCACGATCAATCTTGATATTGACGGTGGAGTGCGGCATGTCAGAGCGAATGATGCTGTTGGCTGCTCCGCTCACGTAGTGGCTGCAGGCCATGCCCATACCACGACTGGGTGGAAGCTGGCTGCGGCGCGTATGCCATTCAGAGCGATTAATGACCTGATCGATGCATTCAGGCAGGCCATAGCTCTGCACGCGCAAGTTGTTCACGGTGATGCAGGGCGGCTTGAGCAGGTTGATGCGACGGATTTCGGCGGGATCGATATTGAGTTGAGCGGCGGTCTCATCAAGCTGCGACTCAAAGGCAAAACGCACGTTGACGGTGCCGTGTCCGCGCATGGCCCCGCAGGCGGGCTTATTGGTGAGCACGCGGTAGCCGTCGTAGCGAATGTTGGGAATGTCATACAGCGCGCCCAACAACGCGCCGGAATAAAGAATAGTGACCACGCCGTAAGAGCAGTACGCTCCGCCATCCTGGATGACCTTAGCTGCCACCGAGGTGAGGTGACCGTCTTTTTTTGCGCCGATCTTGAGATCGATAATGGTGCGCGGGCGACCGCGGTGTGCCCAGAAAACTTCTTCTCGCGTATAGGTGATCTTGACCGGAGCTTTGGCTTTGCGCGCCGCGACAGCAGCAATGATCTCCAGCGGGATAACCTCACTCTTGCCGCCGAAACCGCCGCCTACGAGCGGCTTGATCACGCGAATCTGCTGCATCGGCATTTCCAGCACGATAGAGAGCTTGTGCTGGAGATAGTATGGAACTTGTGTTGAGGACCAGACAGTGAGACGTCCGGGCTGGCCGGTGAGCGAGTCGATTTCAAAAGAGGCCAGCGTGGAATGCGGCTCCATGGCCGCATGTGTGACTTCGCCGGCAATGTAGCGATGCTCAGTGACAACGTCAGCTTCAGCAAAACCTTTTTCAGGATCGCCGAAGACGTGGTGGTATTCCTTCTCAATGTTGTTGGGGCGCTGCGGATGAATCCAATCGCGGTCGGCTTTCATGGAATCTTCAGGGTCAAACCACGCTGGCAGGGATTCGTATTCGACATCGATCAGGTCGAGCGCCTGTTCAGCGATAGATTCCGAGATGGCGACGACGCAGGCAACGTTGTCGCCGACGTAGCGAACTTTTTCCACGGCAAGCGCAGTCTCATCGTGGCCGACGGGAAGAATGCCATATTTGTTGGGCGCATCAGGGCCGGTGACGACGCAAATGACACCGTCGATGGCCTCGGCTTTTGATGCGTCAATGCGCTTGATCCGCGCGTGCGGGTAGGGCGAGTGCAGGATCTTGCCGATCAACATGCCGGGAAGCGAGAGATCGTCAGCGTACTTGCCCTGGCCGGTGGTCTTGCCGGCGGCATCGACGAGAGCAACGCGTTTACCGATTACTGAAAATTCAGACATTTTTTTAAATCCCGAGCGTAGCGAGAGATCCCTACCTCCTATTGAATCTTCGGGTACTCTGACGCCCAGCCCTCCAAAAATCCGAGTTCGCCAGCGGATTCTTCGGAGATATCAGAAAATTTAAAACCACCTGTCGTGTGCTCATATGGAAGTTCCAGGCACCAGTTGCAGATTCCAGGGCCACTCACGGTGATCAGGATGCACTTCCCTGCTCCCTCCGCTTCCAGCTTCCCAGGATAGTAAGAATCTAACCAATCCTCAGTAAAATTATTGTCTGTAAACATACTGTTCACGGTAATCAGAGCGACAGCATTTTGCGATTTTGCCAACTCAACCACCGCATGGTAGATGTTTATTTTCTCCTCATGATCAGCGAACTCGATCGGCGCGCATTGGATAGAATCACCAGTCACAATGAAGACTGAGGGCAGTAGTTCGCCATCTCGCTCCAGGTTCTCTTTGGCAATCCCTAAGACCTCCAACGCAAAATCCCGGATATCGAACTGCTGCGTTCTTGGTGTACTCCAGGCGATTTTAATTTCCTGCTCCATGATTCTCGTTTGAATATGGATTCCTCGCTTCGCTCGGGACTTCGGAAAAATCCCTGCGTCCTTTGCGGTTCAATTCTTTTCCTTCGCGTCCTTTGCGGTGAAACTTCTACCTTGTTCTTTGTTCCGCCGCAATCGCCGCCTTGATCGCCTGATACATTTGGGAATACCCCGTGCATCTACATAGGTTGCCGGAGAGTGCATGGCGAATATCGTCTTCCGTAGGCTCTGGATTATGGTCAAGCAGCGCCTTCACAGTAATCATGAATCCAGGCGTACAGTAGCCGCACTGCGCGCCGCCCCAATCGCCATAGGCTTTCTGGATCGCCGCCAGCGCACCGTGATCAGCGATGCCTTCCACAGTTGTGATCTCCGGCGCGAACTGCTCATCCGCAGCGTGGCTCATGGCCAGTGCCGTACAACTCAGTGTCGGCACGCCATCCACCAGCACCGTGCATGCGCCGCAGGAAGAATCATCGCAGCCGCGCTTCGATCCCGTAAGCTGCAGCTCCTGCCGCAGGACATCCAGCAGCAGCTCGCTCGGCTCGATCGCCAGCTCATGGCTGCGGCCGTTCACCCGAAGTTCGATGAGTTCTTTTTTCATGAAGCAATCAGCAAATGGCAGTTAGCAATTGGCCAGATCAGGATCTTCGATGTTCTGCCGCAATCTAGCTTTCTCAGCGTGCTTATCCCTGAACTAGCCAAGTTCGAACGGACGTTCGTTAATCTCCTCGCCACATACAGGATACAGCGTCAGCGACACATAAATCCACCCGTCAGCGACCCACAAATCTACCGCAGGAAATGAATGACGCTTCGCCCAGATTACTGCCGCAGCCCTAATATCCATAATCCGTCTTGCGTGGCATACGGATGGCTCTTCACACCAACTCCGCTCTGCCGCTCTCTAATACCCATAATCCGTCTTCTCCGCATACGCATGTTCCTTCACGCCCAACTCCGCCACGCGATCTTCACCCAATAACCGCGCATACTCTGCACGGTCCTTCACTTCAATCACCCAGCGGCGCAACCAGCCATCAAACTCATCCACAGTCTTGGTCTCCGCGTGATACTGCTGAAAGAACGCATCATCTCTCTTGTAATATCCCTGCACCGGAGAAGGATGCGCCCCCAGCCTGGCCTCCACCACCGCCGTCACCAGAAAGCCCGGAATCACCGTGCGGTTCGGATCGCTGGCAATCACCGTCTCATCTACAATCTCTTCCGCGCAGACAATCACCTTCTTCGCCGCCCTCACGCCTTCCAGCATCACGCCAAAATTTCCCCAGCAGTGCGCATTGCCATGCTTGTCCGCCCGCTGCAAATGTACAATCGCCACATCCGGCGCCAGTGCCCGCACCGCCAGCAGCGTCTCCTTCGGCTCAAACGGCGAAATAATCTGATAAAAGAAATGATTTCCCTTCGGCACATCGCTGCCCATCGCCGTGCGTGTCGGCAAAAACGGTACGCCCATCGCGCCTGCCTGCAGCGCCAGCGCCAGCGTAAAATTCGTCATATTAAACACGCGCAGCTTCTCCCCCGGAGTCCCCGGGTTCTCCTGCTCCGTGGCGCGCCTAAAGTTGTACGCTGACCCCATCATCACGTTGCCCACCCAGGCCGCCACCACATCTTTCACACAGCCGCCGCCAATCAGCTGGTCAAACAAAATGTCCGATATCGGCCCCACCAGCCGCAGCTCGCGCTTCTTCTGCCGCAAAATCTCATGCCCCGCAGCAAACGGGATCATCTGTTCCAATTGCATGCCCAGCGCCACGCTCGCGCCGTCGGGCACATGCTCCGCGATCGCCTGCTGCATGGTTGTAAGTTTTGTCATAACTTATTCCGCTCTTCTTTCCGCGATCTTCACCACGCTCCTGCACCAGCATACCGCCCTCAAAATAAATCAGCACAGATGAAAGAACTCCCCTTCCGATTATTCACAAGGCGATTGAGCTTAAACCCATTTTAGGTTCTCCTGTGTCCCCACGCGGGGTGGAGCAGACCTTTAGTGTCATCAGTGGTGAAGGGTTTTGCCTTTCCGATCACCAGTTCACCCGATCACGTGCGATCTCCCGATTCCATTTTTCTCCGCGCCTCCGCGTCTCCGTGGTGAGTTTTTGCTTTTCCCAGATGTCCCGTTGTCCGATTACTTCAATTTTCAATCAGTGTTCTCAGTGTCATCAGTGGTGAAGGGTTTTGCCTTTCCGATCACCAGATCACCCGATCACGTGCGATCACCCGATTCCATTTTTCTCCGCGTCTCCGCGTTTGAAAACCTCACTTGGTTTTAAATTACCCAATTACCAATTTACTCAATTACCAAATTTTTCTGATCCGCGATCATCCGCGGTAGGCTCTTTTGTTTTTCCGATCACGGCGACGTCGGCGATCACGCGCGATTCCGGCGATCCCATTCAGTGCTCATCAGTTGAGGTTTTTGCCTTTCGCGATCACCAGATCATCCCATTCCATTTGATCCGTGTTATCCGTGTTCATCCGTGGTGACATTTAATTTTTGTGCAAAGCAAGCTCCCCACCCCGTTCTTCACGTCCTAAATCAATCATAAACTACTGAATATAAACACTTTAATATAGCATAACTACTCTCAAAAATCAACTTAAATATTCGCCGAATTTGATTAACTTGTTCGTCCCATGTTCGCTATACTCAGCTCTGGTTTTTCTTTGCGAGAGCGGCGTCGCATTAAAACCAGTCTGCTGCTTCAACGGGATGCCAGTCCCGGAATGCAGACACCGGGGAAACCCAAAAAGGCCTGCAACTTGGAAAGCATCCGCCAGGGCACGCAATAG
>DASTCT010000244.1:0-22473 GCA_035710845.1 Candidatus Angelobacter sp.
GCATTGTCCAGCGCTTCAGCCAGTAAGGCTTCAAACTCGCTGCACTCCACCCGGTTTGGATATTCGTTATTCATTGCCTGCCTGCCTTTTATTACGAGAAAGTAATCTCGCAAGTTCCATTCTTCCGCGATTTATCCGCGACTTTACTGTCCCTTCGGGCACCCGCAGCACTACCGCAATCTCTTTGTAATCCATATCCTGTAAGTCCCTTAGAATCACTGCCTCACGCAGGTCTGGGCTGATCCTTGCCAGCGCCGCCTGCACCATTTTCTGGGTTTCTTTGCTGGCCAGCCGATCATCAGGGGCTGGCCGGGTGTCCGTAATCTGGTCGCTCAATGAGAGCGAATCTTCTTCTTCCCGCAAACCCGCGTCAATTGAATCAGTTACGCGCTCTTGCTTGCTCCGCCGAAAGTGGTCCACCAGCAGGTTCCTGGCCAGCGTGGTCAACCAGGTGTTAAATGCCCCTTTTTCAATGTTATAGCTGGCCATCGTCCGGTAAACCCTGATAAATACCTCTTGCGTCAGGTCCTGCGCGTCATCCGCAGAGTTGGTAAACCGATAGCACAGGTTGTAAATCCTGCGGTTATACAGGCGCACAAAATCTTCCCATGCTCCGGCATCGCCAGCCACGCATCGGCGTACAAGTGCACCTGTTTGTTGCTCTTCCAAGCAGTCTCCCCGTCAAAGAGATACGTAGATTCCCGGCATTCAGTTCAAAACGTGCCGTTTTGGGCTTTCGGGCTTTCGATCAAAGGTTTACAGGAAAGTAGGGATGGGTGCAAATTGGGGACGGGCAAGTCATGCATTAGAACGGAGCCGGGTTCCCAAGGCGCCGTTGTTGCGTGTTGGGGTGGAGGAGTCCGCTAGATCGTCAACTTGTGCTATCTCGGACCGGCTTTCATCTTTACCAACTTGTAGATCATCGGCATGAATTCATTGGCATTTTGGCACCCGCCGATTTTGGAAAGACATCCGGGATTCACTGCCTTGCTGATCTCATTGCCTTTGCCGATATAGAGGATGCCGGCTCGTGACAGATCGTCGCCGGTGTCGCTTTTGTAGGCAATTTTCACACAGGGGTTCTGGTCGCAATTCGTGGGCTCTGGCCCGGCATTCTGCTGGGCCGCTACCATGGCGACGGCACTGTAGGAAGATAAAACAGTCCCATGAATCCAGATGTCGGAAACCACGCCTTTTTCCTCGGTCACGGCAATGATCAGCTCTGTGGCCGGAGAGAGGCGCAGCCTTGCAAGCAGATGATTGTTCAGGCGTGATACGTAGACACAACTGTCCTGCTGGCATTCCCTGGTTGCATGCCGGGAGAACGCGCTGTGGCGCAGCTCAGAATCGGTGGTTTTGCCCACTTCAATCTCTCCTAGCTCGCGCAAATACGCTCTCCCTCGCCGTGCGGGATTGCTGATGAAAAGAAAGAGCAACGTTCCTGCCAGCATGACGACTCCCGCTGCTGCAACCAGAAGTTTTCCACGCATCATAAATTTAGTTCGGAGGCAATTGGTTCATGTCAGTACAGATTCCAATGATGCCTCCATCGAACGTTTTGGATCTTCCCATATAAGGCCCACATGGGCCATCTATCGTTGGTTCTGCTCCTAGCGGTATAGCCAAGTCAAAATTGGAAATTAAAAACAAATCCCTTTAATCCGGGACCCCGGTAAGCAGATGTTGACAACACTGATAACACTGATCCAACAAATGCTTCGCATAAGATCAGCTGACAAATTGGCCTTTTCTTATCAGTGTTCTCAGCGTTTATCAGTGGATAAAGTTGTTTTTTTAGGCAAAGCCGGTCAATCTTCAATATCGCGCAAGACAATGACTTTGTCAATAGACAAATTTTAGACAACATGAGATTGTTACGCGGCTTGTCGTGCGGCCTGGCTGAGCCAGGTTTCAAAACGCGTTTCGCCAAGTTGCGCATCATCCTCGGGAACAAGTGTCCTCTCGCTAATTTCCAGGCCGTAGTAACGCCCGTGCGGATCAGTGACAACCTCGCGCGGATCATTGCGTGCTGCCAGACCTCGCCGGACGAGTTCATCCAGACGAAACTTTTCTGGCCCGCCTATTTCAATGGTGCCATTCACGGGCGGGCCTACAGCAACTCTGGCTAGAGCACTCGCCACATCATCCGCCGCCATCGGCTGGATGAGCGCAGAAGGCATGCGCACCTTGTTGCCCTCGGTTGAAAAATCGGCAATGGCCTTCACGAATTCGAAAAACTGCGTTGCACGGACAATTGTGTAAGGGATTGAGGAAGCCTTGATCAAATTTTCCTGAGCGACCTTTGCGCGGAAGTAGCCGCTCTCAAGCATCCGCTCAGAGCCCACCACTGACAATGCAACGTGATGTCTCACGCCCGCAGCCGCTTCATGGGTGAGTAGGTTGCGGGTGGATGTCTCAAAGAACTTCATCACAGCGTCGTCTTCCCACGAGGGAGCGTTCGATACGTCAACCATCACCTGCGCACCCTTCAGCGCTTCAGCCAGTCCCTCGCCAGTGACGCTGTTGACACCGGAATTGGGCGACGCGGGTATCGCTTCCTGCCCGTGCTCACCAAGCTGCTTGACGAGCCTCGATCCGATCAGTCCACTGCCGCCAATGACTACGATTTTCATGATCGCCTCCTTATTTTCTGTATCGGCATCGACCATTAATCTTACTCGCTAAGGCGGGGCATTTCAGCGTCTTGGGATGCGACCAACCGATGCTGAGCAACTCTGATTGAGAGTCGCCCACTGAGAGATAATCGATGAGCGCACAGGGCGATTGATGACGAAGCCGGCGCTTCAGAACAACGCAGTAATTTTCAATTTGGCATCTTCTTCAATCAGCGTCATCCGTATTGATCAGTTATGAAGTTTAGCTAGGGGCGTCGAACCCAGCGCCCCGCCTGATCTGCTCCCCTCGGCGCATCTTCACGCTCTCGCCCCACTCTGCCCAGACATCTTCCTCCTGAACCTCTGATTTCTAAACAGCAGCCGGGAACTACTCGCCGTCCTGTCGCCCAGCGGCCGAGTTTCCCGCAAAGACAAAGATAAGGGGGCAAACCCAATGAAGAAAGTTTTCATGTGCAGTCTCGTAGCCATAAGCATGCTGTTAGCTGACGTAGCAATTCGCGCAGACAACAGCGTGCAAACCGATCCGGCCATTAGCGCCATTGTCAACAGCGTGGATGCCAGCCGGATCCAGACCAGCGTGCTCACGCTGGAGGCTTTTGGAACACGCAACAGTTGTTCCACTTCTGCGCCTGCAGGAACCGGCGTAAATGCTGCGCGGGACTGGATCTTCAGCCAGTACAGCGCCATCCCGGGCTTGCAGGTCCGGCTGGATCCATTCGTGCATGGCAACTGCCCAACCTCTCCGACTTTTAACGTCATTGCATGGCTCCCGGGCACGGGCCATCCAGAGCGCCTGGTCATCATTGGTGGCCACTACGATTCGCGCACCATCAACGTCCTGGACGCGACCTCACCTGCGCCGGGCGCCAATGATGGGGCGGACAAACTGCCGTCGTCCTGGAGCTTGCGCGGGTGATGGCCACACAGCCCCACGCTGCCAACTTGACTCGTTATTTTCCCAACCCGCAGGTCGTAGCGATGTTGAATACCGATATTCCCGGCGGCAACAACACTGTCAACGGCCCGGCGGAGTTGCAGCAGTTCCGTCTCTATTCTTCCTGGATCCCGCGCGAAACGCGCAGCACCGATCCTGATGGCACTCCGGACAACACCTCGCCTTCGCGCGGTCTCATGCGCTTCATCGGAACTTGGGGCTCTGCCTATGTTCCTGGTATGTCGATGGTTCCCAAGCTCCGCGAAGACCGGCCCGGCCGCGCCAGCGACCATCGCTCGTTCATCAATCATGGCAACGCGGCGGTTCGATTCATGGAAACCTTTGAATGCTCGCCTTCACCGGTGGACAACAGTTGCGGTGGGCCGCTGCCTTGTCCGCCGCCGGCCAACATTCCGGCATCGTGCAAGGACTTCACCACCTCGCACCAGCATTCTTCATTCGATCAGTCGAAGTTTGTAACTCCGCCCTATGCGGCGTGCATTGCCCAGGTGATGGCAGCTACGGCAGCCACGCTGGCCCGCGCTCCGGGGGCCCCGGCGCAGTTTGCAGCCTCGGGCAGCACGTCAGATTCCATCAGGGTAAGCTGGCAGCCGCCTTCTGACGCTGCAAGGGTAGATCATTTTGTGATCGCGGCCCGTTCTGTGACGGAGAACTTTTATCGCACACGGATCTCAGTTCCCGCTGCGGTAATGTTCCGCGCCTTCTCGCCCGCCGAACTCGGCTTCCAGCGTGGCGACAGCTTATTCATCTCCGTGGCCTCAGTGGATGCGCAAGGCCATGAATCGCTCTTTGTTTTTCCTGAGATGCGTTGCACAGCCACTGCCTGCCTCAATCCGGGTGGCCAATTGGTTCCCTCCACGCCGCCTGCACGCGACGTGGAGGATGACGAAGACTAATTAAACATAATCAACCAGCGTTTTTGGGCAGCCAGATTTTGGCTGCCCATTGTTTCTGCACAAAACTGCATTACCGCTGATTCACACTGATAACACTGATCAAACCAATGCTTCACGCGCCTTGTATCTGCTTAATAATGGTCTTTCTTATCAGTGTCATCACTGTTCATCAGTGGTGAGATTTGCTTTTTGTGCAAGCTGCCCGTGTTTTGTGAGCGGTGACGTTTACAATCGTGCCCATGAAAACTCTGACCGAACCAATCCGCTGCTCCTGGGCCAGCACGCCCGCGATGATCGAATATCACGACCGTGAGTGGGGCGTGCCGCAACACGATGATCGTGTGCTATTTGAGTTCCTGATCTTAGAGGGAGCGCAGGCTGGGCTGAGCTGGTCGACCATCCTCAACAAGCGCGAAGCTTATCGCAAAGCGTTCAGCAATTTCGATCCTGCTCGTGTAGCGAAGTATGACGCTAAAAAAGTTAAAACGCTGCTGGCGAATGAAGGGATCGTTCGCAACAAATTAAAAATTGCGGCAACTATCCAGAATGCAAAAGCTTTCTTAGCCGTCCAGAAAGAGTTCGGCAGTTTCAACGCCTTTATCTGGAAGTTCACTGGTGGCCAGCCGAAGATCAATAAGATCGCCTCAATGAAGCAGTTGCCCGCGAGCACGCCGGAGTCGGAATCCATGAGCAAAGATCTGCTGAAGCGCGGCTTTCGCTTCGTTGGTCCCACCATCTGCTACGCCTTCATGCAGGCCGTAGGCATGGTGAATGACCATAACACTAGCTGCTTCCGCTACTCCGAGCTGGCCAAAGGATGAGAATCGATTAGCTAAAATTGTGTGCATAGCCGCCTCGGCTGTGAAAGATGTGTTGAGTGCAAGCGTCTGCAAACTACCACGAAGCTTCTTCTGTAACTAAGCCTTCAGCTTTTTCACGACGCGCCATCCCGAGGGTCGAACCGCATTGCTTCATCGACTTCCACGCCGCTTCTGTGAGACCTGAGGGATCGGCTCCGCTGCAGCATGAGTCCAGAGAAGACCATCCGGCGTTGATCATGATCCTAAAGAGCAGCGGCGCAGATCCTTCGCCTTCCAACACCACCACGCGAAAACCGCGCGCAGCGGGGACCCGCCTCGCGTTCTGAGCATGGGTTGGATAAGGAGCATGGCGTGCTTGGCTCAGGATGGTGCGTTCATAGAGAGATTGTGTGAAAGGGATACAGCAATTCTAAACCGCTTAAGATGTGCGTCCGAGCATAACGCCGTAATGTCGATTCAACATCGGCAATTTTTCAAACTGATTTTACGAATGCAGGTTTTACTTTGCCGAACTTAGCACTGAGTATGCGCCGGTTTTCGCTTCCGCGGTCGCGCGATGGCGCACATGTCCGCTTTGGTGCCGCCAGTCGGCAGGTCCTGAGCTGCGCCGTGAACGTTCTGTTTCTGTGCTCTGCTCAATGAGCGGAGCAAGCTGTTCGGCGGTGGCTTGCAGAACGCTCAGATGTTCAGCGGTAAAGGAATCGGGTTGCAGCGCATAAACCGCCAGTACGCCCAGAATGCGATCGCCATATCTCACAGGAACAGCCAGCGCTGATCTGAGCATGATGCTGCGGCGTGCTCCTTCCAGGCCCGGTTCTACCGTGGGATTGCCGTTCAAAATGTAATTTCCGTTTTCCGCCACCCAGCCTGTCAGCCCTTCACCTACGTTGATGCGCAATGTCGAGAGCTGGCGCATATTTTCGCCCAGGACAAAGCGCGGCAAAAGAACGTTACCGCGAAGCGCAAACATGGCCAAGGCGTCAAACGGTACAAGATTGCGCAGGCGCAAAACCATGCCGGAAAGCGTTTCTTCTAACGAAAGAGGTTCCTCGGTGGGACTGAGCACATCAATGAGGCGACTGCCGGCTGATTGCACCGGCGCAGCAGACGGAACGCTGGCGGCAAAGCCGGCATCAGGCGCCGCGCCGCGCTCCACTTTTATATCCAGCGAAAGATGCGGCCGGTCTTCCGGAGCTTGTGATCGGGCCAGTTGTTCCAGTTCAACGTAGCGTGCCTGCAGCGCAGCAACTACCCGAGGATCAAATGCTTTGCCTGAATCCCGGACCACCATCGCCATCGCCTCATCGAGCGGGAGCGCCCGCCGATACTGTCTGTCAGAGGCCAGAGCGTCAAGGCAATCAACCGCGGAGAGAATGCGCGCGCCGATTGGAATGGCCTCGCCGGAGATGCCTTCAGGGTAGCCGCTGCCATCCCATTTTTCATGATGGCAGCGCACAATGGGCGCAACCGGATAAGGGAACCGCACCTGCTCCACGATCTCAGCGCCCACAATCGGATGAATCTTCATCTTCTCAAACTCTTCCGGCGTGAGCTTGCCCGGCTTGGAGATGATGTGCTCCGGTATCGCCAGCTTGCCGATATCGTGCAGCACTGAAGCCGCTTGCAAGGCCTGCAACTCAGAGGGCGAAAGCCCTAAATCTTTTCCTAGCTCCATGGCATAGACGCGCACGCGCTGTAGATGATCGCCCGTGGTGTGGTCTTTGGCTTCAATGGCCAGAGCCAGCGTTTCAATGGTGCGCATGTTGAGTGAAGCCAGATCTTCCAGGTGCCGCTTCTCATCTTCCCAGCGGCCCAGGTGCATGCAATAGGAGCGGTAGATCACATAAACCGCAGGCAGCACCAGGATAGACATTTCCCAGCCGACCATCCGATTCACGAACTGGATCAGCCCGGCAATGGCAGCGCCAATCAGGTAATAAGGGAATGTCCAGGAATAACCGGTGCGCCATTTTTCAAAGATGGAAGTATTGTCAGCCAGCGCTACCACCGTAGCTACCGGAATGCTATTGAGCAGGAAATAAACAATCGTAGCCACCAGCAACGGCAGTGGCACGCGCGCGTGGAACACGTGCTGAAGCAGAAGCGTGTATACCCAATAGGAAGCAATGATGGCCAGCGCAAGCTGAGATAAATTGAAAGCAAAATGGATAAAGCTGAGCCGCTTCTTCGCTCGCCAGAAACACTGCACTACTGTTGCTATCGCAACCAGGGCCAGCGTTTCAGAGATCGTCATATTACAGATGCCGACCAGGAAGAAAACAAAATTGACTGAGACTGTTCCTTCAGAGCCGGGCAGCACTGTTTTCAGCGCTGACGCGACAATCGTCAGCAACAGATAGGAAGGGAAGAGCAGGCTCTTACTGCTGTGCCAGGGAAATAGCCCAAGAAGCATGCACACTGCCCCGGTGGTGCATACCAGATATACGAACGGTCTGGCTCGAGTTGGAACGCCTGCCATTTTTCCTCAATCCCTGCATGACTTTGGGGCAGATGGACTACCCGGCAAACAGATTACAAGCCGTAATAATCCCTGCTGCATTTTGTGCTGAAAGGACAATGCCGGCAAGAGCACCTTGGTAACCTCCGGACCCTATCTCAACCGGCGGTGTGACAAGGCTGTCACCGGGGGTGACAACACAGCCTGTCACATCAAGGGCCAGCTTAGAAACGCTTAAGACAATTCAACAAGTTACAGAAGTAATGCAATGGCCAGCCGCGTGCATTAGACCGGGTGTCTCTAATACTCAAGTTTTTCAAAGGTAGATTTTTCAATGATCGGACGGAAGCTCATACTCTCTCTCCTGTTGCTGGCAATGCCCTTGGCCATGTTTGCCGACAACAGCAAAATTTCACCTGATTTGCAGAATTCCACTTCCACGGGCCAGGTGCAGGTCGTGATCCAGTATGTTCCGGGCACGCAGCTAAGCTGCAGTGGGCTTCTGGGCCTGGTGGGTTGCGTACTGAATGATGTGGTCAAGCTGGGCGGAACCGTGCTGGGGCAGTTGCCGTTGGTGAACGGCCTGGTTGCTTCGCTGGACCACAACGGCATTGTGGCGCTTTCCAATCAGTCCAATGTCGTGTACATCAGCAAGGACCGCACCCTCTCACCATTTTTTGATAACGCAGCGCCTGCGGTGAATGCGTCTGCGGCGTGGAAATCCAATTTTACGGGAAGCGGGATCGGCGTGGCGCTGATTGATAGCGGCGTGAACTCGCACCCGGATTTGACGACCACCAGCCTGCTGCTGCCAATCTCACGCGTGGTCTATAACCAGAGCTTTGTTCCTGGCAATTCAAGCGCAGCGGATGCCTACGGCCACGGCACACATATTGCCGGATTGATTGCAGGTAGCGGCCTCAGCTCTACCGGCCCGTTGTTTTCGCAAACATTTAAAGGAATCGCGCCGAATGCGCAGATTGTGAACCTGCGCGTGCTTGATGCGAATGGCAGCGCTACTGATAGCACAGTAATCGCGGCTATCAACCAGGCAGTCAGCCTGAAATCCCGGTACAACATTCGCGTAATCAATCTCTCACTGGGACGCGGAGTGTTTGAGAGCTACACGCTTGATCCGCTGTGCCAGGCCGTGGAAAAAGCCTGGAAGAGCGGCATTGTAGTGGTGGTGGCTGCGGGCAATAACGGGCGCTATCTGCCCACCAGCGGATATGCAACCGTGAACTCGCCGGCCAACGACCCTTATGTGCTTACCGTAGGTTCCATGAAGCCGATGGGAACTGCGGATCGCTCTGACGACCTGATTGCCAGCTATAGCTCCAAAGGTCCCACCGTCCTTGATCACATTGTAAAACCAGATGTGGTGGCGCCCGGCAATTTGCTGGTCTCAACTGAAACCACAAACACGGCGTTGTACAACACTGAGCCGGATAATCTTGTGCCCTACAGCGCTTATGTTTATGGCGGATCATCAACGCCTTCAAAGCAGTACTTTGAACTGAGCGGCACCAGCATGGCAACCGGAGTAGTCAGCGGCATGGTGGCGGATTTGCTTCAGGCGCATCCCACCATGACGCCAGATCAGGTCAAGGCCAGGCTGATGAAGACTGCGTCTAAAACTTTTCCTACCAGCAGCAGCGTCTATGACCCTGCCAGCGGGATCACTTATACCAGCCAATATGACATCTTTACCGTTGGCGCAGGCTATGTTGATATGGCAGCAGCGCTGGCCAGCACAGACCTCTCAACCGGCACTTCCATGTCGCCGACCGCAGTCTATGACTCCAGTACCGGCAATGTTTACCTCACCAGCAATCCTTCATCGGTGTGGGGAACAAGCCAGACATGGTCTGGACCGGCGGTTTGGGGAAGCTCGCAGTTCATAGGCGGCAGCTCCATCATGTGGGGCGCAAGCACCACCGGCGGATCTTCAATTATGTGGGGCGCTGGAACTACTGGCGGATCATCCATCATGTGGGGTGCATCCGGACTTGCGGGCAGCTCGATTATGTGGGGCGCTTCAACCTCTTCAGGATTCTCCGCGGTCTGGGGGAACAGCATCATGTGGGGCGCCAGCGGTCCATGGAGCAGCAGCATAATGTGGGGCGCAAGCGGAGAACAGGAACAATAGCAGCAGAGCTCGAACCGATGATTTACAACAGGGCGTGGCTGATGAAGCCGCGCCCTTTTTGTTGCTAAAGCTAAATCAAGAACCTTGCCTGCTTCAGCGATCAATGCACTGCAACGTATCCGTGCTTGACGCCGGCGGAATCAAAAAAGTCACCGACGATGACACCCAGCGCGTTGATGCCGTTGCCGTCCGAGGTGGCGCCACCACGTTTCCTCTGCTGATTTTTTATTCAGTTGAAACGCTGCCGAGCACTTTTTTCGCAACTCTCAATGGGGTCGACGTGAGCTCGATGAGTGAAACAAGCGCGGCCGCGCGCGATTCTCCACAGAGCATCAAAAACTCCGCTGATGGCGCATCGTCTTGCTCCACAAGTAGAATCAGAACTCGACGAAAATTTGGTATTACGTTGCGCAAGAAAGTGAAAGCGTAGATACTGCAAATCGTCTCATTGATCTTATTACGGAGCGTTCCTGCTCCTTGCTCGGTATCCTTATGCAGGACGCAGCCGCGAGCATGATCTTCGTACAGGGCTTTCGGAGTTTTCCTGCCGGCCAGTACATCATTTTCTATCGTATTGAAAACTTAGATGTTCTTATTTGCATGTAGTACATGCGGCTCGTGATCTTGAAGCATTCCTTAGTCGTGAATGATGGAAGCTGACTGTCCTAACAATGCACTACCTTCTCTGACTGAATCCCCTTTGTCGCATTGCGCGAATCCACAACCAGCTTTGACTCAGCCACGATCTTCTTATAGTCATAGTCTGTGTGGTCGGTCACGATCAGCACGCAGTCATACTGGCTGAGCTTGTCGAGCGGCGTGTTGGTCATCTGCAGGTTGTATTTGCGCCCGCGGCCCACCTGGGGGAAGTACGGATCGTTATAGGAGACTTCGGCCCCACGGCGCTGCAGTTCTTCAATGATCGTCAGCGCCGGCGATTCGCGCAGGTCGTCGATGTCACGTTTGTAAGCCACGCCCAGCACCAGCACTTTTGCTCCGTTCAGGGCTTTTTTGTGTTTGTTGAGCGCAGCGCTGACAGCATCGACAACGTTATAAGGCATGGCCGAATTGATTTCGCCGGCGAGTTCGATGAAGCGTGTATGAAAGTCCCACTCTTTCGCTTTCCAGGAAAGATAGAAGGGATCAACAGGAATGCAGTGTCCGCCCAACCCTGGGCCCGGATAAAACGGCTGAAAGCCAAACGGTTTGGTGGAAGCGGCGCGAATGACCTCCCAGATGTCGATGCCCATGCGCAGGCAGAGCATCTTTAATTCATTCACCAGCGCAATGTTCACGCAGCGGTAGATGTTCTCCAGCAGCTTGGTCATCTCTGCTACGGCTGGGCTTGAGACCGGGACAACGCGATTGAAGATGGAGTTATAAACCGCGCCCGCAGCCTCAGATGCTGCCGAATTCAGCCCGCCAATCACTTTCGGAATGTCCTTGCGCGCAACCGTGTCATTGCCCGGATCTTCACGCTCCGGTGAGAAGGCGACCAGAAAAGTCTTTCCGGGATCGTCCTGTGCTTCGCGCGCTGCCTTGAGGCTGGCTTTGTTGCCGTTTTCAAGGATCGGAACCAGCACTTCTTCCGTGGTGCCCGGATAGGTGGTGCTTTCCAGAACAATCAATTGTCCTGCGCGCACGTGAGGAGCAATGGCTTTGGCGGTATCGCGAATGTAGCTCAAGTCCGGCTCATGGTATTCATTGAGCGGCGTAGGCACACAGATGATGATGGTGTCCATTTCTTTGATGTGTACATATTCATCGGTCGCCCAGAAGCCTTTAGACGCCGCCGCGGCGATCTCAGTTTGGGGAATCCGATAAATATAAGACCGGCCGTTATTCAGGGCTTTTACCTTTTCCGGGTCAATATCGAACCCAGTCACGGGAAAACCAGCTTCATTGAATAGCAGGGCCAGCGGCAGGCCAACATAGCCAAGGCCGATGATGCCTACTTTTGCTGTTCGCGCCTGAATGCGACTGAGCAGTTGATCTAAAGCCTGAGGTTTTGGTTGCGAGGACATGGTGTGATTGTAGCGGAAGAGGTCCATCGGTCTTCTGCATCCCGAGCCGCAGCGAAGGAACCAGTAGCTACGAGAAATCCAGATTTAAAAAAGTGTGGATTTGTATGATTTCAGAAAAATCCCGATCCAAGTTACCTGGTGCATGCACTTGTGTTTCTACCGGAACCAACATGGCTACTGCTTTAAGGCATGCTTTCTGCTTAAATACTGAATTTATATAAAGGGGTTTTGAATCGCCGGCAGTCTTACTCGAAACACCTTAGTCAGGAACAAGCGGAGCATCTCTTAGCGGCTGCATATTTGTGGTACTCTGTAGCCACCGGAAAGCTCCCCAACAATTCAAAGCAGTGGCGCAAAAGCGAAAATCCGCATTTCAGATTTCTTACGTCACCATCACCTATCGCAGTGTTCTCATGGGGATGTTCAGCGTGCTTCTGCTTGCCGCTGTGGTGCTGTATTTTGCGTTCCCTGACACTGCAAACAAACTGATTATTTCCAGTCAGAACAGCTTCGGAAAATTACTCGCCAAACTGGGTGTTGGCAACGGCAACACCAACCCCAATCAGCCTGAGCCTGGACCGCAGCAGGCGCACTTCACCAATATTGACGGCACTGTACGAGTGCGCAAGGCCAGCACCAATGCCTGGGTAGTGGCGGATTATAGCCTGGTGCTCGATAAGGGCGATTACGTCGAAACGTCAGGGGAGGGAATCGCCAAGGTGGTTTTTACTGACGGCACGAATTACACCATCAAGCCAGGCTCGCTGATTGCCATCCAGGAAAATTCAGTGAACGCGCAGCAGCAAACCAAGGTGGCAGTGCAGGTAAGCAGCGGCGCGGTTGATTTGGCCACCACCCAATTAGCCGGAGGGTCCAAATCGCAGGTGATTGTGGCCGGGGCGACGGCCAGCATTAATTCTGAGAGCCAGGCGGAAGTGGTGAATGATCCCCGGGCGGAGCTGAGCTCCGTTATGGTGAAGAAAGGTTCCGGCGAAGTCAGTCGTGACGGCAAAAAAGTGTCGCTGGAGGACTACACGAAGGTTTCATTCCACCTGGGTTCGCCAGAGATGGTTAAAACCAAGGAACTCCGGCCGCCGATCCTTATGTCCCCGGGGCCTTTGCAGAACGTTTTTATTGATCCCGCGACAAAGGGCGTGAATTTTGCCTGGGCCCCGGTGGAGAATGTGCGCGAGTATCACTTGAAGATCAGCAAAAACCCATCCTTTTCAGGCTCTCTAGTGGTGGATCCCAAGGTATCTTCCACCCAGGTTATCGTTACCGACCTGGCTGAGGGCTCTTATTACTGGCAGGTTTCGTCCATTGGAGCGGACGGCAAAGAGTCAAGTGAAAGCGAGACTGCGAAGTTTAACGTGGTCCCGAAAGGCACCGGCAGCGTGGCGCTGGACCTGGATTACGTGCAACTAGGACACGTGATTGAGGTAAAGGGGCATACAGAGCCAAATGCCAGGATCATGGTCAACGGACAGGATGCGGTGGTGAGCAGTGACGGCACTTTTCACCACTTTACCAATCCGCTGCCCACAGGTGAAAACGTGGTTACTGTTACGGCACAGGACGCCAAAGGCGGCGTGACCACCGCAACCAAGACGGTGCTTATACAGTAGAATCGCTTATTGTTCTATTTTGGTTTTTAGTCCAGAGTAGTAGGTTCCCAGACAGGTAAACAGAAAAACGCGGGCCATGAAGAGCGGCAGTTTAGGCGGTCACCGGTTCGCACGAAATTAAAAAAAGGCAGAAAGAAGCGGTATGTCCTCAAACGGTTTCAAGTCAGAAAATTCGCGCATTCATAACCTGCGCTCTCTTTTCAGCATGTTTTCCAGCGATCTCGCCATTGATCTGGGAACGGCCAATACGCTGGTATATGCCAAAGGCAAAGGCATTGTGGTGAATGAGCCCTCCATCGTGGCCATTAATAAAAATACCGGTGAAGTGGAAGCTGTGGGCAAGGAGGCCAAGGAGATGCTGGGCCGGACACCGGGCAACATCGTGGCCATTAAGCCGATGAAAGACGGTGTGATCGCCGACTTTAAGGTCACGGAAAAAATGTTGAACTACTTTATTCAGAAAGCGCACAACCGCAAGATGCTGGTGCATCCACGGATCGTCATCGGCGTGCCTTCTGAGATCACTCAGGTAGAAAAGCGCGCTGTCATGGATTCCGCCTATCGCGCTAAAGCCAGCGAGGTGCACCTGGTGGAACAAGCCATGGTTGCCGCGATTGGCGCTGGACTTCCAATCACCGAACCCAGCGGCAACATGGTGGTGGATATTGGCGGCGGCACCACTGATATTGCAGTCATTTCTTTGAGCGGCATTGTTTATTCCCGCTCCGTGCGCATGGCAGGTAACCAGATGGATGAATCCATCATGAATTACCTGAAACGCAAATACAATTTGCTGATCGGCGAGCGCACTGCGGAAACCATCAAAATTGAAATTGGCTCGGCTTATCCTCTGGACAAGCCGCTGACTATGGAAATCAAGGGCCGCAACCTGATTGAGGGCGTGCCCAAGACAATCACCATTGACGATAGCGAAATTCGCGAAGCTCTCAGCGAGTGCATCAGCACCATCATGAATGCGATTCGCGTCGCACTGGAACGTACACCGCCGGAGTTGAGTGCGGACATCAGCGATCGCGGCATTGTCCTGACCGGGGGCGGCGCATTGCTCAAGAACCTGGACAAACGCATCCGCGAAGAGACCGGCTTGCCGGTTTCCATTGCCGACGATCCGCTGGCCAGCGTGGTGCTGGGCACGGGCAAGATGCTCAGTGATTTCAAACTCTTGAGGAAGATCTCTATCGAGTAACAACCAGAGCAGGCCTGGCCGCCTGCCCTTTCTGGCCCTCCTTTAGCGCAGGATCATGGAAAATTTTTTTGCCCGGTATAAGAACCCGCTCGTGCTGATGGCGGTCCTGTTTATTCAGGTGGTCGCCCTGGCCACGCAGGTCAAACGCCAGGAAAACCGGCTGGGCAGCGGCGGCGGAACACGCTTGATTCGCGTGTGGACCGTGACTGCGTTCACTCCTGTAGAGAAAATGCTGGTTTCTACCGGACATTTCTTCCGCAACGGCTGGCACAACTATGCCGATCTGCGCGACGTACGCAGGCAAAACAAGGAGTTGCAGGACCAGGTAAACCGCTTGCAGATGGAGCAGGTGCGGCTCAAACAGGATGCCGACCAAGCCAGACGCCTGCAGGTGCTGCTGGACTTTAAGGAAAAGTTTGTCGCTAAGACCGTGGCCGCGCAAGTAATTGCCACCAGCGGAACGGAGCAGTCACGGGTCATCACCATTGATAAAGGTTCCAATAACGGCATTAAAACTGACATGGCGGTGATTACGCCGGATGGAATTGTAGGCAAGATCAAAGATGTTTTTCCGCTGAGTTCCCAGGTTTTGCTTATCAACGACCGTGACAGCGGCGCAGGCGTAATCCTGGAAAGCAGCCGGTTGCAGGGCATCCTGAAAGGCGGCAGCCTGGGCGAACTGCAGATCACAGACGTAATGTCTGATGAAAAAGTTGACGCGGGAGAGCAGGTAGTTACCAGCGGTGGAGATCGCATCTTCCCCAAAGGGCTTGCTGTAGGCACAGTGATCAGCGCTGTCCCTGACCGCGATAACGATCCCTTTCTTAACATTCGAATCAAGCCTGCAGCCGATCTCCGGCGACTGGAAGAGGTGATGGTAGTTACCAAGGTGGCGGAGACGGAGCCTGCGGTTACAAGCTCCACTTCGTTGCGGGCAGCCGATATTCTTTCCCAGCGCTTGCCCAGCATCCCTAAGCCGGATGCGAATGGAACCACTACTCCTGGCGGCGCTGCCGGTCAGCCGAAAAAGCCTGCTGGTGCCACTCCAGAGCAAAAGCCGGGTCAAAAGAAAGAAGGCGAGGGAACTACGGTTGCCGTGAAAGTGCCGCCAGCGGCTGGTACGCCAGCGAAAACTTCTGCAACGACTGGTACACCCGCGAAAACTCCTATTCCAGCGACTGGTACGGCAGCGAAACTTCCAGCAACGGGAACCAGCTCAACTGCTTCTTCCAAGCCGGATGAAGCCAAGAAACCCGCAAATTCGAGTCAGGGAGCAGCAACGCCGACTGAAACCAAAAAGTCGGCAACTACAAGGCAGGGGGCATCAACCAACGCGAACGCCAGCGGAGCCGCAACTCCTACGCCAACGCCGAAGCCAAAAGTAACAGCGCCTAACAAGCCGAAAGCTCCGGCGTCCAATGCAACCCCGAGTACGCAAGGAAATAGTAAGCCTCAGCAGCCAGAGACTGTCCCTGCTGCTCCAGCGCCAACGCCAACTCCGGAGAAGTCTCCGCGATGAACGCCAGCGTTTCCCTGACATCACGGGAAGAGATTGAGGTCCATCGGTTTAGTTGGCCGGTTTCCATCGGCATCCCCTTGCTGGCCTTGTTTCTTCAGGTTTACCTACGCATTGGCCTGCTGAATATCCTTGACCTGCCGTTGCTGGTGACCATCTTTTTTGCTGTTGCTCGCCGCCGCCCTATTGCCGGTGTGCTCACAGGCGCGATCATTGGAACGCTGCAAGACGCCTGGACGGGGCATCCCATCGGGCTGTTTGGCATTGCCAAGACAATCGTCGGTTATCTGGGATCGTCTCTTGGCGTGAAGGTAGACGTGGACAACCCAGGCTCGCGCTTTCTGATGACCTTTGCCTTTGTTCTGATCCACCGGTTTATCTATATGGCAATCAATCTATTGCTGGTGGGCGGAAGCGAGGCTTGGAACTGGGGACATACCATACTCTCCGCCCTGGCCAATGGGTTGGCTGCGGTGGTGCTGTTCCTGTTACTGGATAAATTGAAGCTGAGGAATTAGGGATTGAGTCATCTGGTTCTTTCTCCGAATCCCGGTTCTTTCTGGAATCCCGAGCGTAGCGAGGAACCATATAACCGCGAGGAATTTTCGAGTTTGAGAATGGGTTGTCATCGAACAGCTTGGAAGAGGGTAGTGATCCCTCATGCGCAAAAAACGCGCATTCGGGATTTTCAGAAGAAGATTTACGGAACCACGTAATCCTTCCGTAACGGTTCTGAGTACTTTCACTTACGCCTTGGCAGACAAAAATGCGGTACTCTAAATAGGGCTTCCAACAAAAAGGAATTGAGCCGCGTTCTGTTGTAAAGCGACAGACCGTTACAAGGTATGCTCGGTCGCGACGAAAAAATACCGCAGACAAAATTCACTGTTGTCCAGTACGTCATTCTGGCAGTTTTCCTGGTGCTTGCGTACGGTCTGTGGAGCTTGCAGATCCGCAAGAATGATGTTTACTCGGTCCTTTCCCTGCAGAATCGAATCAAGGAAGTGCCGGTGCTCGCGCCTCGCGGAAAAATTTATGACCGTGAAGGCCAGTTGATCGTCGATAACTATCCTTCATTCTCCGCGCTGTTGCTGCGCGACCAAATGCGCGACCCCAACGCGGATGCGCAGAAGATCGCTGACGGACTGCATCTTCCTGTCGCAGATGTTCTGGATAAAATCCGGCGCTCACGGCTTGCAGGCAAGGCCACCTACGAGCCCATCATCATCAAAGATGACATTACGCCCGACGAGCGTGCGTTCATTGAAGCCCATCGCGATGAGTTTCCAGAGCTGGAAACGCTGATGATCCATCGCCGTCTTTACCCGAAAGACGGGTTTATGGCGCACGCGATCGGCTACGTGGGTGAGGTGAGCGAAGACATGCTCAATACGCCGCAATTTGAGCTTTATGAACGCGGTGATATTGTTGGCCAGTCTGGAATTGAGCTGCAATACAACGATATTCTGATGGGCAAAGACGGATCGCGGCGCGTGCTGGTCAACAGCAAAGGCAAGGAAGTTGGCCGTCCGCCGGATGCGAACGTTCCTGCCGTTCCCGGACAGAAACTGACGCTCACCATCGATCTTGATATCCAAAAGGCAGCAGAAGAGGCCATGGAAGGGAAGAACGGCGCGGTTGTTGCCATGGACCCGCGTAATGGCGAGATCCTGGCAATGGTGAGCCGTCCGACTTTTGATCCGAACGATTTTGCTGTGCGCATCTCGCAAAAAGAGTGGTCGCAGCTCTCAACCGATCCTAATCACCCATTGATGAACAAGGCAATCCAGGCGCAGCTTGCGCCAGGCTCAGTGTTCAAGATCATCATGTCAGTGGCCGGACTGCAGGAAGGCGTCGCGCAGAACATGCACGTCAATTGCGGAGGCGGCGCGGTTTTTTATGGCCGCTATTTCAATTGCTGGGTAAAGGGTGAGCATCGCGTTCATGGGGACGTGGATATCACCAAGGGCATTTATCAATCCTGCGATGTTTTCTTTTACACGCTTGCGGAGCGGCTGGGAATTGAAAAGATCGCCAAATGGGCCACCGCAATGGGACTGGGCCAGAAGACGGGAGTTGATCTGCCCAGCGAAGTGAGCGGCCTGATGCCTTCAGAAGAGTGGAAGATGAAGACCTTTCATCAAAAGTGGTACGCAGGCGAGGTGATCTCAGTAGGTATTGGACAGGGTGCAGTGGTGGTAACTCCAATCCAGTTGGCCCGCACCATCGGCGGAATTACCATGGGCGGAACTTTTTATCGTCCGCACATCGTTAATCCTGACCAGATTCCCGCGCAATTCAAGAACGTGTATGCCTCATCCTCATCCATGCCGGATGTGGTGCACGTGCCAATCGATCCGCAGAACTGGATTACCATTACCAACGCGATGGCTGGAGTGGTGAATCCTGCATCTCCCAGCGAACCTCAAGGCGGAACTGCTCCCAGCGCCCACATACAGGGCGTGGATTTTGCCGGCAAGACGGGCAGCGCCCAGGTTGTGAGTAATGCGTTCAGGAAAACCAAGGGGGGCAGCGGGAAGCAGTTCAATGACAATAGCTGGTTTGTGGGCGTAACTCCACGGCGCAATCCTGAGATCGTGGTTGCTGTATTGTTTGAAGGCGGCGAGCACGGCAAGCTGGCTGCGCGTTTAACGGCGCAAATTATCAGGGCGTATGTTGAGAAGCAGCGCCGTCTCCGTAACAATCCCATGCTGTTCAGTGATAAGGCCGATCCTGATTCGGTCCCAATCGCTGGAGTATGGAACCAGCCCGACTTGCCTGGCGCGCATAGTCAAGGTCTGGCAGACACGCATGACTCTGATCAGGACGCCAGCCACGACGCTCGCCTGCAGGGCGGCACTCTGATGGTTCCGATTAAACCATCTCTATCCCCGAAGCGGGCGCGTCCGCTGACGATTGGCCTGACTAAAGAAAACTAATGCGCAGGCTCATTTCTTTTCGCGACTTTGACTGGGTGCTGCTGGCCTTTGTCTTGCTGATCTGCGCGCTGGGCGTGCTGGAAATTTACAGCACCACTTACGGCACCAAGTTCGCCGGCGCACATATCCGCCAGATTTACTGGATCATGGCGGGAATGGCCGTAATGCTGACCATCAGCCTCATCAATTACCAGGTGCTGCTGGAAAACTCTCATTGGCTCTATATTGCTTCACTGGCATCATTGCTGGCAGTGGCCTTGTTTGGCAAAAAGTATCTTGGAGCCCGGCGCTGGATTCAGCTTCCCGGAGGACAGCACTTTCAGCCCTCGGAATGGGTGAAGCTGGTGCTGATCCTGGTGCTGGCCAAGTACTTTAGCGGAGAAGGGGAGCGCCAGGCATCGCTGCCTGACGTAGTAAAGGCAGGGTTGATTGTGGCTGTGCCAATGCTGCTGGTACTCAAGCAGCCTGATCTTGGCACAGCACTTACTTATTTTCCTGTTGCGATCATGGGATTGTTTCTGGGCGGAATCCAGTTCCGTCATGCAGCCATCATTACGGTGATCGCCGGGATTTTGCTGCCTACGCTCTGGATCTATGGCCCTCGCCTGCACCTGGTAAAGCAGTACCAAAAGGACAGGCTGACCAGCTTTTTGCATCCTGAAGCCGATTCCCAGAAGACGGGGTATCAAATTGAGCAATCCAAGATCGCGGTCGGCTCTGGGGGGATTTGGGGCAAAGGTGTGCGTAAAGGCACGCAAACACAGGGGTCTTTCCTACCTGAACCGCATACCGACTTCATTTTCGCGGCCTGGTCAGAGGAGCACGGCTTTGTAGGCGCGGTGGCCCTACTACTGTTATACTTCATGGTGTTAATGCGTTTGATCCATAACGCCCAGACCGCGCCGGATAGCGCGGGCGGCTTTGTGGTGATGGGTGTGGTGGCAGTTTTACTGTTTCATATCCTGGTAAACGCAGGCATGGTGGTCGGGTTTATGCCCGTCACCGGAATTCCTTTACCGCTGATGAGCTATGGCGGTTCGTCGGTCTTGTTTATGTTTCTGGCGCTGGGAATGGTGATGAATATTCGTATGCGCCGCTTTGTGAACTAAGAAGGAATTTGAACCGCGCCGATGGCAGCGCAAGAAACAAAGATTTTTGTTTTAAAGAGAATTGAACGTGACGCCCTTTACGTTTAAAGAGGGCGCCGGCACTTTGAGAAGCCGGAAGAGTATCAGAAAGCATGTCCGGGCAGGTAACGGCCCCGTGGAAGCTTAACCCTTTAGGGGAACCCGCTGGGTGGCCACAAACCCGGAAGTGCGAAGGTGCACAGATTTTTCAAACAAGTCATAGGCAGATTGCAGAGGATGGCCGGAGAGTTCTACTCACCGCCGCCGGATTGTATTTCCTGCATAAGATCAGATTGAATTCCGAGCACTTGAATAAAGCTAGTAGATCGCTTTGAACGCTGCGTGGTCCTGGCCTTCTGAACCTTCCTTCTTCTTTTCGCCGGTAAACCGGAGAACAATCCATGGCGAAAGAACTATTTGTCTCTTCCACGCCACATGAAACCAAAGTGGCGATTGTGGAAGACGACCAGTTAGCAGAAATTTATTACGAACGAGAAAACGAATACACACTAGCCGGCTCCATCTATAAGGGCCGGGTCACACGCGTACTGCCGGGAATGCAGTCAGCATTTGTCAACATTGGGCTGGAACGCGATGCCTTTCTTTATGTTTCCGATTTTCTTCTGGAAGAGGATGAAGACGCCGATGCCATTGGCGAAGCGGTAGCGCGCTCGCGCCCGGAAGCGGCGGTAATTGAAATCCCCAGCGCAGAAGGCGCGCAAGAACCGATCGAAGCCGAACAGATAGTGCCGCCCAACGAGGGCGATAGTGACGTTGCGGAAGAAGAGCAGGTTGAAGCCACAGCGGCAGAAACCAGCGGTCGACAGGAACCGGAGAAAGAGGGTGCGCGCAGATGGCGCGGACGCCGTCGGCGGGGCCGTGGTGGCCGTGATCGCTTTGCCAATCGCACCTCGGGCGACCGTGGCATTGATCGTCCTGAACGGGAACATACAGAAGAAGCTGCAACGGAAGAACACAGCGAACCACAACAGGAGAGCCACGAAGAGCAGCATGTTGAACACGCTAAGTCGCAGGCAGAACATGCCCGACAGGAACATCCTCGTTCTGAACACCAGCGGCAGGAGTATCACCGGCCTGAACCTATACTGCTGCCCGGCGAATCAATCTCCAAATACCAGCCGCACGGCTCTCAACCGGCAGCCACAACTTCGGTTGCGGCAAAGGCAAAGACTGAATCAGGCCCGCGTCCGCGGCCTTCAACCGAGTATTCAATTGACTCCGCAGCTTTCTCTGCGGGTTCCATGGTGTTGCCGGGTGAATCGCTGGCCAAATACGGCAAGCAAAGCCAGTCGGCGCGAGTGGAAACAGAAGCCATAGAGCACGAAGCTGGGGCGACAGAACATGAGGAGCATGGCTTTTTCCAGGACCGCGAATCTGCTGGGCCAATTCCACGCAATTTTGAGGAAGAAGACGCCGAGGCGCGGGTTGAAGCACCGACCACTTTCAATCGCGTGGAGCCGGCGCAAGAACCACAAACCCATGCGGAAGCTCCTGAGCACTTTGAATCTACAGATCGCTCAGACGATACGGAGCGCTCCTACAGAGACGAGCGGAGCTACGAAGATGTGAGCGTGGCCAACGTCTTCGGTGCGGGCGTTGCGGAAGACGTGGAAGAGCTTCAGCAGGAAAGATCGCTTGAGCGGCTGGAGGAAATTCCCTCTACAGTCTCAACCGATACCGAAGCTGAGGAGCCTGCCGCCCGCGAGCAGCGTCCGTGGCAATCGGCTGGCCAGGGAGTGATGGAAGAAGAAGAGATTGAGGAAGAAGAAAGCGAAATGCCCGGGTTTGAGGAAGACCTGGACATGGCCGAGTACGAGGAACTGGAAGAAGAAGTTCTTGGCAAGGCCGGCGAGCATATGGTCCCGATGGGCAACGAACTGATGGAAGCAGTACGCGATGCTCACGTTGACGAGCAGGCAACCGGCAAGTATGAGGCTGAGGGACTTGATCCGGAAGAGCTGGAGCAAGTGGAAGAAGCTTTTGGCCTGGCGGAAGAAGCCGGAGATGACGCAGAAAACGGTGAAGAGACTGAAGAAGAAGCGGAAGATCTTGAGGGCGCCAGCGCTGAGCAGCGCGCTCCTGCCGCAGCCGGTTATCAG
>DASTCT010000245.1:0-8627 GCA_035710845.1 Candidatus Angelobacter sp.
GCCAGCTCTTGTAATGTTCCTTTTCCCTTGTCATAGGCCTGCAAAAACTTCCGTCGCAAATCGTTGGAATACGCTCCTGCCATGCCTGTGTGCAGAAAATCGCCGTTAACAGTTTACACTATTATTGAAAACGCTCTAATACCTAAAGCGTTAAGGCTGATCGTGCCCGCCCTATCTCTCTGTAACTAAAACGGTTCTTGACGTTTGCGTCCATTTGGGGTGGAATAGCACCATGACCAAAGCCGATTTGATTGAAGAGGTTTCGCGCCTGGCGGAATTGACCCGCAAGGATAGCGAGATCATTGTAGAGACGATTTTTGACAGCGTGGTTCGCTCCCTGCGGTCGGGCGACAAAATTGAGATCCGCGGCTTTGGCAGTTTTCGCACGCGGCAGCGCAAGCCTCGCGTAGGCCGCAATCCCAAGACAGGCGCGCGCGTGGATGTTCCGGCCAAGAAGATTCCTTACTTCAAGCCCAGCAAAGAACTTAAAGATGTGATCAACCACGGGCAGGAAGCCGCGCCACCAGCGGCGTCTGCATCAGAAGGTCAGCAGAGCTAACCTGCGGCTAAAGATCTTTTAACCTGAAAAGCCTGAATAGCGATCAGGGCTTAATACCTACCACAGCCATCATCCGTCCAGTTACACCCTTTTCTGCGCGATGTGAAAAGAATTTGCGGGTAGCGCATGCGGTGCAATCCGGCAGCGCGGAGATGTTTTTCTCCGGTACGCCAAGCGCAAGCAACTGTCGGCGATTGGCTTCACGCAGGTCAAGATGTAACTTGATGCATGGATCGCCATGGCCGGGCGCGCGCATGTTCATGAAGAGCAGGGGATATTTCTCCCGCACCGGGTCTGATTCCTGCACCGTATGAAAAAGATCGGCGGCGTAGGCAAACTGGGATTCAAATTTTTCTCTTAACTCTTCTCCGACTTCATAACAGCAACTTTGAATCCCCGGCCCTATCGCGGCATAAACATCCTGCGGGCGGGTGCCGAACTCATAGCGCATGACGCCAAGACCTTTTTCTACCATGCGCTTTATGGTGGGCCGCCAGCCGCAATGAAAAGCTCCAACAGCTTTGTTTTTGCTATCTACCAGCAGCACCGGAAAACAATCAGCCAGAAGAATGCCAAGCGCTACGCCGGGAACATTTGTAATCATGCCATCGCCAACAAGGAGCCCGGCCTGTGCTGAGCGCACAACGTGAATCACGTCGGAATGGACCTGGCGAACCGTTATGAGCGGCCAAGGCTTGTTTCTGGTTGTGGCGCCCGCTGCTGAGAGAAAGAGTTTACGGTTTGCTTCAACGCGTGCGCGCTGATCGTCTTTGGTGAAGCCCAGGTTGAGCGAGTGGCCGCCGTAAGCGGTACTTCGTCCACCCGCCCGGATGCTGAAAGCGTGCACAAGCCAGGGGATTTGCTGCAAAACAGGGGGCCGTAGAACCCGCTGGGCGGAAGATTTGCGCGACCGAATAGGCGGAGCTTTGACTGGAGTTGCCACGGCTTCATTCTAAATCCCAGCGAGAGCTGCAGGCGCACATACATTGCCGCGCATCGAATTGTAAGAGGCCGAAGCGCCGATCTATGCCTACGTTGATCCACCGAAGGAGCAAGCCCGCAAAGCCAAAACCGCGCGAGGAAAGCGAAGTTGCCGAGGCAATGGAGCATTACCGCGTGTTGCGGTGGTTTGCCGTAATCTCAATGTTGGCCATCATCTCCTGGATACTGATCGACCTGTTTGGACCGATCCCCAAATATCAGCCTAAAAGTTACCCCACAGCAGAGCTGAATTCACCTGAGTTCCTGAACGAGCTGACCGCGCTTGCGGGAACGCACGCAGATCTACACACTCATGTGGAAGCCCTGCCGAACGGGGTGAATTTTTATGAAGCAGAGCTGGAAGCAATCCACTCGGCACAGAAAAGCATTGACTGGGAGGCTTACATCTTCGCCAAAGGGGATATCGCCAGGCGGATTGTAGATGCGCTCGCAGAGCGAGCACGCGCCGGGGTGGAGGTGAATCTGGTAATGGATGCGGTAGGTAGTCTCACAACCCCGAAGAAATTCTTTGACAATCTACGTAAGGCGGGAGGCCAGGTGGCCTGGTACCATCCGCTGCGCTGGTACAACTGGCCACGCACTAACAACCGGACGCACCGTGAATTGATCGTCATTGATGGAAGCGTGGGCTTCCTGGGAGGAGCCGGAGTTGCCGATCATTGGTGGCATGGCGAGAAGAAAGACATGCCGTGGCGCGACACGATGTTTAAGATATCCGGCACGGCTGTACGATCGCTGCAGGGCACCTTCGTAGAGAACTGGCTGGAATCTTCAGGGCAAATTCTGATCGGCGATAAATATTTTCCGGCTGAACCGGCTGGAGAAAACAGCGATGGGTTCCCGGCCATGGTGGTAGACAGCAGCCCGTCACAAGGCGGCTCCACCAGAGCGCGCATTCTCTACCAGACGCTGATTGCCTCGTCCAAAAAGAGCTTGAAGATCACTACGCCTTACTTTTTACCGGATGAAAGTTTGCGCAAGGAGTTGATTCGGGCCGTGCAGGACCGTCATGTGCAGCTCCAGATTCTCGTCCCCGGCAAGCACAGTGACCACAGCATGACGCGCAGTTCCAGCCGAGGCACCTATGGCGATCTGCTCAAGGCCGGCGCGGAGATTTACGAGTATCAGCCGGCTATGATCCACGCCAAGATCATGATTGTGGATGACCTGTGGTGTGTGGTGGGCTCCACGAATTTAGACCATCGTTCTTTTGGCTTGAATGACGAAGTTAACCTGGCAGTAATGGATCCTGTCCTGGCCGGCAAGCTGGACGAAAATTTTCAGCAGGACCTGGCGCAGTCCCGCCGCCAAACGCTGGAACACTGGGAGCACAGGTCATACTGGGAACGTGGCATGGAATGGTTGGGCTGGCTCATTGCTCGCGAACAATAACAAACGGTATCCTGCCAAAAGATGAAGGAGCAACCTCGCTTTCGTATAGCCACGTATAACACTCATAAATGCCGCGGCATGGATGGAAGGATACGTCCTGTGCGGGTGGCGGAGGTGCTGCGCGAACTAGACGCCGACGTGATTGCGCTGCAGGAAGTGGTAAGCCTCAGCGGCGCGCGCAAGGAGCAAAACCAGGCGCAATATCTCGCTGATTCTGTGGGCTACCAATTCCGTATTGGTGAAACACGCAAGCTGCGTGGCGCAGCCTATGGCAACGTGGTATTGAGCCGGTTCCCGGTGAAAGAAGTTGGGGTTTACGATCTAACGGCTTCGCGGCGGGAAGCGCGCGGGTGCATCCGCTGCGACATTGAAATCGCTCCCGGGAAAATTGTGCACATCTTCAATGTGCACCTGGGCACGGGATACATGGAGCGGCGCAAACAGGCAGGGTTGCTGCTGAGCCGCGATGTATTGCTTTCGCCGCATCTGAAACATCCGCGGCTGGTGATTGGCGACTTTAACGAGTGGACCCATGGGTTGGTTTCACGCATGTTGCAGAATGCTTTTGAGAGCGTGGATATCCAACTGCATCTCAACCGCAAGCGGACTTACCCCGGAGTTTTGCCCATCATGCATCTGGATCACATGTATTTTGACCGCGAACTGGCGCTGGAAGAATTTGTTTTGCATCGCAGCCGTATGGCTCTGGTAGCTTCAGACCACTTGCCGCTGGTGGCGGAGTTTTGCTTGGGTTGAAGAAACTTACCACTAGGAACACTAATGACACTGATGGGGAAATCAGAAAACCTTTAACCGCGGATCCTCGCGGATGAGCGCTGATAAAAGGTCAGATATGAAGAGAATCCACCAACCTTTTTAATACGATTTTAGGTTTCATCACGTATCTAATCCGCGCAAGTCCGCGTAGATCTGCGGTAGGTTTTGATCAGGGAAATCCGTGTTCATCCGTGGTGAGGTTTTTCGTCGCCTCCCGCATACAATCTCAATGTGGCAAGGCTAACCTTCGTTGTCGGAAAAGGTGGGGTAGGGAAGACGACGGTCTCCTGTGCTCTGGCGTTGCATCTGGCAGCTCGTCATCCTCGGGAATCTACTCTGCTGATGTCCACCGATCCGGCGCATTCGCTTACGGACATGCTGGAACTGAAGGCGAAAGCAGGCCGGCAGCGAGTGGCGGGAGTAAAGGGACGGCTCACACTTTGGCAGATCGATAGCCAGAAAGAATTTGAAAAATTTCTCGCTGAAAACCGCGAAGGCATCCTAAACATAGTTGAGAACGGCACGTTTTTCAGCCGGGAAGAGATTGCTCCGCTGCTGGATACAACGCTGCCGGGGATGGCCGAGATGGCGGGGCTTTTGGCCATCCGGGAGTTGCTGGAAAGCGGCGAGCACGACCACATCGTGGTGGATACTGCGCCTTTCGGACATACATTGCGGCTGTTTGAGATGCCGGGGCATTTCCAGCGCTTTCTGGATTTTCTGGAGGTGGCTTCCAGCCGCGATGCTCTCCTGGCGCAACGCTTTGGCGGACGGCTAGGGACACCGATGCACGCTTTTCTCGAGCGATGGCAGGCGATAGTACGCCAGGTGAAAGAGGCGTTCAGCGCAGGCAGCGCAGATATTCTATTGGTGACCACGCCGGAAACATTTTCGCTAAATGAAGCGGTGCGGTCGTTGCAGTCACTGCAGGAGTCTGTGCCGGAGATGCGAGTGGGCGCGATTGTATTGAACAGGGTAGTGACCACACTAGGTTCATGCCGGCAATGCCGGCGTCGCGCACAGTTGAGCAAGAAGGCAGAAGCGTTTCTCAAGCGCCAGTTCCCGCGCATACCCAGGCTCATAGGGCCTGATCCGGGAAATCCATTGTTGGGAGCACCGTTGCTGCGGAAGTTTGGCGATCTCGTCTTTGGTGGGCGGAAAGTCAAACTCGCGGCAGCGCCGCGGAAGAAGTCCGGTAACCTCAGCCTAGTAAAAAAGCTCTGGCCCATCACGGACACGCGGCTTGGCTTTACAGTTGGCAAAGGCGGCGTGGGCAAGACTACCACTACTGCCGCCTTGGCATTCTGCGCGCGCGCTATGCGTGCAGACATGAACGTTACGGTTTGTTCTACTGATCCAGCGCCGTCACTGGAGGATATTTTTCAAAAAGAAATTGGTAACCATCCTGTATCTGTGCTTGGTGACTCAGGGTTTGCAGCGATTGAGATGGATTCAGTGGCAGAGTTTCGCCGCTGGGCAGGGCGCATCAAAGAGAAGCTGAGCTCTGCTACCAGCATGCAGTCTGGCGGTCTTCACGTTGACTTGACCTTCGAGAAAGAAACATTTGCCGCGCTCATGGATGTAGTGCCTCCCGGTGTAGATGAGGTGTTCGCAATCTTCCGCATTCTTGATCTGCTGGAAGGGAAGCCGGGCAGAGTGCTGATCGACATGGCGCCCACGGGGCATGCGCTTGAGCTATTGCGCATGCCGGAGCGCATTCTGCAATGGTCGCGGCTGCTGTTGAAAAGCCTGGCCGCGCACCGTACACTTAGCCTCGCGCAGGATGTAGCGGTGGAACTGGCAGCGCTGGGGCAGCGAGTGCGCAAGCTGCTTGAAATCATGCGCGATCCCAAGCAGAGCCGCGCCTGGGTGGTAATGCTGTCTGAACCTGTCCCTGACCGGCAGACCCAGCGTTTGCTGGCGGCCATGGAAGAACTTGGTATTGCGGTAGATGCGTTGTTTGTAAACCGCGTACTGCAGGATTCGGCGGGCCGTTGTAAGCGATGTGCGCGAGCACGAGAGTGGCAATTGGCGGTACTGCAATCTTTGCCGCAGAAATATGGGAAACATCGCACTTATGTTTTGCGCGAATTTCCCACGGAGATTGCGGGCGCAGAGGCGTTAAAGAGATTCACCGGCGAGCTATGGCAAATTCAAACCGAAAAGTAAATACGGAAAAGGCGCTGTACTTGTACGGGATCTCGTTTACGGCGAAAAAGAACGGGAGCAAAGCACCGCAGAAAACCAGCAGTGTGGGGATCGATGGCGTAAGCGCAGTGAGCGCGCTGGCCTGCGGAGATTTTCTCTGCTGGGTTTCCCATGTGGACCAGGCGAGCTTTGCTCAGGCCTTAGAGCGCAACATGGAAAATCTGGAGTGGCTGGCGCTGCATAGCGTTCGCCACCAGCAGGTAGTGGGAGAAGTGGCGGCGCAAATGCCGATTGTTCCTGCGCGGTTCGGCACTATCTTTTCTGGAGAAACGGCTTTGCTGGAAAATGTGACAGGAAGAAGCAAAGCACTGGCCAAAGTTTTTGATCGCATAGCGAATGCCGATGAGTGGGGCGTGAAGGTATTTGCAGAAAAAACGGCCACTCCTGCCGCCAAGACTTCAGCGAGATCGGGCAAGGAGTACCTGCAGCAGAAAGCGGCCCAGATCAAGCAGCGGCCGGAGCGTACCGACCCTGAGTTACAGAAGTTTGCCGCCGTGCTGGAGAAGGTGGCCAGCGCCTCTGCGCCCAGCGGCAAGGTAAGCGGGGCGCAGCCCAGCCTGTTGTGGCAGGCGACTTTTCTTGTGCCGCGCAGCCGCCAAAAGCAGTGGGAAAAAATTTTGGGTGAATTT
The DNA here is from genome assembly GCA_035710845.1 of Candidatus Angelobacter sp. Lineage (GTDB taxonomy): Bacteria > Acidobacteriota > Terriglobia > Terriglobales > Acidobacteriaceae > Angelobacter. Next base: position 6,568 of record DASTCT010000245.1, read on the forward strand.
GTGGAGCGGTGGAATGGGCTGCGCCGCATCGAACTAAATGGCCCATGGCCGCCGTACTCCTTTGTTTCCGATGCCGACTGACTTTGAGCCAATTACGCTGAGCGAGCCTGGAGAAGATGAGATCTCCCTGCTTGAGATTCTCGACCATGTTTTGAATGCGGGAGTGGTGATCCATGGATCGCTGGTGATATCGCTGGCAGGCGTGGACCTAGTTTACGTAGGTCTCAACGTGATCCTTACTTCCGTGGAGACGGCGCTGCGCAACCTGAATGCGGAGGAGAAGCGGAGGCTCAAGTGAGCCGCGCGCTGGCTTATTGCGCTTTTTGTTACAGGCTGGAGATTTCTTTGCCGTCAACGGGAGTAACTGCTGCCGATGTGCGGGTGATGGCAGAAGGCGAACTGCGGCTTTTGTGGTCAGAGGTGGAATGGCCGTTTGCTCCGGAGCGCATGCAGAAGAACGCTTTGGAGTTTCATGACGTGATCTCCCATGTCTTCAGGCAAGCGGCCGTGATTCCATTCCGCCTGCTTTCCGTATTTGAGGATGAGAAATCGCTGGCTGCATTTACGGCTGAACATGCCAAAGCATTTCTTGCCGATCTGGAAAGGCTGCAGGACTGCGTGCAGATGGAGTGCGTAGTTTTCCCAGCGCCTTCGCGCAAGCAAACCAATAACAGCTCAGGAGCAGACTATCTGCGGGAAAAAGCTGCGATGCTGCGAGAACAGGGAGAGCATGTAAAGGTCATCCAGGAGGGACTGAGCGGCCTTGCACGCGAAATTCAAGTGCGGGAAGGGAAGAACGGGACGAGGATCTTTGTTCTGACGGAGCGGGGAAGAGAGAAAGAATTTCGCTCCATTGTGGAACTGCAAGTAGTGCCGGCAGCGCTGTCACGGCGAATCAGCGGCCCATGGCCTGCGGCAGAATTTTTAAGCGAGCAAGTACGGGCGCCGCAGGTGGCCGGAGCCAAATGACCGAGATGCGAAAAATCACACCGGAGGAAATTGCTGCGGCAGTCGCTGAGGTCAATCGTGAGCTCAAAGCCGTGGGCGAAGGAGCGATAGAGCGCATTGATTGCTCGTCAGAAAACATTGAGCAAGGATTGGCGCGGCTGGTGCTGAGCCTGGTGGAGTTGTTGCGACGGTTGCTGGAGAGGCAAGCCATCCGCAGGATGGAAGGTGGAAGTCTGGGGGAGGAAAAAATTGAAGAGATGGGGCAGGCGCTGATGAAATTGGAAGCTAAAGTGCAAGAGCTGGCAGCCGCTTTCGGGCTGCGACCTGAAGACCTGAACCTGGAACTGGGACCTTTGGGTAACCTACTGGACAAATAACCCATTGGCCAGTATTTTGAATAGTTCGTAATAAGAGATTTCTGTCAGCCAACCCGCTGAAGGGCTAAGTGCATCGTAAATACACCGCGCTGGTCTCCCCCTTCCGGATATTTAGAAGCCGGCGCAGCAAGCGAAAGCGGCGATGGTTGACAGTTAGTCCGGGGGCTGGTTAGGATGCGGGACATAGGGTCGCTGGTGTCCACCGTTCCTAGACGATCTCTTCTGTATTTTCCTTGAGATATTATGCAAAGAGTTCCAACTGTTTCCGGAACAGCCAATCTTCTGGATATTCTCGACCGAGTGCTCGATAAGGGGCTCGTCATCGCCGGCGATATCCGGGTCTCATTGGCGAACGTCGAGTTGCTCACGATACGAATTCGTCTGCTCGTGTGCAGCGTCGATAAAGCGGAGCAAATTGGGTTGAACTGGTGGAAATTTGATCCGAACTTAACCGCTTCGGCGCCGGAACCTGTGGTTCGCAGAGCACAGTTGCCGGGAGCGCCACCGGCGTCAGGCGCGCCGGGCCGAAGCAAGCAAGCCACTCGTCCTCGACGGGTGAAAGCAAGAGGCTGATTTTCATGAAGGAGGCCAAGCGATGGCCGTAGAACGTGTATCCGGCGGTTCAAGTCTGATTGATGTCCTTGATCGGGTACTTGATAAAGGAATCGTCATTGATGCATGGGTCAGAATTTCACTGGTCGGTATCGATCTGATCACGGTTGAAGCCCGCGTAGT
>DASTCT010000246.1:0-58952 GCA_035710845.1 Candidatus Angelobacter sp.
TCGGGGAGTGTCGTCGCGAATCGGTAGCATTCAAGTGCCGCTTCTTGATTATCATGCTTGATAACGCGGAGTTACTCAAGTGGACGGAGTTCTCATCATTCACAAGCCGGCGGGCATGACCTCACATGATGTGGTAGCGCATGTGCGCCGCATTACCTCGGAGAAATCCGTCGGCCATCTGGGCACGCTTGATCCCATGGCAACAGGCGTGCTGCCGCTGGTGCTTGGACGATTCACGCGGCTTGCCCAGTTCTATAACGAAGCCGATAAGCGCTACCAGGGTGTAATCCGCTTTGGCTGGGCCACGGATACCTACGACGCTGAAGGCTCGCCGACCAGCGCCGAACAGCCGGTTAACTTTAGTATTGATGAACTGCGCGACGCTGCAAAAGCATTCACAGGAAACATTGAGCAATTGCCCCCGCCTTTTTCCGCCAAAAAAATTGCCGGCATACCCGCTTATCGCCTGGCGCGTAAAGGTCAGCCGGTTGAGTTGAAGCCTCGACAAGTTGAGGTGAAGGAGCTTGAGATGGTTTCTTGGGACGGATGCCGGGCACGCTTCAAATCCTGGGTCAGTTCAGGCACTTATCTGCGATCTCTGGCCCATGATCTGGGCCAAAAGCTGGGAACAGGCGCGCATTTGACAGAACTGGAACGTACCGCCGTGCGAGAATTCACCCTTGAAGAAGCACATACACTGGAAGCTCTGGAGCAGGCTGCAACTGCCGGTTCTCTGGATGAGCTGTTTCTCCATCCACGTCTGGTATTGCCGGAATTTCCTGCCGTAAGCGCACCACCGGAGAGCGCAGCCAAGATTCGCCATGGCGGAGCTGTTAATCTGCCTGAGTTCAGCAAGGCATCCACAGTCCGGGTATTTGCTGGGCAAAGGGAACTACTGGCCATCGCGCGGCGTGTGGCAGGGACCCTGTTCCAACCTAAAGTAGTACTTCAAGGTTAACGCTAAAAACTTCAGAAATGTCCTTAGCCCAAATCTGGGAGTTCAATTCTGAACATGTCCTTGCGCGAGACGGCCTTCATCGTTCTGGTAGGAATCCCGCAGGATTGCGCGCCGCCTGGGCCGCCACCGGCCTGCTCAAAAGCCGCCTCTTTGGATTAAGACTGCATGATCCATTTGGCGCATTGCGCTGGCGATTGCGACAACTTATTGGTACAGCTCTGGCAGGATTTGTTCCGGCCAGAAGAGCATCGCGAGTTGATCCTATGGTGGCGTTGCGGTACGGGTAAAGACCAAAATCAGCCCAAGAACGCTCTTTATGGCCAGATTCAACAGGATATTATCAATGTCTGATAACAGATATTATGTTAAATATTATACTGCGGCTGTCATTTGCCTGCTGTCATGATATCCGCCAAGTCCTGGGCAGCCTGTTCGGTGAATCCCCCGTTTATGACCATTGAATTCTCAATTGTGCCCCTGACGACTGATGTTCTGTAAACCATGCCGCCGATGAGAATGGCCAACTGACCGTTCCGGCGTGCCGAGATCCGTTGGGTGGCTTCATACATGCGGGTTCCGCCGCTACGATCTAAATACAACTGGACTTGCGGTTCGCCAGTGGAGATGTCATGACTTGCCTGGGCGTCGCGGATGTTCTTTTCCGTGACGATGGCTTCACGATCCACACAGATTTTTTCACTGGTGCGCGGGTTGGATACGGGAACGGACCGAACCGCGGAGCACTCCAGCACTTCATGAATGGCAATGGGAACGGGCTTGGCATTGTTGACGTGCTTTTTACAACCAGCGGCGTTAATGGCAAGCAGTACGGCAGCAATCAGGGCTTTCTTCATGGCACAAGATTCTACCTTGAAAACAGGCTGGTAATCTCTTTTAACCGATGCTTTCGATTGCTCAATAAATCTGATGGCTTGGGTCTAGACCGCGCTGCTGTGCGCGGGTCTTCAGACCGGGGGGTGCTCTCCTTGCAATAAGGCTTTCAAGTCGCTACGAAAGCGTTCCAGGATCGACACCCGCTCAGGCGTCGCCTCCAGGATTTCCTGCTTGTGAACGAACACCATCCGTCCGCCGCGCTCCACCAACGGTCCAAGGCTTTCACCCATCCGCCAGCCAACATTGCCAAGAATTTGTAATCCGTCCGGGCCTGGAACCAGAAAGGCGATGCAGTTATCGCGCAGAACGCCAATGGCCTTGGGAAAGCGATCAAAGGTTTGCAGGTCAAAGCCGGCGGCGTATAAGCGTTGGAGTTGTTCTTCGGGTAGCATTCAGCACTCGGCGATCAGCAATCAGTCCAGATTGTTACTCGTCATGATCGTAATCAGGAAGTTAGCGTCGCTAAGACACTAAAAGCTGAATGCTGATAGCTGATAACTATCGCTACATCTTATATCTGCCCAGATCCTCGTCATTCAGGCCTTCCAGCCATTTACGCAGGTCTTCTGACGACACGCGCTCAGCAGAGGTGCTGGCGACTTTTGAGGTTTTCAAGACCTCGTCCTCAACGAAGATCGGGCAATCCAGGCGCAGGGCCAGCGCCAGCGCGTCAGACGGCCGGGAATCGATGCTGATGACTCTTCCCTCTCGCTCCATCCAAATTACGGCAAAGAAAGTGTCGTCGCGCAGCTCGTTTACCACGATCTTGTGAACATGCGTATCCAGGCCGATGAGAAGATTTTTGATGAGATCGTGCGTCATGGGGCGCGGCGTGGTGACCTTTTCAATCTCCAGCGCAATGGCATTGGCCTCGTACACTCCAACCCAGATTGGCAACACGGTGTCGCTTTCCACATCTTTCAGCACCACTATTGGCATATTGGTAACCGGATCCATCATCAAGCCGCGAATTTTCATTTCGATTTCCATGTCGCTCCGCTCCAAACCGCTCGGGGTCGACGCTCGGCCCGTAAGCTTCTATGCTCCTCGATCCATCGGCTCGGCGTGTGATCAGCCTCGCCGATTCTGTATTCCCTCTGTCGCTTTGCTCCAAACCGCTTACGGGGGTCCCGTTCACCCCGTCAGCTTCTACGCTCCTGAGGCAATCAGCTCGCCGATTACTGGAGCCTTTGTTACGGTCACTCCGCTCCAAACCGCTCGGGGACATCGTCCAACCCGGTCAGCCTTTATGCTCTGCAATCAATAATCGGCTCGGCGCGTTCTCAGCCTTGCCGATTCGCGTTTTCGCACTCTCAAACCATCTCTCCAACCAAGCTGTTGGGAAAGCTCCTGGTCACCAGCACATTAACATAGCTGCCCACTGCCGGGACCATGCCAGCGGCGGCAGTAAAGTTCAACGTAATATTTTGCGTGGTCCGTCCTATGATCTGGCCTCTGGCCTCATTCTGCCCTTCAACCATTACTTCATAGGTTCGTCCAATGCGGTTCTCATAATTAGCTCTTTGTATCTCTCTCTGCCTCTCCTGCAATATCTGCAGTCGCTTGGACTTTTCTCCATCTTGGATGCTATCAATCATGCTCAGCGCCGGCGTGTTGGGCCGAGGCGAGTATTTAAAGCTGAAGACGCCGTCAAATTGGCACTCATGCAGCAAGGTGATGGTCTCTTCAAACTCAGCGTCAGTCTCGCCAGGAAAGCCTACGATCACGTCAGTGGTCATGGCAATCGGCCGCTGCGATGACTTGATCCAGGAAATCTTCTCCAGGTACATCTCGCGCGTGTATTCGCGGCTCATGGCTTTCAGCACTCGTGACGAGCCGCTCTGCACCGGCAGATGAATGTGATCGCACAACCGGGGTGACGCGGCTATAGCGTCCACAATATCCTTGCTGAAGTGCCGCGGGTGTGACGTAGTAAAGCGAACGCGGCGAATGCCGGGAATCTCGCCCACTGCAAAAAGCAGTTCGGCAAAACTCATCTTGCCCAGCGGATCGGCATAGGCATTCACGTTCTGGCCCAGAAGCTGGATATCCGTATATCCCAAATCGGCCATCTGGCGCGCCTCAGCCAGCACAGAATCCGATGTCCGGCTCCGTTCTTTGCCGCGGGTGTAAGGCACCACGCAATAGGCGCAGAACTTGTCACAACCCTCAATAATCGTGATGTAGCCGCGATGCGGATTGCTGCGCGCGGTGAACTCCGTTTCAAACGTGAGATCGGTCTGGCGATCATCAAGCCCGGTAACGCGACTGTTCCCTGCCTCAATCTGCACCAGCATCGCCGGCAGATTACGGTAAGAGGCCGATCCAGCCACCATGGAAACATGCGGCGCTTTGACGAAAATCTTCTCGCCTTCCTGCTGCGCCACGCAGCCCAGCACAGCAAACTTCTTGCCCTGTGCCTGGAGTTTCTTATAGTCGTTCAGGCGATGGAAAACCTTCTGCTCGGCTTTGTCGCGAATGGAGCAGGTGTTGTAGAGGACCAGATCGGCCTCTTCCACGGTCTCCACCTGGCGATAGCCTTCATGAATGAGCGTTCCAATGACTTTTTCTGAATCATGGACGTTCATCTGGCAGCCAAAGGTTTCAATATAAAACGTTTTCTGGAGCGTAACCGTCACAGCTCCAGTATAGCGCAGCAAAATGGCGGTTTTTGCGGTTATTCTTAATGGGGACCAAGGGGATTGCCTAAATGGAAACTGACGAGAAATCAATATGGAACCGGAAATTCAGCGAGCAATCGCACGCCTCGCTTGAGCCTGATCCTTTTCTGGTAAGCGCCTATGACGAGTTTCTCTCTGGACTTCCTGCCGGCAGTGCGCTTGATCTGGCAGGCGGAGCTGGGCGACACTCCATCTGGCTGGCCCAGCGTGGCTGGCGTGCCAGACTGCTTGATATTTCAGATGTGGGTATCGGATTGGCAGAAAGAAATGCTTCCCGAGCGCTTGGGCCAATCCGCAAGGAATTCCTCATCAACACCGAAGTCGCAGATTTGAACCAGATGCAGGATTTAGGCGCTGAGCAATACGACCTTGTCCTGGTTTTCTTCTATTTGCAGCGCGAGCTCTTCCCTGCTCTGATTTCGGCACTCAAGCCCGGCGGCTTTCTCTTGTACAAAACCTACCTGACTGATCAGCAGCAATTCAGTGGTGGGCCACACAATCCCGCGTTTTTGCTGAAGCTGAATGAACTGCTGCACGCGTTTGAGTCGCTGCGCGTTCTGCACTATCACGAAACGGTTCGAGATAAGAGTATGGCAGAACTTGTAGCGCATAAGTAAGCCTTTTGCTAGTCCTGCTTACGCGGTAGCTTTGAGCATATCCTCTCCGCCGAAGACATCGCGCAAAGCGTCATCCAGTTCTCCCAGCGCACGGGCACAATCTCCCGTGTAGCTTGAGCCGTGCATGATCGCCAATGTCTTGGGTTCAAGTGCTGCCAACTTTCGCAGGTTCTTGGCCGTGAGCGGCGTATACGGAACATAGTCAGCCAGCACTCCTGCCTGATAGTTGCGCATCGCCTGATGGGATCGGCCCACCACATCAGATTCCGTCAAAGGCTCAACGTCGCCGGTCTGATGGAAAAGATCAGAGCACAGCAGAGTCTTCTGCGTCTCTTCAAAAAGCACGCCAGCGTCCCAGCCGTGCGGAAGATGCGGTGTATGCACATAGCGGAAGCGGTGTTTGCCTGTAGTGAATACCTCGTTCTCTCCCATGGGCCTGGCTTCCCGACCGATAAAATCATTGATGGTCACAATGGCGCCTACCTGGCTGCAAATCACATCAGCCTTCGGAGCTACGGCAAGCCATTCATTGAGTGAACCGCATTCATCCGACTCAAAGTGGCTGAAGCTGACGTGACGCAAATCTTCCAGGTTGATCAGGTTTGCCACGGCTTCGCGTACCTCGGGAAACATGCCGCGCAACCCGGTGTGAAACAGAAGGGGTTCATCGTCTTTGATCAGGAAGTGGTTGAACTGCAAATCGCCCGCAGGGGCGTAGATGGAAATGCGATAGAGGTCGGGCGCGATCTCCGTGGTTGTGGCCATTACAGGACTCCTTGACGCAAGACTATCAGGATTGTAAGTAGCTGGGCTGCCAATAACCGCAAAGTACCATCGTAATCCGGCCGGCGTTCCGGGATGTGACTTCAGGGATAAAATCGGAACGCAAATTCACTCCATCCTTGTTTTTGAAAGAAAGGATTTTCCATGCAAGACTTGAAAAGACGCGGCTTTTTAAACAACAGATTTGCGGCTGTGCTGCTCATTCTGGCGCTCTCCGTTGGCAGCCTTTTTGCCAAAGGCGAACGCCGACTGGAGGGCAAAGTTACGGAGATCGGCCAGAACTACGTGACGATTGAGATGGCCAACCACAAACTTCAGAAGGTGAATATCACCAGCGCCACCAAATTCTATAAAAGTAAAAAGCCTGCCGACTTCAACGGCTTGAAGACTGGAAATCATGTCGTCTTCCTGGCTGTTCCAGACAGCACGACTACGGCATCTTCCAGCAACGTCACCGCCTCGACCAGCGAGGCTACTTCTTCGACCTATGATCCCTCGGCGGCCAATACTCAAAAAGATTCTCTTTCGCTCGGGCTTGGCTTTACCGCGGTCGAAGCCTCGTATTAACCGACCACGTAAGTTGTGGGATAGGGGCCAGTTTTCAGATCAGCGAGGGCGGCCCCTTATAGAAGTCGGTAATTGGGTAGATTGAAAGCCGCAACTCCTTAACTTCTTAACTTTTGAATTATCAAATCACGATTACCAATTTCACTTGAACCAGTTCACTCCCAGCGTGAACTGCACCGTGTTGATCCCGGGATTCGGGACGGTGAGTCCGGCATTGGAAATGTGCTCGTACCTAACCGCAGCCGTAAAGGCGCGGCGCTCAGTATTGAAAAACTGGAAGCCCAGGGCCGCATGAGTCAGAAAGTTAACGTGTGAGGTGTTGATGGGCACCGAGTGCCGACTGAACAAAACCCCACCGCCCAATTCCAGATACGGCACCAAGTGGTCTACCTTAGTAAAGTTCCACTTTAGGTTCACCGGATTAGCCGCTATGGCATAGGAGTTTTGAGCTGGAGCGGGTTGCCAGATGTAGTAGATCGGAATGAAATCGGCCGACCATTCAAAATTGCCGCGCACGAACCCGCCGCCATGATCCTCGGTTAATATTTTGCCCAAACGCACTCCAGCATTGAACGTGTGCGTATCTTTAGTACCGCCAGGCACGCTGAATCCGCCACCTGCCCACACGCCAAAGTCCGAGGGATGGCCGTCGAGTGGCTTATCCTGTGCGAAAGCAAATCCGCAGAGCAGCAAGACAACTAAAGTGAGTCTCATCCGGCTCCCAAAATGAATGAAAAGTCTGGTTAAATGTAGCAGGCATGAGGACAAAATGGTTACAAAAATTCCTGCGTCGCAAGCAGCCGCCGATTAAGCCCACAAAACCGTTACACTGGCGGGAAGAGATAAGCAAGGAACAGATCACGCGGGAAGAATTTTGCGGTCTTTGTGTCGTCGCCATTCAACAAATGTGTCCTGCTGCAGTATTAGAGCCTATCGACTTCCTGACCAATACCGACTGATAAGACCGCAGCACGAGCCGATCACGATCTATTTTGAAAATATTTGGCGACAATCAAGACTGGATCCCGGTATCCGGGTAGACCAGGTAGAGCGTTTAGCAAGGGTGTTCTTGGCTGCCAAAAACAACCCCGGTACTTTGCCTGACAAGAAGTCCATCGTTCCACTTGTCAAGGATGAACAGTACCTAAATTTTGGTAGAAACAAGCAAAGTGGAGATCTGCCTTTCATGAACGAGCATCTCGCGGGGGATCTGTGGATCATCTATGCCGTTGATATGCCGGATGCCATAGAGAGCCTAAGCAAAGAAAACGCTCAGAAATTAGGGCTTGATGTATCTGCGCTTCGGCCGCTTGCAATCGAAAATTTGAGGCGAATTCTGCCGCCCATCGAACAGCATGGCGAAGACCCCATGTTCATGCTTACCGCAGGTGCCGACTACGTCGCCAGTTTGATACTTCTAGATGATCTCTGGATCGAACTGAAGGAATCTATCGAGGGCGATATTGTAGTTGCCGTCCCCAGCCGCGACGTTCTTTTGTACACCAGCAGCGAGTCCAATGAGGGTATCGCACGGATGAGGAGTACGATTGATAAAGTCATGCAATCGGGAGGCTATCTCGTGTCCCATATGATGCTCCGCCTCACGCCAGACGGTTGGAAAGCTTTTTCATGATTCGCGATTGGAAACTCGCAAACCGTGCCCAGCTTAGTGTGGCTCTGCTGGCAATAGTGTGTATGGCCCATTCGGCTATAGCGCAGGAGACCGGGATCGACAGAGCAAAGGCCAAACAGTACTTTGACGAAGCTCACACCATCTGCCAGCGCGATGGCGGAAAGCTGTGGGGCAAGAGTTTGTGCGGGCCAATGTTGTTTGTCGATCCGGATACCAGGTCTGTCGTCGCCAACCTGGCAGATGCGGAAGGGCGACTGACTCCAGAGGGCGGTCTTTTCACCGGTAAACTACCTCCTGAAATCAGCATTGCGAATACTGCGATGACCTGGGCCGGGGTGCATTGGACCACGATTATGTGGCCGCTTCCTGAGAGCCCAACCGCTCGCGCGCGCCTGATGATGCATGAACTGTTTCACCGTATTCAGGAGGATGTGGGACTTCCCCCTTCCAATCCGCCCAACGCTCATTTGGGCACGCTGGAAGGCCGTTTCTGGCTGGAGCTGGAGTGGCGAGCATTGCAACAGGCTTTGGCACGGGTTAATTCGTCCCCAGCGGAACGCAAACGCGCAGTTGAAGACGCGCTGCTCTTCCGCTTGCACCGCCGCGCTCTCTTTCCTAAAGCAGCCCAGGAAGAGCGCGAGCTTGAGATGAATGAAGGCCTTGCCGAATACACCGGCTACAAACTGCGCGGTACAGGTGACGCCGCAACCGCCACAGCTATTATTGCCAGGCTTACCTCAGCTGAATCGGGAGAGGCGTTCTCGCGTTCTTTTGCATACGTGAGCGGCCCAGCCTACGGAATGTTGCTTGATTTTGCCGGGACGGCGTGGCGCAAAGGCCTAACTGCGAAATCAGATCTCGGCGATTTGCTGCGTCGCGCCTATGGCGTTGTTCTTCCCAAAGATCTCACCAGCGCGGCACAACAGCGCTCTGCTGTGTACGATGGCGATGCTTTGCGTTGGTCAGAAACCCAGCAGCAGAAACACCGCGATGAACTGATAAGCGATTACAAACAGCGGCTGATCGCAGGACCGGTGCTGTCGCTGCCTTTCAGCGATCAAGTCCAGGTCAGCTTCGATCCAAATGGGGTGTTCCCTCTCGATGACAATACAAGCGCTTATCCCGCTCTCCACGTCAGCGATGCCTGGGGCATTCTGGATATCAGCCACGGTGCTCTCATGGTGCGGGAGCAAGGCAAGTTTGCCCGCGTTGTAGTTGAGGCTCCGAAAGATGCCGAAAGCAAGAGCGGTGAGATTGACCAAAATGGCTGGAAGCTGAGTCTTGCCCCAGGTTGGACCATCAAGAAAGGATCCCGGCCAGGCGACTTTACGGTCGAGAAAAAGTAAAAGGGCGACCGAAGTCGCCCTCCGCGATTTCCTATTCGTCGGAAAAATAAAAAGGGTAATCTGGAAAGTCTCCAAATTACTCGATTACCAAATTGCTCAATTCCAAATTCTCTTATCCCGCTACCTGCTCCAACTGTTCCTGATCGACGTCAAAATTCGAGTACACATTCTGCACGTCGTCGGCGTCTTCCAGTGTTTCAAGCAGGCGGATCATCTGGTTGGCCGGAGCGCCTTCCAGCTTAATGTAGTTCTGCGGCACCATCCCCAACGCCGAGTGTACAACCTCAATGCTGGCTTTCTTCACCGCTTCAACTACGCCTTCAAAGGCATTGGGAGAGGTAAGAATTTCCCAATTGTCACCGTCATCGTTGAGATCATCGCCGCCGGACTCCAGCACGATGTTCATCAGATCGTCTTCCTTGGCAGCACCTTTGGGTACCACAATCTGCCCCTTTTTATGGAACATCCATGAGACAGAGCCGGCTTCACCCATGTTTCCGCCACCTTTGGTAAAGGCGTGTCGGATTTCGCTAACGGTGCGGTTGCGATTGTCCGTGGTAACTTCCACCAGGATCGCTACACCGCCTGGCCCGTACCCTTCAAAGGTGATTTCTTCATAAGTTGCGCCGGGAAGTTCGCCAGTGCCGCGCTGAACGGCGCGTTTGATGTTGTCAGCAGGCATGTTCTCCGCTTTGGCGGCCGCAATGGCGGTACGCAGTCGCGGATTGCCTTCAGGATCACCGCCGCTTTTGGCGGCCATGGTGATTTCCTTGATCAGACGGGTAAAAATCTTGCCGCGCTTCGCGTCCAGCGCGCCTTTTTTGTGCTTGATTGTGGCCCATTTTGAGTGGCCAGACATGTGGATAACCTCGGAGAATCAAAGATTTACGCAGCCGGTGGGAGCCGCAATGAGCGCCTGTTGGGCGCAGAAAAACAAAGTAGATTATAGCATGAGCTGGCGGTAACACCTCTGCGCTTTCCGTGAAGCTGGTATGTCGCAGTTGATCCTTAGACGCCCCGCGGTATCGCCGCTCATCGATTGAGTAGCTGTTGATCGCGATCCTCTGCGGCCTTTCTTTTGAACGCATAAAACACTGCCAGCAATGGCGGCGCCAACAAAATCGCCCACCAGAACGGAATCAGCAGAGCGACGGCAATGGGCGTGAACAATGACACCAAGAACGGTACCTTGGCTGTTCGCTTCATCAGGTACGGCTGCAGGAACAGGCCGTCAGTCGCCATGATCACAGCAAAAAGAATCAGCACATAGAAAAAACGCATGTGATCATGGCTGAGCGCTCCCAGAATGGCGGGAATAATCACCGCAAGTGGCCCGCCGAAATTGGGAATAAATTGCAGAAGGCCAGCAAGGATCGCCCACACCGGCGCCCAAGGAATGCCGATGATCCACAGTCCGACGAACCATAGGACTGCCACGGCCAGTGAATCCTGGCACTGGGCAATAAACCAGTTCTTGAGGGCCGTGCCGGTGGTGCGCGCGTGGGAACGCCAGTCTTGCATGGTCATTCAGATGCCTGCTGCTGTATGGCGGATGAAAATTTGGTAGCGGATGAAATTTGGTAATTGAGTAAATTGGTAATTTGGTAAATGAAATTCAGTGAAAGATGCGTTTCAAATTACTAATTTACCAAATTATTCAATTACCAAATCCTGAACACATTGACCCTCTTGTTAAAATGTAACTATGAAATTCGGCGTCATCATCTTTCCCGGCTCCAATTGCGATCACGACAGCTACCACGCCGCCATTACCGCTACGGGCCAGCAGGCCACCATGCTGTGGCATGAATCGCACGGCCTGGAAGATTGTGACGCCATCATCGTGCCCGGCGGTTTTGCTTATGGCGATTATCTTCGCACCGGCGCAATTGCGCGCTTCGCACCCATCATGCAGGAGGTGGGAAAGTTTGCTGCCAGCGGTGGCCTGGTAATCGGCATTTGCAACGGCTTCCAGATCCTTTGTGAAGCTGGGCTGCTTCCCGGCGCGCTTATGCGCAATGCCGGCCTCAAGTACGTTTGTAGATTCGTGAATCTGCGCGTAGAGAATGCTGACACGCCCTTTACCAACGCATGCAAGCCGGGCGAGGTGCTGCGGATTCCTATCGGCCACATGGAAGGCAATTACTATTGTGACCAGCCTACGCTGGAAACTCTGCAGCGCGAGAACCGGATCGTCTTCCGCTATTCAATGCCTGACGGGCAGATCACTCCGGAAGCCAATCCCAACGGCTCGCTGGATAACATCGCGGGTATCTGCAGTGAAGGCCGCAACGTGCTGGGCATGATGCCGCATCCTGATCGCTGCAGCGAACAACTCTTAGGCTCCTCTGATGGCGCAAAAATCTTCCGATCGATGGCCATGGCCGGAGTCGCTACGCGATAAGGCCTGACTAGCCTACCCATTAGCGGCCATCCGCATCAAAGCATCAGAACTTCCCCTGGTTCACTGGACTAGGAGAATTGCGTATGCGCTTAAAAACTGCAACAACTGCTCTGGCCGCTCTACTGCTTGCCTTGGCCATGGGCTGCACATCTAACAAGGCCAGCACGCCAGACGTAAAAGACCAGGTCACAAAAGCCCTTGATAATGCAGGGTACAAAGACCTGAAAGTTGACGTGAACAATGACAAAGAGCTGGTCACGCTTACCGGCGACGTGAAGACGCAAGAGGACAAGGACCATGCTGAGGATTTAACCAAAGCAGCAGCCAGCGGCTACGTGGTTTCAAACGAGATCGGCGTGCGTCCTGAAGGTGTTGAGAATGCCGCCAGGAAAATTGATTCCAATGTGGATGACGCGATTGAAAAGGATTTTAAGGCTGTAATCATCGCGCACCGGCTGGAAAAGCAGCACATCCGCTATGACGCCAAGAACGGCGTGCTCACGCTCAAGGGCGATGTTGACACTTCGGGCATGCGCGAACAGGTGGAAAAGCTCGCCGCCAGCGTACCCAATGTGCAGCAAGTGGTAAATGAGTTGGATGTGAAAGGCAAGCATAGGCCTTCAGGCATGTAGCGCTGCCTGACTGCTTAAATTAGCTTAAAAAGGGACGGCACAACGCTGTCCCTTTTAAATTCCTTCTCCATAAAGCCCCTGGCTTGTCCACGCTTCTTTGTTCACAACGTAGGGCATGCGGGTTACATCCCGCCGTAATTGCTTTCTAAAACATCAAGTAACCTTGAACACAGCGACCATGCCTTTTTTCAGGTTTTTACAGATGCGCGCGGATATGGCAAAAATCAAGCCGCGAAATCTTGGAATGTAACGAACCAGAAAACTGATTCGTGTTCATTCGCGAAAATTCGCGGCCAATTTTTTGTTTGCGCTTATCAGCGCAAATGCGGCTAAAGGTTCTTCTTTGCCCAGCTCTCAATGCGTGAGAGCGCTGTAGCCAGGTTCTCCATGGAATTGGCAATGCTGAAGCGCAGATAGCCTTCACCATATTTGCCGAACGCAGTGCCAGAGAGACAAGCAACGCCCGCTTCATTCAGCAACGCATCAGCCAGCTTGCGCGACTCCAAACCTGTCCCCTTAATGTTGGGAAAAGCATAGAACGCGCCATGAGGCAGACGGCAACTAAATCCGGGAATCTTGTTCAATCCGGCAATAAACTTGTCACGACGTGCATGGAACTGCTCACGCATGTGGTCCACTGCTCCCTGATCACCCTTAATGGCTTCCATTCCGGCCACCTGCGTAAAGCCGGCGCTGCAGGAATTTACGTTGGTCATTAAGCGGCCAAAATGTTCGGCCAACTCTTTGCGCATTACGCCATAGCCCAAACGCCAGCCCGTCATGGCATACGATTTCGACCACCCATCCAGCATGATGACGCGATCTTTCCATCCCGGCTGTGACATCAACGAATGGTGGCTGCCTTCAAAGATCAGGCGGCTGTAAATTTCGTCAGACAGCACCATGATGTCGCGATCGCCAATGGCAGCAGCAATATCTTTTATGTCCTGCTCAGTCAGCACGCCGCCCGTAGGGTTATGCGGGGAATTGATCACGATCAGCTTGGTGCGGTCAGTAATCAAGTCAGCCAGTTCGTTGGGATCAAGACGAAAATCATTCTCTTCCCGCAACTGCAGTGGCACGGCCTTAGCGCCGGTGAAATTGGCCAGCGACTCATAGATCGGGTAGCCCGGACTGGGGAAGATGACCTCATCGCCTTCTTCCACCAACGCGGTGAAGGTAAAGTAAATTGTGGGCTTGCCGCCCGGCACGATCACTACCTCATCTGAAGTCACTTTCACGCCGCGCGATTTGCTGACCTCTTCCGCAACGGCTTGGCGCAATGCCGGCAATCCTGCCGAAGGCGTGTAATGCGTGTAGCCCTTATGAATGGCATTAATACCAGCTTCAATTACGTTTGCTGGCGTATCAAAGTCCGGCTCGCCAATCTCCAGATGGATAATGTTCTTGCCCTGGGCTTCAAGCGCGCGCGCTTTGGCAAGGGTCTCAAAAGCGGTTTCCGTTCCAAGGCGGGCCATACGTTTGGCCAGCCGCAGTTCTGTGGGAGTAGTAACTGTGCTCATGTCTTTATATATGATGCTCTCTGATCGATTTACTCGTTGACCGCTTGTTCCTGGCTCTGCGATCGCAGCACGTGCGCCACGGTATAAGGCACACGTCGCGACGGCTCCTGGAAGTTGCGTACCTGGAGATCGCCCAGCAGTCCCAGCGCCAGCATCTGCCCGCCAAAAACGATCAAAACCGCGGCGGAGATCAGCAGCGGGCCGTGTTGGCCCATCACGCTCACGTGCCAAAGTATTTTCGAAAGCATCAACCAGAAAGCGACTCCCAATCCACTCAGCAATGAAAGCATGCCCACGGTGCCAAACAGATGCAGCGGGCGATACATGTATTTCAGCAGGAAGCGGATGGTCATCAGATCAAAAAACACACGGAACGTGCGCGAGATGCCATAGTGCGAATTGCCTTTAGGCCGCACAATGTTCTTAATGGGAATCTCGCAAATGGAAGCGCCGTACCATGAGGCCAGTGCCGGAATAAAGCGGTGCAGTTCGCCGTACAGAGGAAGCTGCTGAATAATCTCGCGACGATAAGCCTTGTAGGTGGTGCCGAAATCGTGGATATTGACGCCGCTCAGCTTTGACATGGCCCAGTTGGCAATTCGCGAAGGCAGGCGGCGCATTACAAAATTATCCACACGCTCTTTACGCCAGCCGCTTACCAGGTCATAGCCCTGTTCCAGCATCTCAAGAAATTTTGGAATGTCGTCAGGATCGTGTTGCAGGTCGCCATCCATGGCAATCACGTATTCACCCTGGGCATGGGCAAAGCCCGCCGCCAACGCCGACGTCTGGCCAAAATTGCGCCGCAGCTTCACCACAACAACGCGGCTGTCAATGGTCACAATCTCGCGCAGCAGCTTATAGGTGCGGTCCATGCTGCCGTCATCAACAAAGACTAGCTCAAACGTGTCACCGGTGGCTTCCATGACGGCCTTCAGGCGGTCATAGAGCGCGGTCACGCTCTCCTGCTCATTATGAAAAGGTACTACGATCGAGTACTTCGGCATTTCTATACGATTATACATCTCTCTTTTTCGCCCTGGGCACCCCAAAAATGATGAAAAAAATAACAAGGTTCACCGATGATAACTCTGCCTGTTTTGCAAATCCGCCTTATCTGTTTCAGGGTGTCTCCGCGCTCAGGAAATTTGGTTCGCTCTGCTTTTCTGAAGCCCGAAATCCACATTGGGCGACTTCAGAGCTGCTCATGCTCCCGCATTGATTGCTGAAGTAAGTGTCAGCTGTAAATCGCACTCTCTTATGACATCTGCAATGCGTCGCGCCCCATCTTACCTTGAATCTCGATCCTGAAAATTTCCCAAATACAAGGAGTTTTACCCATGACCTTTCCCAGCACGACATCTCGCACGCACGGGGAGCGAGAAGACCAGTTCACCTCCAGCATTGAATCGCAAACCGCAAAGATTCCCTCAACCGGATATCTGGGAGCAGCCATAGCCTCTATGGCCGGCTCCGCTGTCCTGAAAGCCCTGGGTAAGAATGACTGGGCGCTTTTCGTCGGCCAATGGGCCCCAGCCTTTCTCATTCTGGGCGTGTATAACAAAATGGTGAAACAGCACGGTTCAGACGTTTACAGCCGTGCCGCCTGACCGGTTGTTGTCTAAAAGCCAGAGGCCCGGTCTTCATTTGTACCGGGCCTTGATTTTCACAGTGCGGTCCAGTTCGTCCACTACTTCCAGAATCTTTAACCTTAAATCCTTGTCCAGCGATGCCGTTTGCAGAAATTCATGCACCTGTTTGTCCGCCGCCTCTGATTGCTGCCCGTCGATAAACGCATTGAGCCAGGCGAGCAGAAAGAAGATCTTGCGTTCGCGTTTAACCTGCGGCAGCGCATCCAGGGCTGGCCGCAAATAGGGCGCGGTCAGCTCAGATTGGTTCCACCAATTAAAGCTGCCCAGGCTCTGCTCAATCCAGTCTTCCGGGCGTGATGCATCATGCAGATAATCGTCAAAATATTTCCTTTTGTTCTCTGCATTGGGACTAGCTGCAGTCGCCATATAGGCGTACTTCTTGCCATCGCCGGAGGGATCACGCTTCTCCTCCGCCGCCAGAACTGCTTCTGCATCAGGATCATTCAATGCCACCAGCGTTGCCACAATGTTCCAGCGATCCAGAGGGCGAAGCTCCACGCCCGGGACCGTGAGCTTTCCGCTGAGCATATCTTTCAATTCGTCACGGCCCTTTGCGGTTTCAGCCACGCCGCGTAGCGCCCGAAACCAGGTAATCCGCATGTCTTGCGATTGCGAGTGCACCATCTGGTCGGTGGCCAGCGTTTCCATCCGGGGCACAAATTGCGCGCGAACTTCAGCAGGAACGTAACGATGCAGAGCCGTGATTGTCCGTCCGATGATGCTCTGTGCCAGCGATTCGTCTTTTTCATTCGGCAATAGCTTCAAGGCAAGATCAATGTATTCACGCGGGTCCATCTCCGCTTCGCGCACCGAATCCCACAGCGATCCCCAGAGCAGCGTGCGCTCGAAGACATCCTTGATTCCTCCCAACTGCGCAATCACTGCTTTGCGGCTGACGGGATCAAGGATAAAGCGGCCGTAGGCATAATCAGAGTCGTTGGCGAAGACCCAATCGGGGCACTCGTTATTGTGGAGAACAAACAGTGATGTGTACGCTGTCCGCCACTCGACGCGCGAAACTTCTTCCTTATCGCCGTACCTGAACACCACCTGAGTCGCAATAGGCCACAAACCACCCTCGTTAAGGACATCCCGCTGCGTCAGAGTGACTTGGGTTCCATTTCGTGCCTGTACCTGACCGGTTGAAAGAAAGTGGCTCCCTGGAAGAGTAATCGTCCCGCTCTTGCTGGGGCACTTCCATTCCACATCTACCTGCGGCATGCCTCTGCGCTTGATCCACGCATTGGCCCACTCGCCCAGTGGCTTTTTTGAAGTGCGCTCAAAGGCATGTACCAGGTCGCTCCATTCGGCGTTGGCATAAGCATGTTCTTTCAGGTATAGCCGCAGCCCGTTGCGAAAATTCTCTTCGCCTATCACAAACGCCAGTTGCTTGAGCACACCCGGCGCTTTGGAATAAACAATCGCTCCGTAAGCGGATTTGGCATCTTTCAGGTTCGTGATCTCCTGGTAGATCGGCGTGGTTCCCTTGGTGGAATCAATGGCGTAGGCGGCCGGTTTAATCGCCTGATAAAAGCGCTTCCATACGTTTTCATTCGGCTTCAGATCGTTCAGCGCGTGATACGCCATATATTGCGCAAAGCCTTCTTTGAGCCATAGATCGTCAAACCAGCGCATGGTCACCAGATCGCCAAACCACTGGTGTGTGAGCTCATGCAGCAGCAGGATGTCACGGTTCAGCCGGTCGCTATGCGTGGGCGCCGTGCGAAACAGGATTGATTCTTCGCGCACAAACGTAGCTCCCGCGTGCTCCATGCCGCCATAAGCAAAGCCGGGGATCATCACCATGTCGTACTTGGGAAATGGAAACGGCTGAGCAAAATAGTCAGAGAGATACTTGATGCCTTCGGCCGTGATCTGCTGGACTTCCGCGGCTTCAGCCTGCGCCTTTTCAAATTTCGATTTGCGAACGTACAGCCCAGGCAATCCCGGCGTGTCATGCACTTTCTTGAATGGGCCGGCGGCAAAGGCAAAGAGATAGGTGCTGATGGGCCGAGTCTCTTCAAATTCAGTACGTTTGGCTCCGCTTCCCCCAAATACAGCTCCCGTGACTCTCCCGGATGTATTGGAAATTACGTTCCAATCCACCGGTGAGTCCACTGTCAGCTTGAATCTTCCCTTCAAGTCCGGCTGATCAAAGCACGGAAACGCCATGTCCGCATCCATCGGAACAAACAGCGTGTAGATGTACTCGCTGCTATCGTCCTTGTCTTCAAAACGTGTGATGGCCTTCCCTGCCGTCGCGACCGGTGCAGTAAAGTCAATCTCAACCAGGTTCTCGCCCAGTTTGAGCAGCTTGGCAGGCAATTCGATATGTCCGTTTTGAATTGCCGCAGAAGCATCCTGACCATTGATTTTCAGGCTGCTGATCGATCCTTCGCGAAAGTCGAGCCACTCCGGGAGAATTCCGCGGTCGTCTGGATTTTGGACAAAGCGCAGTTCCTCATGCCCTGTAGTTGAATCAGATTTCGGCGTAAGCGTGTAACTAAGTTGGTAGCGAATGTCCTTGATCTGCTGCGCGCGTCGGAGAGCCAGATCTCGTGGGATACCCTCGAGCGCCTGAGATTGTGCATACCCTGCTCCGAACAGAGCCATCATCAAACCTGCAAGTCCAAGCATCGCGCGTGATGCCCGTCGCACACGCCAATGTTCATGAATTACCACTTGATTCTCCAAAGTAGTTGCTGGCATTTCTGAACTAATTTACTACTCAGTTGCGGTAGCTGACCTGGCGTCCCCAATTTCGATCGGTCCGGAAGCAATGTGTTTGCTTCGCAAAAGTTCCACTACTTCCCGAAACAGGCGCGAACGCACTTCATGCCGTTCATGAGCGCGGGTGATATAGCGCACGATCACGTTTACACCCAGCTGTGTTGGCCGCACCGTAATCGCCGGAGCGGGAGTGAAAGTATGTCCAACATGGCTGGGGATCGCGCGTTGCCACTCCTGCTCTGCCAACTGCATGTTGGCCTGGGTCTCTTTCACAATTGCTTTGAGCACCGCTTCGGCCACGGGATAAGGATCAACTCCGGCGGGAATTGGGACCTCAATCTCATCCCACAGCCATTGCCCTGTGGTGGAAAAGTTAAAGTAGTGTCCTTCAATAGCAAAGCTGTTGACCACGGTCACTTTGCGTCCCGTAGGATGCCCCGCATCTGACCAGTTTCCTGTCTCCAGTATCACCGTGTGCAGCAACCCGACCTCAACCACTTCGCCGCCAATGCCATTGATCTCTACCCAGTCGCCGGGCCGGATGCCGTTTGGCCCCATCAGCACAAACCAGCCAAAGAAGCCAACAATAAAATCCTTTAGAGCGACGGTAAGACCTGCACCGGCAAGCGCCAACACGGTTGCAAGCTGGCTTGGCGGGCCAAAAATCACCACCAGGATCAGACAGACTCCCATTACTTGCACAGCAAAACGAGCTGCAATACGCAGGGTATGCCGATGTCTGCTATCCGGAGCGATTCGGGCAACAAGGCCAAGCACCAGCCGGTTGGCAAAGATCACCGGTATCAGGAGAGCGACAATCCAGCAAATGCCTTCAAAGACGCCCATCCCGTAGGTATGCTTGCGTTCCGCTACCAGCCCTGCCCATCCGTTGTAAATCGAATCAAGCTGCTGGAAATCTGCGGCACGCTTATCCAGGTTGGCCAGATGCCTGCGCTCCGCAGCAGCATGCTTGAGAGCGGAATACTTGTCCGGAGGATTAGCGTGATCTGGAGCAGGACTTCCCGCTTGCGAAGCAGAAGCAGCTGGCGCTTGCGTTGTTGCGGCAGGCTCTTCAGCTTCGGGCTGATCGGACTTCCCTTCTTTATTCTCTTCGTTGACTTTCTGGCGTTCATCCGCAATATGAGCCAAGCGAGGCTTCAACTCTTCACGCGCTGCCGCCAGCTCATTGGCTTTGGCAGACTGCTCACGCCAGTTGCGAAACTGCACCATCAGTATGCGCGATTGGTTTTGCGCGGCCGTCGTTGCCGTGGACTCCGAACTGCCGGGAGCATGGTCCAGGGCTTCATGCTGGTCTTTTAATTCCTGAATCTTGCTCCGCGGATCGCCGCCAACGCGAATAAGCTCCTGATGCAGAGCATCCAGGTCTTCCTGATCCACTTCCAGGGTGGCCTGGGCAAGGTCAAGTTTGTCCTGAAGACCGGATTTGGCGCTCTCGTCAGCCTTGGCCAACTGCTGCTTCAGCCGCGCTACATCCTGTTGTTCAGTAGTCACTCGTTGTTGCGATGTCTGTATCTGCGCCAAAATCGGCTTTGCCGCTGCCGGTATCGCCGGCGGATGCTCAGTGGCCTTGTGGAGCGCCGTGGCAAAGGTCATATCCACTTCGTGGTCAGAGACTCGTAAAGCGTTCTTGGAAAACTCTTGTTCTTCAGGAGTAGTAGCCAGAGCAGCGAGCCGTTGCGCCGTCACCAAAGGCTGCTCATCCACCAGGCCGGGCGGCTTGGGTTTTTCCGCGCGCGGCTGCGGCTGGGAGTTGATCCAGTATCTGTACAGCACGGCCCCAACTAACGCTATGGCTGCAAAGAAAGTAATGGAGGCAAAGAGCGTCCGGGTAAAGGTCTTCTTGGACATATAATTTCAGGATTGTAGTACGTTTCAATCGCTACTTTTCATTCTTCCTGAAACAATCCTGCCAAAGTCAGAGCTGTTGCCACAAACCAAAAC
Source organism: Candidatus Angelobacter sp. (assembly GCA_035710845.1). Lineage (GTDB taxonomy): Bacteria > Acidobacteriota > Terriglobia > Terriglobales > Acidobacteriaceae > Angelobacter. The sequence goes on from DASTCT010000246.1 coordinate 20,383, forward strand.
TCTCCAGATCAATCACTTGCGTTCAAAACTCTTTGACCGCGTAATGCTGGCGACATCGATCTTGTAATACTGGTACCACTTTTGCCGGCCCAGAATTCTGGGCTTCGCGATGCCGCATTAAATTGCGCCAATCAGCCAGGGATTTCTCATCGCGCCACCAGACCAGCGTAAGCCGCTCGCCATCCTGTGCGGTATAGCTCTTCACATCCACAAAACCGGGATTCTCCCGCACCAACGCAGCCAATTCGTCATTCATGGCCTGGTAGTCCTCACCTGCCTTGTCAGTGAGTTTGGAGCGGAACAGGATAACTTGTTGCGGTTCGTCGTTCTGGTTTGGCTGTTCTTTAGCGTTGTCCATGCTCATTGGAGACCTTGTAATTGAAACTGGATACAAAAACTCTTTTGCTGTCTTAATCAGCGCAAAATTTAAAGAGGATTTCTGGAAATTATAATCAGGCAATTTTGATTATGCCAAGGCGATGAGCCGCTGCTGGCGCAGAATCTCAAGGCCAGCTAAACATAACTTGTCTGGGGAAATGCCTGCAACCTCGATGCCGCGCAGGATGAATTCTCCCCTCATCTCCTGCACAGTCAATCCTTCTGCACAAAGGTCAAGCAGTTCCGCCGAAAGCGGCGTGAGCTGACGAACTTCCGGCTCGCCCTCCCGTGTCTTGCGAATGGCAAGCTTTACCGGCTGCTGTGGCACATCATGGAGCGCGCTTCCCTGCCGCAATCGCCGGATAATCTCCTGATAATTCGCTTGCAGCGTAACGACATTAATTCCCGGAAGCAATTGCGGACGGCTCTCCATTGCAAGCAGCTCGTCCTTGTCATTCTGGTTCTTGTCACGCTGATCTTTATCAGGAAAGATCAGCTCGTCAGAGACCGATTCCTGCCCGCGCAGCGCTTCCTCGTATTCCAGCAGCGCGATCATCGCTAGCGGTGCCTTGCTCGTCGGAATGTACTGCAGCCGCAAAAAGCGGAAGAAATCGGTGGGAAAGCCACTTTGCGCGTAGTAAACGGTGCGCTCGCCGCCAAAAAATTGAATTCCGTTGTGGCCTCGCCACTCCCGCCATTGCTGAAATACATCCACAATATCGCCGCTATCCTGATGCAGTCCGAGCAATAGCCGCCGGAAAGCCCTTTGGCCGCTGAGCAGAAAATCGCGCAGCTCTTTGACGAACTCGCGATCGAGATGCGGGAGCGGTATGGAATAAAAGCTGGAAAAAATTTCCGGATGATTAGCGATCAACGCGTGATCCTCCGTCTCCTGCCGCCATCCGCGATAGGACATATCAGCCGCATCATCATTCAGCACCAACGAGTCCTTATGCTGCTTCGTGATTGGCGTGTCCGCCAGCGGCGCCAGAATGCTGAGCTGCGGATCAGCGTGGTCATAGCGCAGCGAATTCATAAAGAACGCCGCGGTATCGCGCAGGTCGTCCATGGTTTCATCGGGAAAGCCGGCCATCAAAGAGACGGCTGTGTTGATCTTGTATTTGTCGCAGGAGCGCACCCGCGCCGTGGAATCTTTCAACTCCAAACCCTTGTCGATGACCTTCTGCATTCGCGCGGAGCCGCTCTCAATGCCAAAGAAGATGCCGCGACAACCTGCTTTAGCCATGAGCGCAATCAATTCCTCATCAATACAATCAGTGCGTGCGCTCGATCCCCAGTAGAACTCCTCTCCGCTCTCGATCAAGGCCTGGCAAAATTCCACCACGCGTTTGCGATCCACGGTGAACATGTCATGCACCAGCTCAAATGAGTTGATGCCATAGGTCTGCTTGATCCGGCGCATGTCGGCGATCATCTGCGCCGGACTCTTCAACCGGAAGCGGCGGCGGAAAAAATCATTGGTTGAACAGAACGTGCAGGAAAATGGGCAGCCGCGCCCTAACTCCAGCGGAAAATGTCGGCAGAAGCGGACATCAGGAAAAAGATGAAATGCAGGAAATGGCAGCGCGTCCAGGTCCATGACCAGAGGCGCATCTGGATTGCTCACAATCTGTTCGTCCTGCCGGTAAGTGAGGCCCGGAACCGCCGTGAGTGGACGCTGCTGCGCCAGCGCATCCACAAGCTCCGGCAACGTGTGCTCCGCTTCGCCGCGCAGAATCAGGTCAATTGCAGGAAAGGCACGCATGGTCGCCACGTCGACGACCGAAGCCTGTGGGCCGCCCAGAACAACGATTGATTTGGGATGTGCGCGCTTGACCTCTGCGGCAATACGAAGCGTTAACGGGTAGCTGCTGCAAACCGTGCTCAAGCCGAAGAGGTCAAAATTGCAGGCGGCAAAGTAATTTGCGGCAAAGCTGCAAAAATCCGTTTTGGCCTGTTCCGATTCACGCACCCAGTTGTAATAAACATGGTTGAGATCAACCACCTCAGGCTGCAGGCCCCTGGCTTCCAGCACAGCGGCCAGGCTTAGGATGCCTACAGGCGCAAGTTCTCCCATCATGCGGGCGGCTTCCATCTCGCCGACCGCGCTGTGCAACTGGTTGGCCGTGGGCGCGCTGATAAGGCAAACTTTCATGATTGTCACTCAAGAAATGCAGCTGCGATAGCGGGTCATTTTCGATTCAAAGTGATCAACTATCGTGTATGAGCGTCTTGCGATTTCCTTGCAAAATCCAGAGGCGCAGCCCAAGACTTTTTATTCTGTCGCTCCGCTCCAAACCGCTCCGCCATCGTTCCTAGCTGAGCGCATTCAGCGCTTGCGGCAGCGGGCTCGGCGCGCAAGTCGGCCTCGCCCTTTCCTTCTGTCGCTCCGCTCCAAACCGCTCCGCCATCATTCCTAGGCTGAGCGCATTCAGCGCTTGCGGCAGCGGGCTCGGCGCGCAAGTCGGCCTCGCCTTTCCTTCTGTCACTCCGCTGCCTTGGGTGAGCTTAGCGAATAGACGAACGTTGACACCGCCGGCTACCTATCTGTCGGCCTTGATGCATCGCGATTACGCGGGAGGCTGATCAGTTGGAGGCTGATCGATAGGGACATCGCATCCCATGTTGGCAACCAACGTATTCTCAAATGCCTGCCTGAGCTCTATCACCTGAACCTGTGTCAACCCCAGTTCAGGAACTGTGCGTACAGCCTCCTGCAACTGATTGGCTACGTGCCTTGCCAGAACTCTGGCCCATTCTCTTTCCGAAACGACAGCGGTTTGGGGCATCGCAGCGATGCCACCGAGTATGGACGCCCCTCCGATTGCAAGCGCGCCCTTCATCACAGCTCTACGATCAACGCCTTTCGAGTCATCTTTGGGTTCTGACATTTAAGTCACTCCTGAGCAAATTTTTTGGCTATTCCGGCTTTCGGTGCACTGCGATCCACTCAAGGAGTAGTGACTTCGCAGCCCATGTTGGTGAGCAACGTATTCTCAAACGCACTCCGTAGCACAGCAATCTGATCGGAGTTCAATTGAATGTCACTCACTTGGTTTACAGCCTGCGGTAATTGGTTGGCTACGAATCTTGCCAGGGCTCTGGCCCACTCTTGTTCTACGGGGATGACAGCTTGAGGCATAGGGTTCCTCCAGATTCATCTCTAAAAAATGTTCATCTCTGAAAATCCAGGAAATACAGCGCGCGAGAGTATATATCCTTTTACGGGTATTTCAGCGCGAATTTATTGGCTTGCGACGAAGATCTATGACGAGGGCCTATATTGTAGAAAGGCTCAAGAACACTGCAAAATATTTCACAACCTCAAAAAAAATTTGACGATCCCTTAATCCCCCGTGTAGCATCTACAAGTATTAAATGCACCAATTAACCGCCAACCCGGCTTCTACCCACAGCATGGCTATGTGTTGCTGCTGTATGTGTATGTGTACGGGCGAGCGGCCGGTGCTGAGCAATTTTTCTTAAGTTTTAACTCAGAATCACCACCGGGGCCGCTCAAAACGAGCGGCCTTTAAATTTTAGGCTGCTCAAACGGGACGCGTGGCCCCCTCAACGGAAACGAGGGAAGGCATGTCAAAGCAGAAGCAGCCAATCGCTATCTATTATGAGCATCCGCACTGGTTTGTGCCGCTCTTCAATGAGTTGGAGCGACGCAAGGTGCCCTTTGTCCGCATTGACGCGGCACAGCACCATTTTGATCCCGCACAGTTGAATGGTGAGGGTGGCTTTTCACTGGTCTTCAACCGAATGAGCCCCTCAGCGTATCGTCGTGGCCATGGCCAGGCGATCTTTTACACGCTCTATTACCTTGATCATCTGGAGCAGCGCGGCAAGCGCATTGTGAACGGCCAGAAGGCCTTTCGATATGAGACTTCCAAGGCGTTACAGCTTTCATTGCTGGAATCGCTCGGACTTCCCTACCCCAAAAGCCGCGTGATCAACAACCCTGCCGACGCGGCGCAGGCGTCTGACGGTCTGCGCTTCCCTATCGTGGTAAAACCGAACATCGGCGGCAGCGGCGCTGGCGTAACGCGATTTAATTCGCGTCAGGAACTGGAAGAAGCCGCCAATGCAGGCAAGCTCGATCTGGGATTGGACACAACTGCGTTGGTGCAGGAATTTATTCCCGCACGTGGTGGACACATTGTCCGTGTGGAAGTTGTGGGCGGAAAGTTCCTCTACGGCATCAAGGTCCATCTCACCGGCGATACCTTCGATCTCTGTCCTGCCGATATCTGCCGCACCACTGGGGGCCAGGAGCTAGCGCGCGCTGCTTGCCCTGTGGATGCTCCGAAAACCGGATTGAAGGTGGAAGGCTACATCCCACCAGACGAAATCATTCAGCAAGTTGAGCGCATCATGCAGGAAGCGAGCATCGAGGTCGGCGGAATCGAATACATCGTTGATGATCGCGACGGCAAGCTCTATTTCTATGACATTAACGCGCTCTCCAATTTCGTAGCTGACGGGCCAAAGGTTGTGGGCTTTGATCCTTTCGCTCGCTTGGTTGACTACCTGGAAAAGGAGGCTGCGTAATGCGATACGGATATTGGCTTCCTGTTTTTGGCGGCTGGCTGCGCAATGTGCAAGATGAGCAGATGGAGCCCACGTGGCCTTATGTGAGCCGGCTAGCCCGCCGTAGTGAAGAGATTGGTTACGATCTCACGCTTATCGCCGAGCTGAACCTCAATGACATCAAAGGCCCTGAAGAGCCATCACTGGACGCATGGTCCACGGCGGCAGCGTTGGCTGCTGTCACGCATCGCCTGGAACTGATGGTGGCCGTACGGCCCACGTTCCACAATCCGGCGCTGTTGGCCAAGCAAGCCGCAAATATTGATCACATCAGCAACGGGCGGCTCTCATTGAATGTGGTTTCTTCCTGGTGGGCGGAAGAAGCAAAAAAGTATGGTGTGCAGTTTGACCAGCATGACGATCGCTACGCCAGAACCTCAGAGTGGCTTGACGTTGTAGATCAAGCCTGGAAATACGACCACGTAAATTATCAGGGCAAGTATTACCGCGTTGACGATCTGGTACTGCAGCCCAAGCCGGTCTCGTTCCCACGTCCGGTGATCTATGCCGGGGGCGAGTCCGAGGCGGCCAAGAACCTGATTTCGCAGAAGTGTGACGCTTACGTAATGCACGGCGATCCGCCGGAAAAGATCCGCGAGAAGATCCGCGATCTCTCTGCGCGCCGCGAACAATGGGGTCTGCCCCCAATGCAGTTCGGCGTGGCTGCCTACGCTGTTGTTCGCGACAGCGAAAGCGAAGCCCAGGAAGAACTGCGACGGATTACCAATGTCAAGCAGAATGCCGCCGGTTACCAGAACTATCAGCAATGGCTGGCCAACACACAGTTAGAACAGCACGTCTCGCTGGAGGATTACTCGGTTTCGAACCGTGGTCTGCGTTCAGGACTGGTAGGCACTCCGGAAAAGGTAGCGGAGCGCATTGCCGAATTTGAAGATGCCGGCGTTGATCTGCTGCTGTTGCAATTTAGCCCACAACTGGAAGAGATGGAACGCTTCTCCAACCAGGTGATCCAGAGCGGCACTCGCGTTCTGGCTCGGGCGGTGTAGTGTGGGGGGGAAGTCCCGCTCCATAAGATGGATAGCAGCGAGCCCGACTTGCGTGGCGAGCTGCTTGCCTCAAGCGCAGAAGAGATTCTATCGGGCAACGCACGCCGGCGGTTTGGAGCGTAGCGACAGGATTAAAAGAGTTCGCGTCCCGCGAAAACTGAGGAAGCTAGCCTCACCGACAAAAGACCGGAGGTGACTGGTTTCTTCGGACAGCAGGCGAGCTTCACGCTCCTTCCCAGGAGCTCGCCTGCTGAAATTTTATCCTTAAAATTTGTTTTCTGGATCTTGTCTGCGTGAGGAGATGTTTAGTCTCCGGTAATGACCGTGGGCTTATTGCTTTGCGTAGAATTTGCTTGCGCGGCAAGCTCAGACTCCACCATCATCTCCACCAACTGCCGGAAGCTTACCTTGGGTGTCCAGCCTAGGATGCGATGGGCTTTGCTGGCATCGCCGCATAAAGGATCAGGTTCAGCAGGACGTACCAGCGCCGGATCAACCTCAACATACTTTTTCCAATCCAGGCCGGCATAAGCAAACGCGATCTCCAGAAGCTCTTTCACGCTATGCGTTACACCAGTGGCGATGACAAAGTCTTCCGGCTGAGATTGCTGCAACATCAGCCACATGGCGCGAACATAATCACCGGCAAAGCCCCAGTCACGGCGGCCTCCCAGGTTGCCCATCTTCAGCTTCTCCGCATGGCCCTGCTTGATGCGCGCAACCTGCTGCGCCACTTTACGGGTAACAAACTCAACCCCGCGCCGTGGCGATTCATGATTGAAGCTGATGCAGGAACAAGCAAACATGCCGTAGCTCTCGCGATAGTTGATGGTCACGTGGTGGGCAAACAGCTTGGCTGCGCCGTAGGGATTGGTGGGCTGCATGCGCGTGTTCTCGTTCTGCTGCGCTCCTTCAGCCCGACCAAAAATTTCTGAGCTTGAAGCCTGGAGAAACTTTGTTTTGGGAGAGTGTCGTCGCATCGCTTCCAACAATCGGAGCGCCCCCATACCGGTAATCTCCATGGTGAGCAGCGGCTGGCTCCATGCGACCGGAATAAACGTTTGCCCGGCCAGGTTGTAAATCTCATCTGGGCAAACCTGCTGCATTACACGATCAAGCGAACTCTGGTCGGTGAGGTCGGCTTCAACAAAATGGACACGCTTCTCCACGCCAGCCAAGCGCTGGCTTGATTGGCGCCGCAGGTTGCGCACCATGCCGTAAACTTCGTAGCTTTTTTCCAACAGCAACTCGGCCAGATATGAGCCGTCCTGGCCCGTTACCCCGGTGATCAAAGCTCGCATTCGATTATCGTGTCCCCTTGCGGTGAATTGAAGGCGCTTTTACCAAGACCTAACACGCGCTTGCCGATTTCTTTAAAATATCCTGATCCCTGGTTCCCTTACTCTCCACGCTTCAGCTTCCAGTGCGGCCAATATGTCACTTGCACCTGCGCAGTAAAGTTGGTTTGCTTCTGCCCGGCGCTGAGCAATGGGAAGTTCCACCATTCATACTGGAACAAACTGGAAAGCGATACGCGCGGACTGAAACTCCACTCAGATTTTAAGGTCAAGTCGCGCAGGTTTCCGCCCTGGAGAAATTCATTGTCAGCAATCTCACTGCGATAGCCGAACTGGATTGTCTTATCTGAAGCAACCCAGTACGTAGTTTGCGCGCGCAGAGAAATTCCCTGCCGTCCAACGGTCGCGTTGCCAATGATGTTGCCCTTGTTGGTATAGCCATCCACATAGCGGGTGTTCCAGTAAAAGAAGCCGCCTTCTGAAGTCTGGATCAGCCCCGGCAGATTGGTATATGCAGCTTCGACACGAGCATCAAGGTGAGGTATTCCGGGAACCTGAGAAAGATAAATTCCTGGATTATGCGCGGCGCGGCGCGGATAACCGATCGGCGAGATTTCATCTTCGACAAAAGAGTCATCGTACAGCGTCAGCCAGTTTCTGAAGCCGGGAAGACGATAGGTGAAATCAAAAGTGGAGCGACGATCGCCCGGATCATGGCCACGTCCAACGGCATTGCTGGTGGAAAACAATGCATGCCTCATGGATCCCAGCGTGATGGGAAAGTCTGGTCCGCCGAACATGCCAGTACGGCCCACTCCAAATTCAAAATTAGGAGTAGGTTTGAAATTGACTTTCGCGCCGTTCACCATCGGCTGTTTGCTGAGCGTCCTGCCAAGAGTGGAAACCAATCCAAGATTTACGTCTTGAGTTTCAACCCAGTGATGCCCGGTCATCTTGCCCACCCAAAACTCTGTACGCAGTGGCCCCAGGAGCTTCAGGATGCTGGGCAATCGCAAAGGATGTGTCTGGTCAACACGGAGCATATATATGGGTTCGGCGTTATCACTCCAGAGAAACGGGTCCTGCGTGGGCCCGGTCCAAAGCGTCTGCTTGCCAAAGGAGGTTTCCCATCCATTGATATCGAGTGAGATGTAGGTATCGAGCAACCTGAACTGGTTAAATACAGGAATGATTGAAGCAGGCTGAAAGGTCTTGAAGTCAGCGCTTTGGATTGCATCCTGCTGCGCCTGGGTGAAACCGGGAGCGCCGGGAGCGTGCTCATACTCGCCGCGAATGTAAAAGCCTATTGCTCCGGCAGCGCCGCTGCTGGTGAAGCCGGTCAGATCATTGGTTCCGCGCTGAAAGGGCCGGCCAAAATCATTCACAAGCGTCTGGCCAAAATGGTAACCATCCGTAAGAGGTGGGCCACCGGAAATTGAAGTCACGCGAGCATACACGGAATCAAGAGCGATATTGTCGCGATCTTCGCCGTTCAACTCCACGGCAAACTCGCGCGCCAGAGAGGAATAAATCCGCCACTGCTCATTCGGATCGGATTCGTCTACTTCGCCTGATATCTCTTCAAGAATGCGCGCGCATTCTTTACGCGTCCAGGGCCGTAGACCAACAATAGCGCTGTTGGTTACGCCCAGCGCTGCCAAGCGGTCAAATGCTGGATAAACCCAGCTATCCATGGGGACATAAGCAGACGCGCGCTCAGATGGAGTGCCTTCAATCGGACGATCGCTGATAAACGTGCCAAAGCCTGCACCGCCAAGATCAGGATCGTGGTGAGCTTTGTAAACCTGGCGGCCAATCAGCCAGCCTGCAGCACTCCCGATCAAAACATCGCTGGGAAAGTGGGCGCGTTCCCCGATTCTGGCTGCGCTCACACCGGTGGCAAGGCCATAAGCAAAGATTTTTGTGAGCGTCCCCGGATACTCATGCGCCAAGACGCTTGCCGCAGACCAGGTAAGCATGGCATGGGCAGAAGGAAAAGAAGAGTTGGTGATGGAACTGCTGTTGAAGAAGTCGCCGTGCTGGTTTCCATCCGTGGGCCGCGCGCGCTGCGTCACCAGCTTGAAAGCCTCTGTAACTACCAGGCTGTCCGTAGCAGCTTCAATGGCCAATATTCCGGTTTCCTGCTGATGGCTATCACCGCGGATTTTCCCCAGCAGATAAAGCCCGCCACTGCCGCCAATGGCAAGACCAAGCCCTGCATTGGAAAGAGTGCTGGAATGTTTTGAAAACGTGTTGGTGGTGGTAACACGCGAAGAAAGCTCAGCGTCGGCATTGAGCATCCCCGCCGTCAAGCCAGCCATGGGGACCAGCCAATTCAAATCCTGGATCTTCACTTTGAAAGGGCTGGTCCAGATATCTTTCTGATCGCGCGCCAGATTGCGCATGAACTCCACCGGATTAGCGCTGGCATAGTGCGTATCCCCGCCGGCGGAAGAGGCTGGCGTGGGCGTGGGAGACGGCGCAGAACCTTGTGCGCCATCGGTGGCCTGTCCCCAGGAAGCGGCTGTAGCAGCAAAAAGCAGAAGTATAAAAGCTAGCTTGCTTTGTCGCATTTACGTCAACTCAATTCTTCGGTTAGAACGATTTGATCGCCGCTACTGCTACCGCGGCGCCAGAAAGCAGCCCCATTGACTGGCTCAAATTTTTGAAAAGAGAGCTTCCACCGCCCGCCTTGTCTGGCACAAAAACTGTATCGCCCGGCTGCAACGTTGCGCCAAGAACGTTGCCAGACCACCATTCGCCTGAGCCGCGGCCAACAACAGTCCCGTTTGCCCGAACCACAAAAATGTCTTTTTTGTTGGCCAGACTGGTCGGTCCCCCAGCTTGCTTCAAGTACCAATTGGCATGCTTGCCCGGGCTAAAGGTGATGGCCGTGGGGTTATAAACCTGCCCTGCCACCATCACGAAGTTTGGCTTCTTGGGAATGTAGAGCGCGTCACCGGGCCTGACTTCAACATCAGCAATCGTGTTGGCCCATTTTTCAATTGGTTCAGTAATGTGGATGAGCATGCGCCCGCTGGGCTGTATCTGTTTTAGTCGATTTAAAAGCTGTTGCTGCTCGCGCTGGTTGGCCAGCATTTGTGAGCGCGTTACGCCAGGTGCGCTGATGGCCTGGTCTTGAATCCTGGATACCATGTCCTGGCGGCTTTTAGCTGCGGCCTCACGCACAGCAGCGCGATCAAGAATGGCGGCGTAAGGATAAGCCTGCGAAGAAAATCCACCGGCGCGTTTAAGAATGGAACTAAGACGCTCACCACGTTCAATGCCATAGCGCCCCGGATGCATCACTTCACCGGTAACGTTGATTGCGCCGCCAATGTCCGGCCAACCGCCAATCTGGCGGATGGTAAGAACGTCGCCGGGCTTCAGCAATACGTCAGTATCGGCTTCGCCAGCCAGAGCGCGATCAATGCGAACTTCACGATGTTCAAGCTCTACATGGTCGCCATCAATAACCGAGTAACTGGTGAGATCGGCAGACTGCTGGTAGGCGCTGCGCTTAAAACCGCCGGCATCGCGCAACAAGTCTGCGGCCGTCATGCGCTCTGCCAACGGATATTCTCCCGGCCGCAGGACTTCTCCGTAAATCGCAACCTTGGGCGCATCCACTTCATAGCGGCCAAAGACGCGCACTGTATCAAAAGGCTCCAGGCTAGGAGCTTCCGCGGTCTTGGATAAAACATCATGCAGGTTAAAAGGAATTACCTCGGGCGCAAAGCTCGGCGGATGCAGCCGGATGATTTCCGCGCGGTCTGCCGGCTCTGGCAGCAAGTCATCAAATGAGCTGATGAGATCGGTAACTTTGAAACCATCTTTGTAAGGATACTTTCCCGGACGGAAGACGTGTCCCTGCAAATAGACCGTGCGATTGCTGTAAGGAAGAATGGGCGCGACTATAACTACGTCCCCATCTTGGACGCGGAAGCGGCTGAAGGCCTCTTCTGATGCGCTATCAGACACTTGCACCCGCCCATCACTTCCCTTGCTCATGTTTACGTTGACGCTGAGCATCTCTTTGCGTTCGTGGGCCTGAACGCGCTCTACTTTGATCTGGCTCAGTTCGCCGGTAACAGGAACTCCGCCAGCAAGTGCCAGAACTTGGTCCAAGGTTTGCTCATTGCGAAGCTCATAAATGGCTGGGCGACGCACCTTGCCGGAGACAGTTACCTGCACGCCTACCGGCGGGACCAGAATGCTGTCACCAGATTCAATGTGGACCTCTCCGCCGCTCACGCCCTTCAACATCAAATCGTAAAGATCAACTTCTTCCACCAATGTCTTGCCGCGATAATGCTTCACAATGCGGTATGAGCCGCTGTCGGTAGGACCACCAGCAGCTATGAGCGCGTTGAGCACGGAAGAAAGCGAGCTGATGTCATAAGCGCCGGGGTTTTTGACATCGCCAACCACATACACCCGCACGGAACGCAGCTTACCCAGCGTTACATCCACGCTGATCCCGCGCAATTGTTGTGAAAGCATTCGCTGGATCATCTGCTGCGCTTCGCCCAGAGTGCGTCCGGCTACAACCAGCGTACCCGCTTCAGGCAGAGCGATCCGCCCTTCCCGATCGACCGCGCGTTGAATGTGCTGGGTGCTTGAACCCCAGATGTCGACCACTAATTCGTCGCCGGGGCCGAGAACATAATCCGGGCCCACCGGAATGCTGAGGGGAGATTTATCCTTCTCAGCCGCAGCAGTGCTGTTGCGGAAGAGCGATGCGCCAAAACGCTCTAATTTGGTTTCGTCCGGGAGCGCCTGGGTATAAAGATCGCGCAAGGCTGGAAGGTTGCGTAAAGGATATTGCTCCTGCTGCTGGCCAAATGGCTTTTGCTTGCCAGACTCTTGCTGCCGTTGCTGCCGCGTGCGCGATCCAAACGGTCCAGTCTGGCTGCTACGCGATGGCAGTTGGTTGAAAATCTGGTCAGACGGAGTAGGAGTTGGCGATGCCTGGCCGGGATATTGACCCTGGTTTTGTCCCTGCATCTCTCCCTGGCCCAAATTCTGGTTTTGACCTTGGTCGGTTTGCTGTTCCTGTCCTTGATCCTGCAGCAAAGGCTCTTCATTGTTTTGCTGTGGACCAAAGCCGGCGCTCTCTAAATAGTCGCTGGCCATCTGGCGCACGCGATCATCGGAGCGGATCTCACTAAAAAGCCGGTCGTCTGTAATATCTTTTTCAGAAACATCGTAGCCACGGTTGCGGAGCTGGGCCACGATCTGGCTTTTGGCGTTCGCCAGCACGTCAGGGTTTCCTTGCAGGATTTGAATGATCTCGTCAGCAGTAAGCTCTGTGCCTTGATCCTGCTGAGCGAACGATCTTCCAGCAAACATGAGGCTGAACACCAGCGATGCCAACAGCAAGACCAGGCGACAGCGAGGAATGAGCGATGAATTCAAAATCTTTTTCCCCTCGAATTAATGCAATGAAAACCCGAAATGCACACGAACGTTGTGCAGCTTACGGCGGAGACTCTCATTACTAAGATTTTATTGTATGGTACTGCTGAAGAATAGAAGCAAACTCCCGGGTTTGTCTATCTTGGTACATGTGTAGGGCTGGAAAAGCAATATACCCTGGCATTTTGCTAGAGAATCAAGCAGTCCGCAACCCTGCTTCATGCCATCTTCCGCAAGGCGCAGTGCATCTTATAAGAAACAAGACGCATATCCCGCGCGGTGAAAATCTAGCCGCAGCAATTCTGGACAAAGGAGCATGTTCTATGCGAAAAGTTTTATTAGCGTCAGCAGTGTTTGCGCTGGCTGTGGGTGTGGCCTCTGCACAGACAACTGGAACGGCAACGCCCAGCACAGGTATGGGGCAGACCACAAGCCCCAGCACACAGACCACCAGCCCGACATCGCCCAGCACAACAACTACAACTCCGGGCACTACGAGCACGCAAACAACTCCATCTACTTCAACTACGACTACCTCGCCGGGAACCAGCACGATGGGGACACCCTCTGTCACGCAAGGAACGCCCAGCACGGCGGGTAGCGCAGGCAGCGTAACCGGTGGAACAATGGGCACGCAATCGCCAAATCAAACGCAAACGACTCCGACTGTGGCCTCACCGGCGCCATGCACGCCGACGAATAGCGGAACCAGCATCGGCAGCTCAACCACTTCAAGCTCGACGCCTAGCAGCTCTACGACTACCCCCGGAAGCTCCACAGCGAGCACTGGAAATTCAACGGTAGCGGGAAGCACGCCGTCACAGCCGGCAGGGACTTCAACGACTGTAGCGGGCGCGCCCTCGAGCACACCATGTACGCCGGGAAGCACGACGGGCCCAGGCTCAACCAATAGCCCGATTTCCAATCCGCCGCCGCCGAGCAGCATGCCGAACACAGTTCAACCATCGACGCCAAGCTCAACTCCACCTCAGCTATAAACAAGTAAATTGCTGAATATTGACGGCCGCCTTTGAGCGGCCGTTCTTGTTTTACCGGCTGAGTACGCTGGCACTCATCCCTCAAATGCAGTAAACCTAACCAGTAGATCGCGATTTTGGAAGCCAATTTCGCTGAAAGGCACTCGCTTAAGAATCCCAAATAAAAAAGGCGGCGAATGCGCTCGCCGCCTCTGCGTTGGTGAGGAAAGATATTATTTCTTCTTAAGCAGAAATCCGGCAGCAAACATCGCCACTGCTCCCAAGAGCCATTCAATTCGCCAGAGCTGCACAGCCTGCCAATCCAGCAGCGTGGTGGCTGTGAACACAAAGCCAGTTACAACAGCAGCAATTACGCAAGCGCAGCCCATGATCAGCGCAACTAAAGAAGCGTTGCTCTGTCCCAGGGCGTCGCGGAGTGAAGCAAAGTCAATCCAGGATCGCAGGCCGGTTACCGTTGTATCAGAGAGATTGGTATTGCGATCAGCCCCGCAGACATAGCAAAAGCGCGAGCCGACAATAAAATCCGTGCCGCATTCCTGGCACACCTGCTCAGTCGTTTCTGTCTCTGGCGAGGTACGCGGAGAAACGGCTGGTTTCCAGAACTCCTGACGCTCCTCGTAATTTGGTGCCATGTGTGCCATTTGGGAGACCCCTATTGGTTTCCCAATACAAAGGCACATTGGCTGCCAAAGTACGAATAACGCTAAGTCCATACCATGCAGCACTTTGCATGATGGCCATGTCCAATTGGACAGTGTACCTGGAAATTCTTACGCTGTAAAAGCTTCAGGCTTCGCGCCGACGCGGCATGCGAAGGACCTTAGGGTTTTCCCTGGTTTTACTCCAAAAACCAAGCAATACAAGGTCGGCCTCACAAAACGTAAGGTCTTGAGGGCGGGGGCTGCCATCGTTAAAGATGTACTCATCTAACAGCGAGTACAACTCTGGCAATGAGAGGTTTAGGTATCCAGCGGCTTCGGGTTCTGTATAGAACTCTTTAACTGGTTTGAGCGGTCGAGTCATAGTCGTTTTTTGTCCGTATCCCTTGAAGGATGCGGGGGAGCAAGGTTGTTGTACCGTTTATGGCCCCGCTAAGAAATCAGGTAAACTGCCCGATAGCCGTCAGCTTGACACCTTACGCCGCCATTGTCCCGATTACGCAGGTAACTACGGTTTTAGTGCCTATTACGGTTAATAACTTCCAGGTAAACAGGCGTTTTCTGCAGCGTTTGCAGGCTTAATCGGTTGATTGAACTTTTGGCCGGTTCGATGCGTATCAATTAAAGAGGCAAGGTGCTTTTTGGCCTGATCGACGAGGTCGAAAGGCAAACGCTAAAGGAGAAATTTTCATGTATTGCAATTATTGCGGCAAGGTCATTCCCGATGATGCCAATCTTTGCTCTTACTGCGGCAAGCGCGTAGCCGGCGTGGTCGCCCGTAAACGACTGGTGCGGCCTCGCAATGGTCGCAAGGTTGCCGGCGTCTGCCTAGGTTTCTCAGAGTATTTCGATCTTGATGTCACTCTGGTTCGCATTGTGTGGGCAGTTTGCTCAATTTTTGGCTTATTCGGCGTGGTTGCCTATTTCGCGGCATGGATCGTAATGCCGGAAGAGCCGTTTCTGCTCTCTTCGCCAGTACCGGCCGCTGCACCAGACAAGGCGACAAACATATAGCAATCCAACTATAGCTCAGGATTCAGATCTTCCCTGCGATTGCCGCACATTCCGCCGGAATGAATTGGCGTGATGCTGGCTTAATCGTCGGGAATCCGGACTTTTTGTGTAAGCGCTAATTATTGCCCTTTGCTCTGGGCCATGAATGCCTGCGCCTTTTCCATCATCTTATGGGCTTCAGCGCTATTAGGGCCTTGTGGATCTTTTTGCAAATACGATTGCAATGCATTCATGGCTTCTGGATATTGCTTCATAGCCAGAAGCGCATCTGCCTGCAACAGATAAATGAGCGGGTATTTTGATGGCTCCATGCTTTGCGCCTGCTGCAGATGTTTAAGCGCGCTCTGGTAATCTGCTTTTCCAATGTAAGCCTTGGCCAGTTCAAAATGCGCCTGCCAGGAGTCGGGAGCCAGCGATTCGCCGCGTTCTAGTGCCCTAATGGCATCGTCAAATTTCGATTGCATATTCAAAGCTGAACCCATCACCAGATAAGCCATGGGGAAGTTAGGATCGGCTTTAATTGCTTTATCGAGATCGGCGACAGCAGCCTGAGAATTTTTCTGGTTCAGTTCCAGGACGCCGCGAAACGTCAGCGCGTCAGCATAATTCGGGTAGATGGCCAGCGCCTTTTCCAGATGTTCATGCGCCTGGTCCAGCTTGTCTTTTTCCATGGCAGCGCGCGCTTTGCGGTATTCGTCGCGGGCCTTGTTGGGGATTTTGTACTGAGCAACGGAGATGGAATTTCCCTGGACTCCATCCTGCGGCTTGTTATTGGTTACCAAGTGAAGAACCACGGCCTTGGCAAAGGAGTTTGCTTCCACACGCTCAGTGCTCTGCACGAGACCGGCAGTGGCCACAAGGTTATAAGTTCCAGGCTCAATGCCGAAAAACTCAAAGTTTCCGGCAGCATTGGTATAAGCCGAGTTGACCACTACGCCATTGCCGTCAGTGAGTTCTACTCGCACATTATTCATGGGTGCGTTGCTTATATCCTGAACGGTTCCGCTGATGGAGCTTTGATGCCCAGGCGAATCAAACGGAGAATGCGAAAACGCAGCAGCCGAACCTTCACCTTGTGTGGGAATTTGGGCGATGGAATAAAGGTTGCAGAAAAATAGCGCGAGAGCCAGGAGAGAGATGGGACGAGTTTTCATTGGCCAACCTGCTAATCTTGAATTGAGGAGAGCAAAATCCGGGCAGGTGGCCAGGAAAAACCCAACCTGGATGATGCTTTCTGCCAGCACAATTTTATTCGTGCTGAAAGTGAGATGTTCTACGAGAGTGCAGGTTGTATTACTGACCGCAATTGGCGTTTAGAAAAATTTTTTGCGTGCGGGCAACTAAAGTTGGACGACCGTAACACGGAGCAACTGGTGATCATTCGATCTGCGAAAAATATTCTTGGTTCTCTGCGATTGCCGGGAGATAAATCCATTTCACATCGCTATGCCATGCTGGCAGCGATTGCGGCCGGCACAACGAAGCTGAGCAACTTCTCCAGCGGCGCTGATTGCGCCAGCACGCTTGGATGCGTGCAGCAACTTGGCTGCACGGTACACAGGAACGCCGAGGGCGTAGTGGAGATTGACGGGCGAGAGCGGCTGCAGCAACCAGGCGCAAGCCTCGATTGCGGTAATTCCGGCTCAACCATGCGCATGCTTTCAGGAATCCTGGCCGGGCAAGATTTTGCCTGCGACTTGCACGGCGATGAATCACTCTCACGTCGGCCGATGGCGCGCATTATGACGCCGCTACGCCTGATGGGCTCAGAGATTACAGCCTCAGCCAATGACCGGCCGCCTCTGCATATTCAAGGGGGCAAGCTCCACGGCATTGAGTACAAAACGCCGATGGCTAGCGCGCAAGTGAAGTCCGCGGTGCTCTTTGCCGGGCTGTTTGCTGATGGTGAAACCACGGTTGAAGAGCCGCACCGCACGCGCGACCATACCGAGCAGGCGCTAAGAGCTTTTGGCGTAGAGCTATCACGCAGCCGCAATCGCATTACCGTGGCTGGCGGACAGCGGCTCAGCGCGATCAACGCCGCAATCCCCGGTGACATTTCTTCGGCAGCATTTTTTCTCTGCGCCGCCGCGATGTTCCCTGATTCCAACTTAGTGATTGATAACCTGTTGCTCAATCCTACCCGCGCTTCCCTGCTGGATGTTTTAAAGATCATGGGCGCCGGAGTGTCGGTGATCAATTTGGAAGAACATCACGGCGAACTGGTGGGCACAGTCAAAGTGCAGCATGGCAAATTGAAAGGAACGACTATTGAAGGAGCGCAGTCAGTGGCGCTGATCGACGAGCTGCCGGTGCTGGCAGCCATTGCGCCTTACACGCGCGATGGCATTGAGATTCGCGATGCTAAAGAGCTTCGCGTAAAAGAGTCTGACCGGATTGCGCTGGTGGCGCGCAACCTGCGGGCGATGGGTGCGCAATGCGAAGAGTGCGAAGACGGCTTGCGTGTCCCCGGCAGTCAAAAGCTGCATGGAGCTGAGATTGACTCTGGTGGCGATCATCGGATTGCCATGGCATTTGCTGTGGCCGCGCTGAGAGCTGATGGAGAGACAGTGATTCACGGAGCGGAGTCAGCGAAGATTTCATTCCCGGAGTTTTTTCAGATGTTGGAGAGTGTGGTGGAAAGGTAGTTTTTTCTGGAATCCCGAGCGCAGCGAGGGAACCCTGTAAACAGAAAACTCTTAACGGAAGCCAGAAGAATTAAGACTGCAGCGATCAGCGGGCAGAAGAAGAAACGCTGCCCCAAAAATTTCTCGCTGTGATAGGGTTCCCTCCCCTTCGCAAGCTCAGGGTCGGGACAAGGAAAAACTAACAGACCAAATTTTCCCGCGACAGCTTCAGCCCATCCAGGTTTCCCAACACCGTGATAGCAACCTTGTCCGGATGGAAAAGGGTGTTGGCCATTTCACAAACTTCATCTCCTGTCACCGATTCGATCTGCTCAATGGTTTCATCCAGGCTGAAGAAGCGCTCAAAATACATCTCTTGACGGGCCAGGTTTGACATGCGTGAGGTGCTCGACTCCAGGCTGAGCATCAGGCTTCCCTTTAATTGGTCTTTGGCGCGGCGCAGTTCATCGGCGGGAATGGCCTCAGATTTCAGTTCACGGAACTCTGCCAGAACAGAATCTACAACCTTCCTCGTGGATTCAAGTGAAGTACCGGCGTACACAGCCAGGCAGCCGGTATCGCGATAAGGGTTGAGGTCGCTATAGATGGAATAAACCAGGCCCTGATCTTCACGAATTTTCTGGAAGAGCCGAGAACTCATTCCGCCGCCAAGCATGGTGTTCAATACATAAGAAACATAGCGTTTCTCGTCTGAGATGGGATGAGACTGGACGCCCAGGCAAAGCTGCACCTGTTCAAGAGATTTCTTGTTGCGCGTGACAATCCGCGGCGTAACCGCAGGCGCTGGAAGATGGAAGCCGTTCGGCACACGGTCAAGACCGGCAAAGCGCTCCTTGATCAGTCCCACAAACTCACTGTGGTTCAGATTGCCCGCAGCAGAGATGATCATGTTATTGGGAGCAAAGCGCTGACGATAAAAATCAAATACCTTTTGCTGCTCAAACGAGCGCACCGTGTCCTTGGTCCCAAGTATCGGCTTGCCCAGAGGATGGTCTTTCCAAAAGCTCTGGGTAAAGATCTCATGGACGAGGTAATCAGGGTTATCTTCGTCCATTTTGATTTCTTCCAGGATCACGCCCTTTTCGCGGTTAATGTCATTGGGAGCAAAAACCGGATTCAGCACCAGATCGCTCAGGATATCGATGGCGGTGGGAATATGCTCATCCAGCACCTTTATATTGAAGCAAATGGTCTCTTTCCCGGTGAAAGCGTCCATATTCCCGCCGATGGAGTCCACCTGGCGCGCGATATCACGAGCAGAACGGCTCTTGGTTCCTTTGAAAACCATGTGCTCGGTGAAATGCGAGATGCCATTGATCTCAAGCGCTTCATCACGCGAGCCGGTCTTCATCCAAATGCCAATGGCGACGGAACGAATGTGCGCCATCTCCTCGCTCAGCACAATTAGACCGTTCGGCAACACCTCACGGTGGATGTTTCTAGGTTCATCTAAAGCGGCACGTTTTTGGACTGCGGTTTCCATCTGGGGCACATATATGATTCTCACACAGCAGAATTGGTCGCACGGGCAAATATATATCTTTTAAAATCATGTATTTATAGGACTAAGGCTAATCCAGCTCTGCCCTTTATGGTCGCATTGTAAAATTTAAAGTGAGATCGATTCCTGATGGCAGATGAGTCACAAACGGGCTTGCTTGGGCTTGATTATCAAGAACTTAGCAGGATTGCACAACAAAATGGTCAACCGGAGTATCGGGCGCGCCAACTTTTTGAGGCGCTTTACCCGCAACGGCTGGCCGCGCTGGATTGTATTTCTACCCTGCCCAAACAATTTCGCACCTTGCTGAGAGAGCAAGGGATGGAGATACGCCATCCGCGAGTGGAGAAAAGCTTTCAATCAAATGATGGGACCATCCGCTACCTGATTGCGATGGCTGACGGCGAAACCGTTGAGACCGTCTGGATGCCCGAAGGCGATGGCGGTGAAGCCGGCGACGGCAGCGATGCGGGCGATTCCGACTGGAACCGCGCCACCATCTGCGTTTCCAGCCAGGTAGGCTGCGCGGTGAATTGCCAGTTCTGTCTTACGGCCCTGCTGGGGGTGAAGCGCAATCTGAGCGCAGGAGAAATTATTGGCCAGGTGATTGCCGTGCTGAATGACCGGCAGGTTGACCTGGAACGGCAGCGCGTGAACATTGTTTTTATGGGCATGGGCGAGCCTTTCCTGAACTATCCACAGTTCATGAAGGCCGCGCGGCTGCTGGTTGAGGGCGTTGGCATTCCCGCTTCACGCATGACGGTTTCTACCTCAGGAATTATTCCCCGGATCCATGATTTTGGCGCTGAGCCGGTGCGGCCCAAGCTGGCGATCTCACTCAACGCTTCAAACAACGAGCTGCGCAGCCGCATCATGCCCATCAATCGCAAGTGGAACCTGGAAATGTTGATGCAAGCCACGCGCGACTTCCCTCTTCGCAATCGCGAACGCATCACCTTTGAATATGTGCTGCTCAACGGCGTGAATGACAGCCCTGAACATGCACGCGAAGTGGTGGAGCTGGTGCGCGGTATTCGCTGCAAAGTAAATCTGATCGCGCTGAATCCCGGACCAGGGATTGAATTTGGCACACCAGAGGAGCAGCGCGTCATCGCCTTTCAAAACATCCTGACAAAGGCTGGTATTCCGGCATTCGTTCGCAGGCCTCGCGGAAGAGATATTTATGCGGCATGCGGACAATTGAAGCGCACGGTCGCGTAATCACTCGGCACGCAAAGTAATAGACGGATCCACTCTCGATGCACGCCACGCTGGCAGCCAGCAAGCCACCACAGATACACCCACCAGCATAACGATCACTCCAAGATAGGTAAGAGGATCGAGCGGCGAGACGCCGAAGAGCAAAGTAATGAGCGCCCGGCTGGCGATAAAGGCGCCTACCAGTCCAATCACAACTCCCAGAACCGCCAGCACAATGCCCTGCCGCAGCACGAGCGTGAGAATGTAACTGCGGGAGGCGCCGAGGGCCGATCGAATGCCGATCTCGCGCGTACGTTCTGAAACATTGCCGGAGAGAACGCCATAAATTCCCACTGCTGCCAGCAACAGCGCTGCCAGCGCGAAGCATTCAAACAGGACCAGAGCAAACCGGCGCTGCGCTTCAGATTCGGCAAGCAGTTTCTCCATGGTGGCAACGCGGACGATTGGCTGATCTTTGTTGACGGACCAGATGGCATTTCTGATAGCTGGGGCCAGCGACGCTACATTGCCCGGCCCGCGCACAACGATGGAGAGAACATTGTCTGCCCAATGCCACTGCGTGGTTGGAGTGTAGAAGGCGTTCGAATCGCCGGTGGCCAGAGATACTTGCTTCACATCGCCGACGACGCCCACGATTGTGTACCAGATATCTTCAGCCCCCGCATGCATACGCCGGCCCAGAGGATCGATCCCGGCAAATTTGCTGCGCGCGATGGACTCGCTAATAATAGCCACAGGCAGCGATGAAGCCTGGTCGTGCTCGTCAAATAAGCGGCCACGGCGAAGCGGGATGCCCATAGCGGCAAAGTAGCCGGGCGTGACGGAGTAGCGAAAAGCAGGAAACTGATCGCTCGTGCCGTTCGGAAGCTCGAGTTTGACGCCGTAAACGTCAAAGTCTCCGCTGAGCGGGAGCTGGCTGGTGAACGCCGCGGTTTTAACACCCGGAAGTTGGCTCACGGCTTCCTGCGCCTGAGAGAAAAACTGATTGGTATAAGTTTTGCCGCTGAAGCGATGGCCGGAAGTTTGTACCTGCATGGTGAGGACATGCGCGGCATCAAATCCGGGAGCGACTGAGAAGACATGCTGTACGCTGCGCAACAGCAATCCGGCACTCACAAGCAGCACCAGGGCCAGCGCAATCTCAGAGACTACGAGAGCACGGCGCATCCAATGGCGGTTTCCAGCCATGCGATCTGAGCTACGTTGTACTCCTGTGTTCAATTCATTGCGAGATACCTGCAGCGCAGGCACCAAGCCAACTGCCAGGCCGATGAGCGTTGTGACCGCAACCGCAAAAATGAAGACAGCAGCATCAAGACGGATGGAACTGAGTTGCGGCAGATCGGCGGGGCTGAGAGCGACTAAACCGTAAACACCCAACTGCGCCACTACCATCCCCAGAACACCGCCCACGAGAGCAAGCAAAAGGCTTTCTGTGAGCAACTGCCGGACCACGCGAGAGCGCGACGCACCCAACGCCGTGCGCATGGCAAATTCACCGCGCCGCTGCGCACCGCGAGCCAACAGAAGATTAGTCACGTTCACGCAAGCGATCACCAGCACCAACAAGACCGCGCCAAAGATGGCCAGCAAGGCTGGACGAATGCTCTCCGTGAGGTCGCGCTGCAGTGGAGTGATGATCACAGCCAACGGTGGTCCGCCGGAAGTGGCAAATCCGGGCGCATAGACCTGCGCCACAGCCTTCAAAGCATCGCTTAACTCATGCTGGCTCTGATCTCGACTGATTCCCGGCTGCAACCGTCCAACCATGCGCAGATGATGTCCCCAGGCCCGGCCCTGTGAAATATCGTATTGGAGCAGCGTCCAAAGCTCAGCCGAAGGATCGAGTGCATTTGTAAATGAGCGAGGCATAACGCCGATCACCGTGTACTTGTTTTCATCAAGGGTTATCGGTTGGCCAATAATCGTGCGATCGCCGCCAAAATGCCGCTGCCAAAATCCATAACTCAAGATGGTGACTTGCGGGCCGTGCATGCGGTCATCAAAGGGACTGAAGTTCTGGCCGATAAACGGCGTAACGCCAAGGACGCGGAAATAATCCGCACTCACACTTTGTCCCTGGAGAAGCTCCGGTTCACCCGTGGTGGTCATGGTGGGCTGCCATGTTTTCATCACGGCCAGAGCCGCAAACGTTTGTGTCCGATCCGCAAGGCCTCGATAGGTACCAAAGCACGGCAGGTATCCTCTGTTACTGTCTTTTGTCTCCGCAATCATCATGATCCGGCCGGAATCTGGATACGGCAACGGCTTGAAGAGAACTGGATTCACGGCGCTGAAGATGGCTGTACTGGCTCCAATGCCGAGCGCAAGTGTGGCAATGCCTGCGATGGCGAATCCCGGCTTGCTCAATAAAGAGCGCAGGCCAAAACGCAAATCCTGGATCATATCCAGCAGCCAGCGAGTGCCGCGTGCTTCGCGGCAATCTTCAGCCACCTGCGTTGGACCGCCGAAAGCCAGTTGCGCCTGCCTGCGCGCCTCGTCAGGAGCAACACCACAAGAGATGAGGTCGGCGATCTGTTGATCCAGATGGAAGCGCAGCTCTTTATCCAGTTGCTCATCCATTCGCCTGCCGCGCAATAGACGACCCCACCAATTCATTCCGCGCCTCCTTCTGACATTTTGAGGACAAGCGCAACCGATTCCGCCAGCCGCTGCCAGCTTTTGGTTTCGGCTTCAAGCTGTGAGCGACCTTTGCGCGTGAGGCGATAGAACTTGGCTTCCCGTCCCGTCTCAGTGGCTTTCCAGTCAGCAGCCAGCAGACCGCGGTTCTCCAACCGGTGTAGTGCGGGATAGAGCGAGCCTTGCGGGACCTGCACCACGTCACGTGAAACCTGCTGCAGACGCTGCGCGATGGCATAACCGTGAATGGGCCCAAGGGCCACAACTTTCAGGATCAGCAGATCCAGGGTGCCCTGCGGGAGAGCTGATTTTGGCGGCATTCTGTTTGATACCTCTGTCTTCTACATATTAG
The DNA here is from genome assembly GCA_035710845.1 of Candidatus Angelobacter sp. Taxonomy (GTDB): domain Bacteria; phylum Acidobacteriota; class Terriglobia; order Terriglobales; family Acidobacteriaceae; genus Angelobacter. The sequence continues at coordinate 44,113 of DASTCT010000246.1, forward strand.
ACGCGGGAATATGTAGAAGGTCAAGGCATACAAAAAAATATTTATCGCGACAATAGACTTTGCTGGGCGATGAAAAACGTGCCCGGAGAGAGATTCGCCATCCTTTTAAGAGCCAGTTCCATTTTGGAACAGCCCATACAGGGGAACATGCCTTGTTTCTTGTAAGACCAACTACTCAAGGTCAATAATTAGTTCGCAATTTTTGCGAGGTGCTGGAAATGTTCAAAGTGCGAATCGCACTCCTGTGCTTGTTCTGCCTTTCCATCTGTTCCGCTCAGCAATCTGGTTCAAAACCTAGACCTCCAAAATCGGTGTCGCACGCACTTGCCGCCGGGGCCGGCTGCGACACAACAACCACGCCTCCTCCGGATTCCAACTTCCCCAAGGGGTTCGACTACCCGCAGCAAGTCCAACCCTGGGTAAAGCCGGAGAATGGAGACCGCATGCGTTTGCATGGTTGGTGTCTTTTCGCCGGTCTGAACCAGATCCAACCTGATGGATCACTCCTGTGGCAGGGCTGGAAGACTTCTACCCAGGCTTTCCCTTTTCAATACAATCCGTGGAGAGGCCTTGGCGGCGCAAAACTGCCGAACCGGCCCGCTCCGCTGAATGCTCGCAACGTTGCCAATGCAAAAGTCGGTGGCGCGAACCCCATCAATAATCCACCGCCTATATATCCGATCAATCCTTTGGTCGCCCGTAAATACCCTGGTTGCACTCAGCCCATTGCTGGCCATCCCGGCTGGTACCAACTCATGGATGGCACTCACATGGAGAGCAATGGAGACATCATGGTGGCCGGTGTGATCTACAACGATGCCACTATCAACAATATTCTCCGATCGAACTATTACAACGCAGTCACCCTCAACAATCTTCTGCCTCCCAGCAAGACCAGTCCGCCCAAGGCCATACCGGATTTTCCTGCTTCTTCCATTGCTCTGAAGCCCATGTTCTGGCCGGTGCAAAAAGGCGGATTTACTGCTTTGCCGGTCTGGGATTGGGATGCGAATAAGCCCGGCTCTCCAGCGGATGGCCAATACGCAGGCTATGAAATGCAGAAATTCTGGCGCCACGCGGTTGCCATTACCGATCTGGTCAATCCAAAGATACCGCCAACAATCAAATATCTTTATGGCGTTTACGATCCCACGGGTAAAAAACTGATTGGCCCGGTCACCTATAACAACACGTCACAAATTTCGCCGCCAGCCTTCCGCGTGGTTTCGGTCAATGACTTCTATCATCGCCAATTGAGCCAAGCTGATCTGAACAAACTTTCTCTTTGCGACCGTGCCTTGCTGGATGCGTCTGCTTACTGGGCCTACAATCGCGCCTTTCAACCCGGCGATTACCTTGTCCTTATCGCCATGCACATCATGACCAAGGAGCAGCCGGATTGGACTTTTCAGTCGCTCTGGTACAGCCCCGACGCGGATAAGCCTGACAAATGCCGATATTGCAGTAGCAGGCCCACGAATCTCAGCGACAAGACATTCCAGCATTATCTTCTTACCACCACCTATGGTACGACCCAGGGGAAAGGGCACCAAAATTATTACGCTCCACCCAACACCCAACCGAATGCGGATATCTGGCCTGTTGCGTACAACCCTTACATTGAGCTGGCTGCGTCGCATCCAATCACCACCAATTGCATGAACTGCCATCACCGGGCAGCCTGGCCGCCGTTCACCTCCCAGACAAAGCCTGACGAAGGCCGCGCTTCTAGCTACCTGCAAGAGACGCCTCCAAACCCAAATGCCTTGGAAGTCTTTCAGGAAAATAACCCCATCTTCAACGGCCTGCTTACTGTTGACTCAATGTGGGCTGTGAGCGACCGCAGCGGCTATCCACCGATTCCAATGGCAGGTGCAAAAAAGACGAGCCCGGAAAAGACAGAGAAGAAATGATGGGTTAATCAGTGAGGATTTAGTTAAAGCGTTTAGCGGTCGGGAGTGAAGCAGAACGATCGTAGGCGAAATTCGGCTGTCTTTGCGAGGAATTTCTAATAATTAACGATATTGTCGAGGCGATAGGATTCCTCGCTTTGCGAAGGATGTAAAAAAATTGGTGCCGAGAGGGGGACTCGAACCCCCACAGGCCTTTCGGCCCTGCGGATTTTAAGTCCCGCCCCAACCATTCCACACCGACTGAAAAACAAGCACTTACTGATCCTTTCAAAATCCCCGCATGGCGAAGTGTGTCCTTGTGTATCCGGCCACAGCCATGTGTTGGACATAATTTGGACATAAATCCTGATGTTCCTTGAGAAACTCTACCCCCGCGTCTTGTAATAAATGCGTACGTCGCCGGGAGACACAAATGGAGAACATTCTGCGGTCATACCTAACTTCCATTGGGTATAAGATAGACGAGGACTCATACCGGAAGTTCAAAAACAACCTGGCTGACACCAGCAAGCGGATGTCCGAGCTGGGCCTTGTGGCCATTGCCACTGCCACTGAAGTGACCGCAAGTGTTATCAAGATGGCTTCTAACCTGGAGAAGCTGTACTTTGCCAGCCAACGCACTGGAGCGACCGCTAAAAACATTCAAGCCCTTGAGTACGGAGCCGAGCAGATCGGCATCAGCGCCGACCAAGCTCGCTCTGCTCTCGAAGGAATGGCATCGGCTCTTCGTACCCAGCCAGGACTTGTGGGGTTGCTCAAGAGCCTGAACCTTAATCCTAATCAGGATAAGGTTGAACTCCTTATCAATCTTGTTGACCGCCTTCGTAAGATGCCGTTCTACCAAGGCGCAGCCTATGCCTCTCTGTTCGGTATCGACGAGAAGACTCTGTTCATGATGGAGAAGAACTTCGACGAACTCCGTAAACAGATGGAGGCCAACAAGCGCATCAATCCGATTGACGATGCCAAAGTCAAGAGATTCCATGACTTCATGGTTCAAGTCCGAGAGGTAGGAAACAAGTTTTACATTTTAGCCGGGATTGTTGCGTCCCGCATTGTTCCTATCCTCGAAAAACTTCTACCTCTTGTCGGTGGCTTCTTAGACAAGATGATTGCTCTTGATGAGGCGACTGGAGGAGTTTCCTCCGTCCTCTTCGGCATCGGTACTGCGCTGCTCAGTCTATATGGTGCTGCTAAAGCTCTAAGAATACTTGGAGGTTTCCTTGGACTAGGCACTGCTGAGGAAGGAGCCGGGTTCCTAGCAGCCCTAAAAGGAGTGGCAGCTACTCTCGCCACAATAGGTCTTGCGGCTGTAGTGTCTGGAACCACAGCGGCTTGGCTCACTACTAAGAGGTGGAGACAGGAACTCGCTGGTATCAAAGATCTCTATCAGAACATAGGCGAATACGCCAAGCATCCTCTCGATACTATCAAAAAGATGTTCTCCGAGCAGGAATATGACCCAGAACTCCGCAAGAAGGGGATTACACAGCATGACTCTCCTGAGCAGAAGGCTATACGTCACCTAGTCCATACTCTCTTCCCGTCTATCTCTGAAGACTTGCCAGGACAGGCTTCTACTGCTCAACCAGCTCCAGCTTCCGACTACGGAGTGCCGCGCCACAACCCAGGCAATGTCCGCAAATGGCCCGGTGTTCCAACCGTAGCAGTCGGCAAGATCGGACGCTTTGCTCAGTTCCGCAGCGACTTCGAAGGTCTGTCAGCTATGGCCGGGAATCTGCTGGCTTATAGCCGCCGAGGAGTCAATACTATCGGTTCTATCGTCAGTCGCTGGGCACCTCGAAGCGAGAATGACACCGCTGCCTACATAGCAGATGTCAGCAAGAGAATGGGAATCAATGCTGGACAAGGCCTTGATCTGACCAACCCACAAACCCTAGAGGGCCTCATGTCCGCCATGATTCATCACGAGCAAGGCAGAGACCCGTATCCAGCAAAGCTCATTCATGAGATGGCTACATATCAGCTAGGCAAAGAGGGGTATGGGCATGGGGCTAACGTCAGGATTGACCAGCGTACAGAAATCAATGTGAATGGTTCTGGCGATCCACGTTCCGTGGGCGATCACGTGCTCAAGGGGCAACAGAGCGTGAACGCAGATATCGTCAGGAACATGCAGGGGAACACCAAATGAATGAGCAATTCGGAAGATATGCGAGTTTAATCCTAGAGAAAGACACCCAAGGTCTCGATGTGTCTCAGCTACGATTCAAATTCCAGACGACCAACAACGATCTCGAAACGCCAAACACCGCCGTGATACGCGTTTACAACTGCAAGGAACGTGACCTGAAGGAGTTCGATACGGTGACACTCGATGTTGGCTACGAGAACAACCACGCGGTCATTTTCCGAGGCAGCATAAAGCAAGTGCGCTTGGGAAAAGAAACCAACGTGGATTCGTTTGTCGAGATCATGGCCGCTGACAACGACATCGGATACAACTTCGGCACCGTCAACATGACACTCGCCGCTGGTATTACCCCACAGCAAGAACTGAAAGCCTATGCTGACGCAATGGGTGTAACTGTGGACCCGGATTCCGAGCAGTATCTCGCCACAGGGGGTATTCTCCCCAACCCTCGCGGCAAAGTCGCTTTCGGTCTTGCAAGAAGCTACATGCGCGATCTGGCATATACCCACAATCTACGCTGGACTGTGGAGAATGGGGTTCTGTACCTCATCCCTGTTACCGGCTATCTGGCAGGCGAAGCGGTCAAGATTAACTCACTCACAGGCATGGTCGGCATACCTGAAGCCACAGACAACGGTATCAATGTGCGAGTGCTGCTCAATCCGAAAATCAAGATTGGCAGAGCCATTCAGCTCAACAATAAAGACATCACGCAGACGCAGATTAGAGATGCCTTCTTCCCCGGGTACAGAACTCAAACGCGTGTGGCTAATGTCAGTAATGACGGAATCTACCGTGTTCTGGTAGCAGAGCATACGGGCGACACCAGAGGCGGCGAGTGGTATACGGACATTATCTGCCTGAACATTGACATATCCGCGCCGTCCCAGAGTGCTGTCGCGCCAGCCTGATAAGGCACCTACGCGGGCCTGACTCAATATTTATGACAGTTAGCGCACTGGCGGTTTTGCAGACGCAAAAATGTTCCTTGCAACTCAACGTGCCACTGTCTTTGTATTAAATATGCCGCGAGGCCAAACCTTTCGGCAGGACATTCGAGGTAACGCGGGAGTCCGGCTTGAGCTCCTTTCTCCCGCGCCCTCGATCAAGGAGCTCAAGATGGAAATCGACACAAACTCAACTTTCATTACGGTTGACTTTAGTCCCGCACAGCCTCTCTGCACCATCGCTTCTCTCATGGGACCACAAACAACTCCAGACAGAGCATGGGCCCGAATACTACGAGTAGTGGAAAAGAAAGTTGAAAGCGGAGTTTTCAAAAGATTTTTTCTCGGTACTCGTGGCGTGGCCGCTGCTGAAGATGGAGTGCTGGGTGTAGAGCTACCCACAGGGGAGGACATTCCAGAGAAATACACGCGGTTTGTCTGGAAAGCAATCGAAGAGATTGGGCTTGATATACATGCTCTCGACTTCAATGTGAAAGGCTGGAGACCGCATTTCAAGACACGCTCCCAACTGAATCAAAACCCGCTGAAATACGTAGCACATCGTCTGATGCCTGTGGAAGGAGTGACAGGATGGGGCGGCTTATCAGGCCACGGCAAGACATATCTTATGATGTCTATGGCGAAGACCATACTCACGGGCGGTCTCTTGTGGGGAAGGTTCAGAACCGATCAATATCCGGTGCTCTATCTCGTTCCCGAGAGCGGTGATTCCAGCTTCCATCACCGCATGAAGCTCTTGGGCATCCCAGACACTCCCAATTTTCTAGTTCGCACGATGAGCCAAGGTGCGACCTTGTCTCTGGCAAGTGACGTTATGCTCGAGGCGGCAAAAGGCCGCGTCATCTTTCTCGATACGCTGCCACGGTTTACTGAAGGCCGTGACGAGCAACAGGCTAGAGATATGGCTGCGCTTGGTGAGCTTCTGTTTGGTCTCCTTCAAGCTGGCGCTGTCGCCGTCAATTTCGCTCACCACTCCCCCAAAAGCTCACGCAATGAATTGACTATGGATCTTGAAAATGTGTTCCGTGGGTCTGGTGACATCGGCGCAATCCTGTCAGCAGGTCACGGAGTCCGAATGCTCGACGTAAGCAAGACGCTCATTCAAGTCGAGAACGTTAAAGCTCGCGACTTCGAGCCTTTAAAGCCGTTCCAGCTTGAGGGCCGCCCATGGATTGACCGCGAAGGCACTTTCCACATGGTCAAAACGCCGGGGACGTGCAGCACGCTTGCCGTAGCGAAAGAGGAAAAAGCTATTGACGACCTCACTGGCAAGATTCTGGCCGTGATCAAGAAGCGGCCAGGACTGTCCGGCAACCAAATCTGCAAAACGCTAAAAGCAAATCGCAACCGCGTCTATGCGGCTTTGCGCCAAGGCGAAGGCAAGCATTGGAAAGAAGAAACCAATGGATATTACGACATTGACTAATGGGGTTGTATCACTTGTATCGGGGTTGTATCGGATACATGGGGTTGTATCGTTGTATTCCCCGCATACATGCGGGATACAACATACATGTCTTGATACAGCCTGCCTCTCGATACAAGGCAAACAGTTTTTGGAGGTAACACGATGCACATAGCAGAGGGAGATTACATCTTTTGGATCGTGAAAGCGAAAGCCGCAGGGGACAGGCTGGAAGTTACGTTCGATACGCACGGCAGATTGCTCACCGAGTCATTTCCGCTGACTGGCCCGGACATGTGGCGGCTGCGCGAATTGCTGGACGCCTGTGGGAAAGAAGTAAATGAATCCGCTTTTGAAAAAGCTGAAGCAGGCATACAGCCCAAGATCAATGTGGACAAGCTCGTTGGTCTTGAGTGCGGTGGAACTGTTTGTGACGACGAAGAGCGCGGCTCGGTGATAGCTGTGTTCCTGAAGGCCAGTGTCTTGAAGGAATGCTTCATGCATCTTCGCCAAACGGAAATCAACACAGAGAGGTATTTGATGTGAGGAAATGGATGGAACAAGCAATCACGATAATAGCGGCGATTCCGCCGGGAGTCTGGGCTCTGGCGAGATTGGTCAAGGTCATCAAGATCATTGGGAGACGACGTCATGTTAGATGAAGCACCAATGTCGCGAGTATTTGAGTGATTTGTTTCACCTTTTTTCATGAAAGGAGCGAATTAAAAATGGGTTTTCTACATGAAATGGGACTGCCGGAAAACCGGAGACTGACTGACGAGGAGATCGAAAAAGCTGTGAGATATCTCTACGGCAAGTACCCCGAGCTTAAGAAAGGGAAAGCCGCGATTGAGATAGCTTTCGGAGGAAAGACACTCCGACAGATAGCGGCGGAAGTATTCATCACCGAGCGGCAGCTCATGAGATGGAAAAAAGAGCCAGATTTCATACGTCAAGTTCAGAAGTACAGGATGTTCCATGATCTTCGTCTGGGAATCCTGCCCAAAAACAATGGAGGTGAGTATGAGTAAGCAGTCTGAATTGAGGTTCAGATCAGTCGGCCCAACATTAACTATGGACGGTTCAACGACTGACAGTGAACACATCGCCAGCTATCCCAAAGGCCATGAAGCCCGGACGGACGAGCAAGGCAACATCCATATCTACCGCAAGAAATCTGCCGATGTGGGCGGCATCACAGACACGCGGCCATCAAAGCTGCGCGACGCGCTAGCCCGCCTCAACCAACGCAACCGGGAGTTTTACGCCCGAAAGGAGCAGTCATGACCTGGAGAACAACTATGACACAGGCACGAATTAGTGAACTGAAAGCCAGCCAAGCTGAAATCCAGAAAGAACTGGCGGCCACCGAACACGCGCGAGCAGTTGAAGAGTGGAAGCGGCTACGTGAGGCCTGCCGCACAGCTAAAGATCGGATCTCGGACCTGAGGCGCGAGTTCAAGCAGGCTGACAGTGCTGTGCAAAGTGACAATAGAGAGATTGACAAAGCGCAAGCAGCGCTGGCTACCCACAGGGGAGCGCGGCCATTGCCGGAAGACTTTCCTACGGACGAAGAAATGGATCGGTGGGAGCGGGAAGAACAGCGGCTCTCTGAAGCACTCAGACCGCTGCTGACCCGCCGCAATACACATACGCAAACCAGAGAGCAGCTGCGTCTCCAAGCGGTCAGAGCTGATCAAGACTTTGTGCAGTTGCAATACGCCGAGCGCAATGCGCTCAAGAAAGCAGCATTCCCAGAGAAGCCGGCAGTGACGAGGAACGCCGATGGGCTGGTGAGTTTGTAACTTTCGCGGTGAGCGGTCCGTCTAGCTTTCTCCTACGGCGACTTCGGGAACACTCCCCCGAGATTCGCTTGCCGCAAAACACGGAGGCTCCGGTTAACAGGCCTCCGTGAAAATCTGGGCGTTGTGCCTCCTCCTATTGGCTGCCCAGACGCCGGGCCTGTGGCTTAACTGCCCCGCAGGCCTGGCTAATTCATGCCGCAAAGGCAGCTGCGTGACCGCTAGGGGCCTTTCTGTGACATGTTTAATGCGTAACGGCATGGCGGCATAACGCGGACCGCATACGGCCATAACTCGGCCATAAGCGGTTGTAAGTGAATGACTTTGCAATCTGTTGCGTCGGTGCGTTGGACTAGTAATCCACAGGGCTCCGAGTCTTCACAATCTGCTACGATGTTTTTCATGCAAATAGAACTGAAGTGTGGTGACAAGCAGATACGTGCCGCTGCGACGGGGCGCGACTCTTACGAATCTCGACATAGCCACAAGACACTCGAACTGATCGACATTGTTTTCGATACTCTGACTGAGGACCACAAGGATTGGGCCGCAGAATACGGAAGCAGTAATGGGATCGTCGAAGCCGAAGGAAAGAAGTGGGAAATCGAAGAACCCTCATATCACTATCAAGAGGGCTCTCCGGTCACGAGATTTAATTGGAAGCTGCGCGAAATAGAAGACTTTCAAGGAACACAACTCGTGATCGATGACTGGCCACTCACTCCCTACAAATATCATGAGGAACTCAGCGGCGAAGCTCTCATTGTCCAAGCGCGCGTGGAGATGACCCCGGATGAATTCGAGAGATTCCTCAATCTGCCAAGATACTTCCCGGTCATTCGAAAAGGAATAGAGGATCAGCCAAGGGAGATGCGGCTAGGACAATGTTTGTGGTCAGAGACGGCAGACAAATACAGGGTCCAGGTGTACTTAGTTGAGAGCGTTTACGATAAGAAGGGGGGCCACGGCGTTTTTCAGCCACAATCGCATAATGATGCGACTCGAATCGTGCACTCGGCGATTATCTTAGATCGACTTCTCGATTCGCTAGTAAAGAAAGGCGTGATCTCAGCTGAAGAGTCCGAGCAGCTGACACGATTTGACGATGAAAAAAAGATCCATCGCGAGATGGCGAAAAGAGATCGCGTCGATGACCTCGACAAATGGCTGGATCGGGAGGAACGAGCCTGATAAAAGCTCGGGCATAAGTCGGCCATAATGGATTGCAAGTTACTGGCTTAATAATCACTTGCATCGGCGCATTGGATTAGAAATCCGCAGCGCCCAACACAAAACCCACATCAAAATGATGCGGGTTCCGTTTTACCACTTAACCATTAAGACCTTACTGTGAATTGGTCGCCATCGCTTGATGCCTTTCCAGTTGCCAGTTTTCCAGTCGGACAGCTCCGGGTAAATGGTCAGGCTTGGGTCAAGATCAAAGCTGAGAGCCGTCCTGTCCTTAAACAGGATCGTAATCGCTTGCGCATCTGGATCAATTTCGATGGACTCAATGATCTTGCCTGTGACCTCTGGGAAATAGATGAAGTCGCGCTTCTTGCGTGTAGTACCCTTCTTCTTAGCCATTGTCGCCTCTTTGTCAGGTGCTTTGGTTAGGGGCGTACTCATGCTGATAACATGAGTTCGTCCCGTTTTGCTTATATCGGCAATCAGCCTGCAAAGGCAATGAAAACATTCCCACTACACAAAACCCACATCGGAGAGACGTGGGCTATGTGGCTAGGCTTTTACGAGATAGGTAATTTCAGTGGGTGTGCCGCGATAGAATCCGGCGTATGTCATGTATCCGGCAGAGTAAGCAGCGGCATAAAAGTTAGCGGTGAACTCGCGGAACTCATCAGTAAATTCGTCAGCTAGTGCGGCGATCACTGGCAGACGCTCGATCATGTCTGCCGTCAAATCGTCATCGTCAGTGCCAATCATGTATTTGCGGACTTCCATGATTCAGCTCTTCTTGGCTGGCTTGTCTTTGGCTTTCTCAGCAGCCTTTGCCTCTTCAGCCTTGATCAGCTCAGGCAATTTCTTCAGGAACGGGTCAGAGGCTTTCCATTCGTAACGCTCTCCGGGGGCTTTGCCGTTGATCTTGCGCAGCAGTGCGCGCAATGCGCGGGGTTCGATCTTGAGGCGAGCGGCGACTTCTTTCGTGCCGAGTATTTTGTCGGTCTCTGTGGACATGTTCTCTCCTTTTGGCGTCCGGCTTGGGTCCGGCTTGCATCAGGATTTTAAGATTTTGACGCGCAATCTCAAGGAATATCCAATCCCTCATTTTGTGAACATTTGACAGGCAGCATTTTGTGGGCGTAGCCTGAGGTTACTCATACCGGCGTCCCAAGTCGCCGTGCATGGGCATAAACCGCTCCCCTAAAGGAGAGAGAAAGCACAGAGGGAGCGCTCAAACGCTGAGACGTCCGCGCTGTTGCGTCTCAAGGTTTTTGTGCCATGCATAGCTTGGTTTCCCGACGCCTTTTCCGCATAAAACATGCTGCTGCTTATCTCGGAATTAGCTGCAAGGCTGTCCGCCAGCTGATTAATTCCGGTCAACTTCCCTATGTTCAACTGAAGCCCGCCAATTCGCCGTTCCTCGTAGACGTGCGCGATCTCGAACGTCTCATCGAGTCGTGGAAAGTATCTGGTGCTCAATGAGACCGATTTACTCGCGGGCTGTTTCAAATCTTATATTCCTGCCGGAGGTTCGCACATGAGGGAACGCGGCACTGGAAGAATCTACAAGCAGAAAGGATGCAACTTGTGGACGATTCAGTATTACAAGGACGGCAAGCGCATCCGTGAAGCGACAGGAACAAGCAATGAGAAAGAGGCTAAACAGAAGCTCCGCCAGCGGCTACAGCAATTGTCCACAGGAACATTTGTTGGCCTACAGGTCGAACGCATACGAGTGGAAGACTTGTGGGAGCCTTTCTCCCGCGAGCAGCGCATTAACGGGCGCAAAAGGCCAAAGGTTCCTCAGGCACGCTGGGAAAAGCACCTGAAGCCGTTCTTCGGCCACATGCGCGTCATCAACGTTGGCACAGATGCGCTAAATCAATATGTGGATGAGCGCATAAAAGAAGGAGCGAAGAATGCAACGGTCAATCGCGAGATTGCCGTTCTCCGCAGAATGTTCCGCCTCGGCTACTACGCGAAGCCACAGAAAGTGACGACGCTGCCCAAGTTCCCGCGTCTGAAAGAAAACAATGTGCGCCTGGGCTTCGTCGAATCGGGACAATATGAAAAGCTGGCCGCAGCCGCGCCAGAGTTGTGCCTTCGTGCAATGCTGGAAATCTATTACACCTATGGTTGGCGGAAAAGCGAATTAATCAAGATGCCAGTCAAACAAATCAATCTTAAAGCGAAAGTCATTCGCCTTGAGGTCGGAACAACAAAAAATGGAGAAGGACGAGAGATTTTCATGACCGAGACGGTTCATGTTTTATTGTCTGAATGCGCCCAAGGGAAAAATCCGGATGATTTTCTGTTCACCCGTGAAGATGGCAAACCAGTTCTCGACTTTCGTACTGCATGGCGCAACATGTGCCTCGCTGCTGGTGTCGGCCAGATGCTTTGCCGCCTCTGCAAGAAAACAGTCACGGGAACCAAATGTGAGAGCTGCGGCTGTAGCGATCTCAAGTACCGGGGGCTGATTCTTCATGATTTGCGTCGAACAGCCGCCCGAAATCTGAGACGTGCAGGAGTTGCTGAAAGTGTGATCATGAAAATAGGAGGATGGAAAACTCCATCTGTATTTAAGCGGTATGACATCGTCGATCAGCGTGACAAGCGAGAAGCCATGCACATGCTAGAGATCGCCCGTCAGACCGACTTTGGGCATAAAGATGGGCATAACCAACCTCAACAGGCTACAGAGGATGTACCGCCCACAATTCCAACGGTGAACTGATGTCATTCATACTAAAAAACTTAGTTGGTGCCGAGAGGGGGACTCGAACCCCCACGGGCCGTTTAAGCCCTGCGGATTTTAAGTCCGCTGCGTCTGCCAGTTCCGCCATCCCGGCTTGGGTGATCTAGGCATTTCTAGGATAACAGCTTACCTGATTGCCGGTGACTCGGTTTGTGCCATTGGATAAGTGCCGATGCGAGTTTGGGGTCAGTTGGCTTTCTGTGGTCTTTGATTAACTTTGGTCAGACCGCGACTCTGACAGCAGCGCCATGGTCTGATTTTCATCGTATCCACCATATCAACTCCGAACTCCTCAATGGGCCGCCAGGTAAGTGCCGGTGACATATCCCAACGTCGCTCCCATCAGGATGTCAGATGGAAAATGCTTCTTGGCCGGATAGCGCGACAAACTTACTCCGGTGGCAAGCGCATAGGCACCCCACTTCACCCATTTGTTTTTCGAATACCTGTGAGCGATCACGGCTGCGAAGGCAAAGCTTGTGGCAGCGTGGCCAGAGGGGAACGATCTTCCTCCACCCCAGAATTTGCCGGCCCCATTGGCTGTGGTGGGAAATTGGCGATTAAACGCGAGCTTTAGGGCCAGATCGACTGTGCCGGCAGCGCCCATTCCGGCAAGCGCGGTGAATCCGGCATCGCGCAAGCGAGACCGATGTTCGCCACAGCCTATTCCATAGGCCAGAGCAGACGATCCGAGTTCGAGGCCGAGTCCAACATTGGACCAGAGACTCGCGGTCTGCTGCAAAGACCGGGATTGGATCCGGTTGTCAGCGGGCCGGTCTGCCTTTGCGATGAGTACTCCGGTAGTACCCAAAATGGGCAGTTCCCATAACAAATTACTGGGGCGGACCGCATCTCGAGGAACTTTGAGCAGCCCATGCCCAAATTGTGAAGCTTCCGATAATGTTTGATGGGTGAAAGTATGAACGTCGCAACCCACATCGGTTGTCCTCTCAGATTGCGCCGGAGAAGTCTGTGATGTTGGCGTTACAGCGGTAAATTGCGATTGATCCTGCGCAAACAATCCCGCAGGCAACAGGAACAGTAGAGTTGCGATGGTCCCCAAAAATCTCACTGCAATAATCCCCTACCGATACCAATGGCGATATCGGTTCGTAGATACAAATAGAGTCACAAGTGAAAAATAGTTGCAGAGGCGCTCTATAAGGAGATCAGATGCGGAGTATCAATGAAGGAGAGGCATTCTCCAGGGGCACAAATTGAAAATTGGCGACTTGAACGCAACTGTCACAACTCTGCGCACAACAGGTTTAATGTTATGACACCTCTAAAAGCATGTAAATGAGAGCGCCATGGCAAAGCTGGGAAAAGCGCATGTTCGCGAGCTTTTGTTTCGCATAAGCGTGCTGATAAAGGGATTGGACGGAGTTCTGGAGATCGTGGGCGGCGTTGCGCTTTGGGTGGTCAGGCCAGGTCTCATCGCGCATGTTGTGGGCTGGCTCACGCAAGACGAAATCACGGAAGATCCCCATGACCTGGTTGCAAACTATCTCCGCCATAGCATGAGCCACTTCTCGGCCAGCAGCCAGCACTTCATCGCTCTGTATCTGTTCGGTCATGGGGTCGTGAAAGTCATTGTGGTAGCCGCACTGCTTAAGGGTAAGCTTTGGGCTTTCCCGGTCGCGATCATCGTCTTTGGTGGATACATCGTTTATCAGATCTATCGCTTCACGTTAACGGGCGCAATTGGCTTAATCGCGCTGAGCGTTTTGGACCTGATCATCATCGTGCTCGTCTGGCTTGAATATCGAGCGATGAAATCACATTCCACGAAATTGCACTGGTAGAGACGATTCTAACGGCCTGCAAAACCAGGCCGACCTCAGAAACGCCACGGGATTTACGTGTAAGGCAGAAAGTGGCATTCCAAGCGGGCCTGAATCCTTTGCACGAGCAAACTTATCCAATGGGCCTATGAGTAGTAAGCCAAATTTAATTTCTTTTCCTGGTGCTGAGGCGCATCCGGCTGTGGAACGGCCAAGCGAAGCCGAGGCGCTGGACGCCTATTCGCGGGTTGTAACCAGCGTGGCAGAAGCGGTAAGTCCGGCGGTGGTGCGGATACAGGTTGAAAATGAGCGCGGTCGCGGCAGCGGCGGCTCCGGCTTTATCTTTACTCCAGACGGCTTCATTCTCACCAACAGCCATGTGGTCCATGGCGGAAGCAAGATCACGGTTTGGACGCCGGATTCAGGCGACTTCAAGGCGCAGATCATCGGCGAAGATCCGGATACCGATCTGGCGCTGTTGAGGATCGACGCGTCGGAACTGCACAGCGTAAAGCTGGGTGATTCGCGCAGAATTCGCGTAGGACAACTGGTGGTGGCTATCGGCAATCCTTATGGCTTCCAGTACACAGTAACGGCAGGCGTGGTCAGCGCGCTGGGACGGAGCTTACGCTCGCAGTCAGGCCGGCTGATCGAAGATGTGATCCAGACAGATGCGGCGCTCAATCCAGGAAACTCCGGCGGGCCGCTGGTGAATTCCGCAGGCGAAGTTGTGGGCGTGAACACGGCGACCATTCTTCCGGCACAGGGGATATGTTTTGCCATTTCCATCAATACGGCGCAATTCATCGCCAGCAAGCTGATCCGTCATGGGCAGGTGCAACGCAGCTATATTGGCGTGCAGGCGCAGACTGC
>DASTCT010000247.1:0-2136 GCA_035710845.1 Candidatus Angelobacter sp.
CACCCGGCTCGGCCAAGCGCGCACCGCGTGAGGTGGCCAGCTCAACAATGTGGCGCAAAACCACCGGCGCTCCGTGAGCAGAGATCTCGACTACATCATCAGCGGTATAAGAGTGTGGCTTGGCAAAAAACGTGACCACAGCTTCATCAATGCGCTCGCCACTCGTGGGTTCAACTACTTCACCAAAAACAGCGCGACCGGCTGCGAGTTCATGCTTCAGCCGCAGCATTGAGCATGCGATTGCCCGCGCTTCTGGACCTGCCAGCCGGACCACTCCAATGCCGCCGCGTCCGGGCGGTGTGGCAATGGCAACGATGGTGTCGTCGAGAAAAACAGCCATTAGCTTTTAGCCTTTTCTGCAATCCCGACCCTGAGTGAAGCGAATGGGGAGGGATCCATATAGCTACGATATTTTCATAGAAAGGTACTTGCGCAAGGCTGCCATGAATCGCCGGGCTTTCACATTTCGTAGCGATAGCGATCCCTCACCTTGCTCCGCTGTGGATCCCAACAATTACGAACCATTGTGGTCGCAGGTTCAGGATTTCAGAACAGGCTAACAACTATCTGCCTCTTTCCAGCTTGGCCCAGTGGTCTTCCAGCCTTTCGTAAATATGGTCGATTTTGTGATGAAGATGCGCTACCTCCATTTCAGCTTTCAGGTTGACCTCATAATCCAGATCGGATTTCAGTCGATCTTTGGCGGCCTGACGGTTTTGCGACATCATGATGACCGGCGCTTGCACGGAAGCGATCATCGATAAAAATAAATTCAAGAGGATGTACGGGTACGGGTCAAAGTGTTTGGCCAGCAGCGCGCTGGAATTGAGAATGACCCATACGGCCAGAATTACGCCAAAGATAATAATGAAAGTCCACGAGCCGCCGAATGATGCCACCTTGTCCGCAATGCGCTGGCCAAAGGTCAGCAGTTCCTGCTCTTCAACGTTGGGATTGCGCGAGACCTGGGTGCGCAGCAGCTCGTCCGTGGCGCGCAAACGTCGTCCAATCACGGTAAGCACGTCCATGGCGGCGTGAGGATGCTTGTCGATAAAATCAAGCAGGCGCTCGCGGTCCAGCACGAGCATCTGCGTATCTTCTCGCGCAACCGCCGTGGCAGTTCTGGGGCCGCCATCGAGAAAAGAAAGCTCGCCAATCACGTCGCCCTGCTCAATTTCCGAGAGGACAAGCTTCTCGCCCTCAGTGCTTTCGACAAAAAGCTCAACCCGGCCGGTGCGGAGAATAAAGAGCTCGCCGCCGTGATCGCCGTAATGGAAGACGGTTTCGTCCTGTTTGAATTCGCGGCTGCTCATCATCTGCGCCAGCGCTTCGCGCTCTTCATCATCCAGCAGGCCAAAAATGGGGACTTCTGCAATCATCGCCACGGTTGTTGACATGAG
Organism: Candidatus Angelobacter sp.; assembly: GCA_035710845.1. Classification (GTDB taxonomy): domain Bacteria; phylum Acidobacteriota; class Terriglobia; order Terriglobales; family Acidobacteriaceae; genus Angelobacter. The sequence continues at coordinate 1,401 of DASTCT010000247.1, forward strand.
AAATACTCGTTGAAATGGATTTAGTGCACCTTTAACCAGAGTAGTTTAATTGAGGGGTTAAACCGAGGATGTAAATATCTCTTAGATTCAGGCTAGCGCCGCGCTGGCCGGGCAGGCTTGTAATCTTTGGGATAGAGAACAACGTAGCGGCGGCCACCCTCGCCTTCACTCTGCGTTGTGAGCGTGCCGTGATCGCGGAAAGCCAGATGGATGAGCCGGCGTTCGCGCGAAGACATGGGCGCGAAAGAGTAAGGCATTCCGGTCTTGATCACACGTTCGGCGGCTACCTGGGCCGCAAGCTTCAATTCCTGGTGCCGGGCCGCGCGGTAACCTTTGCAGTCAAAGCTGACGCGGTCATGCTCCTCAGGATGAAGATGCAACGACTCATGGGTCAGCAGCTCAAGGGCGCGCAAAGCTTCACCATTGCGCTCCAGAAGCAACTGGCTGTCAGGACCAGCTAGCTCCACCAGTATCTCCGGGGTTTCAAGCTCCTGCCCCACAGGAACCGGAGGGTTCACCGTGATCCTGTATTTCAGCTTGAACGCCCCTGAAGCAATTACGTTCTTCAAAAACGAATCGATCTTCTTGGCTGTGGCAACTTTGTCCTGAAGCATTTCTCTGGCTCTAACTCTCCGGCAATTTTACAGGGCTTTTGCCCTCAGCGCTTGCGCGTGGCCCGCCGTTCCATGGTTTTCTTTACCTGCTGGCCCAGTTCAGAACGGTTGATCACCAACTG
>DASTCT010000248.1:0-36891 GCA_035710845.1 Candidatus Angelobacter sp.
GAAGATATTCCTGACCTGGTGAACCACTTTCTTGCCCGCTTTGCCGCAGATAGTGAGAAAGAGATTGAAGGCATAACGCCGGCTGCGCTCAACGCGTTAAGCGGCTATCACTGGCCTGGCAATGTCCGCCAATTGGAAAACATGGTGGAACGCGCCGTGGCACTTTCTTCAGGACGAGTGATTGATGTGGGCGATATTCATCTTGATTCCTCGCCGGGGAGAGCCAACGCTGCGTCTTCTTCCAGCAACGATCAGTTTCTCCCTGAAGGCATGACGCTGGAGCAATGGGAAGACAATATGATTCGCGAAGCCCTGCGTCGCGCCAACGGCAACAAGAGCCAGGCAGCGCGATTGCTGGGACTCTCACGCAATGCGCTGCGGTATCGGCTGGGGAAGATTGGAGTGGCGGACGAAGGGGAATAGGGCTTACTTCAGAAGCAGAACTTGAGACCGAGCCAGTTTACTGAGTGCCTGGTCAAAGGTGACCAGAATCAGATTCTCAGCATAGGCAAATGCCGCCAGGTATGCATCGGGCCACTGTTGCGGGGCGGAGCGCGCTTTGGTAGTCAACTCACGCAGCTCTGTTTCTATGGCATCTGGATCGAACTCGGGACAAAAAATGACACGCATATCAGAATTAAGATCATCGTATGCCTTCCAAGCTTCCGCTTGGGTTCGAACCTCATCCTCCATAATTTGAGGGTAGGTAAGCAAACGCAGGAATCCCAATTGCGTAAAACGGCAGAAGCACGCTGTATCATTCTGAAGGCGATCAAACCATTGAGCCGCCACAGTGTGGTGCTGATGCCCCCGGTAAGTTAAAGCCAACCAGACATTGATGTCAGGGAAATAGGATTTCATTAATTTTGCGATTGTTCAGCTTGAGCCAGCCCGGCCGTCTGGAAGCAATGATTGGAAGCTTAATCATTTTGTGCTTACGTTTACCGGCCTGCGCCTGAAGTTCTGCCCTGACACCACGTAAGACCAGTTCTTTGATCGAGCATCCGCGGAGCGCAGCTGCCGATTTTAGACGTCGATACATGGTGTTGGGAATATCAACTGTCGTTCTCATGTGCACAGCTTACCATATTTATGGCTACGAGCTGGGCGCTCCGCCAGCAGCCATATGTTTGGCGAGATTTTCCGGCAGATACGCGAACGCAAGGACATTTGAGATTGGGTCTACCACCATGAGCTTGACCATGCAGGAGGCAGACCAGCCTGAAGACGAGCGCCGGGAAGATGATCGCGAAGCGGCGTAATTCTTAGCGCGGATGATACAGATTTCACGGATTCCAGATAGGAAAACTGCATTAACCACTGATCTGCACTAATAACACTGATCAAGCAAATACTTCGCATTCGGATCTACCAGAAAAACAGGCCCTCGAAGATCAAGGGCCTGAGTGTCGAGTCTTATGGATGCGCAGCGCGGCTCCGGCACGATCAGCGCTGGCCGAAGAGTGACAGTTCTGGTTTGCGGGAATCTGGACGTGCCTTGCCATACCACAGTTCAAAGCTCTTCACAAAGCGGTCGCCCTGCAGAGGAATGGCGCGGCTACGGCCGCCGGCTCGGATTACGTCACGCACTTGCAGCGTTTCCGGTTCGCCATCGCCATAGTGGACTACGATGTGGTCAAACTCGATTGGAGCGTTGTTGACCCGAATCTGTAAAAAGCGGTAACGGCCAGCGTACTTGCCGACTTCAATATTGTCATGATCGTGCTGGCCGTCAACGTGCGACTGGCCAAGGAAAGTCCAATTGGCCGCCTTGGCTGACGGGGCTACATACAGCACCAGGGCTAAAGCAAAAAGGGAAACAAGAACCTTCTTCATTTTGTAGTGCTCTCCTCTCAGACTGCCTTATTCAAGATAGATATAGGATTTACAGGTTGCAGACCGCGCTCATCATGAAGCGTTTGTGACCATGATGCAAGTTTTGAGTTTGGTTCTGGTGGATGAAACACGGAACCGAGAGGGAAGTTGCTCAATAGAAAAGAAGAGCCGCCGGGCGGTGGTGAACAAACGTAACATGGCCGTGCTGTTGCTTGCGCCAGCCAAGCTTTAATTTGGATAGGGAGAAGCCGTTGGTGATCAAGCTTTGGCTTTGCACAAAAGGAATCTCACCGCTGATGACACTGATAAGAAGACCAATTGATCAGTAGATACATGCGCGCGAAGCATTGGTTTTGATCAGTTGTTATCAGTGTGAATCAGTGGTAAATGCAGTTTTTATGCAGAGCAATCACGCTTTCTTTTTCGTAGGCTTGGATTTTATCGTTTTGGCGTACTCATAACTCAGCTTGAGATATTTTTGCAGCGCTTTGGTATCTTGCAGCAGGGAATCAGGGACGGCTACATACTCTGGCATTACTGCGCCATAGGCCTCAAAAAGCTTGGTTTTGTATTTCTTGAGAAATTCTTCACGCTCGGCTTTGGGCAGCCTGATGGCCAGTGACTTGGATTGCAACAGCAGCGTGAACATGTTGCCATTCAAAGCCGTGTAAGGATTGGCCGCGCCCTTGCGTTGGATTTCAGGAATGGTCTTGAGCAGCTTTTCATTGCTCAACTTTATCGCTACTTGCGGTGGACACCTTCTTTTGCGGAGTCATGGAAGCTCTTTCCTTAAGCGCTGGCGTACGAGGATACACGCTATCGGCAGAGCGCGAAATTCAATCTTCAGCCGCAACAGCCTTTTTCCGGGGTAACCACTGTCTCCGCAAGCGACGGTTAAGCGGCTCAGAATAGAAACGCGCGACAGCATATCCAAGGATTCCGGCTACGGTCGCAGTCACCAGAAACAGCAACGGGGCCAGGTTGATGCTCCACTGGAAATGCTGAAAGGCGATCACCATGGGCCAGATAACGAACATGTGCGTGAGATAGACCTCATAGCTGTTGCGGCCAAACCAGCGTAAAAATCCGGCAGAACGCCAAAGAGCATGGGCTGCGGATTGCAACCCAAGCGCGTTGGAGTTTGTAAGCGACACGCCCGCGGCGGATTTTGCTTCAAACCGCTGTTGCAGCGCTATCATCAGGAAGGCCGTTCCCAGCTCAAGCACGGTTACGTTCAGGCTTGGCTTGTACAGGCCCAGCCTGCCAGCGGCGGAACGAAAGAAAACAATGAGTATGCAGAACAGCGATCCAGTAATACGCAAGGCCAGATTGGCTTTGCGGCCGAGACGAACTTGCGCGGCGAACATTGCGGCGAGGCAGCCCAGGGCGACCCCGTCCATGCAGGAGAGATAGCCATAGTCGGCCCAGAGCTGGTTTTGCGTCTGGACGCGCGCGAATGGCCCAATCAGGACAAAACAACCCAGAAGGCCGATGATGAGCGCCTGCTTTCTGAGCAACACGCACAGCAGAGGAAAGAAGATGTAAAACACCTCTTCAACGGAGAGCGACCAGAGCACGTCCCAGTTGGCGGGCAGGTAACCGGTGCGGGCCTCAAGCCAGTTGATGTGAAAGGTGAGCGCCGCCAGCAGTGCGCGGCCTAACGATGTATGCTGCGTGTTGATGGTGAAGCGCGGCACGCCGGCACGATCAAGAATGCTGAGGAGCAGCAGCAAGCCCAGCAGGCAGGGAGCAATACGGGCAAAACGCATCTGGTAAAACTGGCGCAGGCTTAGCTGCCGAAGAGTGCCCCACCGCTTGAGCGACCATGTGGTAATGAGGAAGCCGGAGATCACGAAGAAAACAATTACACCGTAATATCCACTCCAGAAGAGGATGTGGTCAGCAGCAGGACTCAGCAGCTTGCCAAAGCTGCTCTGATTGAAGCGGATGCGCAGGTTCGTGTGGTGCAAGACCACGGCGACAATGCAAAGACCGCGCAACAGATCAATGCCTGGGGTACGCTGAGCCGCCTTTTGAATGGAGGCCACCGGCTGGGAAAGGGAACTCACAAGTGTGAGTTTACAGCCTGTTGCCTGCGATGAATGCCTGGTATCACGAGAATTTATTTTTGTTGTATTGAAACCGCTATTTCACCTTTGAACCCGATCTTGCCCAATGGCGCTGAGGCATTAGGACGGTCGTAGTCGTCTATTTTTTCACCACTGGCATCGGTGATGGAGAAATGCTTGGCGGAGACGTCAAAGGTGAAGTGGAAATCTCCTGTGTGATTGGGAAGGTCTTTGGCCCGGTCTGAAACCGGAGCGCCGTTCACATACACAGTGCGGTGGAAATTATTTTCGGCAATGGTATAGACCACTTTGTCATTGCCGGTGCTGTCAATGACCCACTCAATTCTTTTTGGTCCCCGGAACAGCCCTTTCTTGGGGCGCTGTATGGTCACATCAAAGGAACCTTGGTTCGCGTGAAGCCAGGCGTAGCTTGAGCCTTTCCATATCCACCAATCACCATCGTGTTTCCATTGCTTGGTTTCCTCAAAGACGCTGGTGCTGGTCGCGGAAGGCGCAGCCGCTGGCGAGGTAGCAGGTGTATCTGCAGCCAGAGATTTCAAATTTCGTTTTAATTCAAGAGGTGAGGCGCCGGCCTTCACTTCAAGATCGGCCTGGTCACTTGCGTAGCCCTGGGCCTCAATTTTTACAGTGTATTTGCCGGGCTTGAGCCACACGATGTCACCGGGTTTGGCTTTGTGAGGCACCATGCCGGATTTTGGATCCTGCGAACTATAGGTTGCAGTGGCGCTGGCCGGCGTGATCTTGAATGAGAGCGCGCCCTGAGGTTGCAGAGGGAAATCATTGGCAGAGATTTTAGTTGTTGCTCCCGGCTGCAGGTGGATGACTTTGGCCGGCGAATCTTCGAAATGAGGACGGCTCAAATAGAGCTTATGAATTCCGGCGCGGAGCTCAAGCTGGGCAGTGCTTGCGCTTGCGGGTTGCGAATCGTTATCAATATGGAGCACGGAGTCAGGCGGCAGAGCGGACAAGACAAGGTGAGCCATAGCTGCGGCACCATGCTTGGCCTGATCTTCCTGGGCACTCAGCAAGATCATCAATCGGGGTTGGTTATTTGGCTCCAGGTTCAGAGTCTGATCGTTGCTGAGGGTGAAGGTTGAAGCAGAAGATTTGATCTCAGTTTCCAGGCCTTCCTGCGGAATCGGTTGCGGGTCCTGGCCGGTGACATTCGCTTTGAGATCAGAGGTGGCGAACATGCGGGCGCGGTCGCCCAGAATACTGACGACGGCGACGGAATATCCTTTGGACTCGAGCGGTCCGCCCAACTCAACTGCTTTGCCAGGTTCCACTTTGAGCTGCAATGAGAGGATGGTGTTGGAGCCGCTGAAAATCCTTACCGTCGGCGCGCCGGGAGCAATCTGTTCGAGAGCCAGGCTTCCGTTGGTAAGCGGAGCTTCGGGCTGATCTCCAATGGCGACAGAAACACCTTTAATGTCAGAAAGTACTTCCATCCGCGGCAGCAACGGAGTAAGCGTGAATTGAATAGGCGCAGTGGTTTGGCCTGCGACCGTGGTCACGTGCTGTGCGGCAGGCTGATAGCCTTCATGCGTGGCCTGGATCATATGATCTTGTCCCGGCTCAAGAGTGACGGGAGAAGTTGCGGGGTTCCCGTCGACTGTAAACTTTGTGCCTGGGATGTTGGCGGTTAACACGATAGATGAAGCCGCCGGTGGCGCCTGCGGTGCACGATGCTTGATGAGTTTGTAAGTTACAAATGCAGCCACGGCCAAAACTGGAACAAGGACGATTGCAGCCCAGAGCTTGATGGAAGATGTGGGCGCGCTTTTGGCGACGGCAGGCCTCTGGGCTTGCGCAGGAGTTGCAGCAGTTGATGACGAAGCTGGAGCAGCAACAGGCTCTTGCGCTGGGGATACGGTCTTGTCTGTCCTGACGAGCGAGGCGGTGAGAGCTTCTGAAAGCTGCGAGCTTGATTTTGCTTGAGCAGGCGCGGCGGCAGCGGTTGCTCTGTCTGGTCGGATCAGCGAGGCTGTTGCGGCGTCAGCTGAGCTTCCTGCATTTGCGCTCGATTGGCCGCGCTGAGGCGGAGTAGCAGGAGCCTGAACGGTAAAGCGCGAGCGGGTCTTGCTATCCATGCTGTTCAGCAGCGTGGTTTCTAGCTGCGCGAGACGAGATTCACGAGGATGCCGGGCAATGGCTTCACGAACTTTGCTCAGCGCAGCAGCAAGATCGCCGGCGGCCTGGAGTTCACGCGCTTCCAGCACCGTGGCATCGACAACGGCCTGGCGCTCACGGTCCTGAACCTGGGCGGAGAGGCTGCGCGCCACGGGATTGGTGGGATCAAGCTTGAGAGCTTCTTCAACCAGAGATTGCGATTCGCGCCAGTCGGCGTTGAGGCGGACGCGGGCCTGTTCAAGCAGCGCGCTTAAAAAAGCGCCGCGCAGAGTGCGGTCACGGCCATCAAGATCAACGGCCTGGCGGAGACGGTCAAGGCCGGTGACTGTGTCGCCGGAAGCGATTGCCTGCTTGCCTTCAGCAAAGAATTGCTGCGCCTGCTGATGCTTTTCCGCACCTTGAATGGCCAGCTTGTCGAGGCTGGCAAGTTCGCGGTCGTCAGGAAATTCGGCCAGGCCATCGCGCACGGCTTGCTGGGCTTTATCGTATTCGCCGGATTCGAGGTGCTGATCGATCTGACGGACCCAGCGGGAGCGCGATTCTTCACGGAGCTGGGCTTCACGCTTGAGTTTGAGGCGCTGAACTTCAGCGTCAAAGCCGGGATATTGCGGATAGATGTTGTGGAGAATGTCCCACTGGCCAAGGGCTTCGTTGAATTGCGAGTTTTGCTCATACTGCTTGGCGCGGCTGACGATGGAATCGAGCAGGTCGCGGCGGCCACGGACAAGCTTGAGCGACTCCTTGAAGTGCGGCTCGTTGGGGAAATTGTCAGCGGCGGCTTTCAGAATTTCAATTTTGCGATCGAGGTCGGCTTCGGTTTCTACGCGTTGATCGACGTCGGCGACCGCGGCGGAGCGCTCCTGGCGATCACGCTCATCCACTTCCAGCTTGAGCGCCTGGAACATGGGATCGTTGGGATTTTTGGTCAGAAATTCCTGACACAACGCCCCAGCTTTGGCAAAGTTCTTGTCTTCAAGGCAGCGGCGCGCTTCTGCATAGCCGGCGCGCAAGGCTTCACGCTCAGAGCGGATCTGATTATAGAGGGATTGGTACTGGGCATCCTTCTCCGGCGTAGAGGTACGTGAGGCGTTTCGCGAAATCTCCAGCAGCCGCTCGAGCTTATCCAGCGCTGTGGAGACTTCGCCGCATTGGTATGCCTTAAGGGCCGACTGATAAAGCTGTTCTTTTTCTGCGCGCGCTTTGCCGGCGTCTTTTTCCAGACGATCCACCTGGTCAAGCAGGCTGTGCGCCTTGGCGTCTGCGGGATTGACGCGCAGAATCTCTTCCAGGCCCATGCGCGCCTGGCTGAAGAACTGGTTTTCAATGTGCTGCTGGACGAGTCGGTACCAGTTGTCGATCTGCTTTTCATTGCGCTGGCGTTCGATCTGCGTCTTGAGGCGCAGCGCGTCAGTGTTGTTAGGATCGATCTCCAGGACTTCCTGAACTTTCTGCAGCGCCAGCGGATACTCTTCTTCTTCCACGCGAGTGCGCGCACTCTCCATAAGCTGGCGGATCGTCTTCTGCTTGATGGCCTGGTCCAATTGCATGCGAAGCAGGGAGAGTTGCAGATCGATGTGGCCTTCAGCTTCCAATTCGCTCAGGATTTCACGGGCGAATTGGAAATCGCCTTCGGCCTGGGCTTTTTTTACGCGCTCAATGCGCGGCTGGATCTTGGCAGAGTCAAAGTATTCAATCGGCTCATTGCGTAGAGCTTTCTTGAGCACCTCGGCAAATTCACGCGCACTGGAGAAGCGATGATATGGCTGCTTCGCCATGGCTTTTGCGATCGTCCGGCTCAGCGCTTCATTGACCGAACTATTAATGTCGGAGACCGGCGGCGGAATATAGCTGCGAATCGCTTCAAAGACTTCGGCTTCGGTGGGCAGATCAAAGGGTTTCCGTCGCGTGAGCGCTTCATAGCTCACCACGCCCAGGGCAAAAACATCGGAGAGCACCGATGGAGCTTTGTGATCGAGCAGCTCCGGCGCAAGGAAGTGCAGCGTGCCTTTAATGCCGGTCATGCTGTGCGTGTCAGAAAGATGTACCACGCCAAAATCGATGAGCTTGACCGAATCGTCATCCATCACAAAGATGTTGGAGGGCTTTAGGTCGCGATGCACCAGGCCGTGATCGTGCGCTGCCTGCAGGCCGCGGCAAGCTTGCACAATAATATCGACCGTGCGGTCCACGGTGAGGCGCGTGCTGGCCTGTTTGATCAACTGATCGAGCGTGACGCCCGGCAGCATGGGCATCACAAAGAAAGGCTTGTGTTGGCCGGCCTCTTCAAATTCGCCGGTTTCAAGAATGTCAACTATGTTGGGATGGCTCAGCCGCGCCAGCACGCTCCACTCTTTTTCAAAGAGCTCCAGCGCCTGCGAACTCAGGCCTCCCCAGATGGTTTTAAGCGCGACAAAGCGCCGGGTGACAGTGTCATAGGCTTTATAAACAACGCCCATTCCGCCCTGTCCAATGGGAGGGTCTTTAATTTCGTATCGGCCAGCGACCACAAAAGCGTCTTGTGGCTGGCGTTTCATATGCATAGCAGTGCCTACCTGGGGGGCCCGGTCTAAAGCTTTCCACTTATGCGCGGTAAGAAATTGTATCCTAAGACACACGAATCCGAACCAGCTTTGCCACAGTATTAGTGCTTTTAATTTGTAAAGCGTTTCACGGGGCCTGATAGCCCGGCGATTTTGTTGCGATTTGAAGCAATTTTTCCCATCGGAATTTCACCGGCTCTAAAGAGCCGCTCTTCTACGGATCGGGACACAGCAACTCTAGATTCGATTATGTGAAAAAACCTGCAGCTTTTAGCAGCCAGCAGACTTTCCCGCTGCATGTCTGGCTCGTGCGAACCGATGCCTTAACTTCCGCAATGGTCACCACCCCGGACTTCCCTGAATCGTGGCAGGCGTATCAACAAGGCTGGCATAGTGCTTCACCGCCAAAAAATAGGTTAGCCGGGCGCTTTGGACAAGGGAATGCGCTTCAGATCTCAGTCGCCTGGAGAGGGCGCGCAGCTTGCGTGAGCGAAGGACCTCAAGATGGTTCGTATCGCGACGAACGTTCTGCATGTTGTAATTAGATGAGCACTGCTCGTCTCAAGCAAGCGCCAAAAACTGCCGTCTCTAGCCCCGGCTAGCTGATAGCTGGTTGCAGCCTAAAGTTATTTCGCCAGCGGCACGCTGTACTGTGCAGCCACAAGCTGCCACTCGCTGCCGTTCTTCATCCAGACATCGGTCAGCCGGTCACGATATTCATAGCCCTTTCCCGCAGAGCTTCCTTTTTCGTGATATTCGCCCGTCACCACGGCCACATTTCCATGCATGTGGACCTTCAGGTTTGACTCCTCCGCCAGCTCCACCTGGGTTGACGTATCCATGGTGTGCGACATGTATCCGACCTTGCCATAGACGCTGCCATCTTCCACCGTGATGACAAAATCATCGTTTAGCATTGAGGTCATAACCTGGATGTTGCGAATCCTGTAAGCATCCGTCCAGCGCTGCTCCAGGGTTAGGATTTTTGTTACTTCGGGTGAGCTTTGCAGCGGTAAAGAGGCTATCGGTAGAAAACAAACGAAGCAAACAATCAATATCTTTCTAGCGTGCATGGCCCTTTTATGGCACAGCTCCGCAGGCGGAACAAGTCACTTTGGTGACTACCCCGGTATCAGGTGAGCAAAGACAGTTTTTCAGTGCGGCTCACCTTCTGCCACTATTTTCTCCGGTTTCAATCCGCGATGATCCAGCCTTCATCCGCGTCAAGCTTTTCCATATCTTTTATCGATCAGTGTCATCACTGGTCGGATTTGCTTTTCCGATTCTCCTCTGTGTTCCGCAGCCTGCCCTGAGCGACCAAAGGGAGTCGAATGGGTGTCCGCAGTGGTAAGGTTTTTGCTTTTCGATCTCCCGATTTCTCCGTGCCTCGGTTGTCTCCGTGGTGGATTGCCTTCATCAGCGTTCATCAGCGTCAATCAGCGGCGAAGGCTGTTGCTTTTGGCTGACCGCTGTTTGCTGTTGGCTGATTACTTCTTTCAGCGCTATCACTTCAATCGGACAGTCCGGCCAGTTGTTTACCCAGCAAATAATCGCGTCGCAGTCTTCAATTCTGTGCCCATGCCTTAGGAAATTCCGGCTCTCAAATTCCACCTCTAGGTCTACGTCCTGCCATTTGCCCGGCGCAACCTCCCGCAGCGCCTTGCAATCCGGAAACGCCGCCTGCACCAGCTTGATCCTGAAACCCAGGTCCATTGCCATCGCGCCAAAAAGCAAGAGCACGCCTTGTTCATTCGTAGGCTCGTTCACCATCGGCCCCCATGCCATGCAGGCGCCGTAAATCGCGCGGTCCACTCTTATGGCAAGAGGCTGGCAAGCGCTGCTAAACCTCTTCCTGGCACAGGAGTTGTCCGTGTCGGCATAGTACAAACGGATGATCTCAATCACGTCTTGCCACTCTTCTGTCAGGCCTCTTGCTTTTGCGTACTCCCGCATCGCGTCTGCTACCCTTGACCACAAGCGGAATCGCCGCTGGTAAGGATGAACGGAATTGTTGGTGGCCTGCTCAAATTCCAGCATCGTAGGGATCTTTTTGAGCTGGCGCACCACGCCTGCCCACTCCATAAACAAGTCTTCCATCGGCACGCGATGCCGTTGCACCCGGTAAAGTATCCCGCAGGCAAGCAATGCGCTCGTATGGCTGCCAAAACGCTTGCGAATAAGCCAGTGCCGTAGTGGCGTATGCTCTTCCAACTCCGCTACGTTCGGCGGATGCCCCAGCCTCTGCGCCAGTGCTTGAATCATCTCTTTCATTTCTTCCGTGGTCAGCTCTGTCGCTGCCTTCGTTGTGTTTTGCTCATTTTCTATGTTCATTTTGACTGTCTCCAGAAATTGAAAAAGCCACCCGTTGGGTGGCTTGATGGTTTTAAGGCCTCGATTTTGGCCTTGATTTTTGGTTTTGGGGTTTGGGTTTGCTTTTGGGTTTGGCTTTGGGCTAAAAAATTAATTACTAAGAACTGGGTTTTTCTGCTTTTGCTAAGAACTAACTACTAAATACCAAGAACTGCTGTGTTTGCTTTCCCGATGTCCCGATGTCCCGATGACCCGATGTCCCAATGAGCCGATGACGTGCGATGTCGGCGATCTTGGCAATTTGTAGGGGGACACTTCTAGCGTAGTAGGGGGTGGGCACAGGCCAACCGGCGTAGGCTATTGCGCGCCCTGGCGGATGCGTCACAAGTTGCAGGCCTTTCGGATTTCCGCCTTGCTAGCCTCCCCTAGAGAACTAGTGCTCAAAGCGAAAGTTTCATCCCCCGGCGCCGCTCCCGGGTCTTGCCACGCTCTCAGTCTTACCTCCTGAAGAATAAGCGAAAATGCTTCCAAAAGTCAAGAAAAATCAGCTCAAATGCCACGCGAAATAGGACACTTGACAAACCCATCCCGCAAACGACTCCTATTTTTCGTTCGATAATTTGCCTCCGAAAAACCCTCAAAAACCACCGAGTACTTAAATGCCACCATGAGTGCCGCTAGGCACGCGTGAAAATAGCCCGGCAGGAACTGCCGGGTAAGCATGCGCCCCAAAACGCTAGTCCCGCTAGGGACGGCTGAGAATCGCCTTCCGGAACGCGCGTCTTGAAAATAGCTTTCAAAGCTCACCGAATACATGAATGCCACCATGAGTGCCGTCAGGCACGTATGAAAATAGCCCGGCAGGAACTGCCGGGTATCCGTGCCATAAAAACGCAGTCCCGTTAGGGACGGCTGATCTCAATCCTCATCCATAAAATCCGCGTGCCGTTCAAGAATGATTTTCCATTCATCATCAAACCTTATCTTTCTGTGATGCCGAGGCTGATTCAGAATGTATCGAATGGTCGCGGGCGCCTGTGACACTCCAATGCTGAATGCCCCATAACCCTCCTGCCATTCAAACCGGCGGCTGCCCGTCTCGTCATGCATCCATTTTGATAATCCGGACTTTACCAATTGGATTGCCTTGGCCACGCTTATCGTCGGCGGAAGAGAAAGGAGGATGTGGCAATGACGGCATCCCTCCAACCGCGAGCGCTTTCATTCTGTTGCTCCGGGCAATTCCGCCCATGTAGGCCCAGAGCCGCGCCTGCATATCTTCGCGGATTGAGGGAACGCGATCTTTCGTCGAGAACACAAAATGATGTAATGAGCAATTTCTTACGTGATAGGACATAGGGCTGTGATTGTAGCTTCAGCCGTCCCTTGCGGGACTCTATTTTGCCGGAACACCTACCCCGGCAGTTCCTGCCGGGCTATTTTCACTCGCGCCTGGCGGCGCTCCGGCTCCCATTCCGATTTTCGGCCCCAGACTATGTGCTGGGTAAACATAGTGGAAGAGCAGCCTTCGGGACGCGAAAAGTTCACAAAAATAGAACTTGCTTGTGGCGCAAGCCTGCCTGGGCACTGAGCGAAGTGATGGAGTCGTTGAATATGAATACGCCGGAGCCAGTCAGAAAAGAGATTGGTGGGGAATTTCGGCCATTAGATTGAATTCCAATGATTTACAAGATTACGACGAGAACTAAAGACAAAAACTAAACACAAAAACAAAAACGGTCGGTATCCTTCAAAAAATAGGACTTAAATAGTTGATAATTTCCACGCTAAAAAAGAAACGTTTATCGAAGTTCTGTCACTATTTGAACAAGAGCCAAAGGGAATTTCCGCAAAAGTCGTTTCTTAGATTATGAAAACTGGCCGAGAGATCGCTTGCCTTCTAAGCCATAAATGCAATGTCGAAAGTCATAAGATTGGCAGTGATTTGCAAAAGATTTTGGCATCCTTCGATGTTCAGTGTGAAATTGATCCATTTCCGCCAGGATATGATGTGTCCTTTCGCATGCAAACATTCGAGATAGAGACAGTTATTTTTCTGTCTAGCACTGAAAGTATTGACTCGATGTTCTGTCAGCAAGAATTGCAGGCTGCAATGCGGCAGGGTCTCCCAATTTTTACAGCATATGTTTCAGGCATATTGCCAACCTGGTTAAAGAAGCGTGTTGTTTGGCATGTGCCACTGCGCAATGATACAGAGTTTGTCACCGGAGCACAGATTTTGGCGACATCCATTCGAGAGCGCGTTTTGTTTCACCGTCAAGTCCGGTTGCTCTACCCGGAAAACGACTATTTCGAAACCATTGAAGCAGCTCGCAATATTGCTCTAGAGGGAGAGCGGACTCTTATTGCGGAGTATGCCTGTGAGTTAGCGCGTAGATATCGACATATTACCGATCCGAGCACCCTTTATTGGATTGCTGTTGCGCTTGGAAAGGCAAATACGCCTCAGGCAGCTAAGCTGCTTGACCATTTGCCGAAAGGGAACCATCCATTGATCAGTGAAGGCATCCGGCAGGCCAGAGAATTTATGTGTGATTGAGTACGGAAAGACGATTAAGGAGGAATTTATGGGCCAACGTTCATCATGGTATTTCTTGTGTGCTCTGAGTCTTGGCCTCGTATTGATGGCCACGGGTTGCAAGTCAGATCCTAAACTGGACGCAACAGCCGTCGCTCCCGACGTGGCTAAAAATATCGGTGTTGTCCAGAAAACATTTGCCAGTGGGGAAAGAGGACCAGTTTTCGTTTTTGAGGAAGTACACACATCACGAATAGGACAGCTGCAAATTGCTGCCATGCTGGTACGATTGCATGATCGATATGGTGTAAAGAATATCGCATTGGAGGGTTCAATCTGGAACGGCCATGCAATGCAGCCTGCGTGGTATCAGAATGCCGCAGGCGGAGCAGGGCAAGAGAAGGAAATTAAAGAGGATCTTGCAGTTCGTATGGTTGCTGACGGAGAAATCAGTTCGGCAGAAATGATGAGTATGCTCTTTCCTGATGTGCGCGTCTTTGGTGTGGAAGACCAGACGCAGTATGGCCAAGAGTTGAATGCCAAAGGCAGTGGCGCGTTTGGGTATTTGATTGCCATATCAGAGGCAAGTTTGACACGAGCAGATATTCAAAGGCTCAATACTTTACTGAAGGACAAGAGTAAGCCCAAAGAAAAGCGGCAGCAAGAAGTCCTGGAGTACATGCTCAACGCAAATCCCTGGGTTAAAGAACAGTATGAAACCTTAAAAAGCTCCTCCATGGTGTCTAGCGAACAAGAGGTTGCACGTCTACGCGCTATCCAGACCAAAGCAGCTCAAGTGGGAGCCAGAGTACCTGATGAAGCAAAACAGGATCTGTTGGCGGAAATCCAGTTTATGGAGACTGCAAGCGAGCGTAGCGCGACCATGGTGACAAACGCTTTGCAGCTGCCTGATACTTCCGAACACACGCCTGAGGTGCTCATCATTGGTGCGGCCCACGCGGACAAAGTTGTGGAGCTTTTGCAGCAACACAACGTTGCTTATTCGTTGATCCAACCTCTCAATCTTGATTCTTCCGTAGGCTCAATGACTACGGCAGAATACAACCGAAAAGTTAAAGGGCAATGGGCGACAGATCAGAGAGGTAGCCTGGGGTATGTGTTGAACCATGATCGCAAGCCTCCGCCCATCATTGAGCGGCCAAACGGTCAAAGTTATGCCAGCATGCAGTTGGCTACCATACTTATGGCCAGGGGAGCACGGTCTGGCGGCCCTTTTCCAGATAACATCTGGAATCAGCTCTCATCCCTTCCAGGTGTTCGTATTGATCGCGGTTCGATAAGCCGTGACGGTAATGATGTGATCTTTCGCGCATGGCTTACTCAGGATAATGGGCGCGAAAAGGAAGTTTGGGCTCGCGTAGGGACAGTGCGCCCTAATGGGGGAACCAGCGGTGGAGGAGTAGCGACGTTAGAGGCAAAGCTGATACAAGCCAGTGAGCAGATGTCGGCTGCTGGAGGAGACGGTGGCAAGAACAACGGCAATAACAAAAAAGGCGGGGGAGACTCGGACGATCCGCCTGAAAGAAGCCATGCGGGAGAGGGTCCAGGAGATAGAGAAAGAGATGGGGTTCATCAATCCCGCATGGGCCTGGATACTATGGTTGTGTTTGCTGCGACTCACGACGAAATCATGAGAATTCCGCACATCAGCGACTAGGAATTGCGAGAGAGACTTAGCACGGGTGAAGACAATTAGTCACGATACCGCGCCAAATGTGCGGCAAACGATGCTGCGTGCCATTGGGCTTGTAAAACATTTCTCGCTTTACCCGACGGCACTCATTGTTTTAGGAGGAGCCGCATACCTCTTCCTTGAGCGCGAGGAATTTAAGAGAGCGAATCAAAATTTGAAAGACGATATTGTTGTGCTTCAAAGAGAACATGAAACGCAAATTAGGACGCTTCAAATGCGGCTCGATGCACAACAACATTGTGTCAACAGCGTAGATTTCGACAGAATCGTTGGGCAAATTCAGGAACAGCGCGGGATGATTGTCGCATTGACTGGCATCTTAACTAAGAGCCGATGAAATAGTATAAAGGGGTGTAGCTGATGGTTCCCATCGATTGTCAACACGCGATCACGCTACAGATAACAGAATTAACTCCCGCCCCTGCTTAATCAAACCTTTGTCTCTAGGCCAAAGCACTGATCGTTACCTAAGACCGCCTTTCCCGGCCCAAATGCACCGTTTGAACTGGTTGAAAACCACCATCCACCAATCCAAAGCAGCTTGGTTTTCACTAAATCGCACAAAATCAAGCTGATAACTGCTGTGGTGGTTTGGCATACTGATTGCCCTATCAAAGGCAACGGTTGAAGTCTCTTTAAGGGAAGACTCTGGCGCGGCGAAATGGTGGTCGCCGCGCCAAAAGGTGAATCGATGAGAGGGAAGTTCTTAGCAGTACTGATGTTTGCGGTGACGATGACGGTGGGCGCCTGGGCGCAGACGGATGACTATCCGCAGGGGCCAGGGCCGAGCGCGCCGGGACCGGAGGAGTCTGCGCCGCGGAGTGAAGGTCCGGCGCCGGATGTGGCGCACATCAGCTTGATCAAGGGTGATGTCTCTGCGCAGCGCGGTGATACAGGTGACTGGGCAGCTACAACAGTAAACGCGCCGGTGATGCGTGGCGATCAAGTCGCGACAGGCGACCAGGCACGCACGGAAATTCAGCTGGATTATGCCAACGTCGTGCGGCTGGCGGCGCATAGCCAGATGAAGCTGGCTGATCTTACGCGTCAGCGGATACAGATCCAGGTGGCGCAGGGCTACGCCGATTACACCGTGTTCAAAGGCAACGAATCGGACGTGGAGATTGATACGCCGAATGTCTCGGTGCATCCGACGAAGGCGGGGCGGTATCGCGTGCAGGTGAACTCAGACGCGGAGACAGATGTGATTGTCCGCGATGGCGAAGCGGAGATTACGACGCCTCAGGGCAGCACTCGGGTGCGGCAAGGCGAGATGATTACGGTTCGCGGGACCGACAACCCTGAGTACAAGATTTCAGAAGCGCCTGAAAGAGATGATTGGGACCAGTGGAATAGAGATCGCGACAAAGTAATTAGTGATTCGCAAAGCTGGGGCCGCACCAACCACTATTACACCGGCGTAAACGATCTCGATGGCTACGGCCACTGGGTTTATGTCCCGGGATATGGAAACGTCTGGCAGCCCTATCAGCAGGCTACTTGGGCCCCGTATCAGGCGGGCCGCTGGGTCTGGGAACCCTACTACGGCTGGACTTGGGTTTCTTACGAACCCTGGGGATGGGCGCCTTATCATTACGGGCGTTGGTTCCTCTATAGCGGAAGCTGGTGCTGGTGGCCTGGTCCTGTTTATGTCAGCTATCGGCCAGTGTGGTCGCCTGCTTTTGTATTCTTTGTTGGCTTCGGTCACCGTGCGGGCTTCGGTTTTGGCTCCATTGGATGGTTCCCGGTTGGCCCCTTTGACCCGTTCTTCCCCTGGTACGGACGCGGCTTTAATCGCGTAAACGTGGTCAATGTAACCAACATCACCAATATCAACATCGTCAACGTGAATCGTGGACGCGGGTTTGCTCCGCTGGCTGTTCGCGGACGCCAGCCATACTTTTCCAACGCGCGCCTGGTTCAGACCAACGCACGCGTTCGCGGTTCAATCACCACGGTTTCCAGCGAAGACTTTGGTCGTGGCGATTTTCACAATCGTCACTTTGGCGTCGATGAGCACCAGTGGCGCGAAGGCCGCGTGATGACGGCGAACCTTCCCGTGGTTCCTTCGCGTGAAAGTCTGCGCGCGACCCCGCACGGCGTCGGCTCCGCATCTTCAGTGCAGCCGCGTAGCAACGAGCGTTTTTTCACTCAGCATCAGCCGCCTGCCGGCCCTGAATCTTTCCATAATCAGGTGGAGCACGTTCAGCGTGTGGTTGGCCCGCAGGGAATTAACGCCAGAACCGGCATTGCCGAAGTTCCGCGCAATGATCACCCTGCAGGCGCCAGCGTTGAGTCTCGCGGCAGCGAAAACAACGGACACTTAGGTCGCACTGAAAGCAACAGCAGTGAAAACAACGGACGTTTCGGCCACCCTGAAAGCGGAAACACCACCGGCAATGAAAGCCCTCGCAGCGGATGGAGCAAGTTTGGTTCTCCTTCAGGCCGCTCAGTCGGCGAACCTGGCAGCAGCGGCCCTCGCTCTGAGCAATCTCCAGTGATGCGCTCGAACGACCAAGGCCACGTTTCTCGGACAGACAGCTCGGAGCAATCGCCAGCCGTGCGCTCAAATGACCAAGGCCGTGTTTCTCGTACAGACAACTCTGAGCACTCAAACGATCAAGGCCGCGTCCCTCGCACAGACTCTGCTTCCGGCCCGCAGAATGCTGGACAACAAAATGAACGTGGCGGTTGGCAGCGTTTTCCGTCCAACGAAGATCGTGGCGCGCGGCCCAATGACACGCCTACAACTCGCAATGACCGCGTTGACTCCAGCGGATCAGACAAGCCTCCGCTGGAACTCCACCGGCCCATCGTTACTCCGCGGCAGGACTCGCGCCCTGACACGCGGAATGATCAAGGTTATCGTCCACCGCCGGAATCACGCGGCAACGACCGGTATTCACCGCCTTCGCGTAGCAATGATCGCTACTCGCCGCCTTCGCGTGGCGGATCACCTCGTTACAGTCCTCCATCGCACTCAAATGGCGGCTCATCTTCATCGCGCGGCGGAGGTGGAGGTGGGAGAAGTGCTGGCGGTCATGAATCAAGGTCCTCTGGCCCCAAACAGCGTTAGCTTCGTCAGGCAGCGCAAAGTCTCCTTCCTAGTGGGGTTAGAAGAACAGAAAAGGGCAATCCAAATCTGGATCGCCCTTTTCTGATGTTTCGAGTTGAAGCTTTAGCAAAACCGGTAATGGGCTAATCCCGCGTACGCAGGATTAGCCCACTACTGCAAAACCAGAGAAAGCTGTAACCCGCACAGCTGTGCCTCAGGATTTTGTTCGGATACCAGCCAATATGGCTGAGATTCTGGTCGGGTACCGGCCAATACTGAGGCTATAGCAACTCTGATTTGCCTAAAACTACCAAACGCCTTTATCGCTGCCTGTGATCCTGAAAGCCACAGCAGCAGCGGAAGCCAGCGGCGGCAGCAGGCTCAGCCGGAACGTAGCCGGAACGTTTCCGCGAAACGCTGCCTGTGTAATCTGTTTGGTATAAAGTCTCGCGCCATACGGCATAATCGGCAGGCGCAGGAAGCGTGCGCGCGTGTAGATCTTGTCGCCGCCAACCGTAGCATCGGCAATCACCCACGCCGGCAGCGCTACGCCCGTGCCGCGATACCGCATTACATAGTCAGAAACAATCTTCAAAAATCCTGCTACACCTGGCCAAATGCCTGCGCTCAGGGCTGCCGCGCGAAGTTCAGCAAAATCGAGCTTACCAGATTCCACCAGTGATGCCGCATTCAAGATATCGCACACTCGGAAATAGAAGTGGCGATACATGCGCTGCAGCGTGGCGGCAAAAATCCGCTCTTCCGGCGCAGGCACAAAGAATTGATGTCCAGAAACCCCGAGCTTCACCCGCCGGTCGATAAATCGCTGCGCCAGCGCAATATGTTCTCCTGTCTGGCCCAGTCGTCCAATGTGCGTCTCAATTGCCTCCGGAAGTCCCGGAATCGCAAAGTTCCATTTGCAGGCCAGCCGGTCGCCCCAGCTTCGTGCTTCCACTTTTGCGCCAAATCGCCTGGTGAAGACCTCAATAATTTTCGCTTTGCTGCCCGTTGAAACCAAATCAAGATCGTTGCCCAGGTCCGGCCAGTGGTCCAGCGTTTTCATTACCACGGTGGGGCAATCCTCTTCTTCCAGCGCATTACATACCTGCTCAAGGTGACTCAAAGCATTGGCAATCCGGGCGCGTTCGCGGCTAAGGATCTCCACCGCCCAGGCTTGCACGCCGGTCGCTCCAAGATTGCCGGCCACACGGTTAATCACCTCAAAAGCGCGGATCACCACATGGTTTGAGTCCGCCAGATCAACAAAATCCTGCCGTTGCTCCGGCGTGAGAGAACTCAGCAGAGGAAACACGTCTGCGGCCGACGTGGGCCGTAAAGTCAATTTCAAAAATGCATCAATATATTGGTTTTCGTTCTGGATTGCCGTTGCCATTGGGACAGATGCTCCTGGTGCTTTACTTATTCTGGATAAGATGAGAGTTCATGCAGAGCGGTTGGATAGGGGCGGTCAGCTATCAGCAAGCAGTTTTCGGCCAGAGAATAACCGCTAAGACACGAAGGACGCAGGGGAATAGAGGCTGATCTGGTTTTGTATACGCGCAGAGGGTGAGATCAACAGCGCTGCCGTTTCTCGGGATATTCAGATCAGCGGTTCTCTTTTGGCTGCGTTGCTGTCGTAGCTGTCGAAGGTGGCTTCGGCGTAGCTACATTTTTCGGCGCAGGATACATAGAAAGAACGTAGGTTTCCAGTTTCTTGAAAGAGGTATCTCCCAGAGCCACCCTGAGCTGATCAATATGATCAACGACGATCTTCTCGCGCTCCTCATGCATCTGAATTAGCTCTGCGGGGATCGTTATTGTCGTGCCGGGAACTATTTGAGCGCGAAATTTTTCGGACAACAAATTCACTTTTTCGTCCAGTTTGTTCACGGCGCAGTTGCAATCATGGGCGATCTCCTGCAGGACTTCGCCTTCGGCGTCGTTGAGTCCGGCTGTCCTTTGGTGATTCGTGCGCAAATCTGCAGCCTCTTCGTGCTTTCCTGCCTTTTCGGCTTGTTCAGCCCACAGGTTGTCAGCCCCGATCATGTAGAAGAATGTCTCAAAATATATATTTCGAAGGTTCAGTGGTTCAGGCTTTGGAGCCGGAATAATCACAGTCGGGTTCGGGTTGGCCGGAACGGCTGGAATGCCCGCGCTCATCCCGACCGGTGGCTGCGGCGTTTTGGTAGTTGTTTCGGCGCCAGGACTATTCACAGGATTACCAACCGCATCCAGAGTAGCGTGCCATCCATTGCTACATGGCTTCGGATCAGCATATTTAGTATTGATGCTTCGCACTACAGTAGGTTGGGCAGTCATCCCCGGCATCGCAGTGGGTACCGTGCTTGTTTGGTCCTGGCCTGCTGCTAGAAAGGAAGGAGTAGCTATCAGAACTGACATTAGAAGGCTCTTTGGCGCTCGCATTTTATGGTTCCTTTCACTTCGCCGGAAACATTGTCCATTTTGGCCGCTATCCAATAAAACGGTGAGATCGGCTGAATGGTTCCCAACTTTTATTTGAGGAGTCTATTGCGCCTGCCATCAACCTTTCTTGGCCGAGTACTGACTGCTGAATGCTACTCTATAATCGCGAGTTCGACCGAACATTTTCTGCTGTTGGAGCCAAGCGAACAATAATGAATGCTTTCGACGATATACGACAATGGATTTCCGCCCTGGACAAGGCGGGCGAACTCAAAAAAGTCCGCGCTGAAGTTGATCCCATCCTGGAGATCACTGAAATCGCCGACCGCGTTTCCAAAGGCGCGGCCAAAAAGTATGGCCGTCCTGGCGGCCCGGCGTTGCTCTTTGAAAACGTTAAGGGTGGCAACGGTATTCCTGTGCTCATCAACCAGTTTGGCTCGGAGCGGCGCATGCAGATGGCGCTGGGCGTCGATAGCCTAGATGAAATCGCCGAGCGCATCCGCCAGTTGCTCAATATGAAGTCGCCGGAAGGCTTCCTGGAAAAGCTCAAAATGCTGCCCATGCTCGCCGATATGGGCAAATTTTTTCCCAAAGTCGTCTCCACCGGCCCATGCAAAGAGGTCATCAAAAAGAAAGATTTTTCGCTGCTCGATTTTCCTGTGCTTCAATGCTGGCCGCAGGACGCGGGCCGCTTTATCACCTTGCCGTGCGTGATTACCCGCGATCCCAAAACAGGGAAGCGCAATGTCGGCATGTACCGCATGCAGATTTATGACGCAACTTCAGCAGGCATGCACTGGCAGCGCCAGAAAGTCGCCGCCGAACACTACCGCGACATGCTGCGCCAAGGCGCCGCCGCCGTGTCTGAAAAAACAAATGTGGCACAGGCACCGGGGTCCCCGACGCGCGCCGGTTTTGCGCGTGGTGGGGTGGAGGCACTCTTGCCTGTGCCTGACAAAGCTCGTGGACCGCAGCCGCCCTCCGCTGCGAGCAAGAAACATGTAGCACAGCCGCCCTCGGCTGTGTCCCCAGAGCGAGCCGCTTTTGCTCGATCTGGGGTAGACATCATGGCCCGCTCCGGCGGAGGCTCCATGCTCGCCCCCGGAGATCGTCCCAGCGGAACCATGGATGTCGCAGTCGCTATCGGCACCGAACCTGCTCTCACTTTTTCTGCAATCGTTCCCGCGCCGCCGGAAATTGAAGAGTTCATCATCGCCGGCTTCCTACGGCAACAGCCGGTTGAACTGGTCAAATGTGAAACCGTCGATCTTGAAGTTCCAGCCTCAGCCGAAATTGTTTTAGAAGGTTATGTCAAGCTCGACGAGCTTCGCACCGAAGGCCCTTTCGGCGACCACACCGGCTTTTACTCGCTGGAAGACGAGTACCCGGTTTTTCACGTGACCTGCATCACCCATCGCAAGAACCCGATTTATTCAACCACCATCGTAGGCAAGCCACCCATGGAAGACGCATGGATGGGCAAGGCCGTCGAACGCATCTTCCTGCCGCTCATGAAGCTTACGCTGCCGGAAATTGTTGACGTGAATCTGCCCGTGGAAGGCATCTTCCACAACCTGATGATCGTCTCCATCCGCAAGTCTTATCCCGGCCACGCGCGCAAAGTCATGAACGGAATCTGGGCGCTCGGCCAGGCCATGTTCACCAAGTGCATCGTCGTGGTTGATGAAGATACAAACGTGCAGGACATTGGCGAAGTCGTTCTCAAAGTTTTCAACCATATCGATCCCGAACGCGATATCCAATTCACGCTCGGCCCGGTCGATTCGCTCGACCACGCTTCGCGTCTGCCCAATTTCGGCTCCAAGATGGGCATCGACGCCACGCGCAAATGGCTAACCGAAGGCTTCACCCGCCCCTGGCCCGACGAGATCCTGATGGACGAAAAAACCAAATCGCTGGTGGATAAGAAATGGAAGGATTTGGGGATTGAGTAAGCTCCTTTTTTCTCCATGCTTCGACGTCTCTTTCGATATTGGGCTATAATGGACTAGTCAGACTGGTCAGAATATGAAAAAGAAGTCAAAGACCCATACATCATCGGCAACCACCAAACGAGCTTGGCAGCTCCAGACTGCCAAGGCCCGATTCAGTGAGCTTTTTCGAAAGGCCCGCGCTGAAGGACCGCAATGGGTTACTCGCCAAGGCAAAGACGCAGTCGTCATTGTTGCGGCTGAAGAGTTTCAAAAATTGAAGGCCCGGTCTAAACAGCCAGAGAGCCTGGTTGAGTTTTTTGCCAAGTCTCCTCTCGCAGGCGCCAACCTCGATCTTGACCGAACTCCCGACTACGGTAGGGAAATCGACCTGTGAGCGGATACCTTCTGGACACAAATGTAGTTTCAGAACTCATCAGGGTACGGCCGGAATCGAAAGTAGTTTCATGGTTTCAGGCTACGAACGAGGAACTGCTCCATTTGAGCGTGCTCACTATTGGGGAAATTCGTAAAGGCATTAACTCGCTTCCACGCAGCAATAAGCGCGCTTTGCTGGAAAGTTGGCTTGCCAATGACTTGGTGTTACGTTTTGCAGGGCGGATTCTTGAAGTGAATCTGGATATTGCCGAGCGTTGGGGCCTGATTTCCGCTCGCGCCAAGACAGCCGGAACACCGCTTGCAGTAATTGATGGGTTAATGGCAGCAACAGCGTTGCATCACAACCTGACGCTTGTTACTCGCAACACCAAGGATGTTCGAATGGCCGGAATCAACGTTTTGAATCCATGGCAGTTGTAATTTCCTTTATTGCAAGGTAGCCCATGACCAACTCATTTCCTACCATCGCTTCCGATCTCTGCCGCACTGTGGCCCAAGCCAAGCCTCTGCTCATAAAGCTCGATAACGTTGATACCACCGCGCGTCCCAATGAAAACAAATGGGCCAAAAAAGAGATCCTCGGCCACCTGCTAGACTCAGCCTCCAACAATCATCAACGCTTCGTCCGCGCCGTGCAGCAGTCGAGTCTCACCTTTCCCGGCTATGACCAGAATTTTCTGGTCGATCTCCAGCGCTTTGTCGACGTGGACTGGAATTTCCTTGTCGACTTCTGGGCCGCCTACAATCGCTTTCTGGCTCACGTGCTCAACAATCTTCCCGCCGGCGCCGCCAAAATCCTTTGCAACATCGGCAACAATAAGCCCGCCACGCTGGAATGGATAGCCAGTGACTACGTGGCACACCTGAAGCATCACCTAAACCAGATTTTGGGCGAGACCTTTGCAATGGATTACGGAAAATAGACGTGCATAGAAGGGCAGCGCTTTCTGCTCAATGCAAATCAAATTCCATTTCAATGTTTAAGCTTGCAGCCACAGGCTTTCCATCTTTGCTGCCAGGCTGAAAGCGCCACAACGGTAGAACTGCCAGGGCTTGTTCATCTAGGCCCATACCAAGCGGACGGGTAATTTTGGGTTGATGCGCGAGGCCATCCGTGCCCACTATAAAGCTAATCGTTACAGCTCCGGCATATCTGCTTCTTAGCGCCTGCTGGCTGAATGCGCCGTCTATGAAGAGTAGGGGCCTGGGCGGAATGAGTGTTCCAGACACCAGCTTCTGTCCATCCGGTTTTGGTGGAAGAAGAAAAGGCACGCCTTCTGTTGCTAGGTATTGTTCAGGAGTCTGCAGAACTTTGCTGACCGATTCAGCCAGAGAATTTGCAGTCTCATCTGATGCAAGCTGCGTGATTGTGAGTGTTCCCCGGCCATGGTAAACACGGTCTCTGCAATTATGGGGAAAGTTCTTGGTGGCTTGAGGAGTGCCTATTTGCACCCAATCAAAGGTCACTTCCCGCTCTTTGTAACGTACCGCTTGAATCTGCACCGCTAGATCGCAGGATATCTTTACTTTGTGCAGATCGCCCTTTTTAACTTTGGCATGGTCGTCGTCTCCAAAATGCAGCATGAGCAGCTTCTGCCCACTCAGCGAATGGAGATACTCTTCTGGGGTTTGCGCTTTTGGCGCAGTCGCTTGAGGCGACTGACAGAATGAAGTAACGGTTAACAACAGGAGTGCAGAGAAGACCAATCGTTTGGCGCTGATTGTGAGCATTGATGGTGCTGTTCCTTTCTGACCTTTAATCAAATAGCTGCAAACTACTTTTTCCTTTCGACCGTTCCCTGTACATAGACCTTGAACTCATCCGTCTTCCCCGGCGGCGCAATTTCAAAAACAATGGCCAGCGCATTTGGACGCGGAACGGAATAGGTCAGCCGAAATCGCGGTGTGTTCTCCACCTTCTCACTCAGCATCACGACCTTTTTCTTGTCCGGAAAGATGCTGACATCATAGCGAATGACGTGGCCCTCATTATCGACGTAAAAGGCTTTCGTCACGCCGTTTTCCTGGTAAATCGTCATCAGGTCGTCGTGAACAATGGCCGGCCTTCCATTCGACGGCGGATACTCCGCATGGTTCTTACGCAGCAAGATTGTGCCTTGCAGGTCAGGCGCAAGAGAGAAAGTGCCAGCGCTAGTCTGTCCAAGCTGGCCGCCAGTCTGCTCGGCTGCCCATTCGCCGATCATAAAATTCCAGGCGCTCCAGTCAGGCTTTGCTCCAGACTGGCCGAATGCAAGTGCGCTTAACAGAAACACTGAAACAGCCAGAATGAACTTTGGCAATCGATGATTGGGCAAGATTTTGTCTCCTTGGCGGTTAGCCATTATACTGGGCTTATGTCGATCTTTCGCGATCTGGCCGGCATTGCCAAGGGCATGTCCGTTACCTTCCGTGAGATGTTTGCTCCCACCGTTGTTGAGGACTATCCCAACAAGAAGCTCCCCAATGAGGGCGCTGTATTCCAGGAGCGTTTTCGCGGCCTGCATGAGCTGCAGCGCGATGAAAACGGCCTGGAAAAGTGCGTGGCCTGCTTCCTTTGCGCCGCCGCCTGCCCCTCCAACTGCATTTATATTGAGGCCGCCGAGAACACTGAAGAGAACCGCATCAGCGGCGCTGAGCGTTACGCCAAGATTTATAACATCGACTACAACCGCTGCATCTTCTGCGGCTATTGCGTTGAGGCCTGCCCCACTGACGCCATTACCCACGGCCACGGCTTCAAGCTCGCGACCTTCAATGCCAGCAACCTTGTCTATCGTAAAGAAGCTCTGCTCGTTCCCGTCCCTGCGAACGCCGGCAAGCCGCTTGCGCCTCAGGAAGCAGTCATCGTTCCAGAAAAGCGGGCCTAGAAACGCTTTAAGCAAATCGATAGACAAAATCCGATTTATGCGGCACAGGCACTCCAGCCTGTGCCTGTCGTTTGCGATTTCAAAAAATAAAGGCACAGACGAAAACTGTCTGTGCCTGCCTTATCGCCAAAACATTTGCCGTAACTCAGCTACTTCTTGCCCACCACCAGCAATGTGAATGTTCCCGGCTTCATACTGCGCCGAGGCCGCTCGCCTTCCTTGGCTGGCGGCGCTTCTTCAATTTCAGCCGTAACTTCGTACACATCATGGTTAGTCGTATCCAGCGCCATGGTGCGGGCAAATTTCGCCGTGCTTGCGTTGTCCACCACGCTGAACTTGCCCGGCGAATCTTCATGCACCACTGTCAATGTGCCGTCACCATTAGAGCTGAAGGCCAGCTCCTGCTCGGGATCAAACGCATTTGCGTCCACGCCTTCGCCAATCGCCGGCGTGGCAATCACCTTGCCGGTATCGGCATCCGTCACGGCCATCATCTTATTGTGGCAACCGGAAAAGAGACGGTGATGTTTCTGGTCAATCGCCAATCCGCTGGGCTCTTCGCAAGGCGCAAGCGGCCAGGTGTTCAGCACTTTGGCGTTCTTTGCGTCAATCGCAGAAAGCTCGCTCTTGTCTTCAATGTTCACAAAGACCTTGCCCTTGCCATCTGATGCGCCAAATTCCGGCTTGCCATCCAGCGGAATCGTTGCCACCACAGTGTCTTTGGTGGCATCAATCACTGTAGAATTTTTGCTGCGGCCATTAAAGGTAAACACCCGGTGCGTAGCAGGATCGTAAAGAATAGCGTCAGGATTCTCGCCATCAATCTTGATCTTTGTGGTTTCCTTTAGTGTCTTCAGGTCGAAAACTGTAACAGTGTTCTCACGGCCATTGCTGGTAAAGCCCTTGCCCAGGTCCTGCGCCAGTGCGATGCCGTGCACTCCGGTGGTGTTGGGAATGTCGCCGATCACCGAGCCTTTGCTGGGATCAACTACCATCACATGCGTCCCGCGTGAAATAAACAGCCGTTTGCCCGCGGGATCAAACGTCAAGTAGTCCCAGCCGCCATCGCCGCCCAGGACGTATTTTTGCTTCACCTCATACTTAACCGGCGCGAATGCCAGGGCCAGAGTCGCACACACAAATGCCACCGCCAGCACAGCTAGAATCCATTTCCGCATGTCCGTTCTCCTCAATTCAGATCAGCGGATCATTGTAATAGCTTGCGGTAGTTTTTGCCTGCATTGCCGCCCTTTGTGAATATCATTTCAAATTTGTTTGCGATCAGGATTTTTGCACTCTCGCCAGCCACCATCGCCTCAGCGCGACAATCGACCAAACTGCTTCCACCAAACCAAACGGCCATGCGCCTTGCAGGAACCCATAGATCGAAGCCAGAACGCATGCCCCGGCAAACGCAAGAATGAACCACGGGCTGCGCTTCTCCATGGCGTAGAAAACCAGCATCGCCGTTACAGCCAGCAATCCGAAAATGGTCAGTGCGTTCACTTATCCCTGCCGCGGCACCACAGGCCTTACCTCAATCGAACCCTCATTTGCTGAAGGTATGTGCGCGGCAATGGCCATGGCTTCATCCAGGTCTTTGGCTTCCACCAGAAAATATCCGCCTAGCTGCTCTTTGGTTTCGGCAAACGGCCCATCAGTGATCGATTGTTTACCGCCTCGCACCCGCACCGTTGTTGCCGTCGATGTTGGCTGCAACTCATGCCCGCCCAGAAATTTGCCCTGCTGCTGTAGCTTGGCGATCAAATCTCTGTATTGCTGATAAATTTTTTGCTGCTCCGGATCATCCAGCCGCTCCCATCGCGACTCTTCAAGGTAAATCAACAAGAGATACTGCATTGTGGCATTCTCCTTCTTCCATCTGCCTGTAAGTCGCGCCAGCCTGCCGAAATCGACAAAACCGTAAAAGATTTCTGGCCCTTATTGCAAGATTTAGATCTATTCACGTTCCTTTAAACAAGAAAGCTTCCCGTTTCCTCCAAGCGGAAGGCGTTGGTCCCTTCCCCTGCGGGATGGCAAGGTGCTGGTAACTGTAGCTTGTCATCCCGGGACCACTCCCAATTCTGACAAACCCATCATCAGGTACCGTTTCACAGGTTGAAAATGAAAGTCTATATCCTGTTGCGAAGTAAACTGCAGCTAGGCTTCCATCGCTCAAGACCTACTAATCACAAATGATTTTTACTGAGAGATGATCACAAAAGCTAAGAGCTAACGGCTAAGAGCTAATAGCTGTTTCATTGCGTGCACGGTTGTGCCGGTCTGGTGACCAGAGAGGTATCAGGGAAGCTGAAAGCGCCGTCCACGGCGTCTGATGTTGCACTGCGTTCAAACCACTGCAGCAGGACTTGGTTGTGCAGATGGTAGGTAAAGCCATCGATCGGCACCGGGACGCTGGCATTCGGCAGCGTAGCCAACGGATCGGCTGTTTCCAGATTGTTTTGGCATCCAGCGCTGCCCACAGGTTGCCATGCCGGGACCACATTGCTGCCAAAAGGATTGTTCATCCACTCTGAGATTTCGTGGCTCATCGGCGTAACATCGGCCACGCTTGCGCCCAGGATTCCCGGATCCATCCAGCTTGCCCAGATGAAGGTCTGAACAAATTTCACCTGCGCCAGTTCGCCCACATCGAATGACGTGTGGAATCCCAGCACGCAGCAGCGTTTAATGTCGCTCTGTGGCGCAAGCAAAACATTTTGGGTCAGCGCAATGGCCAGCGCGTCCACGTGCAGGTTCTCCAACTGAATAATGGTATTCAGCTGTGAGATGAAAAAGCTTGAATCCACAATCGCGTAAATCGCGCCGGTGGTCTGGTTCCGGTAAACCTTGGCTGCGCCTTTAGGGACGTCGATTCTTACCGCCTTCAAAAACTGCGGTTGGCCCAGCAAGGTATGCCAGTCTTGAGCGCTGTTGCGGAAGAATTGAGCGCGCTGCACCGCATCTGCAAATTGCGTGAACCCGGTCAGGTATTCGGCATTGCGGAAATTAGGCGACGACTGCACGCGCGCAAGAATCGATTTCGGATCAAGCACCAGCGGCTCGCCGTTATCGTCCACATACCCTTCAAAGAACATCGAGACAGGAATAATCTCCGTAGGTATTTCAGTCGTGCTGTTTGTCGCCGGAGTGCTCCCTGCCATCGTGAAGGGATAGGAAACGCCGTCCAGAGCAAACGATCCGTTGAAGTGGGGAATGCTGGAGACGCGGTTTTGCCGCACGGCCAGCCGCGCTGAAGCAGAAAGCTTGCTGCCCGATTCAAAACGGGGAAGAGCTCCCTGGTTTTGTAGAAATCCGCCGGTAGCGTCAGTTGGCTGTGTGCCCTCTGCGCGCGGGGCTTGTGACCACACCATGGCTTGCATGGCAAGGCACACAATGGCGGCGGCACATAGATTAAAGAACCGCCCGCTACGCCAATCTCGCAAAAAAGACACCAATGCCTGCTCCGGAAAGCCGTAAATCAGCTATTTTCTTGCTCTTCGCCGGTTTTGTCGACTGGAATTGTGTAAAGAACTGAAAACATGAGCCATTCTGTCTGTGAACTGGTCATATCATTAATCTTTCCAATAAATAAAGGACCAGCTACACTCGCCTTAAGAGATGCCATCCCTTGCTGCGATGATTGCCGGTTATCCTGTATAGTTTTGCGTTCCCTATGGTTAAGGTCAAACCAGCAGCGAGCTCGCGAGTTGCCAGCTCTCGGGTTTCCAACTCTAAAGACACCTTGCGCGTTGCCGTGGTGCAGGCGGCTTCGGTTGCGTTTGATCGCAAACGAACTCTGCAGAAGGTCCTTGATCTCACTCATGATGCTGCGGCCCAAGGCGCAAAGCTTGTGCTCTTTCCGGAAGCATTTGTCTCCGGGTATCCTCGCGGGCTCGATTTTGGCGCAGTCGTGGGCTGGCGCACAGAAGAAGGGCGTGAGGATTTCAAGCGCTATTTTGAAAGCGCTGTGGAAGTTCCCGGGCCTGCGGTTGATACGCTCAGCAAAGCTGCTCGTTCCAACTCCGTCTATCTTGTGGTTGGCGTGATTGAGCGCGAGCGCGGCACGCTCTACTGCTGCGTTCTCTTCTTTGCTCCCGATGGAAAATTTCTGGGCAAGCATCGCAAGGTGATGCCCACGGCTTCGGAGCGCCTGATCTGGGGCTATGGTGACGGTTCCACTCTGCCCGTCTTTGATACTCCGTTTGGGCGCTTGGGCGCTGTAATCTGCTGGGAAAATTACATGCCCTTGCTGCGCACCTATATGTATTCGCAGGGTGTTGAGATTTACTGCGCGCCCACAGCCGATCATCGCGATACCTGGTCTGCCACTATGCAACACATCGCGGCCGAAGGCAGGTGCTTTGTTCTCGGCTGCAACCAGTTCAACCGCCGGCGCGATTTCCCTGAAACTTATCGCACCGCTCTGGGTGACGCGCCAGATACGGTGATCTCGCGTGGCGGAAGCTGCATCGTCAATCCCTTTGGTAAATTTCTCGCGGGTCCGAACTTTGAGGATGAAACGATCCTGGTGGCCGATCTGGATCGCGGCTTGCTGCCCAAAGCCAAGTTTGATTTTGACGCTGTCGGTCATTATTCGCGGCCAGATATTTTTCGTCTCACCGTTGACAACCGGCCCAAGCCGCCGGTCGCCACCGTAAGCAAAAGTCAAGAACCAGAAGCCGAATGATCTCGCGCACAGAAATTCAGGATGCCGGGCGGCGCATTGCTGTGCATGTGCGCCGCACGCCGGTGATTGCCCTGGAAGAGAAAGCTTTTGGCATTGACGCCAAAATTTTTTTAAAGCTGGAATTCCTGCAGCACACGGGCTCTTTCAAGCCGCGTGGCGCTTTTAATTGCATTCTCAGCTCCACTGTTCCCCCAGCCGGGGTCATAGCCGCTTCCGGCGGCAACCACGGTGCAGCCGTTGCTTACGCCGCACAAAGGCTTGGACACCGCGCAGAAATCTTTGTTCCCACCATTACACCGGCCCCAAAAGTTGAGCGGCTCAAGCAATACGGAGCGGACATCAGCATCACCGGCAAAAATTATGCTGAAGCGCTGGAAGCCAGCCGCGAGCGCGCCGCGCAAACCGGCGCCGTTCCCATTCATGCTTATGACGATCGCCGCGTGCTGGCCGGACAGGGTACCCTAGGGATGGAGTTGGAAGAGCAAATTCGCAGCCTGGATTCAGTCCTGATCGCGGTTGGTGGAGGCGGCCTTATCGGTGGCGTTGCAGCATGGTATCAGGAGCGCGTTCGCGTGATCAGCGTGGAACCGGAACGCGCGCCAACCTTGCATGCCGCGCTTGCCGCTGGGCATCCGGTTGATGTTGAGACCAGCGGCGTTGCTTCCGATTCACTCGCAGCCAGCCGCGCCGGCGAACTCATGTTCCCCATCGCGCAGAAGTTTATTTCCCAGGCCCTTCTTGTTACCGATGAACAGATCGTTGCCGCGCAAAAAGCTCTCTGGCAAAACCTGCGTCTGATCGCCGAGCCGGGCGGCGCTACGGCTTTTGCGGCGCTGCTGGCTGGGGTTTACAAGCCGCGATCCGCTGGCGAACGCGTTGGAGTTGTTCTGTGCGGATCAAATGCTGATCTCACGAAATTTCCTGCGTAGCGCACCCAAGCTGAATAGCTCTAGCCTTGTGTTTGCTTATATTCACCACGTTATGATTTGTTGGGAGCTATAACATGCTATCTGCATCGCAACCAATCTCTCTTTCCGGCCAGACCGCTGTTGTAACTGGTGGAAGTCGCGGCATTGGACGCGCCATTGCTCTTAAGCTTGCCGCTGCGGGAGCCAGGATCGCCGTGCTGGCTCGCTCTGTCAGGGAACTGGCGGAGACCGTCAGTATGATTCAGCAGGCGGGCGGAGTAGCGCAGGCTGTCCCTACTGACGTAAGTTCTGCGGAAGCGGTGCACAAGGCGTTCCAGGGAATCGAGCAATCGCTGGGCCCGGTTGATCTGCTGGTGAACAACGCTGCTGCCATCAAGCCGTTTGGGCCGTTCTGGGAGACTGACATGGAAGAATGGTGGCGCACAATGGAGGTCAATGTTCGCGGGCCTCTGCTTTGCAGCCAGTGCGTTCTGCCCGGCATGGTGGCGCGCCGCCGTGGACGGATCATTAATATTGTCAGCGGCGCCGGCGCTGTTACCACTCCGTATTACACCGCGTATGTCACAAGTAAAGCAGCGCTGATTCGCTTTACCGAATGCGTTGCCCTTGAAGCTCGAGAGCATGGAGTGGCCTTGTTTTCTGTCTCGCCCGGCACGGTGCGTACTGCCATGACGGAGTATTCGTTGACCTCGCCTGAAGGCCAGAAATGGCTGCCGTGGTTCCGGCGCATCTTTGATGAAAACATCAACGTTCCCGCCGAACGTCCGGCAGAGCTGGTGCTGGAATTGGCCTCAGGCCGTGTTGACGCGCTTTCTGGCCGCATGGTTTCTATCTATGACGATCTCAACGCCATGCTTGCGAATGCCGCAAAAATTGAAAAGCAAAATCTTTATGCCCTGAAAATGGATAAACTTCCAACCGCAGGCACAAATCCTGCCGTTGGAGCGATTCTTGCCGCTGCTCGCGAGGTCGCCCACAAGCGAGAGAAGTAGCCTTAGAGACGAGTGCTAGAATCGTGCGGTGAAAATTCCCAATGTCCCTGAGTTGCTCAAGCCGCCTGCTGGTGAAGAGCTTGTCTTGATAGCGCACGCCAAGGGATTCCAGATTTATGTTTGCCAAGCTGGTGCTGCTGGCGAGCTAGCTTGGGTACTCAAAGCTCCTGAAGCCTTCCTATATGACGATCAGGGTGACGTTCTGGGCAAGCATTTTGGCGGCCCCACCTGGAAGCACACGGACGGCAGCGAAATTTGCGCCAAGTTGGCTGCGAAAGTCGACGCGCCGGATGCTAGTGCCATTCCCTGGCTGCTTCTGACCGTGACGGACCATTCAGGCAATGGAGCATTCAGCCGCATAACCACTATTCAACGGATCCACACCGTTGGCGGCCTCGCTCCAACTTCAGGATGCAGCGGCGAGAATCTGGAAAAAGAATCCAAGAGCAGTTACACCGCCGATTATTATTTCTACGCTCGCAAGTAGCCCAAGAGGCGCAATTCCTAGACCTTTTAAGGATACGTATATCTCTTTTGCTTGCTAGTGCTTACAGCCTTCCTTTTAAGGATTACCACTGTAACTTTCCCGCTCCATGCAATCTGCGTTAACTTGCCCACAACGCCCGGTGTACGAGCAAGTGTTCTTTCGATTTTTAGGGAGAGGGACATGCCTCGAAATTATTTCTTCCGGCTGGCGGTGTTTACTGTCTGCTTTGCCGCGCTTTCTTTTGCTGCGGAGACGGCCCCGCGCGAGCAGGGGATTCTTCCCATTACAACCAAGTCAACGCCCGCGCGGCAGCTTTTTGCCGGCGGACTGGTCAAGCTGCAGAACCTGCACGGCCCTGAGGCCATGCAGGATTTTCACAAGGCCATT
This sequence comes from Candidatus Angelobacter sp., assembly GCA_035710845.1. Lineage (GTDB taxonomy): Bacteria > Acidobacteriota > Terriglobia > Terriglobales > Acidobacteriaceae > Angelobacter. The sequence goes on from DASTCT010000248.1 coordinate 33,321, forward strand.
CAGCTTGATCCAGACTTCGCTCTGGCCAACATCATGATCAGTTTTGAATCGGTAGATGCAGCAGTTGATCCCGCAGAAAAAGTGGCTGCGCGTGATCGGGCTAATGCCGCAAAGTCCAAAGTAAGCAGCGGCGAACAGCTTGTGATCGACTGGCTCAGCAACTCCAGTGAAGGCCGCATGGTTCCGGCCATTCAGGCCATGAATGAAGTGCTGGATGAATATCCTAAAGACAAGTTTCTGGCCTGGCTTGGCGCAGTCTGGGTGGAAAACCAGCAGCAGATTGCCCGCGCCATTCCTATGTTTGAGCGGGAGGTAGCGCTCAACCCTGATTTTGCTCCGCCGCTGAATGAACTGGCTTACTGCTACGCGCGCACGCGGAACTTTGACAAAGCCTTCTCAACCATGCAGCGATACATCGCGCTGCTGCCCAATGAATCCAACCCGCAGGACTCTTACGCTGAGATACTGCGCATGGCCGGACGGTTTGATGAAGCGCTCGTCCATTACCGCGCTTCGCTCAAGATCGATCCCGGATTTGTCTATTCACAACTCGGCATTGCCGATACCTACGCTCTCAAGGGCGATGAGCCTCGTGCCCGCGCCGAATATGCCCTGGCTATCCTGCATGCATCGTCAAAGACTGAAGCTGCCCAATGGGGATTGCAATCCGCTATCACCTATATTCGCGAGCAGGACTTTGCCGGCGCTGACGCAGCCTTCCGGGCGGTCGCCAGCCAGGCCCATGAAAATGATCTGGCTGTGCCTGAAGCTGAAGCCTATCGCACCATGGCCTCATACCAGACTGATGGCGCGAAAGCGCTGGAGCTGCTGAAAAAAGCTGAAGCCGTACTTCATGAGAAACATTCTCTGCCGAAAGCCGCCCAGCAGCAGGAGCTTGCAGTCGTTCTGCGTGAGCGCGTGGCGCGCGCCGTGCGCGAAAGCAACAGCGAACTGGCCAATGCCACACTCAAACAGCTACACGATCTCGCCGATACAACTCATGACCAGGTTGTACAGATCGCCTATGACGGCGCTGCAGGGGCCGTGCTGATGGGACAAGGCAAGTATGACGAAGCTCTGACGCACCTTGCAGAAGACAATCGCAACCCGATTTCACTCAGCCTGATGGTCCGTGCCTACCAAAAAACCGGTGACAAGGCCCACGCTGATGAGCTCTCACAACTCCTGACTAACTGGAATGAGCCGACACTCGAACAAGCTTTAGTGGCCGCTGAACTGCGTGAACATGCCACCCAGAGCGCGCGATCGTTTATGCGTATGTAGCCCGGATACCAAACTACATTACTAAAGCGCCCCAGACGCAGAACTGCCCGGAGCACTCAATGCATCCGGGCAGTAATTTGATGATTTGGTTTACAGAGCTCTTACGTTTTCCGCCTGCAGGCCTTTGGGGCCTTTGGTGACGTTGAATTCCACGGCTTGGCCTTCCGGCAAGCTGCGAAAACCGCTGGACTGGATGGCGGAGAAATGCACGAATACATCTCCTTCGCCGCTATTGCGGGTAATAAATCCAAATCCTTTTGCGTCGTTAAACCACTTCACAATTCCTTGTTCCATTTGTTTTGTTTCCTTAAATTTTTGATATTTCCTGCTGAGAAGATTGACTGGTTACTGTGAGGTGGGTTGTCGCTTTTAAAGGCTGGACCGGCTCGCTGACCGCTGGTAAATCACTTAACTGGAGATTTAATTATAACACCGTTTGCCAGACAAAATCTGGACTATTTACCAGTGATGATGGTTAGGCCACCGCTCACGTCTCATCGATTGCCCAGCCTGCGTACCTTCCAGGAGTGTTTGGGAATTTACCCCAAACGCTTTCTGTAATTGTTGGTCACGGTTCATCTTCTGTCTGTCCGAAAGTTGCACTTCACAAATCCGCGTGTTTAGGAATAATGTTCTCTTAGCAATTCAGTTATCATGACAAGTCTTTGCGCGTAGAGAGGATACGGCCCTATGAGAATTGCTGTCCCACGGGAGAAACAGCCAGGCGAGGCCCGGGTGGCGCTGGTGCCTGAATCGGTGAAAAAGCTGGTTGCAACCGGCGTGGAGATCGGGATTGAAACCGGCGCGGGCGTACACGCTGGATTTCCTGACGCGGAATATGAAACTGCCGGCGCTAGCGTGATGGGCCGTTCTGATCTGCTGCCGGAGGCCGACGTTCTTGCCTGTGTGAACCGGCCGGAGCCTGACGATATCGCCAAGCTCAAAGCCAGCTGTGTCATCATCGGTTTTCTTAAACCTTTGGATGAACCTGCTGCCCTGGAGCCGATTATCGCCAAAAAGCTCTCGGCTTTTGCCGTGGAACTGGTCCCGCGAACCACGCGAGCACAATCCATGGACGCTCTTTCTTCCATGGCGACCGTTGCTGGCTACAAAGCCGTGATCATGGCCGCAGATCGGCTTCCTCGCATGTTTCCGTTGTTAATGACCGCTGCCGGTACGGTTCCGCCGGCCAAAGTGCTTGTGTTGGGTGCGGGCGTTGCCGGATTGCAAGCCATCGCCACAGCACGCAGGCTTGGCGCAGTGGTTGAGGCTTATGATGTCCGCGCTGCCGCCGGACAAGACGTGAAATCGCTGGGCGCAAAATTTTTAGAAGTCGATCTTGGCGGCATTGAAACCCAGGATGCAGGCGGCTACGCCAAAGAGCTTTCACCTGAAGCCCTGCAGCGCGGACGTGACATGGTGGCCAAGCGCGCCGCTGTCTCTGATGTGGTGATTACCACAGCGCAGGTCCCCGGCCGCAAAGCCCCGCTTATGCTGACGGAAGAAGCGGTCAAGACGATGCGACCCGGCAGCGTGATCATTGACCTGGCTGCCTCAACCGGCGGCAACGTTGCGCTTACCAAGCCTGGTGAAGAGGTGGACCACAACGGCGTGCTGATTCTTGGGCCGCTGAACCTTCCCGCCTCGGTGGCTGGACACGCCAGCCAGCTTTATTCGCGCAATCTGACCAGCTTTATCAGCCTTATCAATGACAAAGGCAATTTAAAGATCGATATGAACGATGACATCCTAAAAGGCGCTTGCGTAACCTACCAGGGCGGCAGCGTGCATCCCAAAGTGGCCGCAGCCTTGGGCAATCCCGTGGCATAAAAAGGAGAGTGGAATGGAGCACTTATTGTTCAATCCGGTAGCTTTCATCAGTGCTTTTTTTCTGCTTGAAGGGCCGGCAGATAGTCTGCACTTCAACCCTGCAATTTTGATCGCATCGTTGTACGTGTTTGTGCTGGCGGCGTTCCTTGGCTACCAGGTGATCTCCCGCGTGCCGCCTCTGCTGCATACGCCGCTCATGTCGGCGACCAATGCCATTTCCGGCATCTCGCTGATTGGCTCGCTGGTGATTGCCGGGTCAAAGTATGACCAGCACCAGACTCTTGCGGAGATTCTGGGCTGCGCCGCCGTGACTTCTGCCATGATCAACGTGACCGGCGGCTTCCTCATTACTGATCGCATGCTCAAGATGTTTCGCAAAAAAGAAGCGGTGAAGGCGGAGGAGAAAAAGTGACCAACGCCCAATATTTTATTGAAGCCACATATCTCATCGCTTCCA
>DASTCT010000249.1:0-1235 GCA_035710845.1 Candidatus Angelobacter sp.
GGCTTCTGCGTAAGCCGTGAGCACGCGTCAGTTCGCTGATGGTGCCTTCGATAGCGCTTCGTTGGTGCGTGCGTTCTTTGAACTGCTCAGTTTGTTGATCGCGACGTCGCTGCTGCAAAAGCTCGTGGTGCTGACCTACCACGATGGTGCGATGAGATTGTTTAGCGGGTACACAGTCCGAGCGCAGTGGACAGTTGCGGCAATGGTAACTCCATTCAAAGCGAAAGCTCACTTTCTGACGCTTAGTCTCCACTAAGCGGCTGCACTGGGTGCTGGCATAACCACCCGGACAGCGAGCCGTGCGCTTGGCGATATTAATGTCAAAGGCCTCAATCCGATAGGCTCTCTTCAGTTCAGCCCGATTAGCGCTCGGCTGCGCTGGGCCAATGAGCTCCCAGCCTTCCTCCTGAGCTTGATAGAGTCGAATGGCTCAAACGTAGGTCCCATCGACATAAAATTCAGTCGGTCGATCCAAGCCGCTGCGAGCTTGATCTTGGAAGGTTTGATCTAGTCCTGGATCGTCGCTTTCACTGGCCTTCTGGGTGACTATCGAGGTGATAAAGCGCTCCTGGTTCAGAGCCTCTTTTTGCGGCAAGCTCTCCGCGATCTGCGCTTTGTAACCAACCCAAGTCTTCTTCGGTGTATCCTTGCCTTTGGCCGACCATTGGGCGTCGGGATCATGCGGGTTACGCACCACTCCCGTAGCGTGTTCTTTGACCGGCTTAACCTCTCCGGCCTTTTGCTGATACGGTTGAGCGAAAACTTCGCGCAGTAACTCCACTTGTTGGCCATAACGTAGCTCCGCGGCCATCGGTTCGAGCCACTGCAACAAGCGCAAGCAATCCTCGCCAGCCGCGCGATGCTTGTTTTTAAGCACCTCAACCCCACTCCTGTAATCGCGCTTGCTCTCGACGTAACGTTCCCAGAACAAAGCCCAAAAGTCAGGCCGCTCTGACTCTGCTAAGCCGCGCTCCAGTTCTTCCAAGGCCAAGCGCAGCGTCTAGCGTACACATTCCAAAGCGCTCAAATCCCTGACCGCACTCAAAACATGGGTCGAGTCCAATCTTTGTTTGGAGCGTTTGGCAATCAGTCCTTCTTTCTGTAACGCCGCCAGTACTGCTCGCATTGCCACATCGGCCTTGGCGTGTTCAATGAGCCGTTGGCGGAAGTAAACCAATGTCGTGGGATGAAAGCCCCCTTCGCTCAACTTCAAGTTCAACGCTAACTTCCAGCCC
>DASTCT010000250.1:0-12378 GCA_035710845.1 Candidatus Angelobacter sp.
CCGGCAGCGCCGAGACAAGGCCGATGCCGCACTTCTTGAGCGCCTGGTACACAACTCCGGAATTTGCCAACGAGACGGGCATTTCAAGAAGAGAGTAGATTACAGGAATTACGCGCTGGCGCAAAGGCGCGCCTAAGAAAGACGCACCGGCGGTCAAGCCGAGTGAAACTTCGTTAGCGGCGTGAAGCATTTTGCGCATAAAAAACTGAACATCCCGAATGTGTTAAGCAATGCAGGTTAATAAAACGGAGTTTAAGGCTTTTCGTTATTCTTGGCTTTCTCTTCAAGCATGGCGGCATGGATCTCTCGAGCTGCTTTTAACCCCGACTCGTAAGCGCCAGGATAGGAGCCGTTATAGATTGCGCGGGCTGTTCCTTCTCCAGCGAAAAACAGACGCTTTGTTCTCGTTGGGTCGGCTGGGTTCATTACCGGCTCAGCCAGGATCTCCCGCTCGTACCATTGTCCAGGTTCCGCCACCGAATAGGCACCGAAGGAGGTGGGATCCAGGCTCCAGCGCGTTAGCTGGATTCCGCCCTCTTGAATGTCATCATCAATATTCTTCTCACCGGTTATGTTGGAAAGGGCAGACTTAGTAATGGCAATCGAGAGATCGTCGCATTTCGGATTGCTTTTGCCGGAATCGTGCTCTACGCCCAGGCACCGTTTCTCCAGTGCCTTTGCCCAATCTCCGCCAAAAAAACCGATCGCGATGTTTTTATTCAGCGGTTTGACCACGAACGCCATCACAATCCGCGTTCCATTCACAAGCGGGAGAGGCGGCTCCTGGTTCTTAGCAAAAACCAACGCTTCTTTAGGAAGCTCTCCTTCATAGAGTATCCATGAATTCTTTGGCTCTTTGGGAAAAATATCCTTCGTGAGAGGGACGATCACCTTCTGCATATTTCCCATCTGTATAAGATCGATGGCATTGCGTTTTGCTTCCGGCAGCGGAGGGTTGAACGAAATCTTCTTTTTCTTCAGCACTCCTACTGAGACTGTAACCAATGCGTGCGAAGCTTCAAAGATCCTGTCCCCAGTGCGCACCTTCACGCCATCTCCGGAATAATCCACCTCAGTGACCGGCGAGTTCAGGCACACGGGCAAGCCGTCTCCAAGTTTCCCGACAAAAGCGCCCATTCCTTTGTCGATTAAGTCATCCTCTCCAGCTTCAAAGTGTGCGCCATCAACGGCAGAGGTCTTGTCTAGTTCAGCGGCGCTCTCCAGCGGCCCGGCATTGGCAACCAGCAAAGGGAGGATGTTTTTGAATTTCTCTGCATCAGGCTTGTAGTTTTCCGCCACGTCGCTGGTAACGTGCAAATCTTTGTCTGCCATGGTGCAGAATTCCTCCGGCGTGCGAACGCGCCGCCGGCAATCACGTTGAAAAGAAGTCTTGCTAAACGGAATTCTGCTCCCCAGATCGCGGCAAATCTGTTTCAGCGGTACATGCTTTTGCGATAGCTCTTTATACTCACTGCAGGCAAACTCAGAGAGCGCATACTGGTCCTCAACAGAAGTGGCGGCCAGCTCTACCCCTTTTTCATACTCTTCCACGGCCTCGTCAAAGAGTTCCTTCTCTTCCTTATTTGCTTCATGGCCGTTCACAAAATAAGGCAAGTCGAGCTCGGTACGTTCCCGCTGGAAGCCCATGGCGTCAACCATACCGGTGAGCGGGTTGGTGGCAATGCCATGAATCCACGCCCCTCCATAATCGATTGGGACCTTTTCATCGCCGATATATCCGACGTAGCCGCGCCCTCCGATCCGATTGTTCGCCTCCAAAATCAGGACCGAGCGGCCCAGGCGCTGCAACTCCCTGGTCGCAGTGAGCCCCGCAATTCCTGCTCCGACAACGATGACATCGAATCGACGGGCCCTGTTATTTCCGCTGGGCAGCGTGCACTCCGCAGGAGACCTGTGTTCTGTTTGGACTGTTTGGTCCGTCCTGCTGTTTGGGCTGCCCGAAGCGTTGTCTTGGGGTGTAGCAGAAGCAAACAGAGAAAAGCCGATTAAAAAGACCAGTGTGAAAATGATCGTGGATAAGTCGAACTTGATCGGCTTGGACGTTGGAAGTGGTATCTGCCCTCTGCACAGTTGCTCAGATTCCGCCATTGATCTTCCCTCTGCGACAGAACAGTGATTTTCCTTCAAAAACCAGATATGCCTTATCGCGGTGCGCAGATTATAAACCTGAATGGGAAAACATTATTGCTACTCTTCTCGGGGTGCAGCGATGGGGCTGCCCATTGACGGTTGCTACTTGCGCTTCGATTATCTTGTTTGCACCATCCAGAAAAAATTGTCTCAATTTCTGCTAATTTAGTTTCTGATGGTTGATTTCATTAAAAAACGGCTTCAGGTTTTTGTCTCATCCACTTTCAGCGACCTACGTGAAGAACGCCAAGCCGCCGTAGAAGCCATTCTCACGGCTGGTCACATTCCTGCAGGGATGGAGCTCTTCGCCGCTGGAGATGAATCCCAAATGAAAGTGATCAAACAGTGGATTGATGAATCGGACGTCTACCTTCTTATTCTAGGCGGACGGTATGGAAGCATTGATCCGAAAAGCGGCAAGAGTTATACCCAACTCGAATATGAATACGCGCTAAGCCAAGGCAACCCCCTTTTTGCCTGCGTTATCAAAGATGCCGCTTTAGAAGCGCGGGTAAAGAAACACGGTATGGAGACGATTGACAAGCACCGGAAGGAGTGGGACGCATTCCGTGAACTGATCCAGAGCAAATTGGTGGAATTTTGGGAAGACACCAAGGATATTAAAATCGCTATTGCCAATAAGCTCGGTCAACTCTCTCGGAGAGAAAATTTGATTGGATGGGTGCGTGCCCATAAAGAAGCGGATCTTCCAGCTTTATCGAATGAAATAGCGCGCCTCAGCAAAGAGAATTCTGAATTACGAACTCAGCTTGGAGCCAAATCTGAAGTTTTTATCAACGGACTTTCATACTCCCGGATAAAAAGCATTCTTCAAAACAGAGGTGCTTGGGAGTTTTTTAGAGAACATGGTTGGCGTGGTCAGAAACCAGATGTCAAGAAAGTACATATACTGCAGGAGTATGGATTGTTAAGACACGATACATTTCTCCTTGGAACTCACATTCCAAGGACGCTTGCTTCTCGACAACATCGACATTGAGGAGCCCAGTCCGCCAACTGAGTCTCACACGTAACCGCAGCAATCCTAACTGGCAATCCGCGGTTTCCCGATTACGGCGATGTGGGCGCTTGCGCGCGATTCCGGCGATCCTGATACACCGGTGAGATCTCCCTCAGCCTCGCCACCGTCTCAGGAATCACCCGCGCAGCAAAATCAATGTCTTCCTGTGTGGTCTGCTTGCCTAGGCTTACGCGAATGCTGGCACGCGCGCGTTGATGTGGCAGTCCCATCGCCAGCAAAACGTGCGAAGGCTCAATGGCGCCAGAAGAGCAGGCAGCGCCGCTTGAAACCGCAAGGCCCTTCAGGTCAAGCGCAATTACCAGCGCCTCGCCTTCAACATGATCGAACCAGAAATTTGTGGTGTTGGGGACGCACGGCGCTCCCTGCCCGTTCACGCCTACATCGTCCATGGCGCTCAATACTGTCTCCTGGAGACGATCTCGCATTGCCGCCATTTCGGCAGGTCCGCCGCTCTCGAGCCAGTGCTTTGAAACTTCCGCCGCTTTGCCTAGACCAACGATCCCCGGCAGGTTCTCCGTTCCCGCTCGGCGTTGGCGCTCATGGCTGCCACCATAAATCTGCGGCTGAATCAGCGTCCCTTTCTTGATGTAAAGCGCTCCAGTTCCCTGCGGCGCGTGGATTTTATGGCCGGAAATGGAAAGCGCATCGCAGCGGATTTTCTGCACGTCAATGGGAATCTTGCCCGCAGCCTGCACCGCATCAGTATGGAAGAAAACATCCGATTCTTCCGCGATCTTGCCGATCTCCTCCACTGGCTGGATTACGCCAGTTTCGTTATTTGCCATCATGATGCTGATCAGCCGGGTGTTCGGGCGTAAGGCCGCTTCCACGTTGCCGGGATAAATCTCTCCCTGCTCGCCGACAGGAACAAACGTTACTTCGCATCCCATCTGCTCCAGCCGCTTGCAGGAATTCATGACCGCGCTGTGCTCGATGGTGGAAGTAATTACGTGATCGCCGCGCTGCACCAGACCAAAGATGCCCAGATTGTCAGCCTCGGTTCCGCCGCTGGTAAATACGATTTCTGCAGGACGCGCATTTAACAGCGCCGCTACCGAGCCGCGCGCTTTCTCCACCGCCGCCCGGGCGTGCTGGCCAAAGTGGTGGATTGACGATGCATTGCCGAACTGCTCCAGATAGAAGGGCCGCATGGCCTCAAACACCTCCAGCAACACGGGGGTGGTGGCATTGTTGTCCAGATATATGCGGCGCATGAGTTTTATTTTACGCTTTTCTGAAAATCCCGAGCGTAGCGCTTTCTGAGACCCCGAAGCGCAGCGAGGGGCCTCTATCGAAACACTAGAAGGAGCACACGGAATCCTCGCGCTCCGCGGCTGAGAGAATGGAAATCTACTTGGGTGAACCGCTAGAGCTTCGTAATGATAGCGATCTCTCGCTTTGCTCGAGATTTCAGAAAAAGCTGACTGGCGAGAACTACCTGTTCTCCATCGCCACGTACTTATTCGGATATGCCGGCCCAACATAGTCGGCGCGTGGACGGATCAACCGGTTGTCATCCAGTTGCTCAATCACGTGCGCTGCCCAACCGCTGATACGCGACACGGCAAAGACAGGGGTGAACAGATCAACATCCAGGCCAAGGGTGGTGTAGGTGGAAGCGGAGTAGAAGTCCACGTTGGCATTGAGATGTTTTTCATTCTTGATGTACTGCTCAATCCTGGCAGACATGTCATACCAACGCGGATTGGCTGAGCGACCCAGGTCGCGCGACATGGCACGCAGGTGCGTGGCCCGCGGGTCTTCCGTGCGGTAGACGCGATGGCCAAAGCCTGAAACTTTTTCCTTATTGGCAAGCATCTCTTTCACATGCTCCACTGGGTCCTCGCCATTTTTATCGATCTCAAACAGCATGCGCATCACAGCCTCATTAGCGCCGCCGTGCAACGGGCCTTTCAGCGCGCCAATAGCACTGGTAATGGCTGAATGCATATCGGAAAGCGTGGCTGCGGTTACTCGCGCTGCAAAGGTAGAGGCATTTAATTCATGATCGGCATGCAAGATCAGGGCGACATCTAAAGCCTTCTCTGCTGTTGGCGTCGGCTTCTGGCCATTGAGCTGGAGCAGGAAATTCGCCGCATGCGAGAGCGATGGATCAGGATCAACCACGTTTTTGCCTTTGCGGATTCGATCAAAGCCGGCCACAATCATGGCAATCTGCGAGGTCAGCCGGACAGACTTGCGCACATTGGCGTCATGATCGATTTTTTCCGCCTCAGAATCGTAAAAAGAAAGCGCTGAAACCGCCGTCCGCAGAACCTCCATGGGCGTGGCCGTTTTCGGCAGGCTCCGCATCATGTTGTAAATCGCGGGATCCATCTTGCGCTCAGCCGCCAATTTCTGTTTCAGGTCAGCCAGTTCGGCTTTCCTGGGCAGCCGGCCAAACCACAGGAGATAGCAGGTCTCCTCAAACGTGGATTTCTCTGCCAATTCGTGAATATCAATGCCGCGATAGGCGAGCACCCCAGCCTCGCCATCGATGTAACAAATTCCGGAAGTAGCCGCAACTACGCCTTCAAGGCCTTTTGTAAGTGTGCTAGTAGACATGATTTTCCTGCCGCCGATTTTCGCCTGCTTAACTGCCTGGAAAGCAAACGGATGCGCAACATTTCTTTATACTCCAATTATCTCAGACTTTCCAACCGCCGGAAAACGATAGTAACAACTCGGACGAGTGGTGCAAGACGGACGAGAGCCCCATTTTTACAGTGCAAGAAGGGTGGCAGCGCTTCGTTAACGATAGGCCGTGCACATAATATTCGGCTGCTCAGAGAGGGTTCGCCCAACGAGGATTAATGCATCCTCAGTTATAAACGCGCGTCGGCGTGGCGGGATCTTTGGGCGCTCTCCAACCCAAAAATATTTTGGATCGTAGCGGACAGCGTGATGGGTCCGTTCAACCGCAGCTGCAATAAACTTGCGGAGAAAATCCTTCTGCGATTGCGCCCGGGGAAGCTGACGATGAGACTGCGCGGCAAGAATTGCGGCAATCGCCAGGAGCAAGGCAGGGATAACCGATCTTCGAATTTTATCGCTGAAGCGTGGAGTTTTATCGCCGTAGCGTGGCATGTCTGGTTTCTTCAGACACCGCTAAAGCAACCAGAGTTCCTGCTTTTAAGCTTTTAGTGACGGAGCCAAACCCACAGGCCCATCACCAGGAACGGCAGTAGCGCCACAACCACCCACCATTTGGCTGAACTGCGAATTTTTTCTTCTTTTTCCCAGCGGAAAAGTTTGGTGGCCACCGTGCTGCCAACCACGGTGGTAATGATGAGCGCCAATGCTGAAAGCCAGTTGTCTTTCTGGAATAGGCTTCCATGACCAAGCATCATGCTATTCATGCCCTTCACCAAATACGTGGCGGGAACAAAGTTGTGAACAATTTGCATCACCCCTTTGAAATCACTTTCAGGCACGGTGGCCCCGCTCAAGAGCAGCATGGGGAAATAAAATAACTGCACGATGATGGTTCCCTCTTGCATGGTATTGGCCACGGACGCAATCACCAGTCCCAGCGATCGAAACGCGATCAGCCCCAGCGAGATAAACACCAGGAGCTGCACCATGTGCGCGGGCAACTGCATTTGATAAAGAAAGTGGGCCAGCAACAGCAGCACCAGGATGTACGGGATAAAAATGATCCAGCCGGTAAACATGGAGCCCACAAGGATCGGCACGGGTGTGATGGGAGTAACTTTGTACCGGCGCAGAATATTCAGCTCGCGCTCCTGGATCGCGCGAATACCTGAGCCAAAGAAGCCGCTGCCCAGCACTCCCAGCGTGATGGACATGGTAACCACAAAGGCCAGTTGCTCAGGCGTCCGATGCAGCAATGTGGCGAACGTAAAAAAGAAAATCAGCGGAAAGAGATAGTTAAAGAAGATCACCGCGCGCAGGCGCAGGGCCAGCTTAATGTCCATGGCGATGATTGCAAGATATGTTTTCATGGCCTTAGTCCCGCAGCTTCTTTCCGGTCAGCTCCACAAATACGTCTTCCAGCGTCGGCCTCTTCAGATGGACGTCCTCTAATTGCAGACTTTGGTGGTCCAGCCACTTCATGATCTCAAAAAGAGTTCGCGCCGGCCGCGATGAATAGACCGTCAATGAGCGGCCATCTTCGGCCAGCGAGTTTTCCAGCGCGTCTGGCCATTGCGGAAGAGCGTTGCCGTTGAGCACCTGGGCTGTCACAATATCAATCCGCGATTGCATGCGGCTCTTCTGCTGGAGTTCGCGCGGCGTACCCATAGCCACGATCTTGCCTTCATCAATGATGGCCACGCGATCACACAGCCGCTCAGCTTCTTCAATGTAATGCGTGGTCAGCACCACGGTACGGTTCTCGCCTTTCATCTCTTCGATCAACTTATGGATCTCAAGCCTGATCTGCGGATCGAGCCCGGTGGTCGGCTCGTCAAGAAAGAGCAATTGCGGATCGTTTACCAGCGCCAGGGCAAGCGCCAGCCTCTGCTTCTGGCCGCCGGACAGAGTTTCATAGTAGGCAGCGCGTTTCTCCCACAACTGCAGGCGATTCAAGAGCTGCTCAGAACTCAGACTGCGCGAGTAAAAAGAGCCAAAAAGCTCCAGCGCTTCCTGCACCCGGATCTTCGCCGGCAAATTGGTGGCTTGCAGGCACACGCCAATGCGATCTTTCAACTGCTGCTTCTGCCGGTCAGGATCAAAGCCAAGCACGGTGGCTTCGCCGCTGGTGCGCGGACGCAGCCCTTCAAGAATTTCAATGGTGCTGGTCTTGCCAGCGCCATTTGGGCCCAGCAAGCCAAAAACTTCTCCCTGGCCTACCTGGAAATCAATGCCCTTAACGGCTTCCACCTTGCCGTAGCTTTTCTGCAACGACTGTACCTGGATAACGGGCTCTGCGCTCATGAGGTTTGTCTTAGGGTATTAACGCAAACCAGTTCTGTCCAGTTCCGGGGAAAATTCAGCAGTCAGTGCTGAAAAAATTTCAGCCATGTGCGTGCTGCCGGTGCTGTGGCAGAAACCGCTGCATGCCAGGCGGTATCAGGCGGAAGATGGCTGCAGCAATGCGGACCTGGTGGCGCTGATATTTGATTCCGCAATAGATCACCAGGATACCGATAAAGGTCAAAGCAAAGGGAAACAGCATGGAATCCTTGAAAACCGACCAGGAAAGGTGCTCCAGGTATCCGAAGACACCCAGCGATCCAAACACAATGAAAACTTTGCGATCAAGAAGCACAGCAAAAACCATGAGACCCACATTGATCAGGCAATACAAGAATTTTTTTGACTCGCTGCCAGACTCCATCAGTGAGAGGCCGCCCCAAAAGGCCATGAGGCCAAAAAGATAAAGCCAGAAGGCGTAGTCATTTTTGCTGCGATGATCGACCACATAGGCAATGATGAGGACCACCAGGCCAAAAATAGCGGAGACCCAGAGTCGCGCCCTCCATGTGAAGGGAGAGCCGGCGAGAAGTGGTGTAAGGTCCATAGACATATACCAGAGAGTAAAAGCCACTGGAAACGTGAGAAAAGGAAATCGGATGAACCGTAACGCAATCAGTCCAGTCAAGATCGTGCTGAGTTCCATCAGTATCCAGCTCCCACGAATCCACTCGTGGAAATCGCGAAAGGTACCTGGATCAGACTGGGGCCAGAATCCTATCATGCGTTCCAATCCATATACCGCCAGCGGCGTCATCCACACAGCCAGAGTGAAGAGCAGGCCACCGGGTACTATCAGCTCGCGTTTGAACCACAATTCTCTTCCGGCAAAGATGAAACAAAGAGCGTACGCGGCCGAGATCAGAAAAATGCCGCCTCCTCCAAAGCGCTCCCAACCGAGTGTCATAAACCAACCCATGGCGGAGATGACAATCAGCGCGCCGAAATAGTACGCCACGTGAGCCAGATCGAACACATTTCCGGTCCGCGGCCGACTGGAAAAAACGCTCCACAGGCGGTCTGCTTGCTCACGCGAGATCACACCTTGATCGGCAGCCCAATTGAGGTCTTCTTTCGAGATTTGCACCCTTTGATCCTCCTCCATCTCTAGAAACGCTTACAGGTAACCTAAGCCTGATTCTGGTTTGGAAATATTGCGGGTATTCTGACTCAAAAAGACCGCGCGGCAAAGCCAAATTAGCCAGGGGGTTTTGCAATCTCACCCGCCGCGGTTTACCCTTTTTGCGAACTTAGGAACTATTCGCCTATGCTCAAAAAATCTGCTGTTCTGCTTCTATCTCTAGTGCTTGTGGGCCTGCTTCGCGCCCAGACCGCCGATCCCCAGCTTCTGGCCGAGATCAACAAGATCAAGGCGATAGATAATCATTCTCATCCGCCCAAGCTGGTCTCGCCCGGCGATAAGGATGACGACTTTGACGCGCTGCCGTGCGATCCGCTGGAACCGAGCGAGCCGACCACCATTTCGCGTCCGGAAAACCCGCAATATCTGGCGGCGTGGAAGGCGCTCTACAACTATCCCTATAACGACCGCAGCCCTGAGCACGTGCGCGAACTCATGGCCACCAAGCAAAAAGTTATGCAGGAACAGGGCGATAATTTCCCCAACTGGGTATTGGATAAGCTTGGCATTGAGACTGAACTGGCCAATCGCATAGCCCTGGGACGCGGCTTGCAACCACCGCGCTTCCGTTGGGTGCCGTTTGATGATGCACTGATGTATCCGCTGGAAACCTCCGCGCTGGCCAGTGAATCTCCAGACCGAAAATTTTTTTTTCCGCGTGAATCCATGCTGCTGCAGCGCTACCTGAAAGAGGTCGGAGACGCGGCTCTACCGGCCACGTTGCAGGAGTATGTGGCCAAGGTGATCACGCCGGTGCTGGAGCAGCAGAAAAAGAATGGCGCTGTAGCTATTAAATTTGAGGCGGCATATTTGCGATCGCTGGATTTTGGCCCTGCAGAGCCGATGGAAGCAGTGCAACAGACTTACCAGCACTACATCAAGGGCGGCGTGCCTCCCAAGCAGGACTATACCCGCCTGCAAAACTTTCTCTTTCGCTCGATTGTCCGCGAGGCCGGCCGGCTTGGTCTGCCGGTACACATACACACCGGCGGCGGCTGCGGTACTTATTTTGTGCTCATGGGATCAAACCCGGCGCTGCTGGAATCGGTGTTAAATGATCCTTCGCTGCGCAAGACCAATTTTGTGCTGCTCCACGGCGGCGCTGGACCATTCACCAAATACGTGAATTACCTGCTGATGAAACCCAACGTCTATGCTGATTTTTCTGAGCAGACCTGGCTGGTTTCCACGCGCGAGCTGAGCAAGAGCATTCGCGACATGCTGGAGTGGTATCCGGAGAAAGCATTGTTCGGCACCGATCTTTATCCCAACACGCCGGAGATCAACTGGGAAGAGATTGGCTGGCAGACCACGCAATCCGCCCGCGAAGCTTTGGCCATCGCTCTGACGGGCATGATGCAGGATGGTGAAATCACCCGCGAGCGGGCCCTGGAACTGGCGCACATGGTGCTGCATGACAATGCGGCCAAGCTTTATGGATGGGCCGGAACAGGAACAGCCAAATAACCCAGTTTAGATCGCAATCAAAGAGACGATATTCTAAGATCGCTCTTAGAAAACTAGTGTGTCTGCAAGAAATTTGCACTCATCTGCAATCTTATTCCGTCTCAAATTAAGACACCTTAGAAATCCCGGTGTTTTTAGTGTATTTTCGGGCCACTTACCCCTTGACTTAGGCAAAGGACTACTGCAAAACTCAACAATGTCCAACAATTTTCCAACCAGGGTAAGTTGGGAGGTGTAATCGTACTTGGCTGAAGTCAGGCTCCAGGAGGGCGAACCTCTTGAAAATGCCCTGCGCCGCTTTAAAAGAAAGGTCCAGCAAGAGGACATTATCAAGGAAGTCAAGCGGCACTCTTTTTATCTCAAACCCGGCGAAAAACGCCGCGTAAAGGAAGCCTTGGCGCGCAAACGTAATCGCAAGAAAGCGCGTAAGGAGCAAGATTAAGTAAGTTCGCCGGGTCGTTCCCCTCGGACGGCCCGGTTTTAATACAGCAAGACGCAAGGCAGTCCGAATTCTTTTTAGAGTTTTGTCTCTTATTTGGGTTTTTAAGTAATAAACACACGGCAATGCCGTGTGGGGCCGAACCCGGGTGGTAGGGATTCATTCTGATATATCCAATTAGGATAAGTATGTCCTTTGGATGGCTCTACAGGATGAATGCAGGAAAGGGGGCACTCTCGATGGAGTTCCAGGACAAAGTACTTAAATGTGTGGATTGCGGCGGCGATTTCGTTTTCACCTCTGGCGAACAACTCTTCTTCCACGATAAACAATTCAAGAACGAACCTAAACGCTGCAAAAACTGCAAAGGCAAACGCGCCCAGGCGCTGGGACTGCCGCAAAATGGCGGCAACTACCAGCGGGTGGAGACAAAAGCCATTTGCTCAGGATGCCAGCGGGAAACCACCGTGCCGTTTAAGCCCACGCAGGGGCGTCCGGTGTTTTGCCGTGAGTGCTTCCAGCAGCGCAAGACGACTGCTGCATCAGCGTGAGCGTTTAGCAGGCTAAGGCGAGAAAACTAGCAGAAGCCTTCTGCCGAAAATCCTGTAAGCGCAGCCCGAAGGAACTCTACTAACTAACCTTTCCTCTTGAAAAGTTGGGCCTCTTCCGGCACAGGCGTTAGTGTGCCTGCCCGCAGGGTCAAATTCGCACGATCTTAAGCCGGCTTTTTTGCCGTCTCAAACTTTGCCACTTTGCTTCCGCTTCGCGCTGCCGCCCGTTGATGTCTCTGGTCTTCATGCTGAATCAATAGCACTTCAATGCGGCGGAGCAGATCGTCAGTATTCATGGGTTTTACCAGCATGGATTGAGCGCCTTCAGACTTCCAGTCGCCGCCCAGAAGCGGATAAGCCGTGAGGATGGCCACGGCGGGAGCGTAATCGGTCTTATTGGCGGCGCGGATCACGTCATAACCGGCCTTTTCGTGCTCCATCTTCATGTCCGTAATCACCATGTGGTAGGTATTGGCCTTGAGCTTGGAGATGGCTTCCTTGGCTGAGGCGGCGGTTTCAACGTCAAAACCATGAATCTCCAAAATAGCTTTTAAGGTCAGCAGAATGGCCAATTCATCGTCAACCAGAAGGATGCGGCGTTTCATGGGGAACTCCACGGAGAATATAGAAAACACTTTGTCGCGCAATT
>DASTCT010000251.1:0-32077 GCA_035710845.1 Candidatus Angelobacter sp.
TGACCAAGGTGCAGGTATTCCGGAAAATATTCGCGACAAAGTTTTTAATTTATACTTCACTACAAAATCGGGCGGCAGCGGAATCGGCCTGGCCATGGCGTACCGCGTGGTTCAACTCCATCATGGATCGGTGGAATTTACCTCGATCATGGAAAATGGGACCACGTTTTATTTGCGGTTTCCGCTTGCCGAAATACCATCTAACGGTGAACAACCCGCGGTGGCCCCGGAGGATTCGGTCAGTAAAGCATGAAACCACTTCGTCTCAACATCGCTATTCTTGCGTTTGGGTTTGTTCTGATGTCGCTTGCGGGCTGCGCGCATAAGAAGCCTGTGCTGGTTGCGCCGCAACAAATCCCAACCGCCGCCGCGCCGGAAGCTACACCTACTCCGGAGCAGCCCGCAGCACAGCCTTCAGATAACGCGCAGGCGCAGCAGAATGCTCAAGCGCCGCAGGATGCGCAGGCGCAGCCTACACCGCAGGACCAGGCCAAAACGGAAACGGCGCAAACGGACAAATCGAAGCCGAAAAAACCTTCGCCGCGGAAAACCGGGGACAAGGTTGAAGTCGCAAAAAACGGCACTCGCAAAACGATCGTGAAGGCCGATAAGACGGAGCCGAATCCGCCCGCAGGGCCAATCGTGCCTGCCGCCTCTGCTGATGCGGCGCACAATCAGGCGGCAACCGATCAACTCTTGAAAAATGCTCAGGCCAACCTGAACGCGATTAATCGCCAGCTCTCAAAAGAGGAAGAAGGAAAGCGTTCTCAGGTGCTGGAGTTCATCAGCAAAAGCCAGGAAGCTACGAAGCAGAACGATCCATCGCAGGCTTATACCCTGGCATTGAAAGCGCGCCTGCTCTCGGATGAGTTGGTAAAACAGCAATAACCAGCATGTTGCGGGGATTCACGGCTGCGCTGCCTCAAGCCGGCTTGCGGAAGACATATTTCTCTTCCTTGCGGAACGGCAGGCGCAGCATAACTCCACGCTCGTCCACAAGGGCTTTGTTGCGCATGAAGGCAAGCACATCAAGATAATGGTTCAAGTGCATGGGATGCGCCTTGGTAGAACCTGCAGGCACATCGAAAACAAATACTCCGCCAGGTCTGAGCAGCGAAGAGAGAAAAGTGAGTTCGCCGGGCAGATCGGGCAAATGCTCCAGAACGTCAAAAGAAAAGACGGTATCAAAGCCTTGCTGGCTGGCTGCCGCAGCCAAAGCATCTTTCGCGTGAAAGAAATCAATCGCCAGTCCCTGGTGAGCGGCGCGCTGTTGGGCAAAGCGCATCGTGACGCCTTCAACATCGTAATAAGCGGCACGCTGGCCGCGCCGGGCAATTTCAAGCAGGATCTCGCCGTTACCCGCGCCATAGTCGAGCGTTGCGCCCCTGGCCAGGCGCAAGACCTTCATGTTGGAGCGGATGCGCTTGTACTCCAGGTTGTAAGCGGAAATCGCAAACAGATACAGCTCTGAGTTTTGCCGATACCACTCCGCCATCTGCTCCGGATTGTCTTCTGACGGTTTGGCCTGTTGCCAATTATCAGCCAACTTCTGGTTGCTGGTAGCCCAAAGCTCAGAGATCAGCGCTGGAGGGTATCCGGTGAACTCGATGAGTTCCTCCATGGCCGCGGCGATGTTCCTGTCATTCTGCTGGCGAGCGCGGTAGACCAGCCAGGGAGTTCCAAGCAGCACCATGACCAGCAGGAAGAAGCCCGATTTAAAAGCGCCAAAAGGGAACGACCCCGCGGCGCAAGCCACGATCATGGCTCCGGCAATCACGATCCTGGGGCTGGCGATGTCGCCAAATCCAACCGTTCGGTCTTCGGCGCTTACGATCGTCAAATGCTCGGCAGCGGCGAGCAGAATAAGCAGGATAGCGGCGGTCCCTGGGCTGGGGCTGGGTTGGAGCAGCACAAACTTGATCACGGCAAGCGCGATGAGGGCAAGATCAGCCACCCAGTAGACTATTGAGACAGCGCGCCGGGATAGGCGGCGCGCCAGCCAATTGATGGCGGCCAACACGGCGACGGCAAAGAGCGTGAACAGCCGCCCGCCGTTGCCATGCGAGAGTAGCAACCCGAGAATCAAAATCGCGGCAATCGCGCGCCAGCGGAACTTGATCTCCCAGCGGCGTTTCCTGTCCGGAGTGACGCTCAGGTGAAGGTAATCCGGCGTGTAATACATGAGCACCGCGACGGCAATGGCGGCCAGCGCGAAGACCACGCTCTCAGCAACGCTCCATCGGCCGCGGAAGGTGAGCCGGACCAGAACAGCGGCGGCGAGAAAGACCAAGCACACAACGCCGCCCCAAATCCGGCTGCCCTGAAGAAATTTTTCCTGCTCGCGGTAGTTCATGATGGAAGATGATTTGCCATTTTACAGGAGTTGGAAAATCCCACCCTTTGCGGCCCAATGAGAATGTGGGTGTTAGCGGGATTCAGGTGCTTTGCCCAAAAGCAATTCTCACCACTGATGAACACTGATAACACTGATAAGAAAAAACAATTTGCCAGTAAATACATGCGAAGCATTTGATTTGATCAGTGTGAATCAGTGGTAAATGCATTTTTCGGCAAAGCCGGATTCAGCCCGCAAAAGGTGCGATACCCGGAGATCGGATGACCCCGGCAGCGCACACCTGCTATGCTTCGGCGCATGACTCTCTCCGTCTGCATCATCACCCTCAATGAAGAGGCCAATATCGCGCGCACGCTCCGCAGCGTAAAAGACATTGCCGACGAAATCATTCTTGTTGACTCAGGCAGCACCGATGCCACCGTGAGCATTGCCCAGTCATTCGGGGCCAAGGTCTTTGTGGAGACGTGGAAGGGGTTTGCGCGGCAGAAAAATTCGTCCCTGGAGAAAGCCACCAGTGATTGGATCCTTTCGCTGGATGCCGATGAAGAGGTCAGCCCGGAGTTGGCGGACGGCATCAAGGCGCTGCTGCAATCGAGCGCTGCGCCACAGCATGACGGGTACAAGATGAACCGCCGCAACATGTACTTTGGCCGATGGATCAAGCATAGCGGCTACTATCCTGATCCCAAGCTGCGGCTGGTAAAGCGCGGCGCTGCTGAGTTTGAACTGCGCGACGTGCATGAAGACATGAAGATGCAGGGCGAACTCGATCACCTGCAGGGCGATCTGATCCACCATGCCTATCCGACGCTGGAAAGTTTTATCGAGCACGCAAACCGCTATTCAACATTGGGCGCGGGAATGGTAGTGTGCGAGCGCAAAGTCAGTTTTAGCTTCATCAATATTGTTCTGCGGCCTGCGGTCCGGTTTTTCTGGAGTTATTTTTTCCGTGGTGGATTTCTCGACGGCCGCGAAGGCCTGCTGGTTCTGATGACGCACGCAGCGTACGTGAGTTGGAAGTATGCCAAAGCATGGGAAATGTCGAGGAAATTGGTAAATGAGTAAATTTGGTAATTTTGTAATTGAAAAGCGCTCGTTCATTGGAGGCGCGAGCGTGGAGTGACGAGAGAAATTTTACTTTCTTCCATCCCTCTTCTGCGCGATCACCAATCCCCTTGGCGTAGGCAGCAGCACAACGGAGACCAATCCTTCCTGTTCCAAACGCAAGGCGGCTTCACGCACAGTCTTCAGATGTGAGCTGGCATCGTGCATCAGGATGAGGCCGTTGGGATTGATCTGGGGAAGAAAGTGGCGGACTTCAGGTTCGCGGAGTTCAGGGAGCGAGTCGCAGAAAAGAACGTCAATCGTGCCGGAGACCCGTGTATCCAGACTGGATTCACGGCGGAAGTCGATAAACTTTTTCAAGCCGGAAGCTTCGATCTTCTCCTTGGCTTTGGCAAAAACTTCTTTATCCGGCTCACAGGTAATGATCTTGCCGGAGCCGTTCTGCTTCAAGCCTTCTGCCATATAGATTGTGCTTACGGCAAGAAACGTTCCGGTCTCAACCACCAGGTTGGGCTTGATGGTGGTCATGAGACATTTCAGGAAATCGAGCACTTCCACTTCAGCAGTCATGGTGTCAAACATTCTCCAGCGCTCCGGGTGAGGGCACTCCGGCGTGGCGCGATGGTATTCCGGTTTGGTTTCCTGGTTGCCGTGCTGGACTACGTGATCTAAAACTTTGTGGACGGGATCGACTTTGCGAAATCGATGCCTCGCAATCATCAGCAGAATGATGCCTGCGATAACGGTGAACAGCGCAGCGATCTGAGCATTGCTCATGCCCCACAAGATCCGCGGGTTGATGCGGATAAACTCAACCAGAAAGCGCTCCAACCCAAAGAGGATGAGAAATTCTCCGGCAATTACTCCAGGGGCAAGCGGATGTTGGATGGAGCGCGTGCCGCGCCGCCAGATGTACCAACAGATGAGCACGCAGACAATGAATTCGTAGATGGGCGTGGGATGGACAGCGCAGTTTTGTGGCCAGCCATTCAGCGCGCATGTGCCGTTCGGGCCAGTGGTGGGAACCAGGCCATCAGGAAATGCCATGCCCCAGGGCAGATGTGTAGGACGGCCGTAGTCGCCATCGCCGGAGATGAGGCAGCCGATGCGGCCCACCGCGTATCCGACAGCCGCAGCCGAGCTTGAAACATCCAGCATGGTTAACATGCCAACGCGATAACGCCGGGCCAGAAAAAGCAGCATGCTTATGCCGGCCACAAAGCCGCCAAACCAGGCAAAGCCGCCGCGGAACCATTCGATGAGCGCGCTGAAGCTACGCAAAATATCCGGGTTGAGCCGGTCTGCAGGCGTATCGATAATGTGCCAAATTTTGGCGCCTATAATTCCTGCAAACGCAACCAGAGCAACAACGTTATAGACATCAATTGGGAGCTTGCGGCGTTTGACCTCAGCTTCAAGAGCAAAGTATGCAGCAGCAAAGGCCAGCAGCATCAGCAGGCCGAAAGTAGGCAGATCCAATCGGCCAATGTGAATGTATGGAAGCAGTGGTTCGCCCTCTCAGTTAGCAATTAACTCTCAGTATAAATGGAGAGATAGGAAAGACTGGATCCAACGATTGCCAAAATCGCCGGAATTACCAAAATTGACAATTTAAATTCGTTTCGAGATTTAATTCGTCTATAAGGGCTCAAGGCTGCTCAGTGGGCAGGGATCTCGCCAGCATGCGAAATTGTTACGTCGCGCACTTCAGCCGTCGCGCGCACGGCCAACCGCGCAGGAAGAATCAGCAGGCGAGGCAACGTGCCGTCTTTGCGGCGAAAGCGCTTGAGATCGGCCATGGATTTTATGCCAAGCCGCTCGGCCATGAGGGCATGTGATGGCACGTCTTTTATCTCAAACAAATCTGCCGGACGAAACGTCTGCTGTTTGGCCACGAACAGCTCGCGTTCGCTGCGCAGGTCCGGGCGTAGGCTGGGATCAAGGATGAAGCACCAGAAAACGTCCCAATCGCGCGGCTTGCCGTCAACGGTGTATTTGTTGATCACCAGGTTATGGTCGTACTCGGTTTTTCCCTGTGCGTGATATTGCATCCCCGGCACCACGACGTAGAGATTCAGGCGCTTGTCCGCAGGCTTGTCATCGCCCAGTCGCTCACCCAGGTTCCACGGGCCAATGGCGGCAAGCTTACGCGTGCTCGCAGACTCAGGAGTAAAGATCAGATCGTCGCCATCGTGATAGACAGAGAACGGCTTCACCGCCTGGTGCATGGAAGCAGCGGCAGCAAAGCCCGCAGCGGCAAGGACCACCGCGGAAACGGTACGAATGTGGCGGCGCAGCATCGTGACCACGAATTATTCCAATTCCAGCGGCTCAGAGCAAGACGCCAAACGGCCAATCCGGGAGATGCTAAAGTGAATAGACCGTGCGTAACATCCTCCAACATCGCGGAATGCGTTTTATCTTTGCCGCCAACCTTATCTCCATGATTGGCAGCGGGATGAACTCTGCCGGCGTTACCTGGTTCGTCCTGCAGAAAACGCACTCAGAGATGGCGCTGGGCACGCTGCTGATGCTGCAAACCATTCCTGCTTTGCTCATGCTGCCGTTTACCGGAGTGGTGATTGACCGTAAAGACCGCCGCAGGCTGCTCATGATGCTGGATGCGGCACGCGGGCTGGTGATCCTGGCCGTCGCTGTGCTGGCGTATCGCGGCATGGCAACACTGTGGGAAGTTTATTTGATGTCGGTATTGGTGGCTGCCGGCTTCTGGATGTTTTGGCCCACGATTACCGCGCTTATCCAGGAGCTAACGCCGGATTCGCAATTTGTGCACTCCAACAGCTTTCTGCTGGCCGGAGTGCAAGGCGGATGGCTGATAGCAGGGGCGATCGTAGGGTTTGTCTATAACAAGATCGGCCTGGCGGGCGTGCTGTTTATCGACTTTGCCAGCTACGTGATCTCATTTACGTGCTACCTTCTGGTGCGCAAAGGGCGGCATACGGTTGCCGTCGCTGCGGAAAGCATGGAGCACGAAAGCGCTGTAGCAAAGTACCTGCATGAACTGCGTGAAGGCATCTCATACATACGGTTGCGACCGCGGCTGGCGCTGACGGGCGCAGCCTGGGCCTTGTTCATCGGTGGAATGCTTACGCAGGGCGTAATTACTGCTCCGTTTAGCGATCGCATTCTGAAAGCCGGAGCGGTTGGTTATGGCTGGCTCAACGCCGGCTGGGCAGTGGGTGCGTTTCTGAGCGCGATCTTTACGCCAAGGCTGATTCGCGGCACTGGACATCAGCGGGCCGTGGGAATCTCCATGGCGTTGCTGGGAGCGGGGCTTATCTCACTTCCCTTTCTGGGAGCGCACTTGCATGGGCTGCTCAGCCTGGGCGCTTCACTCATTGTGCCTCTGGCTTTAGCGGTTGCAGTGATGGTTTATTGCCTCATGGGTTGCTGCCGCGCTTTGGGCGGCGTTGCCATTACCAGCACGGTAATGGAGTTAGTTCCAAAACATTTTATGGGCCGGGTACAAAATACTTTTTATTTTCTGGGAACGCTGCTGCAACTTGTATTTTCTTTTACCGTGGGGACTGTGGCGCACACGCGGAGCCTGGCAGCGGGGTTCGCGATTGTAGGATCAATTTATCTTCTGGCTTGTTTGGCCGGTTCATGGCCGGTAAAGGAATCTGAACCTGCCGAAGCGGACTCCATGGCGAAGGCAAGCACGTGATTCCAGCCGTGACAAAATAGTAGCGGCCTTTGGCGATATTGCCTTGCCCTGCCGCTCCATTCGCGTAGAATGCCTTTAAATACGGTGTTGGAAACGGGCAAAGAATCATGGACAGCAATCCCGTCAAGCATAATGAAGCCGATGGCCAGTTTGAAATTGCGCTGGATAAAGGATCTGCCATTCTCCAGTACAAACGTACGGGTGACACCATGCGGCTGATCCACACTGAGGTTCCTGAGTCGATGCGTACGCGCGGCTTGGGCAGCCAGTTGGTTCGCGCTGCGCTTGACTACGCTCACTTCCATCAGCTTAAAGTTGTGCCTATCTGTCCGTTTGTGAAGCTGTACCTGCAGAAACACCCAGAAGCCGCAGGTTAAGCGCATTCGCCCAAAACGCTCTGCTTCTTTGCTTTACGACCCTCTGACCAGCAATCGAGTTACGGATTCAAGATCACCTTGCCGAACTGTTCGCTCTTTTCCAGGCGATGATGGGCCGCCGCGGCTTCACGCAGCGGGAAACTCTTATCAACCACCGCTTTAATTTTTCCGGCGAAGATGTGCTTCATCACCTCATGAAAATCTCCCATCGTGCCCATGAACGAGCCCAGGAATGAGAGCTGGCGGGCAAATAAAAACCTGATATCGAAGCTGGCTTCCGGCCCTGTGGTAGCGCCGCAGGTCACCAGCTTGCCGCCCGGCTTAAGCGACTTCATGCTCTCCTGCCACGTAGCTTTGCCTACGTGCTCAAACACAATGTCACACATTTGCTTGTTGGTGGCCTTCTTTACTTCATCGGCGATTTTCTGCTTGTAGTGGTTGATTACGTGGTCTGCGCCCAAGTCGCGGCACTGGTCCAGCTTAGTCTCATCGCCTGCGGTGGCGATGCAGGTGGCGCCAAACATTTTGCAGATCTGGATGGCAATAGAGCCGATGCCGGAACCGCCGCCCAGGACCAGCACGGTGTCTCCGGGTTTGATGCCGCAGCGGCTGACCAGCATGTGCCAGGCCGTCACCGAAACCAGCGGCAGTGAAGCGGCTTCATCGTAAGTAAGCTCGTCAGGGATGGGCAGCACATTGACGCGCGGCACAGCGATGTACTCGCAATTGCCGCCATCGTTTGCATAGCCGAGCACCGTGAACTTCGGGCAGAAATTTTGCTGCCCCTCAGTGCACTTGGGGCAGACGCCGCAAAAAGTCATCGGCGCAAGCAGCACGCGTTGGCCTGGCTCAAGGTCCGTGATGTAGTCACCAACAGCAATAATGTCGCCGGAGACATCGCTGCCATTGATGTGCGGCAGCTTCACGCCCGGCAACCCATTGCGGATGAACAAATCCAGATGGTTCAGAGCGCACGCCTTCACCTGCACCAGCACCTGATCGTGACGCGGGTTGGGGTCGTGCACATCTTCATACTTCAGCACTTCCGGACTGCCGAACTCATGGAAACGGACAGCTTTCATCTGAGGGCCCTCCTTGCGCGAAGGATAAAAAAATTTGGTAATTGGGGCAATTGAAAACCCTTGTACAGCCCGCCTTCAATTACCAATTTACCAAATTACTCAATTACCAAATCTTTGCCACGATTTACAATTCCTCAACCTGATCATCGGTCTCCACGCCATCCTCTACGTCAAGGATGCGGACAAAGTTCGCGCGTTTCTGCGCGACGTGCTGGGTCTCAAGTCAGTCGATGCAGGCTATGGTTGGCCGATCTTCGCCGCACCGCCAGCCGAGATTGCTGCTCATCCGACGGAAGCAGCAGAAGAACCTCACCATCACTCTATCTGATGTGTGACGATCTGAAGGCCACCATGAAGGAACTAGACAGTAAAGGAGTGCAATGCAGCGCGGTCATGGAGGCGCGATGGGGCTCTATCACGTCTATTCAACTCCCTGGCGGCGGCGAACTTGGCCTGTACCAGCCAAAACATCCGACTGCGCTGAAGCTTTAACTTCGGTGCCTCACATTCCCGCTGAATTTTTGACTAATCCGCTAAAATACAAGTGTGGACATCTATGAAGAAATAACCCGCCTTCGACGGGAAGGACGCCGGGCGGCGCTGGCCACGATCATCAATGTTCGCGGCTCTATACCGTCATTTGAGACGGCCAAGATGCTGGTGCGTGACGACGGCTCCATTGTTGGCACCATTGGCGGGGGCTGTGTGGAAGCTGAAGTCTGGGAAGCAGCCCGCGAGGCGATGAAAACCGAGAAATCGCAAACGCTCCACTTTGACCTGAACAACAATCCTAAATATGACACTGGCTTGGTGTGCGGCGGCACGTTGGAAGTTTTTGTCGAGCCGGTGCTGGCAGCTTCTACGCTCTATATTTTTGGCGCTGGGCACGTGGCTTGGAGCCTGTATAAAGTTGCCCGCATGGCCGGTTTTGACGTGGTGGTCACCGACGACCGCGAAACCTACGCTAATCGCGAACGCTTTCCGGACGCCCGCGATGTTTATGCCGACGAATATGAGCGCGTGACCTCACAGCTTGCTCCGAATGATTCTTCTTATATCGTGATTGTTACCCGCGGCCACCGCGATGATATGCGCGTGCTGCGCTGGGCTGCGGAGACTCCGGCCCGCTACATCGGCATGATTGGCTCGCAACGCAAGACCATCGCTATTTACAAGGAGTTGGAGAAGGAAGGCATCCCCGCAGAGAAGCTGGCCCGGGTCTATGCGCCGGTGGGCCTCGATATTGGCGCGATTACGCCGGAAGAGATTGCCGTCTCCATTGTGGCTGAGCTGATTGCTATCCGCCGCAACTCACCTACGCCGCTGCCGCACATGAAGAGCGCCAAAGCGGCAGAGATTCTCAAACAGTTATAACTCAATGGCTCTGTCACCTTCATTCGCCGGTGTAATTCTGGCCGCTGGCTCATCCACACGCATGGGCCGCGACAAAGCGCTGCTGCCGTGGCGCAACGGCACATTTCTTTCCGCCGCTATTCGCATGTTGCAGCCTGTGACTGAACTGGTGATTGTGGTAGCCGGGGCCAATGCGCCTGCGTTGTCGCCCATCGTTGATGTTCACGCGGCATTTATCGCCATAAATCCTGATCCGCAGCGCGGGCAGTTCAGTTCACTGCAGGTAGGCTTGCAGGAAGTGCTCAATCGCGGCCGGGACGCGGCCATCATTACGCTGGTGGACCGTCCTGCCGCCGAGGCTGAAACCGTCCGGCAGATCAAAGCGGCGTTTCTTTCCGCCGATGACAGTACCTGGGCTGTAGTGCCGGACTTTGGCGGCAAACACGGCCATCCTTTCGTGATTGGACGGGAAATGATTGAAGCATTTCTGCGTGCGCCCGGGGGCAGCACTGCGCGTGAGATTGAGCACGCCAACCAGCAGCACATATGCTATGTTCCCGTGAGCGATCCTTTGGTTGCTGCTAATGTAGATACACCAGAAGATTTTGAGCGCATTCGTACAGGAACCCCTGCTTCATGAACCAAACACAATTTTTATCTGCAGGACAAAAGTTTGCCGAGTCCGTTCTAGCACTGCGGCCGCGGGTGGCTGTTTTTGATTGCGACGGCACGTTGTGGAGCGGCGATTGCGGCGCCGACTTTTTCTATTGGGAGATTGAGCGCGGCATGCTCCCGGCTAAAGTCGCCGAGTGGGCAACTGCGCGCTATGTAGACTACAAAGCCGGCAAGGTGGATGAAGATACGATGTGCGGCGAAATGGTCACCATCAACGCCGGCATCACAATGCAAGCACTGATGGAAGCAGCGGAAGAATTTTTTTCGACCGTGGTGGAGCAACGCATCTTTCCTGAAATGCTGCGCCTCACCCGTGAACTGGCTGCAACAGGCTGCGATATATGGGCTGTTTCCTCAACTAATGATTGGGTGATCCGTGAAGGCGTTAAGCGCTTTGGTATTCGCGGCAGCCACGTGCTGGCGGCTTCTGCCCACGTTGAGAACGGCGCGCTTACTGACTGTCTTGTGTGCGTGCCCAGCGGACCGGCAAAAGCTACGGTCATCCAGGAAGTTGTGCGCAAGCCTGTGGATGTATGTTTCGGCAACTCAATTTTTGATGCTGCAATGCTTGAGATCGCCCGGCACGGATTTGCCATCAATCCGAATCCCGATCTTGAAAAAATAGCGCAAAGCAAAGGCTGGCAGGTGTATTGGCCGGCGGGAACAAAGAACCTTTAGCCGCAGATCACGCAGAGGAACGCAGATCAAAAATAAATCGCGGAGACACGGGAGAAATTCAATTGAAATTGAATTTTGCCGAGACGTAACTGATCTTTGACTTGAATGCCTTGATCAGCGCTCATCTGCGCATATCAGCCGCGTAAAATAATTTACCGGAAAAATTCCTGAACCTTCTCTTTAAACCATTCCCATCCGGTAAGCGGGCGCGGCGGAGGTACGGCCCAGCTTCTGAGCACGTCAACCCGTTGAAAATCTTTGGGCACCTCAAAAAGCGATAGCTCCAAGGGCCCTTCCTTCAACTCCACCACTTCAGAACCCCAGGTAGAAGAGAGCATGTGCTGTGTGCCATCGGCCTCAGTGACCTGGCTGCGCAGGGTGGTGAGGACTTTCACGGGAAATCCGGTCTCAGTGCCGGTGCGATGGACTTCAATCTTATCCATCTTGTTGTAGCACTTGTCTGTGGCGCTGGCTGAAACTTCAGTCGCAACCACCACGCCAAGGTTGTCTTTCTTGTCGCGACGCCATTCCGGCAGCACTGAACCATCAATATACCAGCCGTCAGTCTCGCTCTCAGAAGGCTTGGAGCATGCTTTCGGCCCGGCTATACGTTTTTCGTGCGTAATAATATGACGGGCCATGTGGCCAAAAATTTCTTTGCGCTCGCCCGTATCGGTGTTTTCAATCCAGATCTGGAGAGTGCCGCCGGAGTCAATAGTCGGCCTGGGCTTGATGCCTACAGTCGTTCCGCGCGTATCTGTTTCATAGGAGGTGTATTCATGGGCCTGCATGTCCAGAACAAAGACCCGGTCATGATCACCACGCAAAATGATGGTGGCCATGGGAGGCCCGGTGCGATCGCGCATCTGCGATTGCCATTCATTGCGCAGCCGGTCGGCAGCCAGATATTCCGTGCGCGTGTCTGTAAAACCCGCCGTCACTTGCCGGGTCACAATCTTTACGCCATTTACAGACGGAGCCGGAGAGGTGAACGTGGTCACAACCAGCAGCATCGTTGCTAGCGGTATATTCATTTTTTCTCTCCGCCTCTGGGCTAGGCAGGTTTTGGGGCACTATTGTACCGCCAATCGGCATCGGCACAGCAGATTAATGTGAGAAGGCTGGGGCCAGATGCACTGTTGCCTTAGAAGTTAACATGTTAAGGAGTTTACTGCTAGCGACATACGGACAAATCCATTCTGGATCTCTCTGAAACAGCTTCTCTGAAATAGTCGGCGAGTCTTAATTTTTTGCAAAGCTAGCTGCGACTAGGCATTTTGCAGTTTTTTCAGCACCTGCCCCAGCGCGTCCATTGCGAGGTGTGTGGCGTGGACGGAAGCATTAGGCAGGCCGCCGAGGGCTTCCAGCAACTGATCACGTTGCAGCGCTGAGACTTCAGCCAAGGATTTACCTTGAATCATTTCTGTAAGGCATGAACCGGCAGCAATGGAAGCGACGCATCCGCGGGTGCGATAGCGCACCTGGTCGATCCGGCCATTGGCGAGTTTCACCGCCAGGTTCATGATGTCGCCGCAGACCGGATGCTCCAGGCGGACCTCAGCGTCTGGCGCAGAAAGCTCGCCTATATTGCGCGGATGCTCGAAATGATCGAGGACTTGAGCTGAGTATGACATCGTTTTTATTTTGTCGCTGAGTTCCAACCCCGCTTTCAACTGCGTTCCTTTGATAGATTGTAATTTAGTATTGGGATTCAGATTTGCGCGTTCGCATTTTCAAATATCAAATTACTCATAATTAAATTTCAGAATGGGAACTACGCGATTGGGAAACATCAAACAGGTAGTTGCAGCTCTCATTGTGCGCGAAGAAAAAATCCTGATCTGCCAGCGCACAAAAGAACAGGCCATGCCGCTCAAGTGGGAGTTTCCCGGCGGCAAGGTGGAACCGGGTGAAGAACTCAAGGTCGCTCTGCGCCGCGAATTGGATGAAGAGCTGGGCATTACTGCGACCATCGGCATCAGGGTAGCGGTGATACGGCATACATACAAAGGCGGCAACGCGGTTGAGCTGCATTTCTACCGCGTTGATCATTTCGAGCGGGAAATTGAGAACCGCATCTTTCAAGACATTCGCTGGGTTGAGCGCAAAGAATTAGCGGCCTATGACTTTCTTGAAGCTGATGTGGCCTTCGTGAAAGAGCTCAGCGAAGGAAAAACTTTCTAGCGTTGCTAGCCGGCAAGCTGCGTCCAGATGGCGGCCACGGTAAGCGCAATCATGATCACACTGGTGCCCCACGCAACAATGTTCCCAAAGCGTGAGTTTGTATACGTCCCCATAAGCTCCGGCTTGTTCACCAGCCTGAGCATAAAGATCAGCACAAAAGGCAGAAGGACGCCGTTGACCACCTGCGAGTAAATGATCAGCTTAATCAGGGGAAGCCTGGGAATCAGCACCATACCTGCGCCGCCTACGATAAGCAACGTGTAAATCCAATAAAAAGTTGGCGCCTCAGAGAATCTTTTGTTGATGCCGGATTCCACGCCCAGGCCTTCGCAGATATTGTATGCAGTCGCCAGCGGCAGGATGGCAGCGGAGAGCAGCGCAGCATTCACTAATCCCACGGCAAACAGATATGCGGCAAAACGCCCAGCCAGCGGCTTAAGCGCCACCGCAGCCTGCGCGGCATCGTCAATATTGTGATTGCCGGAGACATATAACGTTGCGGCACAAGCCACCACGATGAAGAACGCAATCACGTCCGTCACAATGCATCCCAGAACCACGTCCCAGCGTGAGAGCGCGTACTGCCGCTTGGTAATTCCCTTTTCCACGATTGAGGCCTGCAGGTAGAACTGCATCCAGGGCGTAATGGTGGTGCCGACCAAGCCGACCAGCAGCACAAGATAATCTGACTGGCGGCTTACGTGGGGAACAAACGTGTCTTTGACCGCCTGCAACCAATGTGGATGGGCAAGGATCGCGGAGACCGGATATGTGAAATAGACGAGCGAAAACAGGATCAAAATCCGTTCCACCGGTTTATAGCTGCCGCGCACCACAACAAACCACACCACTGCCGCACCAATGGGAACGCAAAGATACTTGGTAACGCCAAATATCCCCATGCCGGAAGCCAGACCTGCAAACTCCGCCATGATGTTGCCGAAATCCGCCAGGCCCAGGACCACCATGACGAAAAACGTGGCCCGCAGGCCAAACTCTTCTCGAATCAGGTCAGCCAGGCCCTTTCCTGTTACCGCACCCATGCGTGCCGCCATCTCCTGCACCACGATAAGCGCAATCGTGGTAGGAATAAGCGTCCACAGCAGCACATAACCCAGCTTGGCGCCAGCCTGCGAGTAAGTGAGGATACCGCCCGGATCGTTATCAACATTGGCCGTGATGAAGCCGGGACCAAAGACCGCAACAAACGCCAGCAGCCGGTATTTCAGCACACCCAGGCCGGCCACGCGGCGGGGCATACTTAGGTCTCGTTTAAAAAATTTCAGCTTCATACAAATGCGATCCAGGAGAGCTGTGATTTCGAAGGTGCGCTTCGCAGAATAAACGAGAGCTGAAGCAAAGGACAACAGCGGAGGCTGTTATTTTTTGAAAAAAGTTTTTTAGGCCGAGAAAGGTGCTTGGCCGGACCTCGCAGATCGCTCCAATTCTTCTTTTGCAATCTGGAATGCAGTATTGGCCGCGGGAACGCCAGCATAGACCGCGACCTGAAGAAGCGTCTCTTTTATGTCGCAACTTTCAAGGCCATGCTCCAGCCCTTCGCGAAGATGCAGGCGAAATTCTTCCCATCGGCCGAGAGCGGCAGTCACGGCCAGTACCAGCAGCCGTCGCGTGCGATAGTCGAGACCCGGACGTGTCCACACGCTGCCCCAGGCATAGCGGGTGATCAGTTCCTGGAAGTCGCGGGTGAGATCAGTGGCGCTGGCCATGGATCGGTCAACGTGTTCTGCGCCGAGCACCTGGCGGCGCACCTTCATACCTGCTTGAAAAGAATCCTGGCTACTTTGCTTTGGCAGCAGGAAATCCAGCAGCGCCGTAGTGAATGATCGCGGCTGCTCCAGGTTGGAGAGATGTGCTGTGTTCAAGCACACGGTTTGCGCGCCAGGGATATCCTTGACCAGCACAGATCCATTCCCTTCCCATGGTGTTGAGGGATCTCTATCACTCCCGATGACCAGCGTGGGAATGGATATCCGCGACAGTTCAGTACGAAAGTCGGCATCACGCAAAACCGCACAGCAAGCAGCGTAGCCTTTGGGATCGGTACCCAGCAAAACAGCGCGCGTGGACCGGGCGAAGGAAGAAGATTGATTGTCGGCGAAGAAGAAACGTTGCATTCCTGCATCCGCCACAGCAGCCATACCGCCTTCCAGAACCGACTTTCGCCGGGCGTCCCATACATCAGGCGTGCCGAACTTGGGCGCCGTGTTGGCCAGAACCAGCGCAGAGAGCCGGTGTGGAGCATTCAACGCCAGCCATTGGCCGATTGCGCCGCCCATGGAAAGTCCACAGAATGCCGCTTGGGAAATTTTGAGCGCGTCCAGCAGGCCGAGCACATCCTGGCCGAACTGCTCCATGGTGCAATCGCCCGCAGGAACGTCAGAAGCGCCGTGGCCGCGCGTGTCATAACGTAGCACTTGAAAATGGTCGAGCAAATCCGGCATCTGCAGGGCCCACATGCTGTGATCGCAGCCAAGCGAGTGAGAAAGCACGAGAACAGGCAGATCGCTACGGCCTTCAAGCCGGTAAAACAGTCGCGTGTTGTTTACATTGACGAAAGGCACGGTTTATTTCTTTCTTCGAGCAGATTTGCGGGCGGAATGTTGCGGCTTTGATTTTCTCTGCGTCGATGCGGCGAGCAAGCGCTTGCGGAATTCCTCGGTTAAGCCCAGGTAATGCTCAGGATTTTCCAGGTCGCGTAAATCAGCAGCACGCAGATGCACTACAATTTCCGGCATCTCTGCCAATACTTCACTTAAATTGCGCTTTGCAATAACAGCCTCAGCACTGGCTCCCTGCAAAAGCTGGTGCGCATGATCCCGGCCGATCTTTTTACCTAATAGCATGGAGGCACGCTCGGCAAAAATCAGTCCTCGGTTTGCAGCGATATTGGCCTTCATGCGGTCGGCATCGACTGTCAGGCCTTCGGCTACATCGGCCATTGAGACAAGTGCAAGTCCTGTGTTCTGGATGACACCGGCGATGATCGGCCATTCGGCTTGCCATCCACCTGCAGCGCGCTCATGCTCCTGCATCATGCCGGACAAAAAGCTGGAAACCAGTCCCGGCACTCTCTGCGCCGCGGCCAGCGTTAGCACGGAGCCAACCGGATTGTGCTTGTGCGGCATGGTTGACGACTCGCCACGCCCGCCGGCACTTGCCTCGCTGACCTCAGCGACTTCATTCTGCGCGAGCAAAACAATATCGCGTGCTATCTTGCCGAGAGTCCCAGTCAACACACCACATGCGCACATCAACGTAGCCAGCCGGTCGCGGTGCGTATGCCAGGGAGCCTCAGGGCAGGTGAGTTTGAGCTCATCGGCCAGAGCCTCGGCTACCTTCAGCCCATCTTTCCCCAAGGCAGCCAGTGTTCCAGCGGCTCCGCCGAATTGCAGGATCAATGCTTCCTCAAAAGCTGCAGCGAGCCGATTGCGGCTGCGATGAACAGCGCCTAACCACCCAGCTGCTTTCAATCCAAACGTAATTGGGGGCGCGGCCTGTAGCCAGGTGCGCCCGAGCATAACAGTATGGCGATGTTGTTGCGCATGCTTTCGTAGCGCCTTTCCCAGCCGGTTCAAATCAGCATCAAATATTCCTTCAGCCTTTTGCAGCAGAAGAACAAGCGCTGTGTCACAGAGATCCTGGCTGGTCGCACCCCAATGCACGAACCCCACGGCTTCAGGATCGTGGACACGAATACTTTCCTTGAAGGCACGTAGAAATGGAATCGCGAACGTGCCGCTAAGTGGAGACTCGCTGGCGATGGCAGCGGGATCAAGCATTGCAGTGCGGGCGGCCGTTGCTATCGCCGTGGCCGCTGATCGCGGGATTACTCCAAGCTTTGCTTCCACGCGTGCAAGCGCCGCTTCAAACTGCAGCATGGATTGAAGAATGGATTCGTCAGAAAAGAGGTCGGCAAGCGGCCCAGTCGTGGACAAACATTCGATCAGCCGCAGCGCCATGCCACCTCCAAGCTGCTAAGAATACGCGAGCGCGGCTCAGACATCAAAGAAGACGGTTTCCTTTTCGCCGCACAGGTGAATATCAAAGAGCCAGCGGCTCTTATCAGTGTCATCGGGTTGGGCCAACAATGTAGATCGGCGCTCAGCGGGAACCAGAGCCAGAATTGGATCTTCCGTGTTTGCCGGAGAATCGGCAAAATAAATTCGCGTAGCCAGTCGCTTTAAAAGTCCACGAGCAAAGACTGAAACGTTAATATGTGGCGCTTGCAATGTGCCATCGTTACCAGGAACACGCCCCGGCATGATTGTCTCAAAGACGCAACGGCCCTGCTCATCCGTGGCCAACCGGCCAAAGCCGTTGAAGTTGGGATCAAGCCCCTTTTGCTGCGTGTCCTCAGGATGAGCGTAGCGGCCTTCCGCATTGGCCTGCCAGATTTCAATCATCGCGTCCGGCACAGACTGGCCCTCACCATCAAAAACGCGACAGATTAGCTGAATGCGTTCGCCTTTGGTTGCTGGCGTTATCAGTGATCCCACTGACGCTTGCTCCGTGCAGCCAAGATGAAAGAAAGGGCCGACGGTCTGCGAAGGCGTAGATGTGAGGTCGCGGTCCATCTACTTGTCCTCAAAGGGCGTAGCTTCTCGCCCGCGCAGTACGATGTTGAACTGATAGCCAAGCGCCCATTCGGGCTTTGTGGTGGTCAAATCCAACTGGGCGATCAGACGTTGCCGGGCGCGCTCATCGGGAATGGATTGAAAGATCGGATCGTAGCGGAACAGCGGATCGCCAGGAAAATACATTTGCGTGACCAATCGAGTGGCAAAGGCAGGTCCAAACAGCGAAAAGTGAATATGCGCGGGACGCCATGCGTTCTGATGGTTCTGCCACGGATATGCTCCGGGCTTAATGGTGACAAAACGATACTGGCCGTTTTCGTCAGTAAGCGTGCGGCCTGCGCCGGTAAAGTTAGGATCGAGCGGAGCGGGATGATCATCGTAGCTGTGGCGATAGCGCCCAGCAGCGTTAGTCTGCCAGATCTCAATCAGCGTATGCGGCACCGGCCGGCCGCTATCATCAATCACGCGGCCACTCACAATAATGCGTTCACCCAGAGGCTCGCCTGCGTGCTGGCGGGTGAGGTCGTTATCAGTCTCCGTAATCTTGCTATGCCCATACACCGGGCCTGTAATTTCAGAAATCGTATGCGGCAGCAGGACCAAAGGCTGGCGCGGCGCGCGAAGCACAGTGGCACGGTAAGGCTCGTACAGATAAGGCGGCTGGCTCTGTTCCAGATGGCGGCGGTAAGGCGTGATTTTCATCAGAAAATGGCACCAATCTTTATACAAGAGAAACAGAGAGCGTTGAAGGCGCTTTCTATCCCCATACGCGATGCGCAGTTTCAACCACTAAGCGGAGTTTGGCCCACTGCTCGTCTTCAGTAAGAAAGTTGCCTTCCATGGTCGAGGCGAAGCCACACTGCGGGCTCAGGGCAAGGCATTCTAAAGGAAGATAGCTGAGGCTTCGTCGATCCGGCGCATGAGCACGTCACCACTTTCAAGCTGCGGGCGCTTGGTGCTCACCAGCCCAAGCACCACAGATTTGTGCCGGGGAACGAAGCGCAACGGAGCAAACGTTCCGGAACGGTCATCGTCATACTCCAGCAAAAAGCGATCTGCATTCACACCGCCAAAACTTTTTCCGCAATGGCATCATAGCCACCTTCAGCGTACCAATGGCCACGATTGTTGCCCCGGCAAACATGCATGGCCAGCGTTACGCCAGGACGCCGCGCAGCGTCAAGGCAGGCATTGTCAGCGCGGATGGATTCTTCCAGCAAATCGTTCGGCTCAACGTTCATTTCCGTGCGTATCCACTCGCGCCATTTGGGATCAATGTAATAGCTGTAACGCGGCGCATCAATCTGGATGTAATCCACGCCTTCCTGCGCAAGCAGTTTAAGCTCCGATTTCATGATCTCGACAATCTCCCACAGCAGCTCGGAGTGGTCTTTATAGACCTTGTCCGTAATGCCGCGCTTGAATGCGATTGCCGGGAACTGTGTGGCGCTGGGCAGGGTGATCTTAATGCGTCCGGGACTGTGTTTCTTGAGGAAGCCGACTTCATGCCCCGTAAGCCGTCGCACTTGGCGAAGCTTGCCGATCACAATACCTGGAACTCGGCTGATGTCTGGCTCCTGCTCTGCGCTTCTCCCTGGGGCAGTTGCCGCGCCGGTGCCTCTTTCTACTGAAGTCCAGTCACGGGGACTGGCATCGCTCATGTTGAAGCCTTCAACCGCATCGGTAAAATCGCTCATGAAGTTGCAGCGGCGGAATTCACCGTCAGTAAAGATTTCAAAGCCGAGTGCCTTCTGGCGGTCCAGCACGCGCTGTATGTGCTCATCTTCAAGGGCGCGCAACTGCTCGCGATCAAAGGCCGGATTACGCCGGGCTTCCAGCAGCGGTGCGGGTCTCAAAAAACTGCCTACATGCTCAGCACGATATGCAAAGGACATGAATGAATGGAAAGGCGTGGATTCGATCACGCCGGAATTTTCCTTATCTTACAGGAAATGAGCCAAGCGCCAAACTGTGCCGGATTGGGAAATCCACAGGCTGGCTGCAACAAACTGTGTCGTAGCCGCGGATCAAAATTCCTGCAAAATAAGTGCAGGATCAGCATCTGTTCAATTTGCCTTGACATTTCCTGTTGCGGGTGGAAAATGTGTGCGCACGGAAGTTGTGAGCTTTTAGAGGCTCGTCTGGATCGACAGTTTTGTCCCCGGTTTTGGCGCGATGCAAGAAACTTCTACGTTTCAGTCGGCGTTAGGCTGAGGGCTTTGTATAGGGAGCATTGAGGGGCCTGCGTTTAGAGAGAAAGCGCAGGCCTTTGCTACTGGAGGCGTAAAGTAACACTTAAATTCCTGCCAGCAGGTATTTACTTCTTCTTCCCCTTCTTTGCCGGGACTTTCTTTTTTGCTGCTGGCTTGGGAGCAGGTTTCTTGGCTACAGGTTTAGCCTTTGCTGCCGCTGCTTTCTTTGGCGGCGCAGGAGCGGGTTTCTGTTTTGTGGCTGCAGCCGGTTGCTTGGCGGCAACTGCGGGAGGCGCTGCTTTTGTCTCTAGAGGTGCTGGCGCTGCAGCAGGTTCCGCAGGCGGAGTCCCGGCCAGCGCTGCTTTGGGCTTACGTCCACGCTTCTTTGGCGCTTGTTCGCCCGGAGCGCCCGGTACAGCTTCTTTCTTTCCGCGTCCGCGACGTGCAGGCGCGGGCGGCGGAGGCGGCTCCGGCGGTGAATACGGCTCCAAGAATTTTACGATCTCGTTATGCGAGCGCAACTTGCCATCCAGCAAGAGCAGGAAAGCTTCGTCCTGAATTTTTTTCCACTCCGGATGCTCCGGTGTAATGCGCATCTCCGCCATTTCCGGGAACGGCAATTTCTGGCGAACCAGCGGCCACTTGGTCAGGAAATTCTTGATCTTCTGCTCAACAGCCCCTGCACGCGGCGTAATAGCGTTAAACAGCAGCGCATCCGGCCGGGTCGTCATCAGGAATTTCCATGTCGCTGAAGGTTGGGCCAGATCGCGCGCCATGAGCTTCTTGGCAAAATCCTTGGCATCGTCTTCCAGGTTCTTCCAGCGCTCAACAAATCCTTTGTTGACAATCTGCTTCTGCATCGCCGAAACGTCTTTATCGGCCAGCTTGCGCGTAAGGAAGTGCATGACAATCGGGCTTGAGTCCGGGTTCAATCCCAGTTCCTGCATCTGCTGCTTTACCTTGAAGAGCTGCGTAAGCCCGGCTGAATCCACCTTGGCCACGGACATGTGCGGCACCAGCACTTTGAGCCAGCCTTCTTTTTCCAGGGCCTTCAGGACTTCAACCGGGTTGTCCTCATGCGCCAACTGTTCAATCTCATGCCCTACGGTGCGGTCGGAAATATTTTCAATGTAATTATTTTCTTTGGCTGCGTCATACCGGGCCTGGGTGCGCTCTTCCAGCGTCCAGTGGAAGCGCGTGATCAGTCGCGTAGCGCGGATCAGCCGCGAAGGCTCTTCATAAAACGCATAATTATGCAGAACGCGCAGTACTTTGCCTTCAATATCGGCTACGCCGTTAAACGGGTCGGTAAGCAGGCCGCGTGAACCAGGATTGAGCGAGAGCGCCATCGCATTCACCGTAAAGTCACGGCGGCGCATGTCGTCATAGATCGTGCCCTGGGTTATCTCCGGGGGCTTGCCCGGTTTGTCATAGCGCTCAGAGCGCGTGCTGGTGACTTCCGCACGGACGTTCCCAGGCAAAAGCAGCATGAGGGTGCGCGTGGTTTCGTCAGTGGCTTCAGTGACCGCGCCAGCCTTTTCAAAATCTTTTTGCAGTTTGAGCGCGTTGCCCTGGATAGAGAAATCCAGGTCGCGAATGATGAACCCGCTAATAATGTCGCGAACAGCGCCGCCGGTCAGAAAGATGTTCATTTCATGAGCGCGGGCGACATCAGTCACCAACGCCACCGCGCGCTGCTGGTCCGGCGAAAGCCGGGTCTCCATGAGGTATATAAAGTCAGCCATCAGCTAAAGAAAACACTATTACCAGCCCGGCTTACGCCAGGTATGCGAACCGATACTTGCCGGTTTTTCGTAAGTTGCACTTTATACAAGACTTAGACGACCACAGCAGGGACACAAACAAACTCGAAACATTATCACAAAGGTTAACCTTTTGGCTACCCCGTTCCCATGAAGTTGTCTTGACACCTTTGATGCCCCCGAAATCAATGCGAGAATCGATGGAAGCAGCCGTTAGCCATTAGCTGTTAGCCCTTAGTCAAACAGACTGCTGCAATGCACCGCTAAAGGCCAACGGCTAAGAGCTAAGAGCCGATTTTCTATGCCTTCAACCCACAAGAAAGTGATTGTGCGCAAAATGGGCCGCGATTCCATCAGCGGATACGTCGCCCCGGCACATTTTGTGGTGGAAGGAAAACTGGAATTGCTGAATCCTTCCGGCAAAGTGGTGCTGATTGACCTGGCGGAAATCAAAAGCGTGGACTTTGTGCGCGATTTCAGCGATACGGCTGCCACCGGGCGCAAAACTTTCACTACACGCCCGCGCACAGAAGGCCTCTGGGTGCGCCTGAATTTCATTGATAATGACGTGCTGGAAGGCATGATGGCCAATGATCTAACGCAGGTGGCTCCTGAGGGTTACCTGATTACCCCGCCCGATACCCGCGGCAATGTCCAGCGAGTTTTTGTTCCTAAAATTGCGCTCCATGAGATGAATGTGCTGGCCGTGATTGGTCGTCCAGAGGGGCGCAAGAAGACCGCCGAAGACGCTCGCCAGGAAAGATTGTTTACTGAGCCTTAGTGCCTAATCTCACCTGGGCGTGGTCTCAGCCTGAGCGTGGGCGGGCGAATTAGGCCAGCACTGCGCTTTAACGTTTTTGCTCCAGCCTTTCTCCGCCACCAATTACAATCATGCGTTGGCTGTTTGCTCGTAGGATTGCATCCATCATGAGGCTCAAGGAAATTGCGGACAAGCTGGGTGGCAGACTTGATCCGCCGGATCAGGATTTGGAGATCACCGGAGTTGCTCCCATTGAGTCTGCTTCTGCCGGACAGATCAGCTTTATCGCCAATCCCAAGTACGCTCCGCTGGCCAAGACGACCGGCGCTTCCGCTTTGATTGTTGATGACCAGTTCCCTGCCGTGGCAAAGCCGCTGCTGCGCACAAAAAATCCGCAGTTTGCCTACGCGCGTGCGGTGGAGCTTTTTTATCAGACACCAAAATATCCGCCGGGCATTCATCCCACGGCCGTCGTCGATCCTTCGGCAAGTATCGGACCGAATTCATCCATAGGCGCTTATGTTGTGATTGGGGCCAATGTTGAGATCGGGGAAAACTGTACTCTGCAGCCGCATGTAGTCATCTATGGCGGCGTTAAGATCGGCAAAAATTTCTTTGCACATGCCAACGTTTCTATCCGTGAAAATTGCCAGATCGGCAATAACGTGCTGCTGCACAATGGCGTGGTGATTGGCTCAGACGGGTTTGGGTTCGCAAAAAACGATTGCGGCGAGTGGCACAAGATTCCCCAGACTGGCAAGGTGGTGATTGAGGACGATGTGGAAATTCAAGCCAACTGCTGCATTGATCGCGCCAGCCTGGGTGAGACGCGCATCGGGCGCAATACCAAGATCGACAACCTTACGCACGTGGCCCACAACTGTATTGTTGAAGAAAATTCCATGCTGTGCGCGCAAGTTGGCCTGGCTGGATCGACTGAGATCGGCAAAAATGTAATTCTGGCCGGACAGGTTGGCGTGGCTGGACACTGCAAAATTGGTGACAACGTGGTGGTCACGGCGCAGAGCGGGACTCACGGCGATATACCTGCGGGCTCGATGGTCAGCGGATCGCCGGCCTTTGACCATAAGCAATGGCTCCGCAGCGTGACCGCATTTGTACGGCTGCCAGAACTGGCGCGGGCCATTCGCGGAAAATCTGGCAAAGAATGATTGGCTTTTGCAGGTGTTTGGGTTTATAAGCAGTCTTTCGCAAATTTACCGATTTTCAATCGCCAATTTTGGCACTTTCGGCGATTTTGGCAATTTTTTCTATGACT
The DNA here is from genome assembly GCA_035710845.1 of Candidatus Angelobacter sp. Lineage (GTDB taxonomy): Bacteria > Acidobacteriota > Terriglobia > Terriglobales > Acidobacteriaceae > Angelobacter. The sequence continues at coordinate 24,051 of DASTCT010000251.1, forward strand.
GACGGCCGAACCGATTCGAGCAAAAAACCGATTCGCGTGCTTTTGCTCGATGATCACCCGGACAATCTCATCATGCGCTCTGCCATCCTGCGCAGCCACGGCTATGAAGCCATCAGCTCAGCCTCTGTGGAAGACGCGGAAACGCACTTGGGCGAAATTGATATTGCCGTGCTTGATTATCATCTGGGCGCGGGCAAGTTCGGCACGGAGGTTGCTCAGTCCCTGCGCGACAAGCGCCCGGAAGTCCCTATCATTATTCTTTCCGCAACGCTGGAACGAAAATTCGGCGGCGTGGAAGATATGCACCTGCTCAAAGGCTACAGCTCGGTTGATGATCTGCTGGCCGCGCTACGCTCTTTTGAGGCCAAGCGCCGCGGCAAGCCCGTAGTAGTGGACGCGCGCGATTTTTTCTACTCGCGCATCGCCATGGCCATGGGCGAGGACATTGTTCTTGAGATCCTGGATCGTGACGGCGTGTGGCAGTATGTCAACGAATTTTTTGCCCGGCTCTGTGAGAAAAAGCGCACCTGGTTTGTGGGCAAGAACCGCTTTGAAGAATTTCCTGAGTTGGGCGGTGAGTGGCAAGAGATCATCCGCACAGTGGCTGACACGCGTGAAACTTACGTCGACCGCAGTTTTGGCGGGCTTCCGCACCTGCCCAAGAAGAAGAACCGCTGGAACTGGAACATTCTGATTTTCCCGTTAAAGCTGCACGATAATCGCAACGGCGCCGTGCTGGCTGCGCGGGTGATTGAGAAGAAATGAAAAGACAAAGAACAAGAGCCACGAGAGCAGCGGGAATTACTATCGCGCTATTGGCGGTCTCCATGCTGGCGGGGTGTCGCGTCCACATGGTGACGGTCCGGCTGATCAATACCAGCGCCGAACCTCTTTCAACCATTATTGTGGATTACCCCAGCGCCACCTTTGGCAAAGACAAGCTGGCTCCCGGAGAAACATTTTCCTCCAGCGTGAAGTTTATAGATACCGGCGCGCTGAAAGTGCAGTTTACCGATGCCAAGGGAGTCAACCATACTTTTACCGGCCCTGTTATGCCCCAGGATGCGCAAGGCTCGATTGATCTAAAGTTCGACCAGAACAGCGTTACCGTCTATCCCAACCTGAGCACACGCTGATTTGCGCCGCATATGCGCCTTGCCAATTATTTGCCGGCGGCAAGGCTTGTGGCTGCCATGCTATCCACCAGCTTCACCAGCTTTTCCGGCTCAGTCCAGGAGCTAACGCGCATCCAGCCTGAGGTTTGGCCGCCGATCATAAGCGCTGACTGGTGCCGCTGCGGAAGATCAACGTAAAGCCCAAGCGATTTGAGCAGCGTTTGCACATCAGTCTTGTTCCCGCTTGCCAGCACCCAGCCCGGCCCAATGTGAAATTTTTCTCCCCAGGCTTTCATTCGCTCAGGGGTGTCATGGTCAGGATCGACGCTGAGAGAGATGATGACAACATCTTTGCCCAATCGCTTGCCCAACAACCTGGCCACGTGAGAAAGCGCCTCTTGCGTGATGGGACACATGGAAGTGCAGGAGGTAAAGAAGCCGGTCACGATGGCGATGCGGCCTTTCACCAGCTCGCTGTTGAAACGTAGATGGTCGCCAGTTTGAGTAACCACCTGCAGGTCAGGAACAGAGACCTTAGCTGAAACAGGCAAACCGTGATCCTGCGCACTGAGGCGGCCACAGATTGCGGAGAGAATGAGGACGAGTAATAAATGCGATTTCATTGTTTTAAGAGGCTAAAGCCAAATCAATCAAAAATCTTTATGGCACGAACAAAAGTCAAGATGGGCCCCCGCGCCCAGCGGCCGGCATTGTTGATGGCTGCGACCGGCCGCTGGTTGTGGGTTAGCGCTACCCAACAATATCCATCGGGCGCATCATTTCATTGTCTTCGTGCTCAAGGATGTGGCAGTGCCAGACGAACCTGTAGCGTTGTCCGGAAACCACGTTTGTGCCCTTGGGCAGGTCGAACTTCATCGCCAGCTTGGTCACGGTGCCGGGATAAGCCTTCACCACGTCCTTGGCTGCATTCACCTCTTCAGGAGCAGGCGCCTGCGGCGGGCCGGTGAAGACAAGCTGCCCGGTGTTGTCAAAGGTGGTCTGATCGTACGGCTGACGGCTGACGATCTGGAACTGCACCAGGTGAATGTGCTTGGGATGTCCGTCGCCGGTGTCGTTGATCAGGTTCCAGATTTCCGTGGAACCTGCTTTTGGATCTTCGGTGACGGGATCGTCCCAGTTCTTGTTGTCGAGCAGGCCGATGATGGGGAAGCCGTCTGAGGCTCGGTCAAGCTCGGTGAGCACCAGGTCGCGGCTGTTGGTGACGGTCTTCGGGTTGATGTTCATCGGATTGGGATTCAGCACCTGGGGAATGGTGGTCGTGTCCTTCGATGAAAGCGGCTTGGAGACGCGGAACATCATGATCTGCGAGGGCACAACTTCACCACCACCCGGGAACGGAGCAGGGCCGTTGTTGGTGAGCACAAAGAACTTCCCGGCCTTGCCGGTGAAGTCTACGATTACATCAAAGCGCTCCGCCGGGGCTTGCAGCAGTGTGGTGACGGCAACCGGGGCGGGCAGCAGGCCGCCATCAGTACCGATGATGTTGAACTGCGGGCCGGCCATGCCATGCGGCGTGCCGCTGGCGTCCGTCATTACCAGGTTCATGTTCAGGAAGCGCGCATTGCAGCCGTTCAACATGCGGAAGCGGTAGCGTCGCGGCTCAACATCCAGCACCGGCCACGCCTTGCCGTTCACGCACATGGTGTCGCCGAAAAATTCGGGAATCCAGAACTGGTGCGTGCCGCCGTCGGCAATGGGATAGAGCAGCGTGCCGTCAGGGTTGAACAGGCGGTCCTGCATCAGCATCGGAATTTCAAACTGGCCTTTAGGAATATTGAGCGCGTCTTCCACGGCGTCGCGGATGAAGTAAAAGCCCGCGAGTCCCATGATCATGTTGAGGCGGGTGATGCCAAGCGTGTGATCGTGATACCAGAGGTTCGTCGCCTGCTGGTCATTGGGATAGACAAACGCATCCGGGTTGTACAGCACCGGCCCGGTCACGCCATCGGGAGAGATCCACGCTTCAGGATAACCATCGCTCTCCGGCAGGATTTTGGCTCCGTGCAGGTGGACAACGTTGCGCACCTGCGGTTTGTCCGCTTCAGCTCCGTGGATGGTCGGATCGACCGGCAGCGGATGCGTGGTTGGCAGAGCGTCATTGTGGTATTTGATCTTTACCGGTGTGCCGCTGCGGACTTCCAATGTCGGTCCGGGCCAAATGCCGTTGAAGCCCCAAATCGGCGTGGGCGGAAGGTCGCGATGCACCTTCTGCAGCGCCGGCAGCATACGGATGTGCGTAACTGAGTTTGGGTCTGGATGAATGACCGGCGGGATGGGCAACTGGTCAACAAACGGCGTAAGCAAACCGGCTGTGGCTGCCGTCTTGAGTTGGTTCAGTGGATGTTGCACGTGTCCATGGAATGTCACACCGCCCTGTGTATGAACACGGGTGTTGACTGTTTGCGCTGAGGCAAATTTCGGCACAACAAGACCTGCACCTGCCATAGCGCCTAGTTTTAAGAGGTCGCGTCGACTCTTTTTCATGGGGGATCGAAACTCCTTCGGAGATAGACACACGTCAAGCGTGACTGGCAAGAACCGGTGAGATTCCGTCGGACCTGCTAATAGCGCCTGAAGGTGGCTTAGTGGTACTTGCCAGCCCAGCCTTTTCCGGAAGGGGACTGGTAAGTGCTCACAACGTACCGGAGAATTCTTCGTGAAGCCAACAAATTAAATTCTCTAATTCAATCACTCGTGTCGCGATAGTCTGAAAATTAACGATGTTCATTGATGCTGGGCAAGAAACATTTCATCCCGTTTTAAAAAAGGTTTTCACTTTATCTCTTTAGAAATTTCTAATGAATGCCATGGTTTGTATTTGGCTGGGGTGCAATCGACAAAATTAAAAATTCTCATAAACATCTCTCTCTCTCCAAAGAACACGAGAGTTCCACGGATGAAGGAATGTGTGCAGGTTAAAGTAATTTTTTGCAAAAACCTTTCACTGTAGGCAGATGCTCATCGTTTAGCAATGATTAAGTCACTTTTGACTTTGAACGCAGAACTCAGGTAATCTGAGTTTGAGAGTACACATTACGCCCGCAGGCGCTTGCCTGCGGGCGTTTTTCTTTGGAGTGAGAAAGTGACTGATTCCGAGATCCTTACCTTGGTGGACCGTCTTGAGAGCTGTCTTCTTGCCAAGAACGAATTCCATCATCGCGATCACCTGGCCGTCGCCGTGGTCTATCTCTATGCGGGCGATTTCACTTCTGCCGTAGAGCGCATGCGTGCCACCCTTACACGATTTGCAGAGCATCACGGAGTGAGTGGCTTGTATCATGAGACCCTGACGTGTTTCTGGCTGCAGCAGGTTGAGATGCGGCTGGATCGGGACACTTGTTTGCAGGAATCAGTCCAAAAAGTCCAGGAACAGCTCGCCGACAACGATCTGCCTTTTGCTTATTACAGTCGAGAACTCCTGAATTCACCAGAAGCGAGAAAGACCTGGCTACAGCCGGACCTGGAATCAGCAGGCATGATTAGGAGTGATCTTTGAAAGGCCTACTTCGCGGCCACAGACGCGGCGCGATCATCATCGGCTTTGTAGCCGTTGTTCTGTGATGCCACTTTCACGCCGCTCAAGCTGTTCACGTATTTGGCTACGCCTTTATAGAGAGATTCAGCAATGCGCTGGCGGTATTCGTTGGTCTTGAGCTTCTTGGCGTCTTCAGGATTGCTCACAAACGAGATCTCCGCCAGGATTGAGGGCATATTGGCGCCGATCAACACCACGAACGGGGCTTTCTTTACTCCGCGATTGCGCAGGCTTGGGCTCTTGGCGCTGAGCCCGGCATAGAGCGAGCGCTGCACGTCAGCGGCAAACTCGCGCGATTCGCCAATTTTTTCTTTAAGCGCAATCTTCTTCACCAAGTCCTGCAGCTCATGGATGGATTGCTCTGATACCGCGTTTTCACGCGCGGCAACTTCCAGGGCGTCAGCGCGCGTGGTGAAGTTCAGGTAATAGGTCTCTACGCCACGCGCTGAGGAATCGCTGGACGAATTGGCGTGAATGGAGATGAAGAGGTCTGCCTGTTCTTTGTTGGCGATGGCGGTGCGCGTCTCCAGCGGGATAAACGTATCGTCATCGCGGGTGTAAACCACCTCTGCGCCCAATTTGTTTTCCAGCAGCTTGCCCAGTTTGAGTGCCACATCAAGCACCACATCTTTTTCCTGTAGCCCATTGGGGCCGATTGTGCCGGTATCGTGACCGCCGTGCCCAGCATCCACCACAATCTTGCCGATCTTCAATCCCAGGGCTCGAATCAGCGAACGCTCACCTGTGGCCGTGGGCGCAGCAGTATGCGTTGTGGTCGCCACGGATGTAGATGCCGATGCACGCAGGCTTGGGTCCACAACTTTCTTCTTGTTGCGGCTGGATTCCTTGGGCGCAATAGCTTCAAAGGTCGGCCCACTGGTGGGTTTGCCCGTAGTGCTGGAATCATCTATGGCTGTGTCATCCACAACCGCCTTGGGCGGTGTCACTTTGGCGACTTCCGCCGGACTTTCTGTAACTACCCGCTCTTTGTCCTGATCGCGATCTTTGCCCGAACCTTTGGGCGCAGCTGGTTTGGTAGTGCCTAGACCTCCGCCTTTCGCGATCGACTCCGGTTCTGCCGGCTTGATGTTGGTAACAGTCACGTCGTCGCGAGAGTCTGCGTCATCGGCGGGCGGTGTTGGGGGTTGAGCATTCCTGGCATCTCGCGCCGCTGTCTTTGTGTCGGTAGAAGCAGGCTTGGTTGTTTCCTTCTTGGTGGCAACCTGGTTGGGCGGCAATTTGCCGTGAATATCAATGATCAGGCGATATGGATTGGGCAGCAGAAAAGCTGAATACTCAGCCACGTCATCCACGTCAAGCACCACGCGCGCCATGTTGAGCTTGTATTGCGCCACGCGGATCTTGTGTAGAAAGCCGGCATCCACCTCAAAGCTCTTGCCAACAAGATCCGGCGACAGCTTGGTGCCGTAGAGATCAAAAAATATCCGGTCAGGATGCGGCACACGGCCAGCCTGGTACTTCACTTCCTGCTCCAGATCAATAGCCACGCGCGTGTAATCCGGTGTGGACCAGTGCCGAATGCCGGTCAGCCGGGCCAGGTGGTGCGGCGTTGCGTCAGTATTCGCGGTCGCGGAAACATCCTGCTGCTGAGCTTGGGCCTGCGCCTGTTGCAGTTGCGCGGTGGTTGCGTTCTCATCGTCAACAGGAGGCTTCGCCGCATCGTCCGCAGCGCGCTCAACCTTGGGCCTTGCTGAGTGCTGGCGCTTGGCAACTTTCGGCTTGAAAGGGTCATGAGCGGAAGAAGGATTGTTGATCTCCGCCACCGTTTTACGCGCATCTTCTGCGTGCGAGTTGCCGGGATAATGCTTTAGAAAATCTTCAAAGGTGGCCTTGGCCTGAACGTTGTCATTCAGGTCGTCGCGATAGATTTCGCCAATGGTGTACAGCGCTTCCGCGCGGGACTTGCTTCCCGGATACTCGCGGCGCAGGAAGACATATTGACCAATGGCATCTTTAAAGCTCTTTGGATCATTCAGCAGCAAACCCTGCTCTTCCAGCAGTTCAGCCACGGCCAGAACGCTGGCATCCGCTTTTACTGATGTTGGAGCTGTGTAATAAACCTTGCGGTAGGCATCAATCACATTCTGGAAATCGCGGCGGGTACGCTGGGATTCTGGCTTAGCGTCAAGGGCGTCCCGAAGGCGTTCAGCAACATCAAACTGTGCCCGCGCGGCCTGCTTTTTCTGCTTTACTGAACGCGCAGCCACGCACACCGGCAAGAGCAGTACACAGGCCAGTGCAAGCAAAATCGCTTTACGACCGAGGGGGAGTCCGATTTTCATTGCCGCAATGTTCCAAGCACCTTACAGAATAAACCCTGATGTTATAAACCCGACGCCGCGCTAATCGTTGTTGGAAAATACGCGATGGCCTTCCGCATCACGCGTCTCATGCACCCGCGACGTAAGCCCTGAACCGCGATACAGGTCAGTGATCTTCTTCACGTAATCGCGCGTCTCACGAAACGGAGGAATGCCGCCGCTCCTTTTCACCGCGCCGCTGCCCGCGTTATATGCCGCCAGCGAAAGCTCCACGTTCCCATTATAGTTTTCCAGCAGACTTTTCAGGTGACGCACGCCGCCATCAATGTTTTGTTGCGGATCAAAGGCGTTGTTCACGTTAAGCGACTTGGCCGTGTACGGCATGAGCTGCATCAGGCCCATGGCCCCTTTGTTGGAAACCGCGCGCGAATTGAAGTTTGACTCCACCTTCACCACAGCGCGCACCAGGTTAGGATCAACGCCGTGACGTTGCGCTGCGGCGTCAATGGCTTTATCTATGGTTGCCGCATCGGCCGGCGAAACCTGGGTGAGGCCTTCGCCCAAATTGATGGGACGGGAAAGCATCAAAGATCGGCTGGCGCTCTTGCTGGTGGGAGTAACAACCATATCGTTTACTTCCCGCGCTGCGCGCTGCGCCGCCTGCATGGTGCTGGAAGACGCCAGAGGCACCGGCACCCAGCGATGTTGCTTGTTGCTCCAGTAAACCAGTCCGCTGTAACGCGAAGGTTGCGGAGCAACTGCCTCAACATTTGCTGAACCGGGTTGAGCACTGGAAGCCATAGAGGGCTGAGCAGCCTGAGTTTTCGGCTGTGGCTTGGCGTCGTCACCCGCGACATAAATCGTGTGACCATAGGCATCGTGAGTGGCTACGACGCTCTGCGCTCGGGCAGGGCCACTTACTACCATCGACGCGGCGCCGATCAGGATGGTAAATAGGTGCTTTTTCATCGGGTTATGCTCTAGATACCAGTTCCCGGCGGCTTTCGCTACCTCACTGAAGGCCAACACCTTTTACCCTCGATCTGATCCTAGAGAATGTCCAGAGTATTCGGA
>DASTCT010000252.1:0-10592 GCA_035710845.1 Candidatus Angelobacter sp.
ATGTTGCCGGCGGCATCGGTGACTTCCGCAATTGGAACAAGTCCTTCAGATTTAAAACCGATATCGACAACAACGTGGGTTGGGGTGATCTTGATGACGGTGCCTTTAAAGACATTGTCTTCACTTGGCGCCGGCTCAGTCTCAAGGGTGTACGATTCAAGGGCTGCGGCAAAGTCTTCCATGTGCGTTTCTTCTTTGTGAGCTACGCCCGCGCTGGGCTGCTCAGTGGATTGAGTTTGAGATTCATTCCCGGACATAGTGGTTACGTTTTCGTAGGACTGAGGAGAGTCGGCGGAGCTGTTGGATTCAGCTTCGGACGAATGATGATAATCGCTACGTGCTGTGTGCTCGACCAACGTTTTCCCTTTCATTATCGGGCCTAAACACGGCTGGAACTCGGGCAGAGAGGCAGTAGTGCTGAAGGCGGACTCGGGACTCAGAGTCCCACTGGTACAAATCTCTTCCAATTTTTCCGGAAGGGTTGAGGAACCAGCGGCCGGATCTTACGGCAGTCCTAAATAGGCCATAAGACTCCTTCGACTATAGCAACGGCCTAAGGCACTGTCAAACGCGGAAGTGCTCTAAAAATCGCTTAAAGACCCTAACCCATCTGGTATCTTTTCAGGGCGATGGATTTCTTGTTTACTCCCTGGCGTTATGCCTACGTCACGGCCACCGTTAAGCCCGGCGAATGCGTTTTTTGCGCCATTTTACAGGCCAAAAACGATGAGCAAAATCTGGTGGTACATCGCGGCAAGCATTGTTTTGTGCTGCTTAACGCCTTCCCTTACACTTCCGGCCACACCATGGTTGTGCCTTATGAGCATGTTGACGAACTTCAAAAATTAACAACTCCCGCCGCAGAAGAAATGATTGCTCTGACGCAAAAATTGGAGGGCGTTCTCCGCAGCCTCTATCATCCTGACGGTATCAATTTGGGAATGAATCTTGGCAAGGCCGCCGGTGCAGGCGTGGCCGCGCACATCCACATGCACATTCTGCCCCGCTGGGTTGCCGACGTGAATTTTATGACCTCGGTGGGAGAGACGCGCGTTCTGCCGGAAGATTTGCCGACCACTTATAAGAGAATTCGCTCGAAATTCTGAGTTCACGCTCCTCACTCCGCGACCCTCGGATGCAACAGAGCGCCAGTCGCTTCCGCAGCTCTCGATTCCGGCTCTCTCAGCTATTTGTCCTCGCATCTTAACAATCAAGGACTGACAAAGGAGAAGTTATGCTGCCTCATTACGGTGTTCTTCGCGAGTACAAATTTGAAGAGGAAGTGGATGATCTGCGCAACGATGAAGTGTACGGCGTGAACGATGAAAAACTGGGAGAAATCTCTGACGTGATTTTCGATCATTCCACCGGCGATATTCGCTACGTGGTGCTCGATACTGGCGGCCTGTTTTCCCGGAAAAAAGTGCTGGTGCCGGCAAGCCGCATTGAGCCTTATGGAAACCATGAGGACAAGTTCTATGCCGAGCTGGATAAAGAGCGGCTGGAAATGCTGCCTGAATATGACGATAAGATGATGGCCGAGGGCTACGACTGGGCCAATTACGAGAAAGAATATGAGAAGCGCTGGAATGATGGCACTGTCATGTACAACAAAGACACAGGCCGCATTATTACGCCTCCCATAGAACAGGTGGAAGGAGCGCGCCGCACGCCGCTGACCCCAGAAGCGCGGGAAAGCCTGAAGCGCGACTTCACCCCGGCAAAAATGGGCAAAGAGGATGAGCTTCTGGGCGTAGCTTCCGGCACCGGAAAAACCACGCTGCAGCCCACCAAGGCCTCCGTGGGCGGGAAAGAAGATGTACAGAAATCTGGTAAAGAATCCCGCCCAGCTCCTGAGTTTGCGACAACGCCGGAAGCGCCGAATGCGCCTGTGCCGGAAAAGCTGCGTGAGCCGCGCATTTATAAGGTGGACGAGCCAGATGAGCGCCGTACGGTTCTGGATAACAAAGATAAAGGCCCTCGTTGGTCCAATTTCCAAAACAGCTTGCGTGCCCGCCGCGGCAAAATCGTGGTTGATTGCCCGCGCTGCGGATCGCAGGAAAAAGTCGCCTGAAAAAATAACGTCTGTTTATGGGAATATGAAGGCCCGGTTTTTTGGGCCTTCATTTTTTCTGAACTGTCTGCCGCCTATTTCAACTCTGGAAAATCTTCTTCCCTGAATTCTGCTTTCGGCTGATTCTCAGCAGTTCTTCCCGCCTCCGCCGTCCTTAACTGCACCCGCCGTATCTTTCCGGAAATCGTCTTTGGCAGATCCACAAATTCCAGCCGGCGTACGCGCTTGTACGGCGCCAGCACCTTGCGGCTGTGCTGGAAGATAGAAAGAGCAGTCTCGCGTGAGGGCTGGCATCCCGCGCGCAGCGTGACAAAGGCCTTTACCAGCGCGTGCCGAATGGGATCGGGCGAGGGAACCACAGCGCACTCCACCACATCCTCGTGCTCAATCAGCGCGCTCTCAACCTCAAACGGGCTGATCCGGTAATCAGATGCCTTGAAGACATCATCGGCGCGGCCAACAAAGGTGAGATAGCCTTCCGCATCGCGCTGGACCACGTCGCCTGTGCGATAGACTGGGCCAGCCAGCGAAATCAGATTGCCATCGTCACCCTGATAGCCGGGCATAAGCGCCGCCGGCGGAGGATTAAGCGGCAGGCAAAGCTCGCCTTCTTCAGCCTCCTGGTCTTGCGGATCAAGCAGTCGGACGTGATACCCCGGCATCGGCCTTCCCATCGCGCCCACCTTGAGCTTCTGTCCCGGAGGATTGCCGACCTGCGCCGTGGTCTCGGTCTGGCCGTAGCCATCGCGAATCGTCAGCCCCCAGGCGGCGCGCACCTGCTCAATCACCTCAGGATTCAGCGGCTCGCCCGCGCTGGCCAGCTCGCGCAGTTTTACCTTCCAGTTCGACAGATTCTCCGTGATCAACATGCGCCAGACAGTTGGCGGCGCGCAGAAAGTAGTCACACCGCAGTTGGTGAGCGCATCCAGCAGGCCGCGAGCGTTGAAGCGCGATTGATTGATCACTAACACCGTGGCCTCGGCGTTCCACGGCGCAAAGAAGCAGCTCCAGGCGTGCTTGGCCCAGCCGGGAGAAGAGAGATTGCAGTGAACGTCGCCGGGCTTGATGCCGATCCAATACATGGTGGAGAGATGCCCAACCGGATAGCTGATATGCGAATGCACCACCAGCTTGGGCTTGGCCGTGGTGCCGGAAGTGAAGTAGAGCTGCAGCGGATCGCCAGCGCGAGTTTCGCCGTCAGGAGTGAACATTGTCGGCGCAGTGTATCCCTGTTCGTATTCGTGCCACCCAGCAACTTTTCCACCGATCGCGATACGAGTACAGCTCCCGCAGGCTTCAGCGATCTTTGGCGCCAGATCTGCCGCGCAGACAATATGCCGCACTCGCCCGCGAGCTATGCGGTCAGCCACGTCATTTGCGGTGAGCAGAGTTGTAGCCGGAATGATCACAGCTCCCAACTTGATCATGGCCAGCATGGTCTCCCACAGCGGCGGAATGTTGCCGAGCATCAGCAGCACGCGATCACGGCGCTTCACGCCCAAGCCGCGATAGTAATTGGCGATGCGATTCGAACGTTCAGAAAGCTCCGCGAAAGTCAGCTTGTCCTGGCGACCATCTTCATACACCACCCACAGCGCAGCTTGATTGCGGCGATCTCCGGCAGCAATCTGATCAAACCAATCCAGCGCCCAGTTGAATTTCTCCAGCTTTGGCCATTGAAATCCTGCATAGGCAGCGGCGTAGTTTTCGCGGTTAGCGAGAAGGAAGTCGCGTGCGGCGCGAAAAGTTTGAGTTTCAATCTTGAGCATGCTTTTTTCTGCAATCCCGACCCTGAGCTTGTCGAAGGGGAGGGATCCATATCATTGCCAATGAATTTTAGAGTCAAACGAATTTCAGGCAATTAATATTTTGCCCTGAAGAGGATTTTTGATTATATGGATCCCTCGCTACGCTTCGGGACTTCGGAAAAAGCTTCGCTCGAGGCTTCGGAAAAAGCTCCGCTCGGGATTTTAGAAAACGATTCGCGTCTACTCGCGGCCAACCAGCTTTTCCATCTCCTCTTCATCAACCACCTTCACGCCTAACTCTCTCGCTTTATCCAGCTTCGATCCCGCATCTGCCCCGGCCACAACGTAGTCTGTCTTTTTGCTGACCGAGCCGGAAACTTTGCCGCCGGCATCTTCAATCATCTTTTTTGCTGCGTCGCGGGAATAGTTTGGCAGAGTTCCGGTGAGCACAAACGTCTTGCCCGCCAACGCAGTGCCGCGCACTTTCTTGACACCCTTAAAGACCAGAAACTTGCTCAGCCGATCCACCAGCTTTCTGTTCGCAGCCTCATCAAAGAACTCACGAATGCTTGCCGAAACGCTTGGGCCCACATCCTGAACTTCCTGCAGTTGCTCTGCGGATGCGTTCATTAGCTCGTCCATCGAGCCAAAATGCTCTGCCAGCAATTCAGCCGTGCGCGATCCCACTTGGCCGATCCCCAGACCCAAAATCACTCGCTCCAGCGGCAGCTTGCGGGAGTTTTCAATCTCAGCCAGCAGGTTATCGATCGACTTTTCTCCCATGCGCTCCAACTCCAGAAGCTGCGCACGCTTGTCTTTGAGTGTGTAGATATCGGCAACGTCTTTGAGAAATCCATGCTGGTGAAGTTGATTGACCAGCGATTCGCCCAGCCCATCAATATTCATCACCGAGCGCGAAGCAAAGTGCAGAATGCTGCCTTGCAGTCGCGCCGGGCAGTTGAGGTTCACGCACCAGTAATCCACTTCGTCTTCCTTGTGGCGGATGGTGCTGTTGCAAACCGGGCAGCACTCCGGCATGTGGAAAAGCTTGTGGCCGCGCGGATGGTCTTTGTCTTCCACCACCTTTACGACTTTGGGAATCACGTCGCCGCCACGCTCCACCATGACCCAGTCGCCGATCTTCAGGCCTAGGCGGCCGATCTCATCCATGTTGTGCAGCGTGGCGCGGCTTACCGTGGTGCCGCCGATAAATACCGGCTTCAGCCATGCTACAGGCGTGAGCCTGCCGGTGCGCCCCACCTGCGGCACAACATCTTCCACCTGCGTGATGCCGCTACGCGCGGTAAATTTGTAAGCGATGGCCCAGCGCGGCGCTTTGCCGGTAAACCCCAGCCGGTCTTGCGTGCGCATGGAGTTTACTTTAATCACGATGCCATCGATCTCATAACCCAGCTTGTCGCGCTTCTCCTCGCCCTGGTGAATGAATTCCAGCACCTCTTCAATGTCATGGGCAATGCGGTGATTGGGATTTACTTTAAAGCCCAGCGTCTGCAGGGCCTTGAGCGCATCAGAATGCTTTTCAGGAAAGTATTTGCCTTTTACCAAAAGAAAATAGGTGTAATAGTCCAGCCGCCGCTCGGCGACGATATTGGGCTCCAACATGCGGATGGTTCCTGCCGCAGCGTTACGCGGATTGGCAAAGGTTGAGAGCCCCTTGGCTGCGCGATCGTCATTCATACGCTGGAAAGCCGCGAGGGGCATAATGACCTCGCCGCGAACTTCAAAATCAGCAGGCACGCCGGCTTTCTTGAGAGCTCCGGCAGCGATGGAAAGCGGCACGGAGCGCATGGTGCGCACGTTGGTGGTCACGTCTTCACCCACCGAGCCATCGCCGCGAGTTACGCCACGCAATAGCTTGCCGTCTTCGTAGGTAAGCGCCATGGACATGCCGTCAAGCTTGAACTCGCAGACATACTCGATCTTGTCTGATCCGGCCAGCTCGTGAACCCGGCGGTCCCAATCGCGCAGCTCCTGCTCGTTGTAAGCGTTATCCAGCGAGAGCATAGGCCGCGAATGCTCAATTTTTACGAACCCTTCGCGCGGCTTGCCGCCCACACGCTGAGTAGGAGAATCAGGAGTAATCAGCTCAGGGTGCGCAGCTTCCAGCTTCTTCAGCTCCTGCATCAGGCGGTCGAAATCGGCGTCGGGCAGCTCAGGAGCATCAAGAACGTAGTAGAGATATTCGTGGTGGCGAATTTCGTCGCGCAGCTTCTCGATTTCGCGCGCAGTTTCCTTTTGCTTGTCTTTGGTGGCTGGAGACATTGAAGTGATTATATTTTGTCCCTGCGCCGGCGATGAAAAGCTTGCCAAGTTTAGTTTTAAGCTTTTGCGGTGGGACATGGACCAGGCTTCAGCAGCAGGTTGCAGGAGTCAGTGACCGGTGTGGGTGAACTAATTCGTGAGTGACTGCCTAAAGCAAAGGCGGTATGATGCGGAAACTCTTGGCTGCCGCCTTTGAACTAAAAGACGAGCGCAACGGAGATTCCGTTGCGTTTTGTGTTTTGGAGGATTTGCGACCCGCTGCTGAAAACCAGCACTCAGCAATCAGCGCTCAGCAATCAGCCAGATCATGAAGTGCAGTTCGGCTTTGTTTTCAACGCGGGAGCTATAGGGGTGGGATTTGCGACCCTCTGCTGATCTTCTCAGCATTGGGTCGAATTGGGTGACCTTGGGTGAAATTGGGTGAACATAGGGGGGTAGGGGGCGGGGGGCTTGATAGGTACAGACCGGGCGGATCCCTGACAGATTTGGACCGGGAGCATCCCTGACACTTTTTGCCAGAATTGCCATAAGCGCCAAAGATCGCCGAAAGGTATCGCCGGGATGGATGGTGGAAGTCGTTTATGTTCGGGGGTGGACGGGGTTGGGAGGAGTCATCAAAGGGGCAGAGAATTGGCTTGGAAATCGGACATGGATGAAGCAGATATTTTGCTTCTAAAGGCCTAGTCATTTAATCTTATAAATCTCTCGCGGGACGCCTGAATTCGCACTACGAAAGGTGGAGAGATGAACATTTATAAGGATATTACGCAGACTATCGGGCGGACGCCGCTCGTCCAACTCAACAAGGTCACCAAGGGCGCCAAAGCAACCGTGGTGGCCAAACTGGAGGGCTTCAATCCCTGCCACAGCGTGAAAGACCGCATTGGCGTGAGCATGATTGATGAAGCCGAGAAAGCCGGGCGGATCACGCCGGGCAAAACGGTCCTGATTGAGCCAACCAGCGGCAATACGGGAATCGGGCTGGCATTTGCGGCGGCAAGCAAAGGCTACCGGCTGATCCTGATAATGCCGGACACCATGAGCCAGGAGCGCAGAGTGGTGCTGCTGGCGCTGGGAGCGGAGCTGATTCTTACGCCCGGGCCAAAGGGGATTAAAGGTTCGATTGCCAAGGCGAATGAGTTGCTGAAGGAGACGCCGAACGGGGTGATCCTGCAGCAGTTTTCGAACCCGGCCAACCCCAAGATCCATCGCGAAACCACCGGCCCTGAGATCTGGAACGATACGGATGGCAAGGTCGATATCCTGGTTTCAGGCGTAGGCACTGGCGGCACGCTGACCGGAGTAGGCGAGTACATTAAGGCCAAAAAACCGGGTTTCCAGGTGATTGCCGTTGAGCCGTCAGACTCGCCGGTGCTTTCCGGAGGCAAGCCGGGACCACATAAGATTCAGGGCCTGGGAACTGGTTTTGTTCCGGACGTTCTGCGCACCGACCTGATTAATGAAGTGCTCACGGCGACCCTGGATGAGTCGCTGGAGATGGCGCGGCGGATGGCGAAAGAAGAAGGAATCTTCATCGGCATTTCTGGCGGCGCTGCGGTGGCACAGGCAGTGAAGGTGGCGCAGCGTGAACAAAACGCCGGCAAGCTGATTGTGGTGGTGGTCCCTGACTTTGGCGAACGCTACCTGAGCACAATGCTGTTTGAAAGCCTGAAGAACCAAGCCTCCAGCCTGCAAACGGTGGATGCTGATGTGGATACGTTCTTCATGATGAAATCAGCATAGAAGGAATTAACTTCGTAGCCGGTCATTGGAATTGGGCATGGGTCATTGGGCATATATTTGGCGTTTTCTGGTTCGCGATTGAAGAAGCATAAGTACGCGAACTGGAAAAGGCCATGGGTGCATAAGCGGTGGCCTTCGCGTCAAAAAAAGATGAGACGCGAGTAGCGCTACCAATGATCGGCGGCGAGGTTAAATTTTGATCTCTATCTTCAAGCCCGGTGGGCCACTCCCGGCGCCGGCAGCAGGGAAATAAATTTTTGTGACGAACCCGGAGTACCTATTGCCGGAGGTGCTTGCGCCCTTGGTGCGCAACACTATTTTTTCCGGCAATATCCATCATGTGGTGCAGGCAGACTCCACAAACTCTGTGGCGTTGCGTGGAGCTGTGCTGGCCGGCCAGCATCCGGATGACACCCCGGAAGGCGCGGTTTTTCTGGCTGAAGAGCAGACGGCGGGCCGGGGCCGCAGTTCGCATTCCTGGTACTCTGAGCGCGGCACGGGCATTTATTGTTCTTTTCTTTTGCGGCCGCCCATGTCGCCGGCGGAATCTTTGTGGCTCTCGTTGATTGCCGGAGTTGCAGTGCAAGACGCTGTGCGGGAGACTACCGGCCTGGCTGCTGACATTCGCTGGCCCAATGATTTGCTCATCAACGACAAAAAATTTGCCGGCATTCTTACTGAAACGAGTTCAGAAGCCGCCAAGGTACACCATGCGGTGATTGGCATAGGCGTCAACGTGAACCAGCGCGAGTTTCCGGACCATTTGGGAGATACGGCAACGTCGCTTCGAATAGAAGGGAACAAGGAATTTCCGCGCTTAGAAGTTGCTGCGGCGCTGATTCGCGCGGTCGACCGTGAATATCGCGCCTTGTTGCGGGCCATGAGCAGCCCTATCCGCACGCCGGCGCTGAGGTTTGAGCCCATCATGCGCCGCGTGGAGTCGCGCTCCACTTATGCGCACGGCAAGTTGGTCCACGTGGATGAAGACGGCGGCTACCACGGCATTACAGACGGGCTTGATCCACGCGGCTTTTTGCGCGTGCGCACTGACCAGGGTTTGCGCATTGTGATTTCCGGCAGCGTGCGGCCGGCGCAGAGGAGAACCGATGCTTCTGGTTCTTGATGTCGGCAATACCAACACGGTGCTGGGCGTGTATGAAATGGTAGTCACCGGGTTTGCGGGCAAGCCCAACGCTGAGCCGCGCCTGCTGGCCCACTGGCGCGTGGCCACCATGATGACCCACACGGTGGATGAGTACGGCGTGTTGTTCCGCAACCTTTTTGCGATTGGAGAAGTTGAGGCCAGGGACGTTCGCGGCATCATTATTTCTTCCGTGGTCCCACCCCTGGACTCAACATTGCGCGAGGTCTGCGAGCGCTATTTCAAGCTGAAGCCTTTATTTGTGGAGCCGGGCATCAAGACCGGAATGCCGGTGCTGTATGAGAATCCGCAAGAGGTGGGCGCGGACCGGATTGTGAACGGCGTAGCAGCGTTTGAAAAATATGGCGGGCCATGCGTGGTGGTTGATCTGGGCACAGCAACAACTTTTGATGCTGTCTCGCGCAAAGGCGAGTACATGGGCGGAGTGATTTCGCCCGGTATTGGAATCTCAGCGCGGGCGCTGTTTGAGCACACTGCGCGCCTGCCTTTTGTGGACATTCGCAAGCCAGCCAAGGTGATTGGAACAAACACGGTCGGCAGCATTCAGGCAGGGCTGTTCTTTGGCTATCTGGGATTGGTGGATGGAATCCTGGAGCGCCTGATTGCTGAAATGGGCGCGGATACAAAGGTTGTGGCGACTGGGGGGCTGGCCACATTGATTGGCGACCATTCAAAGTACATCAAGAACGTGGACGAGTTGCTCACGCTGAATGGATTGCGCATTATCTGGGAGCGCAATGCGACAACGCAGAGGCAGAAAGCGTCGTCGTGAGCGATTAGCAGTTCGATTTGATCTGTTTTTATTTCGCGCGCTGATGGTTGCTGCTAGTTAAGTGAAACATTCGTAATCTTTGCCGTGGAAAATTACTTCAATTATTTTACGGAGATTGAAGACCATTATCGTCGCCGTCGCGGATCACACTTGTTGGTTTCACAGCTTGATTGGGCCTTGATGATGACATGGAAAGACGCGGGCATACCGCTGGAAGCTGTTCTTCGCGGGATTGACTCAGCTTTTGATAGATACGACAGAAGGCCAAAAAAGACAAAGAAGATCAACAGTCTGGCCTTTTGTGCACAAGAGGTCCTGACCGCGGCGGAAGAGATGAAAGAAGCTGCAGTAGGCTCTTCGCGACAGGAACCGGCTTCATCGGCAGGTTTGGAAGCGGAAGAGATCGCAAGGTTCTTCCAGCAGAATGCAGAGAAGCTGTGCCAGGCCCATGTCGTCAAAGAAGCGCAGTTGGTGGCTAAAGAATGTGCTGCTACACTAACTGACTTGGCGTCAAGTTTGGGAGCAACGCCGCTGCGTCTGGAAGACTTGGAGCGGCGGCTGACAGTGCTGGAAGAAAAACTTCTGGCCGCCCTTACGGTGAGCGCCACAGAGAACGAATTGTTTGAACTGCGAACGGAGGCGGACAGAGAAATTGCGCCGTATCGCAGTAAGATGCCTGGAGCGCAGATCCAACAGCTCCAAAAACAATTTATTCACAAGCGTCTGTTTGAGAAGGCTAAAATTCCGCGTCTCAGCCTCTTTTATCTGTGAACCTGACGATCGAAAAGCTTGTCTATGGCGGCGATGGTC
>DASTCT010000253.1:0-2281 GCA_035710845.1 Candidatus Angelobacter sp.
CGTCTTCTGCCGGCTGCGTGTAGTTAAAAATAATTCCCGGAAAAGCTTCGAGCCTTTTATCAATGGCGGCGATCAGCTTTTCTTTGGTATCGAGTTTCCCGTTCCAGGAGGGATCGTCATACGGCTTCAGGCCAACATAAAACTCGGCGTTGAAGAAACCGGTAGGATCGGTGCCATCATCCGGCCGGCCATGCTCGGAGCCAACCACGGTGACCTGCGGATAAGAGATCAGGATGTTGCGGATCTGCGGGACAATCTTGCTGGATTCCTCAAACGATATCGTGTAGGGCATGGTGGCCCTCACCCAAAGCGCGCCTTCATCGAGATGCGGCATAAATTCGCCGCCAATAAACGGAACCAGGCAAAGTGCGCCGGCAAAAATCAGCACCCCAATCAAAAGCGTCAACCCGCGATGATCAAGGCACCAATCAAGCTGTCGCGTGTATATCTTTCTGATCCAGTCAAAGGCGCGGTTTCTCGGCTCTTTTACGCCGCTCTTGAACCAATAAGAAGCAAGAACTGGAACCAGCGTAAGAGTAAGAATGAGCGCGCCAACCAGGGCAAATGACATGGTGTCTGCCATGGGATGGAAGAGCTTGCCGGAAGGGCCGCTCAGCGCGTAAATCGGCAGATAACCGGCAATGATGACGGCGACAGAATAAAAAATAGGACGATCAACGTCTTTTGCTGCAGCCAGAATGACTTCGTGGAGCTTATAAGGCTGGCCCTGGCGTAATGCCAGTTCGCGGTAAATGTTCTCCACCATCACCACGGTGCCATCAATGATGATTCCAAAATCAATCGCACCAATGGAGAGCAGATTTGCGGAAACGTCATGGGCATGAAGCACAATGAATGCAAACAGCAAGCCCAGCGGAATGGTGAGGGCCACAATAACTGCAGCGCGTATGCTGGCCAGGAAGAAAAGCAGCACCACCAATACCAGGATCATGCCGCGCAAAAGGTTGTTCTCTACTGTCCTGGTGGTAAGCTGTACCAGTTCACTGCGATCATAATAAGGCTTGACTTTGACATCAGGCGGCAGGATGGAGCTGTTCAACTCCTCCGTTTTCTTTTCCACGTTCTTAAGTACGGTCTGCGTCTGCTCATCACGACGCATCAGGATTACGCCTTCTACAGCGTCGTTTTGGTTCGTCGTGTGCGTCTGGTACCCAAACTGTCCCAGCCGCGGAGCATTGCCAATGGTGACTTCACCAACGTCGCGGACCCTGATTGGCGTCCCTTTATTGCTGGCAACAATCACGTCGCCGATATCAGCAGTGTTCCGAACCAGGCCAAGGCCGCGCACGTAATAAAACTGCCCGCCCTGCGAGTAGAATCCGCCGCCGGCATTGGCATTGTTGGCTGAGAGTGCCTGAATCACTTGCGGAACAGTCAAGTGGTATCCGTACAGCCGCGCAGGGTCCAGCAGCACCTGGTATTGCATCACCGTGCCGCCCAATCCGGAATCATCGGCTACGCCTGGAACAGCTTTATAAGCCCGCTCTACCACCCAATCTTCAATGGTCTTTAATTCCTGCGGTGTGCGATCAGGGCTCTCCAGCACATAGCGATACACCAGTCCGCTGGGGCTGAACAGTGGAGCCATGCTGGGCGTTACGCCGGAAGGAAGCTGTGCATCTCCAATTCTCTGAAAGATCTCCTGGCGGGCGAAATAATCGTCTGTCCCCTCGTCAAAGGTCAGGCGTATATCAGAAAGCCCATATAGCGAAATGGAGCGCATCACCACCATCTTGGGTGCGCCGGACATTTCCACTTCCAGGGGGAGTGTGATTAGGCGCTCTACCTCTTCTGAGGCGTGCCCAGGCCATTGCGTTATAAGTTCAACCGTCGGCGGAGCCAGGTCAGGGTAAGCGTCCACCGGCATTCGCTGAAAGGAGATGATGCCGGCAATAATCAGCAGCACGACCAGCATCAGCACCAGAAAGCGCTGCCGCAAAGCCATTTGTACTAATCTATGTATCATTTTGTTTTGTCGCTTCGCTCCAAACCGCTATAGAGTTCCCGCGATTTCGCTTCCTTCTGCTCCTGTTGCAGGCGGCTCAGGCTACACGGCCTTCGCCGCTGATTCCCATCATTCAAGTTGTCGCTGCGCTCCAACCGCTATAGAACGCTTACCGCGATCTCGCTTTCTTCTGCTCCTGCTAGCTTTGCTCCAACTCCTTACTGCGAACTCGCAAACTGTAAAAACAGGCTTCCATCGCCGGCAACTTGTTCTCCCGCTTGCAGACCGCTGACAATCTGGGTTTTTCCATCGCTG
>DASTCT010000254.1:0-14992 GCA_035710845.1 Candidatus Angelobacter sp.
AACGGCTGGAACAGGAGTGATCAGTCTCTCCGGCGGAAGCGTGGCTCATAACGCAACCTGCATCATTAGTGTGGATGTAACGGGAACGGTGGCTGGCGATGCGAACAACACCACGGGAGCGATTACTTCCACCGAAGGCGGAACGGGTCTGGCCAGCAATACGGCCACGCTTAAGGTGGTGGCGCCGCCATCCATTGCGAAGGTATTCGTTCCTTCGACAATCGCGCTGAACGCGACCACGTCACTGAACTTCACTATCACTAATCCGGCGGGCAACACGACAGCGCTGACCGGCGTGGCGTTCACGGATGTTCTGCCAACCGGCTTGACGATTGCCGATGGTACGGCAAGCGTTTGCGGCGGCACGCTGACCACAACAGCAGCCACGCGCACTATCGCGCTCTCCGGAGCGACGGTCAACACGGGCAGCCCATGCACGTTCTCAGTAACGGTGACGGGCGCAGTTGCGGGCATTTACACCAACACCACGGGCAACGTAACTTCAACGAACGGCGGAACGGGCAACACGGCCAGCGCCAACCTGACCGTAGGCCAGCCTCCGACGATTACGAAGAACTTCGGTGCGGCCAGCATTCTGCTGAATGCCAGCACCTCGTTGACCTTCAACATCGCTAATCCGAATACCAATCTGCCGCTCACAGGCGTTGCCTTCAGTGATGCGCTGCCGGCAGGCCTGGTCGTGGCAACTCCGAACGGGCTCAGCAGCACCTGCGGTGGAACCACGACGGCTGCGGCGGGTTCAGGCTCCATCAGCCTCAGCGGCGGGTCGCTGGCGGCGAATGGCTCATGCACCATCAGCCTGAACGTGACCGGAGTGCAGGTGGGAGTACAGAACAACACGACTGGTGCGATCTCGGCGAATGAAACCGGGCCGGGTGCGACCAGCAACACGGCGAGCATTACGGTGATTGGACCGCCAGGCATCGCGAAGCAGTTTGGCGCAGCCAGCATCAACCTGAATGCTCAGACCACGTTGAGCTTCACTATCACTAACCCGAATGCCACGGTTGCGCTCACGGGCGTGGGCTTTGGCGATACGCTGCCGGCAGGACTGACGGTGGCGAATCCGAACGGCCTGACCGGATCCTGCGGTTCCGGCACAATCACCACCGGAAGCGTTTCCGGCTTCTCTGTGGTCAACCTTTCAGGCGGCACGATTGCAGCGGGCGGTTCCTGCACATTCTCAGTGAATGTTGTAGGCACAACTGGCGGGCATAAAGTGAACACCACGGGAACGGTGAGTTCCACCAACGCCGGAACCGGCGGAACAGCCACGGCTACCATTGACGTGGAAGCTCCGGATCCGACGATCACCAAGACCCATGTTGGACAATTCCATCGCGGACAGACGGGCGCACAGTACCTGATCACCGTAAGCAATGTAGGTTTTGGTCCGACGGTCGGCACGGTCACTGTGGTTGATACGTTGCCGTCGATTGTCAGTCCGAATAACCTTGTGCCCACGGACATCAGCGGTACCGGCTGGACCTGCACGCTGGCCACTCTCACCTGCACTCGTGCAGACGCTCTGGCTTCCGGCAGCAGCTATCCGGTTATTACGCTGACCGTAAATATCCCGCAAAATATACCCAACAACTTCACCAACACGGCCAAGGTTTCCGGCGGCGGAGACGTGAACCCCACCAACAATACCGCGACCGATAAGATCAGCCTTGGGCCGCCCCTTGTGATTACGCCGCACTCCACAAGCGCTTCTGTGCAGCCCGGCGCAACCACGCAGTTTGTCTTTGACCTGGAGGACGACGACCCAACTCTGGGCACGGTTGCTCTTGGTTGCAGCGGCTTGCCGGCAGGAACGGTATGCACGTTTAATCCGGTTGCCACAAACCAGCCGCTCTCCCAGGTGACGATGACAATTACTACCTCAAACGGCGCCAGCAACGTATTTTCGAGCCAGAATTTCAGTGGCCCGAATCCGCGCCTGTATGCTGCGCTCATGTTCCCCGCGCTGGGGTTCGTAGCGATGGTCTTTGGCGGGCGCAAGAACAAAAAGAACAGGAAACCCAGGCTGCGTCTGGCATTCGCATTCGCTGGCCTGGCAATGCTGATGGCGCTGGTTGGTTGCGGAGGCTTGCACCGCACTACCACACCGGACGGCACTTTCTCAATCACTGTTACGGCGGCTACAACTACCGTGCAGGCGACAACACAGGTAAACTTAACCGTGCAGTAGATGGAGTATGAGTAAGGTTTCAGAAAAAACTGAGGAGAAAAAAACATGTCAGGCCCATTTGTAGGAGAGATACGGATGTTTGCCGGTAATTTTGCGCCAGCAGGTTGGGCATTCTGCAACGGCGCATTGATTCCCATCGACCAGAACCCTACTCTGTTCCAGCTCATCGGCACCACGTACGGTGGCGATGGTCAAAATACCTTTGCCCTGCCCGACCTCCAAAGCCGCATACCTGTTCATGTTGGTCCTGGCTTTGCGCAAGCCCAGTCAGGCGGCGCAGAAACGGTGACTCTTACCACCAGCCAGATTCCGGCGCACAGCCACGTGCCGCTCTGTACCGACAATGCGGGAACGCAGTCCGGCCCGGGCAATGGCCTTTGGGCCCTAACCACGGGCACAACGTACGTCACTGGGCCTGCTTCCCTTGCTATGTCGCCTGCCGCATTGAACCCAGCTGGGGGATCACAGCCGCATGACAACATGGTTCCATTTCTTGTGGTCAACTTCATTATTTCCTTGTTCGGGATTTTCCCATCGCAGACGTAAGCAGGGTCGAGCAGGACATTTATGTGTCCGGGCAGCAGCCTTGTCCGGGTGGCGAGCCAGGAAAAGCCTCAGGCTGCCTGGCAGTAAAGAAATGCGAAAATTTTAAGGAGAGATTTCATGTCGGAGCCATTTTTAGGCGAAATCAAAATCATCAGTTGGAACTTTCCTCCCAAAGGTTGGACGTTCTGCAATGGGCAACTCCTGCCGATCAACCAGAACCAGGCGCTGTTTTCCATCCTTGGCACTACTTATGGCGGTGATGGCATGCGGACCTTTGGCCTTCCCAACCTTCAGGGGCGCATGCCCGTCCATGTCGGGAACGGGATCGTGTTGGGCGAGCAGGGCGGAGAAACTACTCATACGCTAAACATATCGGAGTTGCCGGCGCATAACCACGTAGCGGTTGGATCTAACAATGCTCCCAATGGGCTCATTTCGGGAAATCTGTGGGCCACCTTTGCAGGCCAAACTCCTTTCGCCACCGCCAGCACCGGGTCGATGGATCCAACTTCCATCCTGGCGACCGGTGGCAACCAGCCGCACGAAAATATGTCGCCATATCTCGTGCTCAACTTCATCATCGCGCTTCAGGGAATTTTCCCATCACAGAATTAACGCCAGGGAGAGAGAATTGCTATGTCAAATCCATTTTTAGCGGAAATCAGGATCTTTACCGGGGGCTTTGCTCCCAAGGGATGGGCGCTGTGCGATGGTCAGTTGATGCCCATTAGCCAGAACACCGCGTTGTTTTCCCTGCTAGGCACTACTTATGGCGGCAATGGGACGAGCAACTTTGCCCTGCCTAACCTCCAGGGCTGTGCGCCTATGCAGGCAGGCCAGGGCCCTGGATTAACCCTGCGTGATCTGGGCGAAACCGCCGGCGAGCAAACGGTAACGTTGTTGCAAACCGAGATGCCGTCGCATACCCACGGTGTTCAGGGCGGCGGAGGCAGCGACTCAGCCACGCCTTCCACAAAAACCTGGGGTGGCGGACAGAAAGGCTTTGGCACCAACCTTTATACTCCGTCAGTGCCGGCCAACAATGTGCCGATGAACCCTTTTTCCACCTCCATTGCCGGAGGCAACCTTCCCCACAACAACATGATGCCTTTTCTTGGCCTTACCTTCATCATCGCGTTGCAGGGGGTCTTCCCGGCGCGCAGCTGAGGACAGCAAACAAGTCTTGACCGTCTGAGGCCCGTGAAGTTTTCTTCACGGGCCTTTTTCTGGGCCTTCTCCACTCCGCACAGGTCCATTCCACGGCTGGATACTGGGCATCATTCGAAAATTCTCCGTGGAAAAAACCACACACCTCCACGCCGGGGCTGAGATTGATGATTAAATAAGCAGGAATGATTGATGAACGCGATGTGGGAGCCACGAGCCTGGAATCCAAGGTCCTTGAAAGCGGCGTTTCTCTCTCCCAGTCAGTGATCTGGGGCCTGCAGCGCGATTATTATGCCCGTCGCGGGCTGAAGGCCTGGTCTGAGGACAACGTTCCCAGCTACATTACCAGCAATCCTTTTATCGCTGAAGTTTATGCAGGCATCGTCGCTGCATTTATTGACGATAGCACCAGCCCTAGCGTGCCTGGAGCAGCGCAGCTTTCACCAGAAAGACCGCTGCGGATTCTGGAACTTGGCGCCGGCACCGGCAAATTCGCGTACCTCTTCTTGCGCAAGCTTACAGCGCTGCTGGAAGTGAAGAAAATTCCTCCGCAAGTCATTCGCTACTGCATGGCCGATTGTTCACAGGACCTTCTTGCTGCCTGGAAAGAAAATCCCTATCTGGCCAGGTTCACAGCTGCCGGAATTCTGGAATTCGATCTGCTTTTGGCTGGCGAGGAAAATTCATCCCAGCCAGAGCCATGCAATCTTGCTGGCGGTACGCTGGTTGTGATCGCCAATTACGTCTTTGACAGCCTTCCGCTGGACGCATTCGTCATTAACCAAGGCAAGATGGAAGAAGCGTTGATTACAACTTCCGCCGGCCCCGCCGATGGCGGCAACACTCCATCGCCCGGCTCTTTGCAATTTTCATTCAATAACGTTCCCGTGCCGCAACATCGCTATACAGATAAGGTTTGGAACGGCATTCTGGAGCATTACCGCAGCAGCGTGCCAGCAGCCACAATTTTCTTCCCGACAGCTGCCCTTGATCTGCTGCAGCATCTGGCTGCCTCAAGTAACGGCTGTATGCTCGTTCTTGCTGCTGACAAAGGTTTCACCCGCGAAGAGAACCTCGCGCTCCGGCAGGGCGAACCGCAATTGGAGTTCCATGCTTCTGGGAATTGCTTCTCTGCCATCGTGAACTTTGACGCCATTGCCAGATACTTCTGGAGCACGGGCGGCGAGGCCTTTCTTCCCCAGAAACACTTTTCCAACCTCAGCCTGTGCGCCTTCCTGCAGCATCCGCCAGAGCAGGAGTTCCCTGCGACACGCCAAGCCTATTGTGAAGCGTCGCAGGTCTTCGGTCCTGACGACCTTTTCACGCTGATGACCTGGCTGGAGTCGCACCTGAACGAACTGACCATCCCCCAAGCCCTGTCTGTTCTGCGTCTAACGCGTTGGGACCCGACTGCGTTGTTGCAGATTTTTCCTGTGATTGCGCCTCAACTGCGCAGTGTGGGGGCTGAGCGCATTGACCTGCGCGATGCCGTCTTCAGCGTGATGGCAAATCGCTTTCCCATCAGCCGCAGCGATAACGAGTTGGCGTTTTACTGTGGCGTGATCCTGTTGGAACTGCGCTTCTTTGCCGAGGCTATGGAGATGTTTACGATCTCAGAGCAGACGTTAGGCCGCTCTGCTGCCACCAGTTACAACCTTGGCCTCTGCGCGGCAGGGCAGGGCCGTTCTGAAGAAGCGCTGGCTTTTATGGTAAAGGCGTGCGATCAGGACCCAAAGTTTGCGCCCGCGCAAAGCGCGCGTGCACGGCTGGAAGGCGAGCGCAAGCAGAGCTGATAGCTGCTCACTTGTCCAAATCCAGCTTCTCTCCTGTCAGCGAAAACAGAGCTCCGCGATTTTTCACAACGCATCTGCCTCCACTCTCATCCTAAACAAGCAAAGAGTTCGATGGGGGAAACACAATTATGCGCCACCGCAATTTCACTCTACTTGTTCTGCTCGCATTTGCGCTCGCGTCCGTGGCCTGGGGACGTGAAGATCGCTTGACTAACACTGGGACAGCTCCGGCCGCTGAAGGCAAAGTCACCACCAATACTGATCGCAACGGCAATACCAGTGTTGAAGTTGAAGTAAAACACATGGCCACGCCGCAATCGCTCACGCCCGCCAAGCAGGATTACCTGGTTTGGGTGCAGGGACGCGGCCAGTCACCGGAACTGCTAGGCGCGCTGCGCGTGAACAGTGATCTGGAAGGCAGCCTGAAAGCGACTACGCCGCTCAAAGAGTTTGACATTCTTGTCACGGCGGAAGACACGATGAAGCCGGAAGCTCCATCCAGTATGGTGATCCTGCGCGGCACCATTGAGAGAAAATAACCGTCACGAATAAGGGACGATTCGCAGCGATCATCCGCGCCAAAAGCTCAGTCTTTCGCTCGGCGTAGCGGCACGCGGTCTGCGGCAATCTGATACTATAGCCGCCCATGGCTGTGCAGCAGCAGAAGCAGGAAAATACTCAGACAGCACCGGCCACCACTGGCACAGGCAAGGCCGCATGGTGGCCGTTGGCTGTTCTGATCGCCGTCAACGTGCTGAATTTTTACGATCGCCACGTTGCGGCGGCAGTGGTTGAGCCGATACGCAAAGAATTCTCTCTCACTGATACGCAGCTCGGATGGCTCAACACCGCATTCACCATCCTTTATGGCGTCGTCGGATTGCCGCTCGGCCTGCTGGCTGATCGCATGAGCCGCAAGAAGCTTCTTGCCCTGGGCATAACTATATGGGCAGTCCTTACTGCCTGTACGCGCTGGGTCTATAACTATTCATTTTTAGTATTTACGCGGCTGGGAGTGGGTGTTGGTGAAGCCACTGCCGCGCCCACGGCCACTAGTTGGATTGGAGATCTTTTTCCACCTGAGCGCCGGGCAAAGCCGCTGGCGCTCTTTATGCTTGGAGTTCCTGTAGGCGGAGCGCTCAGCTATTTTTTCAGCGGAGCAATCGCCCAAAGGCTTGGCTGGCGCGCCGCTATGATCGTGGCTGCGGCCCCGGCGCTGCTGCTGGTTCCGTTGCTGCTCCTGCTCAAAGAGCCTGAACGCGGGGCTTCGGAAAGCCATGCATCGCGTGGTGCAAGCGTAGCTTCAGTTGGAGCGGTGCTGCGCGTACCCACGTTCTGGATCATCGCGATCTCAGGCGCGCTGGTCAACTTCAATCTTTACGTTATTGCCCTATTTTTTCCCGCGTTGTTTGGCCGCACTTACCACATGAACGTTGCCCAGGCGGGCCTTACCATGGGCATCATGTATTCCATAGGAGGCGTGCTTGGAGGTTGGGTTGCCGGCGTATTTGGTGATCGCATGGTGCGCGGCAGCGGCTCCGGACGCATGAGAATCGCAGCCGCGGCTGCTCTGCTGGCTGTCCCGCTTTCTTACTTTGGCATTCGCCAGGGTTACGGCGCTATCTCTCTCGCTGTGCCTTTGCTCACTCTAGCTTATGGCCTGCTCAACATGTATTACGGGCTGGTCTATGCCGCAATTCAGGATATTGTTGCTCCTGCGTTGCGTGGCACCACCATGGCCCTTTATTTTCTGGTGATGTACCTGAGCGGCGCTTCCTGGGGAACGGTGATCATCGGCAAGATGAGCGATCGTTTTGCGCTGCATGCGGCCCATCTTGCCGGGCTTAGCAAAATCAATGAGGCCGCCAAAGCCATTGGCCTGCAACAGGCGCTACTGGCAATCCCGGTGTTGTCACTGCTGCTGGCGCTGGTATTGTGGGCAGGATCAAAGACGATTGAGAAAGACATTCGCGTTTCAGCGCAACATTAGACGATGAAATAATAGCCGGAAAGACGGGACATTTGCGTCAGGATGTTGCGGCGAATAGAACACCAGGCAAGTATTGTTATTACCGTGACGTTGCACTGGTTTCTTTGTACCGCCGCGATGTTCGCCATTCTGGTCTCGGAATGTATATCGGCCAGACGGGACGTGGTAGTCGCCAACTGCCAGTCCTGAGGACTTCAAGAGTTTTCGTTCCAGCAACCAGTTGGCTGCAATGCCTAACTGCAGGATTCCACCGAAACACAAAAACAGCAAGAGGCAGTATTCAAACCCCATTTTGCTTACTGGCTGCAATGGCCGAGGGTAAGAAAGCATCACCAATCCAATCTCGACAAGCGCCAAAATTCCCAGTAACCCAAGACGCCAGATGCGGGTCATTTCAATCGAGACAATGAATGAATGTTCCTGAGTAGGATCAAGTTTCACACCTTCAAAGCAACGCCATCTTGATTCATCAATCGCTTCTCCAACCGAACGAAACCGCACGGTACGTGTCATTGAATTAACAGGGACGAGCGTTCCCCCTAAAATCATGAGAACGGTGCACGCACTCAGAGCAAGCAAGACAGCCGGAGCGTATGCCTCAAAGAGAAAGACAGCGGCCAGCCCGATAATGCCGACCGCCAAAATGATTGCAGGCTTCATGACTTTGAAGTCTATTTCTTTACAGCGATTCCCAGTTCCCGCAACTGTGCGTCACTCACCGGCGTCGGCGCGTCCACCATCAGATCAACTGCCTTTGCGGTCTTGGGGAAGGGAATCACCTCGCGCAGGCTTTCAGCGCCAGCCAGGATCATTACAATGCGGTCGAGCCCAAGCGCAATTCCGCCGTGCGGAGGCGTACCGTACTCAAGCGCGTCGAGGAAGAAGCCGAAGCGCGATTTAGCTTCTTCATCGGTCATGCCCAGCGCATGAAAGATTTTCTTCTGAATGTCCTGGCGATGAATACGGATTGACCCTGAGCCAAGCTCAGTGCCGTTCAACACAATGTCATAGGCCAGCGCGCGCACTGCTCCAGGATCCGACTCCAACTTGTCCATATCGTGCTCATGCGGCGAGGTAAAGGGATGGTGCGCCGCATTCCAGCGCTTCTCTGTCTCGTCATATTCAAACATGGGGAAGTCCGTGATCCAGCTAAAGTGGAACCCGCCCTGGCGAAATGCCATGTGGCGTTCAGCGTATTTGCGTGCCAGCTCCACGCGAAAAGCGCCAGCCGCCATCAGCACGCCGTAATCCGGACGCAAACCAGCTTTCTCTACCTGCAGCGGCCCGCCTATCAATACCAGCAGGTCATCCGCTTGCGCCCCAGACATCTCTTTCAGCTTGCTGACAGCTTCCGGGAAAGATTTCTCCAGCCGCTTGATGTCATCGATGAGCCGCGCTTCTTTGCGTTCGCCGAACAGCGGACGGTTATCGTCACGTTCTTTGCGCGAAAGCTCGCCGATCTTGGGAATACGAATCGCCACCACCGGCAGCTCAGGGTTGAGTTGCAACGTCTGCAACTGCTCAGGCGCAAAGGCTGCCCGTACATCGGTCAGCTTGGGCAGGCGCAAGTCGGGCTTATCGATGCCGTAGTTGCGAATGGCCTCGTCGTAGGTCATGCGCGGGAACGGCGTTTTCAGCTCGTGTCCAGCGACCTTGAATGCCGCTTTCAAAAAGCCTTCCACCACTTCAAAGACCCGGTCGGGTTGCGGGAAGGTCATCTCTAAATCGATCTGGGTAAACTCCGGCTGGCGGTCAGCGCGCAAGTCTTCATCGCGAAAGCAGCGCACGATCTGAAAATATTTGTCGAAGCCAGAGATCATCAGAATCTGCTTAAAGAGCTGGGGCGACTGCGGCAGCGCATAAAATTCGCCGGGATAGACGCGGCTTGGCACCAGATAATCTCGCGCACCTTCAGGCGTGGAGCGAGTCATGAACGGCGTCTCAATCTCAAAGAAGCCATGGCTGGAAAGATTTTCACGGATCGCCAGCGCTACTTTGTGCCGCAGCTCAATGTTGTATTGCATCGGCTCGCGCCGCAGATCGAGATAGCGATACTTCAGGCGCACCTCTTCATTGGCCAGAGCAGGATCGCTGGGGAGAAACGGCGGCTGCTTGGATTCATTCAGCAGCTTCAGCTCAGTAGCCACAACTTCTATTTCGCCGGTAGGGACGTTGCGGTTCACGGTCTTCTCGTCGCGCTTTCGCACCTTGCCGATGGCGGCAATCACGTACTCCGAGCGCAGTTCGCTGGCCTTGGCGTGCAGCGCTTGGTTGTCGCTCTTATCGAAGACGAGTTGCGTAAGGCCGGTACGGTCGCGCACGTCAACAAAGATGACGTTGCCCAGGTCACGCCGGCGATTGACCCAGCCCATCAACACAACCTGCTGTCCCGCGTTTCCCGCGCGCAGCTCTCCGCACCTGTGCGTGCGGCGAAGATCACCTAAAAAATCAAGGGGCAAGACGTACCCTTTCTGAGGCAAAGGTAAAACTTTGATTATAAGGGTTTCGCTCCAAAATCTGCTTACCCGGGTTGAAATGACGAGTCTAAGCAACCGGAGACACACATGAAAAGTTTTCTCCTCGTGTTGATTTGCACGGCGATGATCGTTGGATCTTCAGATGGCCAAACCCAGCAATCACAGACCGGTCAGGATGCCATGGAGCATCGCGGCAATCAGGGCATGGGCTTTGACCAGCAGAAGACCACGCACCATTTCCTTCTGCGCAAAGATGGCGGCGCGATCCAGGTCACCGCGAAGTCAACTTCGGACAAAGAAAGCCTGGACGAGATTCGGATGCACCTGCAGCACATACGCAGGGCGTTTCAGTCCGGAGAGTTCAACATCCCGATGTTTGTCCATGATCAGACGCCGCCCGGAGTTCCGGTCATGACCAAACTCAAGGACCAGATCCACTACAAATATGAGACGGTTAAAGATGGCGGGCGCGTATTGATCAGCTCAAAAAATCCTGAGGCGATCTCGGCGGTACATGATTTCCTGAAGTTTCAGATCACGGAGCATAAGACCGGGGACCCGCTGCAGTAAAGGAACTTGGAAGCCTCTAATTTGTCATTTGCGATTATAGAAAACTATAGTTGCTGTTGGTTTGCAGGTGGCCAAAAATGATTTTGTCGCGCACTGAAACGCAAAGACTAACCATCTTCCTGGCACTCGCCTGTAACCTCATTACTTCGACGCACGCGGCAGCGCAGGCTAAAGCGGCGCCACGCGCCGCTGGCGCCGTGTTTCGCGATTGCCGCGCCTGCCCGGAGATGGTCGTCCTCCCGGCTGGCAGCTTCACTATGGGTTCTTCTGCCGAGGAAAAATCCTGGGCCGCGACCCACGGCGGCAGTATGGAAGCGGTTGCGGATGAAGCTCCGCAACATCAGGTCACATTGCCGTCATTCGCCCTGGGCAAGTATGACGTGACTCGTGGCGAGTTCGCGGCATTTGTTCGCGAGACGGGATACCCGGCCAGCGATGGTTGCGGGAGCGGCCGCGCCATCTTCAAATGGGAGAAGGAGCCGAAGTTGACGTGGAAAGATCCCGGCCATGCGCAGAGTGAGCGTGATCCAGTTGTGTGCGTGAGCTGGCAGGATGCGCAGGCCTATATCACGTGGCTGAACCGAAAGGCGCACCGCGGCGGCGCGGCCTCAGCAACGGGCCTTATCGGCTGCCCAGCGAAGCAGAGTGGGAATATGCGGCACGTGCCGGAACGACAACCAAGTTCTACTGGGGCGATGACGATGCTGCCGCTCCTGTCCACGCCTGGTTCAATGCCAACTCCGGCTGCCAAAACATTAAAGGTCTTTTTTGCGAGCGTGGCGAACCACATCCGGTGGGCGCGAAACCGCCGAACGCATTCGGCCTTTACGACATGGCAGGGAACGTCTGGCAGTGGACCGAGGACTGCTACGACAACAGCTACGCCGGCATTTCAGACGATGGGCGCGCCAATGATACCCCTTCCAGCGACCCGAAGGCGAAAGACAGTCACGGCAATTGCCTTAGGGTGGATCGCGGAGGCTCGTGGATGTTTCCGGCGTGGCTGTTACGACCGGCCACCCGAGAACGCAATCCTGCCGACTACCGCAACGACATCATGGGTTTTCGCGTCGCTCGAACGCTCCCGTGAAGCTAGAGCAGTCACACTAAAGAGAAAACTGAACCCATGTTCTTGAAGACGTCAGCCAATCGGTCTTATCGCCGCTGGCAGTTCGTTCCTCATCACGCTCACCTGCTCACCTGTTCCAAGGTTTTTGAGGGCGAATTGCCCGGAATTGACCTCATTTTCGCCTACAATCAGGGCAAACCGCGCGCCCACTTTGCTGGCGGTTTCCAATGATTTTTTGAGCTTGAAGCTCTCATCTCCCAGGATCACTACAACATTCTTGCGGCGAAGCTCACGCGCCAGTTGTGCGGCGTGCACGTTCATGCCTGCGCCAAGCGGCGCGATGTAAACATCGGCGGGCTTGGCGGCCACACCGGCAGATTCCTGCAAGGTCATCACCAGGCGGTCTTCGCCGATGGCAAAGCCGATTCCGGGCGCAGCTGGGCCGCCTAGAGATTCTGAGAGACCGTCATAACGGCCGCCGCCAAGAATGGCGTTCTGTGCGCCGAGTGCTCCGTGCGTGAACTCAAATGCCGTGCGCGTGTAGTAGTCCAGGCCGCGAACAAGCCGGTGATCGATTTCAAACGGCACGCCAACGCCCGTGAGGAGCTTCTGAACTTCAGCAAAGTGTGCGCGGCAGCTCTCGTCCAGATAGTCGTTCATGCGTGGCAGCTTTTCAATGATCGGCTGGTCTTCCGGAACTTTGCAGTCCAGCACGCGTAGAGGATTCGTTTGCGCGCGACGCTGGCAATCAACGCACATGCTTCCAACAACATCTTTCAGCGCATCGCGCAATGCCTGCAGATAAATCGGGCGGTCATTAGCGCAGCCCACGGAGTTCAGCTTGAGCGCCCAACCCTTGATGCCAAGGCGGTCGAGGAGCGTGGCCAGCATCTCCAGGACTTCGGCATCAACCGAAGGCGACTCGCTGCCAGCAGCACTTGGGCCGATTACCTCTGCACCGATCTGGTAGAACTGGCGATAGCGCCCTTTCTGCGGACGCTCGCGGCGAAACTGCGGGCCAATGTAATAAAAGCGTTGCAGCCCAGGACGCTCCCACAGTTTGTGCTCAATATAAGCGCGGACTACGCCGGCGGTATTTTCCGGCCGCAAGGCCAGCCACTGGCCTTTTTCGCTTTGCGCACGCGCTCGGTCCTCCCAGGCAAACATCTCCTTGGAAACAATGTCAGTCTCTTCACCCACGGAGCGCTGAAAAAGCTGCAGATCTTCCAGAATCGGAGTTCGTATTTCCTGAAAGTTGTACACACGGAAAACGTCCCGCACCGCCGACTCGACAAAATTCCATGTCTCAGTATCGGGCGGGAGAAGATCACGCGTGCCGCGGACGGCTTTAATAGAACCAGCCATTACTTGCCTAGGAACTCCTTGCGATAGATCTGCGTGTAATCAAAATAATTCTTGCCATACATCATGATGGTTTTTTGCGTCTCTTCGTCATCAATCTTCTTTTTGAACTTACCGGGGACGCCCATCCACAGAGAATACGGTTCAACTACTGTACCTTCGGGGATCACGGTTCCGGCGGCGATAATGCAGCCTTCGCCAATTTTGGCATTGTTCAAAATCACGCAGCCCATGCCGATCAGGCAGCGATCGCCAATGGTGCAGCCGTGCAGAGTGACGGAGTGGCCCACCGTGACCCAATCTCCCATCGTTACACCGTATTTATGCCTCATGCCGTGGAGCACGCTGCAATCCTGCACGTTGGAGTTCTTGCCGATGCGGATGGCAAACACATCGCCCCGGATCACGGCGTTCATCCAGACGCTGGAGTTTTCGCCGATCTCAACGTCGCCGATGATCTGCGCGGACTCATCGATATAGCAAGAGTCGTGAATGCGCGGGCTGATTCCCTGATATGAGCGAAGCATAAGGTTGAATTTTAGAAGGTAACATGCACGGGCGATGGGCAGCAATTGGCAATATCGTCAGCTGCTAGCCTCTAGCTTCTGGCTGAAAATGGGCGGATTATTTCAGAGCAGAACGGGGCCCTTAAAACTAACGCAGCTCTAAGCCCATCAACTCCGTCACCAGCGTCCACTGTTCCCAGGCGTAGCGCCAGATGGAGACTGAGTGCAGGTGCTCAAAGGAGTGGAAATCGCGCTCATTCATGGCGTGTTGTTCGTCAAGATAAACCTGGCTGACGAACTCGCAATCATTGCAGCGGACAATATAAGGATAGTTTTCGGCCATGGCGCATGAAGCTTTTGGGGGGAGCACCTCATTCTTGAACGATTCCTCTTTCACTGCACTAGGGTGCACTGCTTAGGGTGGATGGATTTTTGGCCTATCGCCTCAAAATGGTAACTGCGCGCAATAAGACCGGAAAATTGGCGCAAGAAAAAAGTTCAGGAAATTGGAGAGAGGTGTGTGAGCAGACTGAACGAGTTAAGAGCGCATGATGCGGCTCTTGATTTCAGATTCCCAGATCACGTTGCCCGGTTCAAGGTTTTCAACTCCCACCTGGCCGGCCAGTGAAGTTCCCGGTTCGCCAATCCACATTACCTTGAATTTGGCGCGGCGGTTCTGGCGCTGCAGCCAGATGGTCTGGCCTACGGCTTTGATTCCCGGAGGCGCTACCAAACGTGCGCCGTGGGTAGAGATCTCATAGGTGCAGCAGTTATGTGAGTCACTGCTGGCAACGTCAGGGAACACCTTCACCGGCACCGCGATATGCAGCCGTTTTTCCTGTCGCTTATCAGTGGCTACTGTAGTAGGTGCGGCTGGGATGGCGAATGAGAGGCCTTGCTTTGGTTCCATGACCTTTCGAGTATCGCGGCACTATCCAATTTGGTCAACATTACTTTCGTGCGCCAGAAATAAAGAGGAGTTTGCGCACCAGACAGGATTTCGGCGGTGATCAGCTTAGGCGAAAGCCTCATTACTTTAGCGTGGGTTGATCGTAGAGCGCGATAAACGGCTGCTATTTCGCTGTGCTCAGCTAGAGCTGAAAATCGCGGGTTGAGGCTTTGGATTGGTCAGCGAATCGCCACGCTGATGCGCTGCCACGATTTCCAGCGAGTTTCAATGAAACCGTTTACAATAGTTACTTAGTCCCTCCTTTAGAGACAACGAACATGATTCATTTTCCTGTGCCTGAGGCCCTGACCTTTGATGACGTATTGCTTTTACCTGCCCAGTCTGACG
>DASTCT010000255.1:0-13426 GCA_035710845.1 Candidatus Angelobacter sp.
GAAATGCTTAGATGCGTGCTGGCCGCCAGCCGTAGCCGCCGGTGCGGAATAGCTTACTCCTGAAACGGGCCGGAATCACGCTGGAAATAATGGGGACGGGGCTATTCGGCGATATCCAGCCGCACCTGCTCCAGACCGGAATTGACCGTGGCCGGACCGTAAATCACGTCTTTACTGCGGGCTGCGGCCTTGATGGAAAGCTCCATGCGCTTAATAGTCTCCGCTATTTTTGAGCCAGGGTCTCCGATATCAAGGGTAAGAGTGGAGATGCGGCGTGTCTGGGCGATCTTTTTGGTTGTCCGCAAACCACGTACCGCCGTGAGAATTTCCGACACCACCGTCATCTCTGGGATTTCACCCGTACGCGCGGAATCAAATTCCGGCCACTTGCTTATATGAAGCGAAGGAGTGTTCTCGCCTTCGCGGAAGAGAATTTGATAAATGCTCTCCGTAATATAAGGAACAAACGGAGCATAGAGCGCCAGGATCAACCGCAAGGCTTCACGCATGGTACAACGCGCGGAGATGCGAGCATGTTCCGGATATTCAGCCTGCGTCCAGAAACGGTCTTTGATCATCTCCAGATAATCGTCACAAAAGACGCTCCAGAAAAACTTCTCCGTTGCCTCTCGCGCTTCGTGATACGAGTAGTTATCGAACGCTGTGGTCACCACAGGAATGATCTTGTTCAGCTCCATCAACACCCAGCGGTCTTCCGGCGTGCGCTCAACAAACGGCATGGTGTCCGTTTTGGCATCAAAGCCGCCGAACTGCAGCGCACAGAAGCGCGCAGCGTTCCAGAGCTTCACCACCAGCTTGCGGCCATTTTGGATATCGCGCTCGTTGAAGCGAAGATCATGTCCCAACGACCCGCCCGCAGCCCAGAAGCGCACTGAATCGGCGCCGAACTTCTTGATCACAGCGTATGGGTCATAGCGGTTGTAGCCGGTAGCGTCAGTAAACTGCTCAAGATCACGCTTGCTGATCTTGCGGCCATTTTCATTCAGGCCCCAGCCGGAAATCATCACGTCATTCCATGGCAGGCTGTTGGTGTGGAAATGCGATTTCGCCAGAGTATAAAAGAGCCATGTGCGGATGATCTCAAACGCTTGCACGCGTACGGTCATGGGATAGAGCTTCATCGATCCCAGGCGTCCCGGGCTTCCCGCCCAATTGGCATTGATGAGCGGGCTGAGCGATGAGGTCATCCACGTATCCATCACGTCAGGATCGCCGCGAAATTCCTTGCCACCGCATTTTGGGCATGCGCTTGCCGGGCATGGATCTTCCAGCGGATCGACAGGCAGGCTTGCTTCCGTCGCCAGAACCGGCTCATTACAGCTTCCGCAGAACCACACCGGGAAAGGCACGCCATAAAAACGCTGGCGCGCGATGTTCCAGTCATATTTCAGGCCTTCAATCCATTGGTCCAGGCGCGTCTTCATCCAGTCTGGAAACCAGCGCAGTTCCTCGCTTCTCTTAAGGAACTCGGCTTTCAGGTCGAGCATCTTGATAAACCACTGCGGCGCCATGATGAACTCAACCGGCACGCCGGAGCGTTCAGAGACTGACACGACCTGATCGACCGCAGTATTTCCACCCAACAGGCCGGCGGTCTGCAAATCGCCGACAATCTTTTTTCTGGTTTCATCGACCGTCAGGCCAGCGTAAGCTCCCGCCAGTTCGGTCATTTTTCCATTCGGGTTGATGCACAAGCGGGTATCCAGACCGTCACGCTTCCAGCGGCGCACGTCTTCGCCGTCGCCAAAGGTGCAGACCATCATCATGCCAGTGCCAAAGTCTGTGCTCACATCGGCATCAGCTTTGATTGGCACTTCTCTATTGGAAAGCGGAACAGTCGCGGATTTGCCGATGAGTTCCTTGTAACGCGCGTCTGCCGGATTGCAATACAGCGCAACGCAGGCAGGAATCAGCTCAGGCCGCGTGGTAGCGATGATCAGAGGATCGGAGCCATTCCGCGGGAAACTCACCTGATGCAACTTGCCTTTGCGCTCCAGCGATTCAAGATCGGCCTGCGCCAGCGCGGTTTCAAAATGTGTGTCCCAGAGGACCGGCTCGTTGGAACGATAAATCCGGCCCATCTGAAAAAGTTCGATGAAAGATTTCTGCGCGGTGCGGCGGCAATGTTCATCAATGGTCGAGTAGCGCAGCCGCCAATCCACTGACAATCCCAAGGCGCGCCATAGCTCTTCATATTGCTTGATTCCCTCCGCGGTCACCTGCAGGCACAGCTCGCGAAATTCCTTGCGCGTGGTCTTGCGCTTGTTGATGCTGTATTTTTTCTCGACGAACCGCTCCGTGGGCAGGCCGTTATCGTCAAAGCCCATGGGATAAAAAACGTTGCGACCGCGCATGCGCTGGTAACGCACAATGAACTCCGCCTGCGCGTAGGACATGGCGTGGCCAACGTGCAAATGCGAGGCCGACACATACGGAGGAGGCGTGTCCACAGAAAACATCTCGCCCGGACGGTCAGGGTCATAGAGGTGGACGCGGTGCTCGTCCCAGAGCTTGCGGCAGGCTTCTTCCATCTGCGCCGTATCGATATCTTTTGGAAATGTGGTGTCGTCGATGATCATTGCAAGTATTGATTTTGCAGGCAGCCCGGCCAAGCAGGCAGCAGTTTACCGCCTTATTCTCAAGCGGATCATGCTCCAAATTGAATGGATTTGGGCCTCTAGCAGCTAACCCTCTCAAGTGTAACATCCTGCGGGAGGCGATCTCACAACACAGTCTTCGGTGAACCGCGCTGCTCAAGCCGCAATTTCTTTCCCACGGGTTTTCATTTTTTTCAGAGCGCTTGACTTGATGTGCCCGAATTATATATAACTTATTTGTTATATAACTTATGAGTTATTTACAGATCAACTCCGCGCGCCTTGACGCAACTTTTGCTGCGCTGGCCGACCCTACGCGGCGAGCCATTCTGGCCAAGCTGGCCTCGGGTGAAGCTTCCGTCAACGACCTGGTCAAGCCTTTCAATATGAGCCAACCGGCCATTTCCAAACATCTGCGCGTGCTGGAGCGGGCGGGATTGATTTCACGCGGACGCGATGCGCAGCGCAGGCCTCGCCGCATTGAAGCGCAGCCGCTGGCTGAGGCCAGCGACTGGTTGGAAAATTATCGCAAGCTCTGGGAAGGCAGCTTTCAGAAGCTCGACGCCCTGCTCGACGAATTAAAAGCATTGGACAAAGACAAGAAAAGCCGCAGGAAGCCGCGTCGTTCACATAAGGATGTTCAACATTGATGGAAGCAGGCGGATCGCACGAGCAGTGCAAAATCAATTTCGCGAAAATCCAAATTTTGATTGGTTAGCGAAGGGGTAAACAAGATGCAGAAAATCACGCCATTTTTGTGGTTCGACAATAATGCCGAAGAAGCAATGAATTTCTATACTTCGGTTTTCAAGGATTCAAAGATCGTCAGCGTTCGCCGCTACCCTGATTCCGGGCCCGGGCCGCGCGGCGTATTGGGCGGATCGTTCCAGATCCATGACCAGGAATTTATGGTGCTGAACGGCGGGCCGCAATTCAAGTTCACTGAAGCCATCTCGCTCTTTGTGAATTGTGAGACGCAGGAAGAAGTGGACTACTTGTGGGCAAAGCTCTCCGAGGGAGGTAAAGAAAGCAAATGCGGCTGGCTGAAAGATAAATTTGGATTGTCATGGCAGATTATTCCCACGGCGCTAGGCCAGATGTTGGGAGACAAGGATGCAGCCAAAGCAGGGCGCGTATTGCAAGCCATGCTGCAGATGAGCAAGATTGAGATCAAGACCCTGCAACAGGCCTATAAGCAGCAGTAAACACGATCAATGCTGTCGGACATGTATTGCAAGGCAGACGCGGCGCCAGAAAACTAAAATCGCCAAGGAGAAGACGGATGAAAAACACTTTGAAAGTAGAGGCGCGCGGGGACTATGAAATCGTGATGACGCGCGTGCTGGATGCTCCGCGCCACCTGGTCTTTGATGCCTTTACCAAACCTGAGCTGCTTAAGCGATGGCTGGGCGCCTTTGCCGGCTGGGAGTTTGCCGTCTGCGAGATTGATCTGCGCGTCGGCGGAAAATATCGCTGGGTGTGGCGCAATGCCGACGGCGCTGAGATGGGAATGGGTGGTGTCTATCGTGAGATTGTGCCGCCGGAGAAGATTGTCTCCACGGAAAAGTTTGACGAGGCCTGGTATCCCGGTGAAGGACTGGGAACTGTTGTTTTCACGGAGCAGGGCGGCAAAACTACGGTTACTCAGACGGTGCGATATGAATCGTGCGAAGCGCGCGATGGCGTTCTGAAGTCTCCGATGGAAACCGGAGTTACAGCCAGCTACAACAATCTGGAAGAAATCCTGAGATCGATGGTGGCTGGAGCTTAAAAAAATTTTTACTTCCGCTTCAGGACGGCCTTAACCGCTTTGACGATATAGGGCGCAGTAAGGCCGTACTTTTCCATCAACTGATCGGGCGTGGCGGATTCAGCGTAGGTGTTCTGGATGCCGACAAACTCCATCGGCACTGGTTTTGATTTCGCTACGGCACGCGCTACCTGCGATCCCAGGCCGCCATCCAGCAGATGCTCTTCGGCGGTCACAATCGCGCCGCACTCTTCGGCTGCCTGGGCGATTGCAGCTTCGTCGATGGGTTTAATCGTATGCATATCGAGCACGCGAACGTTGATGCCTTCATCTGCCAGCTGCGCCTGGGCTTGCAGCGCGTAGCCCACTTCCAGGCCACAGGCGATGATGGCCGCGTCACGGCCATTGCCGTGTTGCTTGGCTTTGCCGATCTCAAACGTGTCGTTCGCGTTGTAAATAATCGGCGCTTTGGGGCGGCCGGTGCGCATATAAACCGGGCCAACGTGTTCGGCCATGCGATGCACGAGAGCGCGGGCACAGAATTCGTCTGAAGGGTTAAGCACCACAAATCCGGCCAGCGCGCACATGAGAGCGTAATCTTCCACGGCCTGCTGGCTGGGCCCGTCTTCACCAATGGAGATGCCGCCGTGCGAGCCGACAAACTTGGCATTCACGCCGGGGTAAGCCACGCACATGCGGAGCTGGTCATACCCCTTATCGCAGAGAAAGACAGCAAATGAAGATGAGAAGGGCAGCTTGCCGGAGAGCGCCAGCCCGCTGGCGATCGACACCATGTTGGCCTCAGCAATGCCGACAGTGAAGAAGCGCTCAGGAAATTCTTTTTGGAATTTGGCGCTGAAGGTTGATTTGGCCAGATCGGCGTCAAGCACAACGATGTTTGGGTCCTTCTTGCCCAGCTCAACCAGCGCCTGCCCATAGGCTTCACGCGTGGCGATACCCATCCTCAATTCAAATTTGGGTTTGGCGTTGGGGATGGTGGCTGAGCTCAAGCATTTCTCCTTGTATTTTTCGATCCGTGCTTATCCGCGGTAAGAAGTTGGTTTACAGATTCTTTGCTGCGGCTTCCAGTTCTGCGACCGCGGCTGCTACCTGCTCCGGTTTGGGCGCAACGCCGTGCCATTCCGGATTATTCTCCATGAATGAGACGCCTTTGCCCTTAATGGTATTGGCGATAATGCAGGTCGGCTTGCCGTCGCGGGCCGCGCGCGCCGTTTCCAGCGCCGGAATTACCTGATTGAAATCATGGCCATCAATTTCCAGCGTGCGCCAGCCAAAGGCCCCAAACTTTTCCAGCAGCGGCGCAGGATCAAGAATGTCTTTCAGAAAGCCGTCAAGCTGCTGGTGGTTGTAATCAACAATTACCGTGAGATTTTCCAGCTTGTGGTATGCGGCGAACATTGCGGCTTCCCAGTTCTGGCCTTCCTGAATTTCACCATCGCCTACCATTACAAAGGTATGCCAATCTTTTTTGTCGAGACGTGCGGCCAACGCCATGCCGATGCCGACAGAAATTCCCTGCCCAAGCGATCCCGTATTGCCTTCCAGCACGGGCAGAAATCGCTTGTCCGGATGGCCCTGCAAAGGCGATCCAAGCTTGCGCAGTGTGCCCAATGTTGCATGATCAATGTAGCCGGCTTCAGCCAGCACCGCATACAGCGCGGGGCAGCCGTGGCCCTTGGAGAGCAGAAAGCGGTCACGGTCTGGCCACTGCGGATCTTTAGGATTGTGCCGCAGCACGCGGAAATACAACGCGCTCAGCAGCTCCACTTCAGAGAGCGAGCCGCCAGGATGCCCGCTGCCGGCGACGCCAATCATCTTTATGATCTCAATGCGCAGGCGATTGGCCAGGCGTTTAAGCTCAACAACAGATTCAATTTTGCGGGCGGGAGTCACGTCGGCGGTTGTGCTCATCTGGAAATCAATTCTC
The DNA here is from genome assembly GCA_035710845.1 of Candidatus Angelobacter sp. Classification (GTDB taxonomy): domain Bacteria; phylum Acidobacteriota; class Terriglobia; order Terriglobales; family Acidobacteriaceae; genus Angelobacter. Next base: position 6,317 of record DASTCT010000255.1, read on the forward strand.
CGGCTGCGGCTTTGCGCACGCCAAGGCGCGCAGATTGCGGGGACTTGTGCGGCCTCTCGGCGTTAGCTTCGGCCTTTGCTTTTTCACGCTGCGCTTTTTCGCGTGTTTGGCGCAGCAACTGCTTGCTGCGGTCGGTGGTCAGGTAGCGTGCTACCAGCTTTGCTACTTGCCGCAAGAGCGCTCGCTCCTTGCCGACTGCCGTTCTGCCGGTCTCTGCCACAATCAGCCCCAGCGTTCGCGCACCAAGCCTGATGGGCACAACGATCTCTGCTCTCACATCGCTCAGGCTAATGGTCTTCGGCGCTGGACCACTAGAAGCCTGACGCACACTCAGGTTTTCAATCGCCAGATAAATGCCGGTCCACTGGTAGCGCCGGCCATTAGAGAGCGCGGCAACAATCGCATTGAGGATTTCCGCCGGTCTGGCTTCACGCGCCTGCTCCAGCTTCTCTTTCACACACAGAAGCACCGCGTTGGCAGATTGGTATTGGGGATTCATTGGGCTTTGCGCGAAAGGAAACAGCTTCAGTTTAACCGCCGCATAAACCAGGGTCAACGATTTGATGCCCGCTTAATACCTGCACATTAGATAGTGCAAACGCGGACAGGCCGCAGGCTTCCTGGCCAGCGCTGTTGAAAACAAGGTTTGGGTTTTTTAGTTATCAGCGCTGACTCAGGAAATCTGCAGCCCGTTGCCGCGCCGCCAAGGAAGGAAATTGGCGGAGCTCAAAACAACCTCAATACAGCCGGAAATTGACAATAATGTTCATCTGTACCGTTACCGGATGTCCGTTCAACTTGGCTGGTTCAAACCGCCAGGTGCGAACAGCCACCAATGCTTTTTCATCCAGTCCCATGCCAAGCGAGCGAACCACGTGCAAGTCTCTCGGAATGCCGTCAATGCCAATCGTCGCCAGCAGCGTTACCTCGCCCTGGAACTTCGCCTGGCGCGCTTCGTCAGAAAATTCCGGCTCAGGATAGTAAATCGCGCGTGGCATGCTGACGCCATTGCCTATTTCATAGACACCGCCACAACAGCCTCTGTTCCCGCCATCGCCCCGGCCCACTCCTTCTCCTGTGCCAAACCCGCCGCCGTAATTGCCGCCCATTCCGCCGCTCACTCCCGGCCCGTTAGAGGGCGCAGCAAGCACTGAGAGCGGATCGCCAACCTGCCGTGTTTTTGGCATGGTCATGTCCGGCGGGGCAATCACACTTGCCTCCATCGCAATCCTGGGCCGGTGGTTGGGCAGCACGATTGGCGGAGTACGTTGTTCACGCGTCGCTTGTGGCGCAGGGCCTTTGCTGGCACGAATTTCTGCTGCTCCACCGCTGCCGCCACCATGGTGGGCCGCGCTTCCGACAGGGAACGGATAAGGTTCCAGACGAACAGTCACGGAAGGATGCGTATCGATCTGCGGCGCCATGCTCTTTACCATGACCAAGCCAGCGCTTACAGCAAGCATCATGATTACGTGCAGCGCGAAAGACAGAGCCATGTTGCTGCGGCGCACGGGATATCCTCTCCAGGCTTTGCCGAACAGGCCGGGCAGGCTTGCCGTGTTTGCCGACGCGGGTTGCATCGCCGGCATGCGTTTCTCTGTTTGAGCTGCATCCGCCGTTACAGTTCGTCCGGCTGCTTCCCATTCAAGCTCCAGCCGCAGGCGAGTCTTGAAATTGTCGCGAGGGAGATCACGCAGGTCAGCGGCTACTGCCAGCAGCTCTTCCACTTCTTGCCCGCTGCCTCTGCGCGCCAGCTCAGGCGTGGCCAGCATCTGCTCAATGGCCTGGTCGAGTTCGTCGGCAATTGGAAGATTACTCATTGTTATTCCTCACTTGGCCGCGCAGCGCATCCAGCGCTCTGAACTGCAGTTGCTTTACCGCTCCTTCAGACCGGCCCAGCTCTTGCGCAATCTCACGGATGCTCTTCTGATCGACAAAGCGGCGCATGATCACCAGCCGCTGATCTGCGGGAAGACGATCAACGAGCTGGAAGAGCATGGCGCGACGTTCTATTTCCGCTGTCTCAGCTCGCGCGGCTTCGTTCTCCATCTCCGCTTCATCTGCCGGGACTTCAAGCCCGCGGGCTGCGCGCTGCCATCGGTCAGCCAGCGCGTTGGCGGCGATCCGCAACAGCCACGCCGCAAAAGGAACGCCGCGCCACTGGAAGCGGCCGATGTTGCGGAGCGCCTGGTGAAAGACTTCGGCTGTCACGTCCTGCGCTTCATCGCGGCTGCTCACGCGCCGCGCAACAAAGGCGTACACGCGATGGAAATTGTTTTCATAAAGCTCAGCGAACCGGCTGGGGTCGCTCTGCGCGGCTTCAATCAAACGCCGCTCGTGGTTCAGGTTGGCTAATCCAGCTAGATTGGCAACAGCGTCCAAGCGTGTGCTCCCGGCAAATCTTTTCGAAGTAATTTCAGAGCTGGTGTATCCCGTCAGAGTTTTTCACCGGGCTGAAGCCCGGACTTTTTTGTCACCTTAACGCGGCCCTAAAGGGCCGCTCTTCCACGGATTGGGACACAGCAACTCCAGATTTGTTTTAGTAGTTCAAACTTTCTACTTCTATTGAGCTAAACCTTTGGCGAGGGCAAAAGGTTACGGTGCCTGCAGGCAAAAACATGCGGCGCTTGGTAGATCGATTTTGGATGGAGGAATATGCGGCGGAAGGCGCGCGGGCGCGCTTAATAAAATACGGTGGCCGCTTAATTAATTACAGTGGCTGCTTAACTTTGTGTGTTTCTTTTGAAGTCTTCGCTTTTTTATTGCTTGGCTATCTCGCGTGTGTTTATAAAAGTAGAGACGGGCTACGCCAGTGTTATGAGCACTGGCGCAACCCTAACCAAAGCACCTTACGAGAGGCGACGATGGCTAAACCTAAGGGTACACACTCACGCAAGAAACACACAAGGCAGATGATTCATTATCCGCAGGTCAAGGGCAAGGTGGTGGAGGACGTTGAAATTGACCCCGATGTTGAAACAATCACCATTCTGTTTGAGGACAAGACCGCTCTCAGCTTTGACATTGAGCCTCGGCTTGTTGTGTTTCCTGAGCTGGCAAATTTAAAAACCGGCAACTGGCAGAGCATCAAACGGTGGCGAGCGTTGCATAGCAAACCATCCATGGTGTCATGGCCTTAAAAAGCAGGACCCGCCGCAAGGCGGGTTCTGCCTGTTTTTCTTATCAGAAGTCAAGATGCAGTGCACAAAAACCTAAAACCTTACCACTGATAACACTGATTTACACGGATCAAAAAATTTCAATTAAGGCCATTTTAGGGAATGTTGTGGCCTCTTAAACACAAGGTTCCTCCGCTCTACTCGCGTGCTGATGACTGCGCGCGCTCGCTTACGAGCGTCGGAATGACGAGCTTAAGGATACAGCACAAATTTCGCAGGGGAGAGCGCCTCCACCCCATCGCGAGCAAAACGGCTCGCTCTGGGACCCCGGCGCCTGCGGTCCACGATCATTAAAGGTTAAATTTCGCACAGCCGGGGGCGGCTGTGCCACATGGTCTATAGCAACTCTAAAATTGCTCTAGCTGCTGATTGCTTCCTCTTCTTCTTCCATAAAGGCAAACTCTTCCTGCGGGATCTCATTGCACATCCACACCGGAGCAAAGGAGAGCCGGTGCAGCGGCGTAGGGCCGAATTCGCGCAAGGCAGCCAGATGTTTGGGCGAGCGATAGCCTTTGTTGGAAGCGAGATCGTATTCAGGATAGACAGGCGACCAGCGGCGAATCATCTCGTCACGATGGACCTTGGCGATGATGGAAGCAGCGGCGATGGAAGTAGAGAGCGCATCGCCGTGGATGATCTTGGTTTGCGGGCAGTCCCACTCAATGCGGACAGCATCGAGCAGCAGATGATCGGGCGCGGGCGAGAGTTGGGCTACCGCGAGGCGCATGGCCAGGAGCGAGGCCCAGTAAATATTGAGCTGGTCAATCCGCGCCACATCCACCGCAGCCACAGCATAAGCAATGGCGTGTTGCTTGATTCGCTCCGCCAGCTTTTCGCGCGTTTTCTGGTCAAGAAGCTTGGAGTCACGCAGACCTTTGATGCGGTAATCGCGTTCAAGAATTACCGCTCCGGCCACCACAGGCCCGAAGAGGCAGCCGCGGCCAACCTCATCCACGCCGGCAACAAGCTGCGCGCCAGCGGCCCAGGCCAGCTTCTCAAACTTTTCTGTGCACTTAAGCCGCTTGAGCAGCCGCATCTTCATTGTGCCTTTGGAAAAAGGCAGACCGGTTTCAGGATTGATGGGAATTGGGCGCTTTTTGCGTTTTTTGCGCGCGGGTTGTGCAGCGGCTCCCATTACTCCCAAACTCCTCCGCCAGCAGTTTCTTTCCAGAGGTTATAACCCTCAAGCTCTTCAGGCTTGATCTCAGAATAAGTCACGAAGCTTGGCTCACTCTCCTGAAAGGTAGCCAGCCGGAGCGGAAGATGCCCCATGCCAAAGCCATCTTCATCATTGATGGTTCCGAGCGTAAGAGCGTTGATATCAATGGAGCGAGGCCGCTGCGGAAAATGCTGTTTGTAGATCCTTACGTGGACGACCTCAGCTTCCAGCTTGAGTATTTTGGCAATGCTGAATGTATCGCCATCGGCAATGGAGTAATAACCGCCCTCAAATAATTCAGAGTGCGCGGCGCGTGCAGAATCAGATAGGAACATCGGAGAATAAAGACGGAAGCGTCTCTCTGCATTATGCCTGAAAAAGCAGAGTGGATAAAAGATTCTGCGCTGCCGCACTGGCAGCGCAGAGATGGTAAGAAGCTGGTTAGCTCTGCTCTTCTGCGTGCGCTGCTGCCGCAGCCAGCGGGCGATCGGCTTCACGCAGGCGGGCGGCTTTGCCCTTGAGTGCGCGCAGGTAGAACAGCTTGGCGCGGCGCACCTGGTTGGAGCGGACGACCTCAACTTTATCCAGCACCCTGGAGTTGAACGGAAAGATGCGCTCCACGCCCTGGCCAAAGCTGACCTTGCGGACGGTGAAGCTGCCCTGCGCGCCATTGCGCTTGGAGATGACCGTGCCTTCAAAGGCCTGCACGCGCTCTTTGTCGCCTTCTTTGATCTTGACCTGAACGCGGACGGTATCGCCCGGATTGACGTCAGGAATGTCTTTGCGCTGCAGCTTGGCAGCCAGTTTTTCCATGATGGGGTGCTGTGACATGACTTGGTACCTTCTTTAAATTCAGTAATTAGTAATTAGTATTTAGTTGTTAGCAAGGCCGATTTCTCGTTACCCAAGCTAAGTACTAACTACTTTTTTGCTATTTCCGCCAAAAACTTTTTATCTTCTGCACTCAGCTCCTGCCGTTCCAGCAGGTCAGGGCGATTGCGTAATGTCTTTTCTAACGCTTTGCGCCGGCGCCACTTGCGTATCTGCTCATGGTTGCCGCCTACCAGAACTTCCGGCACTGCCATCCCGCGAAACTCCGCTGGCCGCGTGTAATGCGGATAATCCAGCAGTCCACCTGAGCCGCACGTGCTGTCCGGTCCATCTACTCCAGCTTTTACCGTGGCACTGGAAAAAGCCACGCTGAAACTTTCCTGCCGTGCCGATGCTTCATTACCCAGCGCTCCGGGAACCAGCCGCGTAATCGTATCAACGATGATCGCCGCACCGAGTTCGCCCCCGCTCAGAATATAGTCGCCAATCGAAATCTCGCGATCAGTCAGGCCTTCTGCAACCCGCTCGTCCACGCCTTCATATCGCCCGCAGATCAATACAATCCGCTCAAGCTTGCTCAGCTCTTCCGCCACTGTTTGCGTGAACATCCGGCCTTGCGGCGAAAGCAAAACTACAGTTTCCTTCGCGTCCTGCGCCAGCCGCTCATCCCGCGAAGCCAGCTTCAACGATTCCGCACAGGCAAACAGCGGTTCAGGTTTCAGCACCATGCCTTCACCACCGCCAAACGGGCGATCATCCACCGTTTTGTGGCGGTCCGTGGTAAAGGCCCGCAGATCGTGCAACAGGATTTCAATGAGCCTGGCTTCGCGCGCACGGCGCACAATGCCGTAATCCAACGGCCCGCGAAAAAAGTCCGGAAAAATCGTTACAATCTCGAACTTCATGGGCGGACCTGATTTTTCAATCCAAATGACTTTAATCCAGCGACTTCTTATGTTGCTGCTGTTTTTCTTCCTGGCTCAGCGGCGCATCCAGCTCAAGCAAACCTGGCGGCAATTTCATGCTCACGCGGCGCTGCTCAAGATCAACCTTCTCAATGTAAGCGGCGGCAAAGGGAACAAGCTGCTCTTTTTCACCCTGTACCACCAGCAGCGGCGCTTCTCCGCTGCCAAACTGCACATCTTTGATCCGGCCAATTTCGCGTCCTGCATCAGTTACGGTACAGCCGGCCAGATCGCTCACATAAAACTCATCAGAGCCCAACTCAGCGCGATCACTCAGCGGAATCTGTATCTCGCACCCAACCAGCATTTCTGCATCAGAGATGGAATCGACTCCGGCAAACTTTAAAACCACCATGCCCTTGTGGAACCAGTGGTCTTCTAATTCTAGTTCGCGCCTTCGCGCGAAAAGTTCCAACTCGCGCTTCGGTGCCTGACCTGCCGGGCCCAGGCAAGAGTTGCGCTTTACTGCGGCAGCATCGCACAAGGCAAAAAGCTTCTTGCGGGTTGCAAACCGTTCGGGGAAATCGGTGAGCAAAGCGGCAGCCACCTCACCTTTGCGGCCCTGCGTCCTAGCTATCCGGGCGATAGTGATAAATTCGTCTTCGCCCGTGCTGACGTTGGCTTTTGCTGGGGCCACACTCAAATCTCTTTTGAGAAGCGTGGCTACTTTCCAGCGGCCGCGTCTTCTCCTTCTTCCTCGATGATCTCCAGCATGTAGCGCTTTTTGAACTTCATGCTGGCCGCGCCAAGAATTGTCCTGATGGACTTGGCTGTACGTCCCTGCCGGCCAATCACCTTGCCCAGGTCAGTTGGCGCCACGCGCAATTCCAGTATCGTGGCATCGCCATCTTCCACCGGGGTTACCTGAACCTGTTCTGGAGCGTCTACAAGAGCCTGAGCAATTTGCTCCACGAGCATACGCATATCGCCGCCCGCATCCGTCATAAGGGGAGTCCTTCACTCCTAATGCTTGGGG
>DASTCT010000256.1:0-2415 GCA_035710845.1 Candidatus Angelobacter sp.
CGGCTGCTCCGGGTCCACATGCGGGAACTTGCGCCGTGGCACTATTACCCAGCGCGCAAAATGGATGAACGAAAGCTCTACCAGACTGGTGGTGGTTTTCGGGAACTTTCCCAGGATGAAAAAGATGAGGCGCACGATCCACGTCTTCCACCACTTCTGCGGCGTGATGGCATTCATGGCGTAAGTTTTGTGATTGATGTTTGAAGGCATCGTGCTCTCCGCTTTGCGGACGGTACTGCCCAAGGGGAGGCCCATTATCAGCCTGTGCAGAATGAAATTCAAGAAAGAAAAGCGCGAGTTAGACGAAATTTTCTATGTAACGTTTTGCAGGGTAGAGTCACCGCGCAAAGCGTGCCGCAATCAAATTCGGGGGAATTCCGGCGGTTTTGCGATCCTTACTAGATCACAACCGTTTCCTGGTACTCTCCAAACACCCGCCTCAGCGCATCGGAGATTTCGCCTACCGTGCAATAGCTTTCGACGGCATGGATGATGTGCGGCATGAGGTTGGCCTCGCCGCGGGCAGCTTCTTCCACTGCCTGGATCGCGGATTCCCACGCGGCTTTATCGCGGCGCTGGCGCAGCGCACGCAAACGCTCCACCTGGCGATACTCAAGGGCTTCATCAATGCGTTGGATCGGGATCGCCTTCTCGCCTTCGCTCTGGAACCGGTTCACCCCGACGACGACGTTTTCCAGGTGATCGACTCCTTGCTGGAAGTCATAAGCAGCGTTTTGTATTTCCTGCTGAATGTAGCCTTGCTCAATCGCGCGCAGCGTGCCGCCCATATCTTCAATCTTCTCCAGATAAAGACCAGCGCGGTGCTCAATCTCATTGGTCAGCGACTCAATGTAATAAGACCCGGCCAGCGGATCAATAGTGTTGGCCACGCCGGTTTCATAGCCAATCATCTGCTGCGTGCGCAACGCAATGCGCGCAGCTTCTTCAGTGGGAAGACCGAGAGCTTCGTCATAGCCATTTGTGTGCAATGACTGCGTTCCTCCCAGCACCGCTGCCAGCGCCTGCAACGCCGTCCGCACGATGTTATTTTCCGGCTGCTGCGCCGTGAGCGTGGAGCCGGCGGTTTGCGTGTGAAAACGCAGCATCAGTGAACGGGGATTTTTCGCCTCAAACCGTTCCTTCATGGTGCGCGCCCACATGCGGCGTGCAGCGCGGAACTTGGCCACCTCTTCCAGAAAATTATTGTGAGCGTTGAAGAAAAACGAGAGCCTCGGCGCAAACTTGTCCACATCAAGCCCCGCGCTAATTGCTGCATCCACATACGCAATTGCGTTGGCCAGCGTGAAAGCCACTTCCTGAACTGCGGTGCAGCCGGCCTCGCGCATGTGGTAGCCAGAAATCGAGATTGGGTTCCACTCCGGCACATGCTCATTGGCATAAGCAAACATGTCTGTGATGATGCGCAGCGCCTGGCGCGGCGGATAGATATAGGTCCCACGCGCAATGTATTCCTTGAGAATGTCATTCTGCACGGTGCCACTCAGCTTGCGCACCTGAGCGCCGTTGCGCCTGGCCACCGCAATGTACAACGCCAGCAGAATGGCGGCACTGGCATTGATGGTCATGGAGGTGGAAATTTTCTCAAGATTGATCCCGGCAAAAAGCCGCTCCATGTCTTCAATGGAATCAATGGCGACGCCGACCTTGCCCACTTCTCCTATCGCCATCTCATGATCTGAATCCATGCCGATCTGCGTAGGCAGATCAAACGCAACGGAAAGCCCGGTGGTCCCATGGGCCAGCAGGTAGCGATAGCGCTTGTTGGATTCTTCGGCATCGCCCATGCCGGCGTACTGGCGCATGGTCCAGAGCCGCCCGCGATACATAGTGGACTGCACGCCGCGCGTAAACGGGAACTCTCCGGGAAAGCCAACGTCACCCTCGTACTCCCAGCCTTCCAGATTGGCCGGCGTATAAAGAGGCTGCGGATCAATCTTTCTGAGCTGGCCGGTGTCGGGCTCGAGTTTGAGGTCGTGAGACATGAAAGGACTCGGAAAACTACACAGCTACTTCCTTCTTTTGACTGTCCGGTTGGCCTTAATAAATGAGTGCACGGTGAAATAACCGCAAACCAGGGTAAACAGCGCCACAACCACCAGGTGTTTATGGTCTGCCAAGTTGTGCCGATGATATTGCTTATACAAATCAGCGACGCCAAGGCCCGTAAACAGCACAAACATCAGCCCGGTAAACTGCAACCAGAAGGCATAAAAGGTCCGGCCCAGAGAAACTACCAGGGATTTGCTCCCGGCCAAAACCGCGTTGAGAAAGCGGTCTTTCTTTACAACAGTTTGGAGCGCATTTTTGACATTGGAAATTTCCGGCATTTTGCTTATTGTAGCGCGAAAATCGGCGTATCCTTTGTAGGAGCGTAAAACGGAAGTACCGCTGCGG
>DASTCT010000257.1:0-30291 GCA_035710845.1 Candidatus Angelobacter sp.
ATTAATCCGAACCAGGCCCTGCGTTTCTACAAAAATCGACCCGCTCAGCCGGTTCGACAAACGATTAAGAATAAACCAGCTTGCAAAGAAAGCCTAGAGCAGGACTTTATAAATCCCGGTTCAGGTAAGTATGATGGCAACGAATGACCGTTCAGAATGAGATCGAATCCCGCTTGCGCCGCGTTACCAGCCGCCAGAACACGCTGGTAAAAGACCTGCGCCAGGCTTTTACCCAGGATGGGACTGCTGAAGGCTCTCTTGGTGTGGAAGGCGTTCGGCAGATAGAAGAGGCCATCCGCAGCGGCCTGCGCTTTCAAGCGATTTTTTTTAGCAATGCCGGACATGCCCACGCGACGCGCTTGCTGCCGCAAATTGCCAGCCAGGTTGAAGCGCTGCTGCTGCCTGACGATGTTTTTTCCAGTGCTGTAAGCACTGAATCCCCGCAAGGCGTAGCCGCGCTGGTAAAGCTGCGCCCGGCCAAGTTTGAAGATGTTCTGGAGCAGATCCCGTCGGCACCTTTGCTGCTGGGAGTGGCTGGCTTGCAGGATCCAGGAAATCTGGGAACAATCATCCGCTCAGCGGAGGCCTTTGGTGCGCGAGCGGTTTTGCTGGGAGAAAAGACCGTCAGCCATTTCAATCCTAAAGCAGTTCGCGCCTCGGCGGGATCATTGTTCCGCCAGCCGCTGACTCGTGTAAAACTGGCGGAAACCATTCCGCTCATGAAACAACATGGCGTGCGCGTGCTGGCTACTTCCTCGCATAAAGGCAAGCCACTGCAAGAAGCGAACTTCACCGGCGCAGCGATGCTCGTAATCGGCAATGAAGGGGCGGGCGTACCTCAGGAAGTTTTGGCCATGGCGGACGAACGTATCACTATTCCGCATTCTGAACGGGTGGAGTCGCTGAATGCAGGGATTGCGGCCTCGATCTTGTTGTATGAAGCGGCGAGGCAACGGAATAAAATCTGACCGCTGATACATACTGATGACACTGATCGGCTATTGGACTTATTTGAATCAGTGCCATCAGTGGTAAGGTTTTGAAATGTCGTTGTTTCAGGCGATCCCAGACCAGCAAAATCGCGGCGCGCGGCCGCTGGCAGACCGCATGCGTCCGCGCACGCTCGATGAGTTCGTTGGGCAAGAGCACATCGTTGGTCCAGGAAAACCGCTGCGCCTGCAGATTGAGCGCGATGATCCTGGCTCCATCATCTTTTGGGGACCTCCGGGAACGGGAAAGACCACACTGGCACAGATCATCGCGCACGTGACCAAGGCTGAGTTCATTGAGTTTTCCGCCGTGCTCTCCGGGATCAAAGAGATCAAGCAGGTAATGGCCGATGCGGAAAAGGCGCGCGCTTATGGCACGCGCACGATCCTCTTCATAGACGAAATCCATCGTTTCAATCGCGCCCAGCAGGACGCTTTTCTGCCTCACGTAGAGCGCGGCAACATACGGCTGATCGGGGCCACCACTGAGAATCCGTCATTTGAGATCAACGGCGCGCTGCTCTCGCGCTGCCGCGTTTACATCCTGAATCAGCTTACGGAAGAGCAGATTGTCACGCTGCTGCGGCGAGCGCTGGAAGATTCAGAACGCGGGCTGGGGAAAATGAAGCTGCGCGCGAGCGATGAAATCCTGCAGCAGATCGCCTCCTACTCCAGCGGAGATGCACGATCCGCTTATAACGTTCTTGAGGTCGCGGCAGCTACCGCCGGTGAAAACGGCGAAATCACCGAGCAGATCGTGAAAGACACGTTGCAGAAGCGTGTCCTGCTCTATGACAAATCGGGGGAAGAGCATTACAACCTGATTTCGGCGCTGCACAAGTCAGTACGCAATAGTGACGTTAACGCATCGCTTTATTGGCTTGCCCGCATGCTGGAGTCCGGCGAAGACCCGCTTTACATCGCGCGGCGCGTGGTTCGCATGGCCTCAGAAGATATTGGCCTGGCCGCGCCGGAAGCGCTGAATCTCTGCCTCTCTGCCAAAGACGCCATTGATTTTCTGGGGATGCCGGAAGGCAATCTTGCTCTGGCGCAGGCAGTCGCTTACCTGGCGCTGGCGCCGAAGTCGAATGCGCTTTATACCGCTTACGGCGCTGTGCTGGAGGACGTTGAAAAAACCTCCGCCGAGCCAGTCCCGCTGTACATTCGTAATGCGCCGACAAGTTTGATGAAGCAGGTCGGCTATGGCAAGGGCTACCAGTATGCGCACGATCTTGAATCCAAAGTCGCGGACATGGAGTGCATGCCGGACAATCTGCGCGGTCGCGAATATTACTATCCGACTCAAGAAGGCAGAGAGAAACTGCTGGCGCAGAGGATGGAAGAGATCAAGCAAAAGAAAGAAGAGCTGCGGCGAGCGGAAGCGACGAAACTGCAAGAAGAAAGACCAAAATCTATAAAACGCAAAGGAAAGACGGAAGAAGAGAGCTCAAAATAAGGCTTTCCCGCCTTGGTCGGCCCGGTAGAATTCTGCGCTATACTCTGATTGGCTTTACTCCTTCGCGTGATGTGGCGGGCGCCAAACCATCGCAAAGGAGAACTACCATGAGCTTCCAGTTTGAAGAACAACCTGTCTTCGTCCGCAGCAGCAAGCGCCGCCGCGGGTTTCCCTTCTGAGAGCAGCGTCAAACGAGGCTTTCAGAGCGATCAAGGGCGGAATCAAAGACTTGCAAGAGAAGCTGGGCAGAAATGACCTTTGTCCATGCGGATCAGGACGCAGGTTTCAAGAAATGCTGCATAAAGTCGAAGCGCTATGATGGCACAAACCGAAACTACTTCAGTAGATAATCCAAGGGCATTGGCGTAAGCCAATGCCCTTTCAATTTCATCTGAACCGCGCCCGATGCTCCTTCAAAATGCACCGGTCCATCACCACTAAGATTCCCGCTTTGCGCGCTTTTTCCGCGGCTTCTTTGTGGATCACGCCTTCCTGCAGCCAGATGGCCGGGACCTTCAGCCGGATGGCTTCATCTACTACTTCAGGCACAAACTCTGAGCGCCGGAAAACATCTACGATATCGATCTTCTCGTCCACCTGAGACAAGGTCGGCACCGCTTTTTCTCCCAATGCGCCTTTGATTTCAGGGTTCACCGGGATAATGCGATATCCGTGGCTCTGCATATAGGCTGAAACGCCGTGGCTTGGGCGCAGCGGATTATTGGAGAGCCCTATTACTGCGATGGTTTTGCTTCGTTTAAGGAGTTCACCAATCTCGTCAGTTGTGGTTGTTTTCACGCCAATCTCCAGGTCTCCAGAGCAGAATTTGTATCATCAGAATTCTTAAATGCACAACGGCTGATACGACTATTCTTTTTTTGCGCCGCCCCGTGATGCCTTCTCCTGGTACAGCTTGGCCGCAATTTTACGGATAGTATCGGGCACGCTCTTGCTGTGGCGCAAGCTCTTCAGGTCGTGCACCAGCAGGGTTTTAATCAGCGTTAATGAGATGTCCAGCGGGCACTTGGGGTTATTCACCAGGTTTCGCACCACCGGATAAAGCTTTAAAAAACGCCTTTGGCGAGCGATCTCACGAAAAACATTTTCGTGCAAGTTTTTAGCTCCGGCAAAGCCTTCCACTTCAGGGTCGGTCAGCTTGGGCGATTGCAGGACCGCGTTCTGCACCAGCCGGGCTGAATCGCGAATCAGGATCGCCCGCTCTTCTCTGCCGCCAATAAACCCCAGCTTGATTCGCTGTCCCACGTTCAATTTTGCGATCTTCTGCAGGATCGTCAGCTTCTTCTGCTCTGCCTCGTCAAACTCATCGGCGCTGGTGCGTCCCAAAGCAGAGGCTGCAAGTGCCGCTGTGCCGCCCGCCTGACTGGCTGGTGTTTCCTGCTGATTATCGCCGGTGGGAATTGCAGTCTCTTCTGGCGCCAGCTCAAATGGCTTGTCTTCAGCCGCTGCGATTTCCGCCGCATGTTCATTTTGAAAAGCCTGAAGAGCCGCTTCTTCTTCTGGGCTGCTTGCAACCTGTTCTTCTTCAGTTGAAGCTGCCGGTGTTTCCCCTGCACGCAAGGCGTCAGCTTCTGCCGGGGTCAAATATTCATTGGTCAACAGCGCTTCCACCACGGCAGGCGACTGACGCACACGTTCGCTCGCTAGCAGCATGATCACAATCTCTCTGGGAGCGCTGCTTCCAAGCTCCATGAGCAGCGTTTCTGGAATCGCCGGGTTCTCAATCAGCGTGGGCATCAGCCCGGGACGACGGTTCGCATCCTGCCAGAAATACAGCAGCACTTCGGCTGCTGTGTCATCCTTGCGCAGGACATCGATGGCAGATTGCGCGTCCCACTTGGCAAGGGTCATGCGCGCGTCCTGGCCGAATAGCGGGTTTTGCGTAAGGTAGACCAGGACTTCAAGCATCTCCCCGGCAGGAAGCGGCAGCGCGCCCTTGGCGGCAGAGCGCATTACATTGACGGGTACTGCATTTTTTTTAATCAGCTCCAGAATGGGGGCCATGGTATTTTTTAGAGTCCGAGCGGAGCGAGGGAACCCTATCGCCACGAAAATCAGTGGCTATCCCTGTTCGACTATTGATAACTCGATTTAACTGGCAAGCTATGTTTTACCTCATATACTCGCGCAAATAGCGATCCCTCGCTACACTCGGGATTGCAGAAAACTAACTGCTCCCCTGATCCCGCCTTGCCACCAAAAAAGCCCGGATAAACGGCTTCAAGTCTCCATCCAGCACGCGGTCCACATCGCCAACTTCCACTTTAGTACGATGGTCCTTGATCAGCCGGTATGGATGCAAAACATAAGACCGTATTTGCGAGCCAAAATCAATATCCAATTTGGAGTCTTCCAGCTTCTTGCTGATGGCGCGTTTTTTCTCCAGCTCAAACTCATAAAGCTTTGACCGCAGCATCTTCATGGCACGCTCACGGTTTTTGTGCTGTGAACGCTCATTCTGGCAAGCCACAACAATCCCTGTGGGAATATGTGTAATCCGTACCGCAGAATCTGTGGTGTTCACGTGTTGCCCGCCCTTGCCACCAGAACGATAAGTATCCACACGCAGATCTTCCTGCTTGATATCAACCTGGATTGACTCGTCGATTTCCGGCGAGACAAATACGCTGGCAAACGAGGTGTGCCGGCGTTTGGCTTGATCGAAAGGCGAGATGCGCACCAGCCGATGCACGCCGATCTCGCTCACCAGCAGCCCATAAGCGTAATCGCCGGTAACGGTAAATGTCGCCGACTTGATCCCGGCTTCTTCCGCCGGTTGATACTCGTTCACTTCCGCGGTAAAGCCCTGGCGTTCCGCCCAGCGCAGGTACATGCGCAACAGCATCTCCGCCCAGTCCTGCGATTCTGTTCCGCCAGCGCCCGGATGGATAGTGACAATGGCGTTGCGCATATCATGCTCGCCAGAGAGCAGCGTCTGCGTTTCCAGTTTGTCGGCGATTTCGCGCAGTTCGTCGATCTCTTTGCGCAGATCTTCGGTAACCGCTTCGCCTTCGCGCGCCAGATCGAAGTAGGCATTAATGTCGTCCACACGCCGGCCCAGATCGGCATCCATGGCCAGAGATTCTTCCAGGCGGCTGCGCTGCCGCATAAGCGTCTGCGACTTCTCCTGGTCTGACCAGATGGCCGGATCGCCTACTTGCTTCTCAATTTCATCTAGTTGTTTGCGCAGGGCGGGGGCGTCAAAGATAGCTCCGCAGGTCGTGCACCTTGCTGCGCACGGTGGAATATTCGCGTTCGAGTTCTTCAACCATAATTAATTAAGCAGGACGGGCTTCAATCATGGTGCGGGCCCGGATGCGCCAGCGCACAAACACCGCCAAGATTGAGATTACCACACATATCCAGGCAAAGAGGTCGCCGTAACGGCTGTAAAACGTGCTTTCGTTATCTGGCGCGTAAGGTGCCAACAACGTAGTGCGCACGTTGCGCGGCGCCTGTTTCACAATACGGCCAAACGGATCGATGGCTGCCGTGGTGCCATTGTTCGTTGCAAGCAAGAGCCAGCGATGGTTCTCCATTGCTCTCATGCGCGCCATCTGCAGGTGCTGCCCCGGCGCGCTGGTCTCGCCATACCACAGATCGTCAGAGATATTAATAAGCACCTGAGCACCGTTAGCGGTGAACTCCCGCACTTCATCGGGGAAAACCGATTCATAGCAGATAAAAACGCCAACGTGCGTGCCGTTCAGGTCAAAGACCTTGTGCTCTGTACCCCGGGCAAAGTCACCGACCTCGCGAGTCAGCTTGTTGGCAAAAAACAGAAGACCCTGGAAAGGCACGTATTCGCCAAACGGCACCAGATGAATCTTGTCATAGCGGCCCAGCGTGTTGCCGCTTGGATCCACGACCAGAGCAGAGTTCAGAAGCTGCCTTTGTCCGTTTGGCTCCCCAGTTTCACCCAGGCTGCCCACCACAAGGTAAGAATTTCTATCCTGCGCCAAGACCATCAGCCAGTGCTGCAACCGTGGATCGGCAATAAAGAACGGCGCCGGCGACTCCGGCCATATAATCAGGCCTGGATCGTTGGCCGGTTGTCGCTGCTCAGCATCAACGCTCGCCTTCACCAAGTCTGCGATGGTCTGGTCAAAATAGCGCGGAGTCCATGCCGATTGGTCCAGCAGAGGGACGTTTTCCTGTACCAGCACAGCTTGCTGTGTTGTTGCAAATGGGGCTGGCTTGGCCAGAACGCCGATTTGCAATGCTATGGCCGCGGCGGCGGCTGAGAGCAGAAGATTCTTGCGCCGCTTGCCCACCAGCAGCAGTGCCGCAACAAAAGCGCAGTTCACAAGCATGACTGCGAATGACAGCCCGTAAACGCCGGTGGTTTGGGCGATCCGGGCAAACGGGATATTATCAATTTGCGAGTTACCCAGCGGTTCCCAGGGAACGCCAGTCACACGGTCGCGGAAAAATTCAATCGCCACCCAAAAGACCGGGGCCAGCAGCAGTGGGCGACGGATTCCCAATGTCGACCGCCTGGCCATCAGCACTACCAGCAGGCCAAAAACGCCATGGTGCAGGCCCATAATGATGCAATAGCCGGCTGTAATCAGGAATGCGAGCGGGACTGCCAAGTTGCCGTAGCTGTGCATGACCGGGTATATCCAGTAGCACGTTCCCACATACCAGATGATGCCGCTGACCCAGGCAATCAGAAATCCCTGCCACAACGTAAACGGACGCAGGGAACGGCCTTCAGAATCAAAAAGCTCGCCTTCGCCGCCACGACCACGCAAAAGCGCGTAAAGTAGGGGGACCATTGCCACCCAGGCCAGAAAATAAAAATTCGGCTTGGGAAAAACAAGAATTTGCAGGCCGCTGGAGACCAGCGACAGAACCCATGCTCTAGTGGGAATGTTGCGCACTGAGCTCAGATTTTAACAAAACCGCTTTTCTTTGATTCCTCTCACGCACGGGACTACAATGACAATCGTGAATTTCGTGCTCCACCATTTTTTGCTGTTGTTCCAATATCTTTTTTTTGCCGGGCTGATCGGCGCTGTGCCAGTAATTATCATTACGGCAATTAAAACGGCCCAGAGCATGCTGGAACACGACTAAAGGACCACGAAGCGGAAGAGGATGGGGGTTGAAGCGGCCCTGCAGTTTTATGTGAGTAGGGGCCGCGTTTACGTTTAAAAATGTCAGCAGGCTCAGGAACTGTCCCACCACTTTCGAACCGGGTTCGCATTGTTGTTGCGACCTCGGTCATGCTCACCTTCATCTCCTATTGGCGGGCCGCCGCCATTGTGTTGAATGACTTGGGCTCTTCGGCTTTCTATGCCGGAGGCATTGCCGAACAGGCTGTTGGAAAATCCGCACCATGGTTCATTCTGGGCGTCATGCTCTTCGCCTTCGCGGTGCGCTCGGTGTATGTGGAAAGCTGCTCCATGTTCACCCGCGGCGGCGTCTATCGCGTGGTGAAAGAGGCGCTAGGCGGGACATTCGCCAAATTTAGCGTTTCCGCCCTGATGTTTGATTACATCCTTACCGGCCCGATCTCGGGCGTTTCCGCAGGCCAATACATCGCCGGGTTAATCAACGAGCTCTTCGCTACTGCTGATGCTCATGGCTGGGTTCCCCGGGCCATGCACGCCATGTTTCATGGCACGCCGCAGCTCGACGTGAACCATGCGGCTGCCGCCTTTGCCCTGATTGTGACCCTTTATTACTGGTGGCAGAACATCAAGGGGATTGAGGAATCCAGTGACAAGGCCCTGAGAGTCATGCAGATCACTACAGTGATGGTAGTGATTTTGCTCGTATGGGCGTTTTATACGGTGTTCAAGACCGGGGCCCACCTGCCGCCGCTCCCGATTCCAGCAAACCTTAAGTTCAGCCCTGAGGCCCTGGGCTTCCTTAAGAATACTGACATTGCTAAGACATTCGGGCTGTTCGGGATCATTATTGCTTTTGGGCATTCCGTACTGGCCATGAGCGGCGAGGAGTCGCTGGCCCAGGTAAACCGCGAAATCGCCAGCCCCAAGCTGCGCAATCTGAAGCGCGCAGCGCTCATCATCGCCATCTTCAGCTTCGTGTTCACCGGCATCGGTTCCATGCTGGCGGTAATGATTATTCCCGACAGCGTGCGCGTTCCCGTCTACCGCGACAATCTGATCAGCGGCATGGCGATGTACATGGTTGGTCCCCACGTGCTGAAGCTGATCTTCAGGGTATTCGTGGTAGTGGTAGGCTTCCTGATTCTCTCTGGCGCCATTAATACGTCGATCATCGGCTCCAATGGAGTGCTGAACCGCATCTCGGAAGATGGCGTTCTTACCGACTGGTTCCGCCGTCCTCATAAAAAATTCGGCACAAGCTACCGCCTGCTCAATCTTATTGTCGGCCTGCAACTGTTCACGATCATTGCCAGCGGAGGCAATGTAATCTTGCTGGGCGATGCCTACGCCTTCGGCGTGATCTGGAGCTTTACGCTGAACAGCGTCGCCATGCTGGTGTTGCGCTTCAAATACAAGGGCGAACGCGGCTGGCGCGTGCCGCCTAATATCAAAATCGGGAATATAGAACTCCCGGTAGGACTGATATCAGTATTTCTGGTCCTGGTTTCCGTGGCCGTGGTCAACCTGTTCACCAAACAAAATGCTACGATTGCCGGATTGGGTTTCTCAGTAGTGCTGCTTACTGTTTTCACGATTTCAGAGAGGGTCAACAAGCGCAAGTTTGCCCACGTTGAGCAGCAAATGAAAGAGCACTTCCATCTGCTGCACCAGGAAACCATTGAGCGGGAAACTGTACAGGTGCGTCCTGGCAACGTGCTGGTGACAGTGCGCGACTTCAATACGCTGAACCATCTGCGCTGGTCCATGGAGAACACTGACACGCACGATACCGATATTGTGGTAATGGAAGCCAGGCTCACCGGCTATGGTAGCGCTGAGCGCGACTTGGCCATGGAACAGATCTTCAGCGAAAACGAACAGACCCTCTTCACCAAAGCGGTCTCGATTGCTGAAAGTTACGGCAAGCGCATCTCTCTGCTGGTCGTCCCTGCGCGCGATGTCTGGTCTGCAATCGTCCAGACGGCCAATGCCCTGGAAACGTCGCTTGTGGTCTCAGGCCTCTCCAGCAAAATGACTGGCGAAGAACAAGCCTTTCGTCTGGGCCAGGCTTGGGAAGCCATGGCTGAGCCTAAGCGTCAGTTCGTCTTCAACGTAGTGCGCCCGGACAATACGGTGGAAACCTACCGTATTGGCCCGCATACGCCGACCATGAAGACGGAAGACGTTCATCTGGTGCACAAGATCTGGCTCGATATCAAGAAGTTCCAAGGCACTGAGGACATTCACCACTCGGATATTGTCACCCTGGCCCTGACCCGGCTTTCCCGGGATTACAACCTGGACAAAGATGATGTCCTCAAGAATCTGAAGAAAGGTGCTCGCCGACCTAACCCCAAGGCTGCTTCTTTTGTGCGCGAGCCTGATACTGAAGGAACTCAAAAACGCACTGAGAGTCCGCGTCGTGAGCAGCCCATGCCTCCGGTCACAGGCCCAAGATAGAACTGGCTTTGGCTGATCCTGAACGCTAATTGCTCAAATCCGGCTCACCTTCCTTACGGCTTTCATCATCGAAGCATATATGGTGTGGAAAAAGCAGAAGCTTCGCCTTGTCCCTGAGACGTCAGCCGAGGGCGAGATTCTGGAAATTTACGCCGAGATCAAGCAAACCCTCGGCATCCCTTACATCAATCCCATGTTCCAGGCATATGCGGCGTATCCGGCGTACTTCCGGCTTTTGTGGCATGCCCTTCAACCTGCGCTGGAGACCCGCGAATTTTTCTCTGCCGCCCAGCGCATCGCAGCCGAGTCTTATACCCGCGTCCACAATTACCTAAGCGTTCCCGATCTGAACCGCAAGGTCAAAGAGATGGACTTCAGCCCCGGAGCGCAGGAAGAGCTGAAGGATGTAATCGATCTTTATCTGTACAACAACTCCGTTTTGTTGCTGATCTGTGGGGCACAGATGCAGGCCTTTGAAAATCCTGCTGCTGGAGACCGCCCGGCTACAGCGCCGGCAGAGCATCCCTCGCATCCGGAACGACCAATCTTGGTGAATGAGATCAACGCTCCGCCGGAGACGCGCAAGATTTACGACGACATTAAGAAGACCATGGGCACGCCATTCCTCAACACCAGCTATATCAACTTTGGCCGCTGGCCTGATTTTCTGCGCGAATACTGGAACACAATCAAGCCTGTAATTCTCACGCCTCTCTATGAGCAGAACCGCGCGGCCATTCACCAGTCGGCCCTGTCGTTGGCTGCGGAACTGCCACGGCCTTTGCCGCTCTCGCCGGTACAAACGGAAGCGGCTGGTGTTTCTCCCGACGATCTGAGCACCGTGATCCAGATAACCGAATTCTTTTTGGAACTGCTGAGCAAGCAGCTGTTGAATATCGCTTTCGCCAAGATTGGCCTGGAAGGTGGAGGACACACCACCGCTGCAGCGTAGCCATTCCAATGTAGCAGCGAAAGCGGATGGGCTTGAGGATCTTGACTTATCGGGCAGAGATCGTTGCCGCGAGTCTTTCCCGTACAAACCCGGCAATCTCATCGGTGACATACGGTGGCGGCTCAATTCTAAAGATCGGCTTGCCGGCCAGTTCATCCATAGAGACGCTCTTCCACTTGGCTCTGCCGTTCGCCTGATGCAGGATCACCGCGTCTGCGCGATCAAGAAATTCGCGCGCTGAATCTTTAAAGTCTTCTGTTTCGGTATCGAGCACGGTGAGGTAGAGATCGGGGCGCAGAAATCGGATCACGCTGTTGGATTCCATAATCACGTTCTCTGCGCCGGCAATTTTGCGTTCGATGTCCGGCATGGCTTCGCCCAGGCGGCCCTGGCGTGTGCGCACCCAGAGCGATCGCTTGGCGCCTGCGACAAGAAAGCGCGAAGTATCACTTTCGCCGCTCAGGTCTCTTTCATCGCTCAGCGCGCGAAAGTGGTCATCGCCGGTATCGCAATTACAGGGTTTGCCGTCTGCCGAGCAGATTCCATGCCCAAATTGTGTGATTTTCAGCGCAGTCCAGTTGAACTCCGGCAGAGCAGAAATCAAGCCTGCCACCACACTGGTTTTACCCACACTGCGCGAATGCCCGCCGATCACAACAATGGCCATGCTTCTATTTTCTCAGGTTTTGGGGCTTTAAGAACCGCAATCTTGCCATCTTTGAATGCCCTACAATGGCAGCGTGAGCCCCTGGCGAGAAAGTTGGCCCATCCGATACCTGATTGCGACCGCAATCATGGCTGTGCCCATTGCCGTGTTGGAGTTGCTACACGGGAGCCTCAGCCAGACGGCTATAGCTCTGGTGCTGGTGCTTCCGGTGATTCTGGTTGCGGTAACGTCAGGCCGCGGCCCCGCACTCTACGCCTCCCTGCTCGCCGGACTTTCCTTCAACTATTTCTTTATTGGACCGTTCTATTCCCTCCGCATTAACCGTGCAGAAGACGTGGTGGCATTCCTGGTTTTTATAACCACGGCCGTGTTGGTCGGGCAGCTCTCATCGCGACTGGAGAAGCGCGTACTGTTGACGGAAGCGCAACGCAAAGAATTGGTCCACGTTCGCGGCGAATTTGAGCGCGCTTCCGCTCAGGCTGCCGAGGCGGACGCGCTGCGCAAGAGTGAGCAGCTTAAAACCGCACTGCTTGATGCCGTGACGCACGATTTGCGCACGCCCCTCACTTCCATCAAAGCGGCCATTACCACCATTCGCGTTGAACCAGTGAGTGCAGATGTGCAACACGAACTTTTTGAGGTGATTGAGCAGGAGTGCGACCGCTTGAACCACTTTATTCAAGGCATGATGGACCTGGCCAAACTGGAAGCAGGCGAGGTTTCGCTGGCCAGCAAGCAGGTTTCTGCAGAAGAAATCGTTGAAGACGCGCTTCATCGCGCTGAGCCTCTGCTGCATGATCGCCGCCTAGAAGTCGCAATTCAGCCCGATCTGCCGCCGCTTCGGGTTGATCCTCGCCTGATCTCGCAGGTAATCTTCACCTTGTTGGAGAATGCAGCCAAATATTCCGGCGGGGGGACCCCGATCAGTGTTGCTGTGGAGCGGGACACAGACAATATCCGCTTTGCCGTGAATGATGAAGGGCCGGGCATTCCGCCTGAGCTGCGCGCCAAGGTCTTTGAGAAATTTTTTCGCGCCGGTTTGCAGCCGGGGTTCGGCGTAGGCCTGGCAATTGCCCATGGTATTGTGCAGGCGCACGGCGGCACAATTAGGATTGAAGAAGGCCCCAGCGGAAAAGGCACGAGCGTTCAATTCTCTCTCCCAGCAGGGCAGGCATGACCAGATGACCGAAAATCCTAAAAAGATCCTTATCGTGGATGACGAATCGCAGATTACCCGCGTGTTGCTGCGCGGACTGGAATCGGCGGGATATCAGGTCAGAACAGCGAATGACGGCCGCGCCGGCCTGGAAAGCTTTCGTGCCTGGCTGCCTGACCTGGTGATTACTGATATCTCTATGCCCGGCTTTGACGGTCTGGAGCTTTGCTCGCGCATCCGCCAGATTTCTGAAGTTCCGTTGCTGGTGCTTTCCGTGAAAGAAGACGAGCCTACCAAGGTAAAAGCTTTTGATCTTGGCGCTGACGACTATGTCTCCAAGCCTTTCGGGATGGCTGAACTCACTGCGCGGGTACGCGCTCTGCTGCGCCGCTCCGCGCCCCCACAAGGCGATTCGGCTTATGCCGTCGGCGACTTCAGCATCGATCCGCAGCAGCGCCGCGTTGAGGTTGGCGGCAAGCCGATCCATCTCACGCCCAAGGAATATGACCTGATCCAATACTTCATGGCGAATCGCGGCAAAGTGCTTACTCATCGCGCGATTCTTTCCGCCGTTTGGGGCAGCAACAGCACAGAGCAGCCGGAGTATCTGCGCGTCTTCATCGCCAACCTGCGCAAAAAAGTGGAGAGCGACCCACGCATGCCCAGGTACATCACCACGGAGCCATGGATTGGCTACCGGTTTGACCCGGAATAGGCTTCCTTTTCTCTCTTTTACTGAAATCTTGATGCCTTCTTAATGCCCTGCGGCCTTATGTTCATCGATGGAACAGGCCCTATGAATGCAACCCTGGAAAAACTCCGCCGTCCAGCAATCCCGGTTTTTGTGGCGACCACTGTCATGCTGTCCTTTATTTCTTTCTGGCGCGCTGCAGCCATTGTTCTCGCCGATCTGGCATCTTCAGCCTATTACGTTGGCGGCGACACGGAAAACGTGATTGGCAAAAGCGCGCCGTGGTTTGTTCTGGCTGTGATGCTCTTCAGCTATGCTGTGCGCGCTGTCTACATTGAATCCAGCAGCATGTTCGTGCGCGGCGGCGTCTACCGCGTGGTGAAAGAAGCCATGGGCGGCACTCTGGCCAAGCTCTCCGTCTCCGCGTTGCTGTTCGACTACGTTCTTACCGGCCCCATCAGCGCCGTTTCCGCCGGCCAATACATGGCCGGATTTGTGCAGGACCTGAGCGCGCGACTTGGCCATCCTGTGCATGTCCCCATGAACGCCTTTGCCGCTGCATTCGGCGTTGTGGTCACGGTGTATTTCTGGTGGAAAAACATCCAGGGCATTCATGAGTCCAGCCAAAAAGCCCTCTGGATCATGCAGATCACTACCGTAATGGTTGTGGTTCTGATCGGCTGGTGCCTGTTTACGCTGTCGCGAACCGGGTTCCACCTGCCGCCCTCTCCCGTTCCGGCAAACATGAAATTGAATGGCGACTTTTTTGGATGGCTCTCAGGCTCATGGTTTTCGCGGTTAACTTTTGTTGTCCTGCTGGTGGGCTTTGGCCACTCCGTGCTGGCGATGAGCGGGGAAGAATCCCTGGCCCAGGTGAATAGGGAAATTAAGGCGCCCAAGCTCAAGAACCTTGAGCGCGCGGGGCTGGTGATCTTTCTCTACAGTCTTCTGTTTACCTCGCTCGTCTCGTTCTTCGCGGTCATGATTATTCCCGATGGCGTGCGTCCAACGTACTTTGGCAACTTGATAAGCGGCCTAGCCATGTACATGACCGGCCCTTACAACCTCAAGCTTTTGTTCCAGGGTTTTGTGGTGATCGTGGGCGTCCTTATTCTCTCTGGCGCAGTCAACACGGCAATTGTGGGCGCCAACGGCGTGTTGAACCGAGTGAGTGAAGATGGCGTGCTGACTCCCTGGTTCCGCCGGCCGCACAAAAAACATGGCACAACATTTCGGCTGATCAACCTGATCGTCGGTCTTCAGGTGTTGACCATTGTCATCAGTGGTGGAAATGTTTATCTGCTGGCCGCGCTCTATGCCTTTGGCGTGATCTGGAGCTTCGCATTCAAAGCGCTGGCCGTTCTGGTGCTGCGCTTTACTCACAAAGAACCGCGTGAATGGAAAGTTCCGGGAAATCTGAAGATCGCAGGCACAGAGGTCCCAATCGGCCTCGGGCTGATCGCACTTGTGCTTTTCCTGGTGGCAGTGACTAATCTCTTCACCAAGCCATCGGCCACGGTCGCCGGCGTGGCTTTCAGCGCTTTCTTTTTCCTGATCTTTACATTCAGCGAGCGCCTCTCCGCTCGCGCCCGCAAAGACGTTGACCACGTGGAACAGTTTCGCGTCTATAGCAACCCCGCGCTGACCGACAAAGTGCTGAGCGTGCGGCCGGGAAACGTACTGGTGGCGGTGCGTGATCCTGAGAACCTTGCCTACCTGCGCGAAGTGCTGCAGCGGACCGATACCGCCCGCCAGGACGTTGTGGTGATGACCGCACGGCTCTACCATCGCGAACATTCTTTCAGTGGCAGCGCCACCTACGAAGCCAAAGACATTTTTGACCATTACGAGCAGGAATTATTCAGCGCAGTAGTTACCGCCGCCGAAAAACAGGGCAAGCCGGTTTCCCTTCTGGTTGTGCCCGGCAGCAATGTGTTTGACACGATTCTGATGACGGCCCAGCAACTTCACTCTGACAAGGTCGTTACCGGCTATTCAGAAAAGCTCTCTCCTGACCAGCAAGCCAAGTTAACAGGCGACGCCTGGGAGAACCTGCCTGAACCCAGGCCACGATTGTCTCTGGAATTGGTTGACCACAACGGGACGACAGTGCAATACAGCCTGGGACCACACACGCCAAACCTACGTCCTAAAGACGTTGAGTTGATGCACTCCATCTGGCTTGACCTCACGAAAGATGTCGAGTTCAGTGGCCTTCACCATTACCACGTGGTAGCGCTTGCCTTGCGTGAGCTGCAGCTTCAGCTCAAGACGGATGCGCGTGAAGAGCTGTTGCAGGAGCTATCGCAGGACGTTCTGGGGATTACAAGTCCCAACGGCAAGGGCGCAGGTGCGGCGCTCAATAAGAAGTGTTGAATCGGAGGAAACTTGTCATCTACTCTTGGAAGATTTCTGTTACTCATCGCTATCATTTTGCTACTGGCCCTGTTTCCCGCCACTTCTTATGGTCAGGCATCATCGCCGGAGAATGATGGTTCCGCAAGCTTGTCTGACCACGAACGCCAATTGCTCGAGAAGATTGATCGACTGGAACGCCGCGTTGCCGAGCTGGAGGCACGGGCAGGAATATCATCCAGCGCGACGCAGCCAGATCCAGCATCCACAACGAAGGTCGCAGCAGTCGCGATTGCGAATCAGCCCTTGGCGGTAACTTCTGCGGCGGGCTCTTCCTCTTCTCCTTCGACAAGCGAAGCAGAAGTCCCTTTCGCCTTCGCCGACTTCACCTGGCTCAACGGCAACAGCCGCACAAAGGATTCTCCGCTGGATTCAAAAGTCTTCACTGGGGAATTTCGTGCCGACATCAGCTACATCTATGACTTCAATCATCCCCAGGACCACACGCTCAGCGGCACCAGTGAGAGCGGACGGACCGGAGAGTTTCAGGTGCAGCAACTGGGCGTGGGCGGAGACTTTCATTACGGCAACGTGCGTGGCCGTCTGATGACGCAGTTCGGCCT
Source organism: Candidatus Angelobacter sp. (assembly GCA_035710845.1). GTDB lineage: Bacteria > Acidobacteriota > Terriglobia > Terriglobales > Acidobacteriaceae > Angelobacter. The sequence continues at coordinate 16,449 of DASTCT010000257.1, forward strand.
GTATTCCACCATGACGCCGCGCAATGATGCCAGTCCCGGACGCGGTCAGTGGAACCTGGCCGACGCATACCGATATCTCTCAGAAGCCTACGGGGGCTACCACTTCAATGTGCTGCATGGAATCAACGTTGACGCAGGCATCTTCATGTCATACGTCGGCTTGTTCAGTTATTACAATTTTGATAATTGGGCCTATCAGCCATCGTATGTCTCGTCGAACACTCCATGGTTCTTCAACGGCATACGCGTTCAGATTTTTCCCACAGAAAAATTGAAGATCGAACCCTGGCTGGTTAACGGATGGCAATCCTACGGCGTGTTCAATGGGCGTCCGGGCGTCGGTCTCCAAGTCTTATGGCGGCCAAACGGTGCGGTATCGATACTTTCCAATTCGTACCTTCTGGGGCAAGACACGCTAGGCGCGCCGCATCGCACGCGTTACCACAGTGACGACAGCATCCAGATCAAGTACTATGACAATCCGGCAAGACTCCTGGACAAGGCGGCGTTCTCGCTCACGCTGGATGCAGGCTGCGAAAGCGGCAGCGGCGTAAGTTGCTTCGGCGATTCCAAAGAAGGCCCCAAGCAGGCATTCCTCGGCGGCATGCTTTACAACCGCTTTTGGTTTCACAAAGACCTGTATGCCCTCACGCTGGGTGGTGGCGGCATTACGAATCCCGGACGATATCTCGTCCTTCTGCCTCCCATCAATGGCGCCACAGCATTCTCCGGCACGCCATACTTCACGCTGAACCCCGGCGACCAGTTCAAGGCTTGGGACGCTTCCACCACGTTCGATTACATGCCGAGCCAGTTCGTAACTTTCCGCTTTGAATATGATCATCGCGCCGCGAGCGTTCCGTACTTCGCTGGCCCCGGCGGTATCACGCCACCGGGCGGCAATGTTGGCGCGCCCGGCTCACTTGTCCCTGGCTTTTTCCCGGACTTGCGCAAACGCGAAAACCGCCTCAACCTGGCATTGCTGGTTAAACTCTGAATCTGGTTAGGCTACGAATTTGTCGGGACTTCCAGCAGCATTGTTCTACGTTCACTGAGTTATGCGATCTGGTGTAGCGCGATTTCTTTCTAAACTCTTTATAACTTCTTAATGCGCCACCCGCCGATCATAAGAGATGGGTTATTAAATTTATGGCACATCTCTTGGTTCTCTTCCTGGAAGGGATATTTTTGGTTGGGCTTGCAGGTTCAATGGTTGTGGCGATCATGGCGTTCGTGGGCGATATCCATGAATTCTTTGAGAAAGATCGCTCTGAAGGACCAAGCCAAGCAATTGGCGATTAACGGACGCGCGGTTGCTCCATGAAGCGCATGGCATTCGCTGTGCGCTTTTTATTCCAAGACTTCCCTATTAATCAATAAAGCTGCGGTTCGCCCGGTGGGCGTGTTTTCCATCGGCGATGCACCCACAGCCACTGCTCCGGATATTGCCGGGCATAGTTTTCAATCACCTTGGTAAACAAAGCAGTGTTGGCGATTACGTCAGCTTCACTATCGCCGGTTGAAACCAATTGCAAAGCAGGATCAAAGTGGACTTTGTACTTGCCCAATTCTTTGTCCCAGATGCTGAATGACGGCAATACAGACGCGCCGGTATGCAGCGCCACACGAGCCAGGCCAGTGGCTGTACATGCAGGCACGCCGAAGAAATCCACAAAAGCTCCTTGCGGCGGCGTCATGTTTGTATCCATAAGAATGCCGACCGCCTCACCACTCTTCATGGCGGTCAGCAAGCCGCGGGCAAAGTCCCGTTTGCCAAACGTGCTGTTGCCGTGGAGCGTGCGGTAGCGGTCCACCAGCGCATTCACGTAAGGATTGTCCAACGGTCGCACGACTATGTTCATGGGATGGCCGTTGAGCGAGTGCGCGAATGAGCTTACCTCCCATCCGCCGAAATGTGCCGTCAGATAGATAACACCTTTGCCGCGAGCATTGGCCTCAGCAAAGTTCTGAAAGCCTTCATAGATCGCTACCTGCGCAACATTTTCTTTGGTGTACCGGGGGAACAAAGCAAACTCCGCCAGTTGCCGCCCTAGTCCCTGGAAGAGACGGCGTAGGATTCGTATTTTTTCTTTGCGGCTTTTTTCAGGAAAAGCTATATCCAGGTTGCGCAGGCCCACCTTGCGCAGACGCCGGTGCACGACGTAGATCGCCATAGCGAATGCCTGGCAGAATCCGCGCGCCAGCGTACGCGGCATCAGGCCTACAAAACGAGCCAGCAGCCACACAGGAAAGTATTCAAATTTGTGCCGGAGTGTGGGCAACTTGGGACGGTACCATCCAGAGGAAAATATTTCAAATAGGCGTAACCATTGCCGTGACAGCGGCCTCCAATTATATTGGCGTGTGCTTTTTGCCATAGCTTTGTGTGTTTCGTCCCGGCTCCAGACCCCCTGAATTGAAAATGTGAAAGCACCGAAGGAGAAACATTGATGAAACTTTCCCATACGTTCCTTGCCTTGGCCGGTATTCTTGCGCTTTGCGGCTGCAAGGCCAGCACACCCGGCAAGGTAGAAAGTACTGTGGCCAATGAGGTCAAACATGAAGTAACCGTCGGCGGCAAAGACGTGAAAAACCCGATTCCCGACACGCCAGATTCAGTGAAAGAAGGAGAGGAGCACTTTGGACATCATTGCGGTATCTGTCACGGGCTTGATGGCCAAGCCACCGGCGTTCCTTTTGCCAAAAAGATGCAGCCCCCAGTCCCCGACCTCACGTCAAAAGACGTTCAGGACTATGCTGACGGCCAGTTGAAGTGGATCATTGAGAATGGTATCGCGCCTTCTGGCATGCCGGGCTGGAAAAGCGATCTGACCGATGAAGAGATGTGGAACGTCGTCCACTTCATCCGTCATCTGCCTGCCAAGGGCAGCCTGGGCATACCGGCGATCTACAAAGAAGAAGCGGAAGAACACGAACACGCGGAGCATGAGCATCACGATGCCACGCCGCATACTCACAAACACTAAGCGCAACTTGCGTTCAAAATGAAAACGGGAGCTGAATGCTCCCGTTTTAATTGCAGCCGAACTCGGCTAGCGCCGCTTTTTCATCGAACGCAAATCTCAGCTCACGAATGCCAAGTTTGTATCTGCCTTAGATACCTCAGAAGGCGGAGGCGTGGGCGTGGGTGTTGCAGCCGGCGTTGGTTCTGTTGCTGGAGTTGGCTCAGTTGATGGCGAAGGCTCAGCAGCCGGAGTAGGCGTCGGCGCTGGCGGAGGATTTACCGGCGCTGTTGATGTTGATGGCCTTGTGCTCTGTGACGGGCTCGGCGGAGCAGTATCGTTGCCTACAGCCTTGCGCACAGCGGCTACAAATGGCTCCGCTGCTTGCGGTGTGGGCACTGAGCCGGTCAGGATCGACTTGAAGTCCACCATGCGTCCGTAAAGCTCGCGCGTGGCATCCTCATCTTGTTTAATGACCGCACCATTCAGCGTCAATCCCGCAAACAGGCCGCGTGCTCGCGAATATGTAAGCACCTCAGCGCGCATCTTCCAATCAGTTGAGCCTTCTGCGTGCCGTCCGACCGGTCCCGCGGCCACAGACGCGTCTGCCCCCAGCTTGAACTTGCTGGTAAGCAGGGCCGTCATGCCGCGCTCATTCATGACTACCATAATCAGGTCGACGGCCTGACCGCCAATCTGCAGGCCAAAGCTGCCGCCTGTGGTCGTCAATGGCGCGGGTGCGCTCCAGCCTGAAGCTGTGCGGCAGGTGGCCACGCCTCTGCCATGCGCGCCACCGACAATGAATCCGCCTTTGAGCAGCGACGGCACCACAGCCAAACACTTGGCTGAGCCGAGGATCTCTTCTGGAATGCCCTTGTCCGGCGTAGCCATAATCTCATTCAGTACCGTGGCCGCTGATTCAACCCGGCCCGAAGCGGTCTCCGAAAAAGCCACACTCGTGATCAGGAGTGCAAACAGCACAACGCGAAACATTAATTTCATATTTTCCTCAAATTGATTTTAGCCGTGGGAGCAGGAGAGTAGATGCTGAAAAATAATAAAGGGTTGGATACGGTGACCCTCGTAACCGTGTCCAACCCCGTCTCCCAGGTTCTGTGGTAGGTGAGTAGAGTATCTACCCGCACTATTTTCGCGGCAAGTAACCGGGGTTCCTGTAAAAATGCCGTTTGGGACATGTACCTGGGGGATACCTATTTAGTAAACAGCGACAGGATGTTTTACGCCATGCAAAAAGCCCGGCCATGGCTGCCGGGCTTTCGCAATTCAGAAGACAAGATCTACTTTGACGATGTGACCAGCGAATGCGTGATGGCGTGAACAGACAGTGCAATGCGGTTCTGCACACCTACCTTGCGCATCAGTTTGGCTACGTGAGCTTTCACCGTGCGCTCTTCAATCCCCAGCACAGAACCGATCTCCTTGTTGGAGCGCCCCACCACCAGCAGTTCCAGAACTTCTTTTTCGCGATCGGTGAAGGTGACGCGGCCAGCGGGAAAGATTCGTCCAGGGGAAGAGGTTACTCTTTCGATAAAGATTGAGAGCACGCGCCGCGGCGCCCAAACCGATCCGGCATGAACAATCCGCATGGCCTGAATGAACTCCGCTGGTGACGCGGCTTCATCCACATAGCCTTTAGCGCCTGCAGCCAGGGCTTTCAGGATCGTCTCATCATCCGCGCCACTGCCAGTAACGATGATGCGCAGATCAGGGCGGGCTGCTTTGAGTCCGGCCATCACGTCAAAGAGATTTTGCCCAGCACGCGTACCCAGCAGTACCAAGTCAATATCCTTACGCGGACCTAGTTCTGCCAGACTGCAGGAGACCAACTCCAGATCGGTTTCCGTATCGAACAAAGATTTCAATCCAATAAAACGCAGCGGGTCACTCTCAACCACAGCGATGCGAATCGTTCTCTTCGATGCGCCTGCTTTCATCAATGCTCCTTCCGAGACCGTGGCGTGTATTTGCATTGTAAGCAAAAAATGGCTTGCACGATCTGAAAGTATCATGAACCTCAGCCCAAGCCCATTTCTTAGCAGGGTACATGTACTGAGGTTGTAGCGCAAGATTGAGGGGTTCGGCCTAGGGTTACTTGCTGGCTTCCATGCGGGTAGTTCCCGGTCGCAGCGCAAAAGCATCGCCATGGCCCAGCACAAAGCCACGACGGTAGCCTTCACAGTAGCTCGCTCCAGCAGTCTCATCAGTCTGCTTGGCTGGATTGAAACGCGCGCAGCTTACGAAATGAAAATCCATGGGGGCAGCGGAAGAATCGTCAGAACCTCCGCGCTCATATCCATCGTTATAACCAGTAAGAAAACCTGCGTCAAAATGGGAATGTCTCGGATCAGCGGGGAAAGCAGATTGTTGCAGAGAGCCGGCCAGGGCGCGCATGGTATCCACCACGCGAAAGTTCCGCCCTAGATAACCATCACTGTATCCGGCCTTAAAGCCTGCCTGGAAACCCTTATCGAAAACCGAGTGTGGCCCAAATTGCGACAAATATCCGGTCTTGATCTCGTGCAATCCGGAAAGCTTTTCCCGCAAAGGCCGTCCCATATTGATATCGGTATTTCCAAAGTGGTAGCCCGCTTCATAGCCATGGCGGTATCCGTGGGCAAAAGTTGAATGTTCCAGCACTACAGATGAACCGGCTTCCTTTAAATGCGATTCCTGGCCCGAAACCTGAGCGACTTGGTCTTGCGCAGCTGCGCAGGCTACAAGAATGACCAAAGGAAATAATTGACGGAGGATACTCACCACAAGGACACCCCACTTCTGCCTTATCAGATGAACCAGAGTAACTCTTGGGATGTGCGCCATTTACCGCCGTCTAAGGTCAAATTACCTACCCTCTAAGACATTCCCTGAATGGCCGTAAATTGTAAGTAGCTGGATACTTACGGCACCTTAACCCAATCATGAAGGGTCAGCAGCTTCTCCAGCACCGGCAGATTAAAAACCTGGGGGAAACGGAGCAGGAGAGGAAAGCGGCTCAGAACTGATTTGCGATTTCCCCTGGGCGGTGAAACAGCCGCCTGGGGCATTCGTACCTCCCCAGCGGTTAAGCAGTTTTCCGGAAAAAAGACATGCTCAGCTTGCGACACATGCCGCTGGTTTGTCTTCTTGCGCCCTGTCTGGCGCTGTATGCGCAGCCTCGCAATCCGTACGATCTTGAACTGCAACACCTCCAAACACAGTGGTCTTCCGCCGGCAAGCTGGAAAAGCTGGCATTGCTTGATGCCATTGAGCATCTGCGTGACTACGTAAACGACCGCAACCAGATCCAGAGTGCTCTGGAGACTATCCGGCAATCGAACACAGAAGATCCGTTGATCAAGACTGAGGCTGCTGCCAGCCTTGACGATTTGCGCGCTTTCCGCCTGCCATCGCAACCTCGAACACAACATTGGTACGCCGAACCAGAGTCGCGCAAGCGAGTGCTGGCTGAAGCCAATCACAGCGCAGAATCAGGCAATCCGGCGAATATTGAAATCCTAGCCCAGCTTGAATATTTAACCGGAGCTAGCGAAGCCGGTGACCAAATGTTGCAGGCAGCGCGTCTTGCGCCCACAGCGCAACGCTGGCTGCGCGTTGCCGAATTGAGTGAAGAACCTCTGCGCAAGTTTGCGGCTTTGCAATCCGGACTGGCCCTGGAACCGGAAAATACTCACATTAAACTGCAACTGGCCACGTATTACATTGGACGCCAACAGTTGGAAAAAGCCCGGGATCTGCTGAACGCTGCGGCACTCGCCGCGCCGGATGATTTTGTGGTCCGCGAGCGTCGCGCCGGACTGTATCTGAATCTCGGCCTGCGCTCCGCCGCGCTGGCGGAATTGCGCGCCTTGGAAAAGCAATGGCCTGCGCCGCTGTGGCTGCAGGCACGCATGGCGCTCGATTACGAGCAGATTGGCTTGCTGGATGATGCTGCCCGCCTAGCTGCTGCAGTAATTGCAGAGAAAGGCGACGATCGCGAACAGCTTGAGCTGCTGGCGCGCTTCCATGAACGCCGCCACATGAAATATGACTTGCAGGCCGACTATATCGCTCTCTCTCATCTGGAGCCCAGCTTACCGGACATCTGGTCGCGCCTGGCGCAGGTACAGATTGATTGTGGAGACGCTGCTGGCGCTCGCAATTCCCTGCTCCGTCTGCTCGCGCTCGACAATAGCAATGCTGAAGCTCATCGCCGTCTGGCCCAGGTGTATGAGCAGTTGCATCTTGCCCGTGAAGCTCAGCAGGAGTTGGCAGCTGCATCTGGTGTCGCCCAGCGCGACGCGCTCAAGGCTGATGCAGCGTACTTGGTCGATCCGAAGACACTGGTAAAAGAAACCCGGGCCAATCCACCAGAAGCTGCGGATCTGGCCCTGGCTGATATTCGCGTTCAGGAACTTCTCTCCAGCGGACTGGATCGTGTTCACGTACAGCAGATTTTCTATCTCGGCTCTGACGCTGCAGTAGACGCTCATCGCATAGGCTCAATTCGCTACTCGCCTTCTACGGAAGAGCTGAGAGTGGTGCGCGCGCGGGTATGGAAGAAAGATGGCGCCACATTGGACGCGCAGGAACTCGGCGATCGCGAACTGCCGGATTATTCCTCAATGTATTACGACATGCGCTCGCGCCAACTGCGCTACGCCAGCCTGGAGAAGGGCGACATTGTCGAACTGGAATACTCGATCACTCCCAAGCTGCGCAACAGCGATTACAACGGATATTTTGGCGAGCTGGTTCTTTTTGCCGGTCGTACTCCAGCTCAGCTCAAACGCTATGTGCTGCTAGCGCCCACAAAGCAAAAACTTTTTGTTCACGCGGAAAAGATCGCGCCTGCGGTAATTCCTGAAAAGGATGATCTGCAAGTCTTCACCTGGGAAGCCCGCTCAGTTCCCGCATTGCCGCATGAACCACGCAGCCCTGGTATCACTGAGATCTCGCCCTATGTTCATGTTTCCACCATGGGCGATTGGAAACAGCTCGGCGCATGGTATGCAGACCTGATCCGGCCCCAGTTCACGCTCGATCCCTCGCTGGAGAGCGAACTTGAGCAGACGATCAAGGATGCACACACCGACCGCGAAAAGATTGCCGCTATCCAGGAATTTGTTCTGCGCAGCACGCATTACGTGGCGCTTGAATTTGGCATTTACAGTTACAAGCCTTATCCGGTGAGCCAGATTTATGCCCGGCGCTTTGGCGATTGCAAAGACAAAGCCAGCCTGATGATCGCCCTGCTACGTGCCGCGGGCATTGAAGCGGAGATTGCTCTGGTGCGTACCCGTTCCCTGGGTGACGTTGCTTCCGATCCAGCGTCGATCGCTTTGTTCAATCACGCTATTGTCTACGTGCCACGATATGAACTCTGGCTGGATGGCACAGCCGAATACGCTGGCCGCGAGCTTCCTTTGGAAGATCAGGGCGCTCTGGCCTTGACCGTAAATTTAAGCGGAGCGGCCCAGTTGCGGCATATACCGATCAGCCGCGCGGCGGACAATTACACCAAGCACACGATTCGCGCATCTGTCTCACCCCAGGGCGCGATTCAATTTAGCGGCTCTACAGTCACGCGCGGTGAAGATGCGCCTGGTTTGCGCCATGACCTGGCTGTGCGCGAGCAACAACTGGATATGTTCCGCCGCGAACTAGCTGAGGTCTTCCCTTCCGTACAGGTTGACCGCGTAGCTGTTCGCGGCGCTGACGAACTTTCTTCTGCGGTAAGCGTGGATTTTCAGGGTGCATTGAATTCGTTTGAGCAAAAGCGAGTGGTCTCGCTCAGCTCTTCGTGGATGCCGCGTTCTTATGTGGCTGCTCTGGCCGCAGCCAGCACGCGCACGCAGGATCTTGTTCTGCCTTCACCCTGGACCACAGAAGAAGAGATTCATATTGCTCTGCCTCAGGGCGCGGAGGTAATAACGCTGCCTCATGACCAAACCATCACCAGCGGGTTTGGTTCAGTTCGTCTGCACTACAAAAAATCTGGCGGCGAAATCCTGGTGCAGAGCCACGTTGAATTTGAAGCGGCACGTGTCAGCGCCCAGGACTATCCTGCCTTCCGCCAATTCTGCTCACAGGTGGAGCGGAGCTTCCGCAATGAAATCACGGTGAGCCTTCCCCAATGAGATTTCCATCCTCCCTCATTCTGCTCTGCTGCTCACTGGTCGGTAGCCTTGCACTTGCGCAGACCAATAACCCATCGCAGATCAAAGGCACTTCTAGTCAGTTCGTTCAGCGTTTTATTTCAGACTTTGATTTGTCGTCGGCGAGTCAGGAAGCTGAGATCAGACTGCAGCGCAATCCTGCTGATCCAGCGGCGCTCTTCGTCCGCATGGAAACCGCAGAGCTTGAGGAACAACCGGAACTGGTCTTGGACTCCGCCTTACGGCTTTGCACGCTGCCAGCGGAGAACGTCCTGCAAGAGGTCGCCTCTAATCGCATATTGGAGCACGCCGGCAATACTCGGGCGTTCAACTCGGTTTTGCGTCGCGTACGTGCAGCCGCTGCGTTGGCCAACGCTTGCACATTTAACCTAAGACTCGCTCTCGTGGCCGCGGCAATGGATGGCGAACCGAAGATCGATCTTGACCAGGCAACACGCTCTGCCGGACTGCTCACGCGCTGGCGCATTGCCGGACCTTTTGGGGAATACAACAACGTTGATTTTGAGCGCCGCTGGCCGTCAGAGGTGGATCAGCTCTCGCAAGAGCAATATCTGGATGAAGTGTCACCGGCAGGCCCGCCAGAAGCTGTCAGAAAAAAGGCTGCAATAAGCGGCGAACCAGCCAAAACTATCTGGACGGAACGCTTCTGGTTTCGCGATGGCATGCTCTCTCTGCCTGACTATTTTTCCAGCCCCGGTATTTTTTATGCTGCTGGTGAAGTTGAAATCCCCACGTCACAGGTCTTTCAGGTAGAAGTCCTGAGTTCGGGCACGTATGCCATATTGGTTGATGGAGAGGAAGCGCTGCAGCATGATTCTCGCTACACCACTGGGGCCAGTCGCTATTCTGGCTCTTTGAGATTGAGCGCTGGCCGCCATCACATCCTGGTGAAATTCACCGCTGATGCAACGCCACTGAGCGTCGGGCTCCATCCCAAAATTTCGTCTACGATCAAAAACCCAGTATTGCCGGAACCATTGGAAAATTACGTTCAAGAGCTGGCGGCATATTTCCGAAGCGATTTCGTAAGCATGGAGCGGATGCTGCATGCTGACGGAGATCATACTACCGGCGCCGCCCAGTATCTGCGCGCTCTGCTCTACTCCGCCGCTGAAGACAGGTCACCACGCGTGGACGCCGCGTGGAAAGCGGTTGGCTCCGCGCAATCTTCGGCCTTGGTGGCACGGCTTAAATCTGCCGAAAGCGCTTTCATGCGCGGACAGACTGATGATACCCGGCTGGAAGTCATGAATATTCTGGGCCAGCGACCGCAATCAGAAATGGCATTGCAATTGGCCTTTAATCTTTCCTGTAACCAGGCAGATGCGCCGCAGTTGTTGGCTCAGCTGCTTGAACAGCATCCCTCATGCTCACATCTTTCTAAGGCGGTAAAATTTTACAATTCCACAGCGGAACAGGATAAGGCCGCGCAACTTGAACAGCAATTAGCTGCCTGCGCTCCTGAATCGTTGCAGTATGCCCGCACACTGGCGGAGGCAGGCCGACACAGCGCAGCGGCGGCTTATCTTCAGCAGTTGATCGTCAAAAATCCTCTTAACCGTGCGGCACGGCGGATGCTGGTGGAGCAGTTGGTCCTGGCAAACCAGCTGAGCGCAGCCAGCTTGCAGGCAAAGCAATTGCATGAGTTGGCGCCCAATGCGCGCAGATATGCCCGGCTTGCTGAAGATCCTAGCTTGGCGCGCGACAGCAAGAGCCAGCGTGCGGCTGGGTTCACACAGGGCCAGGAATTCTATGTTCCCTATCGCCGCGACGGACTTGAGCTGGCCCGGAGATCAGCGCAGCGCAGTTTCTCCGGTGGCTCAGCGGTAGTTCTGCTGTCTGACAAAGCTATCCAGGTTCAGCGTGATGGAGCAGTCTCGGTTTATGTGCACCGCATCACGCGCCCGTTGAACAAAGACGGCATTGATCGTTACGGAGAGATCCAATTACCCCGAGGCGCCGACCTGCTGGAATTGCGCACGATCAAATCTTCCGGCCAGGTGATTGAGCCTGAGTTGGCACAACAAAAAGCTTCCATCTCCATGCCTGCGCTCGAAGCCGGCGACGCAATTGAGGAAGAGTATGTTCTTCACTATCCCGACCTGACGCAATCGCCGGGGAGCGCAACCGCCATGACCTTCGGCTCCTTTGAAACACCTATTCTTTATTCTCGTCTGGCCTTGCTTAGCCCGCTTGATGCCAGATTGAATATTCGCGAGCAGGCCGGAGCGCCGCAGCCACTGGTAGGAGACAACAACGGCACGATCATCCGTATCTGGGAGCATGACAACATCGCCCAAACTGTTGCTGAGTCTTTCCTGCCTTCCATCAACCTGCTCCCCACAGTTACTGTGACCGCTGCAGAAAAGACCCGCGACCGCCTGCGGGATGAACTATTTGACTCGACACGGGCCGGCTTGCACGTGAGTGAGGCTGGCCTGGAATTGCAACCGGCGCAAGCTTCCAGCGAGGTGGAAAAAGCAAAGCGGCTTTATCGTTTTGTGACCACCAGGATTGATTCCACCGGTCCCGATTGGGCCGCTTATCCGGCTGAAGACACGTTGCAAAACGGCCAGGGCAGCCGCACTGCAGCGCTGCTGGCGCTGGCGCGGACGGCTGGGTTGAAAGCAGGCTTGTTGCTGGCGAGCAAAGTTGACCAGAGTTGTGGCCGGCAGAGCGATTTCTCCTGCTATACGGAACCTCTGGTGCGCTTCTGGTTCGCCAACGGCGAAACAATCGATGTCGATGCTGAATCCGACGACCTTCCCTTTGGCAGCGTCCCACCATCGCTGGAGACGCGTGAAGCGTTGTTTGTGCCGCTGGCACTCGAGGACGCGAGAAAGCCTGAAATCGTAGCTCTGGCAGTGAGATCAGGAAATGAAAAGAGTGTCGCTGACGGCGAGCTTTCTTTCCGGCAAAATGATCTTGTAGCGGACCTTCAGATACGCCTGGGCGCAGTCCGCGCGCAGGAAATCCGCAGCTTGCTACGCAGTGCCGGCGAACATGAACGCCAGGCTTTTTATGAGCAGTTAGCTATGCGCATCTTTCCAGAAGCCGCAGCCGTGGCCGGCTCTGCCAGGTATGAGAACGACCCGGAGCAGCCACTGGAGCTTTTACTGCACTGCATCGTACCCCAATTCATCAACTCGCCAGGTGGCGTGGTCGATTTTGGCCAACTGGTTCCGTCACTCGGGTTGGGTGCGCAGTACGCTAAAAGTGCGGAACGCAAATTCCCGCTTTATATCGAGACATTGTTTTTTGAGAGCACAACGTTCCACTTGCATCTTGCGGCAAACATGCAGGTGCGCTCAGTGCCTGCAGACTTTACTGAGAAAAGTGAATTTGGAGAGTATGCGGTGCGCTTTGTGCGTTCAGCAGGCCAGATTGAGATCCATCGCGAATTTCATGTCCCAGTCCAGGTGATTGCGCCGGAAAAATATGCTGCGTTTGCGCGCTTCGCGCGGAAACTTGATGATGCAGAGCGTCAACGGATATCTCTGGAGTTGGGAAAAGATGGCGCGGCTGCAGGTCAGTATCGCGTGCCGCCGGCGACAGGCATGTTCCGGTAACCGCCGGCCCTCTGCTCGCCCAGGCGATCCAGGAAGCTTGCCGCCATATCTACGAACTTGCCGCCTTTCTCAATATATTCAGGCAGGTTATGCCATAGCTCTTCAAATTTTTCCGGATGCTCAGCAGCAAAAGTAGCAACGCCAATGCCGGCAACGGCCAGGCCTGCAGGCCGGCGACCGGTCAAAAAGAGTATTGCGCCAGCAGCAAACGATCCATACATCAGCGTCTTTTTCCAATCCATCCTGTCCTCCTGAATGCAGCAATGAAATCCTAATATATTCTCTCACCGCAAAAAGCGGCAGGGGGCGATCCCTGTTTATCTAAGAATCAAAGACAATGCCGACTGTTGCCCTCAGCAAAGACCATCCTCACAGGATCCAGCCAAGGGCATCTTAAAACTGCGTAAGTTTTGAATATTTTGGGGATGCGCAGAGGACATACTTTATGTATAAGGAAACTGAAAAAAGAAAGTGGGCGCCGGTATAGGGGCGACGCCCACGTGGGGGTACTGCGTATGTTGTTATTAGGATAGACGCAAGAGCCGCAAAAAAGTTTCATCTAACGCGGAAATTAACATAAATAAACACTCTTAAAGTTAATAGTTGTAGCCGCCCGTTTACTAATGAATTCTTAATAAAAAACCCCTTCATTCTTTGAAGGGGTTGGAGAGTAAGGAGAGAGGAGATGAATCACTACAACATTTGCGAAACTAATTCCCGAATCTGGATTCTGCTTTGATGAAGTCCAAACTGCGATTCTTTTTCATCGATGCCAAGAAGGCGCGCGATCCGCTGGTGATCGTATCCTTCTACATCGTGCAGCAAAAAGATCAGCTTTTCTGTTGCCGGCAGCTGAACTACCGCACGTTCCAGATGAACACGCTTCACGTTGCCCAGAATCTTTTTTGTCTGTGAAGCTGTGCAATTCAGAGTGAGCGCACCTATCGGTGCCAATTCAAGAACTGCGTCAAGAAAGGCCTGATCGATATGCTCCGTCTGGGGGCTGGCGCTGCGGGCAAACGCACGCAGGAAAACGTTGGTGGACAATTCTTCTGCCGCAAGCTCGTTGTCTGTCATCCAGAAAGCAAGGGAATAAATCCTATGGCAGTGTTCGTTGTAAATAGTGCTGTACTCT
>DASTCT010000258.1:0-6944 GCA_035710845.1 Candidatus Angelobacter sp.
CACAAAATCGCCCACGTGCGCCGTGTTGTTCTCATCGTGCGCGTAAAACTTCTTCGCCTTGGCCACCACGCGGCGATAGAGCGGGTGCGACTTCTTCATGATCGTCTGCACCACAATGGTCTTGTTCATCTTGGTGGAAACCACCTGGCCAATCTTGGTGCTGCGGCTTCCTATCTGTTTTGCGCTCGTTGTCTCTGCCATTTACTTCTTCCTCTTTTTGGCGGTTGTCGTCTTCTTCTTGGCCGTCTTGGCTTTGCTGGTCTTGCCTTTGGCGCTCTTGCGCGCAGAGGCATGTTTCTTGGGAGCAGCGGGCGTTGCCGCGCTTTCCGTTGCATCCCCCGCGGTTTCTGTCTTCAGCGGCGCTGCAATGCCCAGTTCCTTCTCCCGGATCACCGTATGAATGCGGGCCACGTCCTTGCGCAGGCCGCGAATTTTGTTCAGGCTCTCCGTCTGTCCCATCTTGAGCTGGAACTTCATGCGGAAGAGTTGGTCATTCAGTTCGCGCTGCTGGTGCAGCAGCTCGGCGTCAGTCAGGTTTCTCAGTTTTTCAACGTCCATCTTTTTCTCTTTTGTGGCACAGGCACTCTTGCCTGTGCTCTCTTGATTCTTTTATGGACCGCAGGCGTCCTCGCCTGCGGTCTCTGTTCCTAACTCTTTAGCCTTTAGCCAACAATGACTAATTGCTAATGGCTGCTTTCGTGCCTTGCCACAAACTTTGTCCGCAATCCCAGCTTGTGTGAAGCCAAACGCATTGCTTCCATGGCTTCTGTCCGGTTCACACCTTCCATCTCAAACAAAATCTTTCCTGGCCTGACAACAGCAACCCAATGGTCGGGCGCGCCTTTGCCTTTGCCCATACGGGTTTCAGCCGGCTTCTTGGTGACCGGCTTGTCGGGAAACAGGCGCAGCCAGATCTTGCCGCCACGCTTCACAAAACGCGTCATGGCCACGCGGCTGGCTTCAATCTGACGATCGGTAATCCAGCCCGGCTCCATCACCTTCAACCCGTAATCGCCAAAGGAGAGCTCTCCTCCGCGCCAGGCCTTGCCGCGCATGCGTCCGCGCTGCTGCTTGCGGTACTTAACTTTTTTCGGCATTAACATAACTGTCGATTCCTTCTATACCGCTAACAGCCTATTCAGCCGTTAGCCATTAGCCTTTAGATCCATCATTTCTCTCGCCCACTTCCATCACTAGCTAAAGGCTAAGAGCTAATGGCTAAAGGCTGCTTTTCAAAACGCTCCCGCACCCTGCCGTTCTGACTGCTGACGTTTCTTCTGCGGCAGAATGTCGCCCTTGTAAACCCAGCACTTCACGCCGATCACGCCGTACGTGGTGCGAGCTTCAGAAAATCCAAAATCGATATCGGCACGCAACGTGTGCAGCGGCAAACGGCCCTGCAGATACCACTCGGAGCGCGCGATTTCATTTCCGTTCAGACGGCCCGAGACGCGCACCTTGATGCCTTTGCAGCCGAAGCGCAGCGCTGAATCCACGCTCTTACGCATCGCACGGCGGAAGCCGACGCGCTTTTCCAACTGCAATGCAATGCCTTCCGACACCAGTTGTGCATCCAGCTCCGGCTTGTGCACTTCCTGGATGTCGATAAACACCTCGCGTGACGTCCGCTTCTGCAGGTCCTGCTTCAGCTTGTCGATCTCCGCGCCCTTGCGCCCAATGATGATTCCCGGACGCGCCGTGCGGATGATAATGCGCAGCTTGTTGCCCGGACGCTCAATCTCAATCGAGCTCACGCCCGCCGACTTGAGCTTGTCCTTCAGCTCTTCCTTCAGCTTCACGTCTTCAAGCAGCAGCTTGTTGTAGTCGCGCTCCACAAACCAGCGTGACCGCCACGGCTTGGTATAGCCAAGGCGAAATCCGTAAGGATGGACTTTCTGTCCCATGCGTTAACCTCTTCTCTTCTTTCGAGGGCTCCACAACGCCTGCGCTTCGCTCCGGCTGTTTCGCCCTCATGCTACGTCTCGGGGCCCCCAACGAGCCCGCTTTTGGCTTGTTGGGGCAATTTCGTGCGGGTCAGCGCTCACTCCGCATTTCACCCGCTTCTTCCGTTGCTTCAAAATTCTGGTTTTTCAATTACCCGATTATCAAATTACTCAATTGCCAAATTTCTCTACTTCACTGCCGCAGTCTTCTTTTTGCCAGCTGATTTCTTCTTCGCGCCTACGGCTTTCTTCTTGCCTGCGGTCTTCAATTTTGCCGGCTTGGCCGAAGTCTCTTCTTCGCCGACAACCGTTGCTAAATCCTGCTTGTTCTCTGCGCCCTTTTCCGCCAGCACGATCTCCATGTGCGAGATACGCCGCTGATAGCGGAACGCGCGTCCCATCGGTGCCGGGCGTATACGCTTCATGCGCGGCCCATCATTGGCGATGGCGTGTTTCACATAAAGCCTGTCCAGGTCCACGTCAATGCCTTTTTCCTGGCTCAGGTAGTTCGCGTTCTCCACGGCTGAGCGCAGCAGCTGGAAAATTTCCGGCGCAATGCGCTTCTTGACAAATTGCAGAGTGCTCAACGCGTCTTCCACGCGGCGGCCTTTAATCAGATCCAACACCAGACGCGCTTTCTGCGGTGAAACTCTGGTAAACCGGGCTTTTGCTGTAAATTCCATGTCTTTTCCTTCAAGGGCTCCGCAACGCTTTGCTGCTCCGCCCTCTGCTACGTTCGCGCGGGCCAGCGCTCACTCCGCATTCACCCGCAACCTTAAACCTCTACACTCGTGGAGCGCAGGCGCCCTCGCCTGCGACGTTCAAATTGGGTCTGGTTTTCAAATTACCCGATTACCAAATTACCCAATTACCAAATCCTATTTCGACGGTGCTGCTGGCGGCGCACCACCCGCCGGAGCCGAAGGCACAATCGCGCCTGGACCGCCGGGAACGCCAGCCGGTTTGGCCACGGCTTCCGCCGCTGCCTTCATCGAGTGCCCTTTGAACTGCCGCGTAAAAGAGAACTCGCCCAGCTTGTGCCCCACCATGTTTTCCGTCACGTACACGGGGATAAACTTTTTGCCGTTGTGCACCGCAATGGTGTGTCCCACCATCTCCGGTGAAATCGTCGACCGGCGCGACCACGTGCGCACAACTTTCTTGTCGTTCTTGTTGTTCAGGTCTTCGATCTTCTTCATCAGGTGGCCGTCAATATGCGGCCCTTTTTTTACTGAGCGTGCCATTACTTGGATCTCCTGCTCACAATGAACTTGTCTGTGCGCTTGTTGTTGCGCGTCTTGTAACCGCGTGTTGGCTGGCCCCAAGGCGTTACCGGATGGCGTCCGCCAGAGGTCTTGCCTTCACCACCGCCATGCGGATGGTCGACCGGGTTCATGGCCACGCCACGATTGACAGGCTTTTTGCCCAGCCAGATATTGCGTCCCGCTTTGCCGATCGCCACGTTCTCATGGTCCACATTGCCGATCTGCCCGATAGTCGCCATGCAGTCAATCAGCACTTTGCGCGTCTCGCCTGAAGGCAGCTTTATCAGCGCGTACTCATCTTCTTTCGCTACCAGTTGCGCTGCGCCACCGGCTGAGCGCACCATCTGCGCGCCCTTGCCCGGTTTCAGCTCGATGTTGTGGATCGTGGTGCCGGCGGGAATGTTCTTCAACGGAAGCGCGTTGCCTACCAGGATATCGGCCTCAGGGCCGCTCACGATCTTCTGTCCCACATTCAATCCCACCGGATGCAGGATGTAGCGCTTCTCGCCGTCGGAGTACGCGAGCAATGCAATGCGCGCCGAGCGGTTGGGATCGTATTCAACCGAAACCACGGTCGCGGGAACGCCGGCCTTGTCGCGTTTGAAGTCAATGGCGCGCAGCTTGCGTTTGTGTCCGCCGCCGCGATGCCAGATGGTAATGTCACCCGCGTTGCGCCGCCCGCCGGTGCGCAGCTTGATGTTCGTCAGCGGCTTATGCGGCCTGTCGGTCGTCAGCTCGTCGTTGGTCAGCGTTGTCTTGAACCGCAACGACGGCGTAATCGGTCTGTAAGTTTTAATGCCCATAAAATCAGCCTTTAGTAATTAGCCTTTAGCACTTAGCTTTGCTTCAAAGCCCCTGAGCTGAATGACTAACCTGAACTCGGCTTTTAGCTACTAGCCAGGAGCTAGTAGCTAGAAGCTTCCTATATATTCTGTGCGTACTCCGGCATCTTCTCGCCGGCCTTGAGCCGCACATAAGCTTTCTTCCAGTCCGGGCGATAGCCGGCAAACTTGCCCCGGCGGCGCTCCTTGCCCTGAAAATTCGCGGTGCGCACTGCGTCAACCTTCACCTTGAAAATCTTCTGCACCGCCTCTTTCACTTCGGTCTTGGTGGCCGCAGCAGCAACTTCAAACACCAGCGTGCCGCCGGTTTTCTTGGTCTGGGTGTTCTTTACCGTTTCACCCTTTTCCGTGACCACCGGCTTGCGGATAATCTGATAAGCCGATTTCATTACGCCACCTCCGCTTTGCGCTTCGGCGCTGAGGCCTTCAGCGAATCCTGCAATTTCTCAAGAGCTGGCCTGGAGAAAATCGCCGTCTCATACCGCAGCAGATGATACGGATGCACCTGGCCGCTCGGCACCAGCTCCACGCCGGGAATATTGCGCGAGCTCAGATGCAGGTTGCGGTTCTCTTTTGCGCCATCAACAAGAAGAGCAGTCTTGCCCATGCCCAGCTTGCCCAGCGTCTCGCGGAACGCGCCAGTCTTGGCTTCGCTCAGCTCAAATCCTTCCACCACCATCAGCTTGCCATCAGAAAGCTTTGAAGCCAGCGCCGAACGCAGCGCGCCCATCAGCTTCTTGCGCGGAAACTGGTAGTCATACGAGCGAGGCTGTGGTCCATGCACCGTGCCGCCATGCCGCCACAGTGGAGACCGAATCGATCCCACACGCGCGCGGCCGGTGCCTTTCTGCTTCCACAGCTTTTTGCCCGCGCCCGATACCAGCTTCTTGTTCTTGGTGGCATGCGTGCCGGCCCGCTGCGCAGCGCGATAATGCTTTACCGCTTCCCACAACAGGTCTTCATTGATGCCGCCGAAAACTTCGTCAGCAAGCTCCAGCGTGCCTACTTTTTTGCCTTCTAAATTGAGTACATCAATCTTTGCCATTGTTTTAGCTCTTAGCTATTAGCCATTGGCTCTTAGCTCTTGTTTCATTGCTCAATCGCAATCATTTCCCGTCGAGCGAATCATAATTTTGGGTTTTCAAATTACCCATTTACCAAATCTCGCTTACTTCTTGCCTTTTCCAGCAGCCGCTTTCTTTGCTGCCTTCAACGGATCCAGCGTGGTCGCGCCGGCAAAGCCACGACGCTCGCGTGGTGGCTTCTTGGCTTTCAAGATCACCACGTATGCGCCCTTCGGCCCAGGCACTGCGCCCTCCACCAGCAGCAGGTTGTCTTCATTGTCAATGCCGCGGACTTTCAAATTCCGTACCGTAACCTGGTCTGTGCCCATGTGCCCGGACATGCGCTGCCCTTTGAACACGCGGGACGGAAATGACGATGCGCCGATCGAACCCTGCACCTGGAACATGTGTCCGTGGGCCGCTGGGCCGCCGCCGAAATGGTGACGCCGAACGACACCGGCGAAGCCGCGTCCCTTGCTCACACCGACCACATCCACGTACTTCTCGTCGTTAAAAATATCCACCAGCACCTTGGCACCGACCTTCAGACCATTGCCATTGCTCGCGACTGCTTCGCCGTCCCCGCCTTCGGCTGAGGCTTCCGCTGATTTCGCCGCGGCTTCCGGCGTGCTCTCCAGTGCGACTTCACGCATGAACTTCACCGGCGGCAGATCGTGCTTGCCGAAATGACCCTGCATGGCCTTGGGCACGTTCTTGCCCTTTACAAACTCAACGAGCCCGATCTGCGCGGCTTCATAGCCGTCTTTCGTGTTGCGCTTGATCTGCGTAATCACGCACGGCCCCGCCTGCAGGACCGTGACCGGGTGAATGTTCCCCTGGTCATCAAAGACCTGCGTCATGCCGATTTTCTTGCCTAAAATTCCGTTGACCATTTTTCTCTCTCCTCATCATTCCTGCGCCGATAGCGGCATTGAGGAACTGTAGGTTTTTTCTTTCGGCTCTTGGCTCTTACTGTTGGTCTTTAGCAAGCAGCGCTTCGAGCTTTCAAGCAAAGCCAAGAGCTAAAGGCTAATAGCTAAAAGCTATTTGTGTTCCTTCCCAAACGCCTTGATCTCCACATCCACGCCGGCCGGCAGATCAAGCTTCATCAGCGCGTCCACCGTGTTCTGCGTCGGCTCCAGGATGTCGATCAGCCGCTTGTGCGTGCGGATCTCAAATGCCTCGCGCGACTTCTTGTCCACGTGGGGCGAGCGCAGCACGCAATATTTGTTTTTCACCGTGGGCAGCGGAATCGGTCCTGCAATTTGCGCCCCGGTGCGCTTGGCCGTATCAACAATCTCACCCGTGGACTGGTCCAGGATGCGGTAGTCGTATGCCTTTAACCGTATGCGAATTCTCTCTTTGCCTATCACTCTGTTTCCCTCAAAGATCTTCTGCGGTCAGGCCACTTCAAAAAGATCTACGGTCACTGCCGCTTCATGTTTTTGTGTAGCACAGGCACTCTTGCCTGTGCGCGTTAGCTACTGAATAATTTCCGAAATCGTTCCCGCGCCCACCGTTCTTCCGCCTTCACGGATCGCGAAGCGCAAGCCCTTTTCCATGGCTACTGGCGTAATCAGCTCGATCGTCAATGCCACGTTATCGCCAGGCATCACCATCTCCGTGCCGCTCGGCAGCTCGGCGACTCCCGTCACGTCTGTCGTGCGGAAGTAGAACTGCGGACGATAGCCCTTGAAGAACGGCGTATGACGTCCACCTTCTTCCTTGGTCAGCACGTAGATCTCGGCCTTGAACTTCGTGTGTGGCGTAATCGATCCCGGCTTTGCCAAGACCATGCCGCGCTCCACGTCTTCCTTCCCGATGCCGCGC
>DASTCT010000259.1:0-20743 GCA_035710845.1 Candidatus Angelobacter sp.
TTATATGGCTACAATGTTACCGATGACACAGCACGTTACTAGCCCCCGGGTGGTGGTCATTGGGGCGGGTTTTGCCGGGATAAACGCCGCAAAATCCCTCGCCAAAGCGCCTGTTGGCGTTACGGTGGTCGATCGCAAAAATCACCACACCTTCCAGCCTTTGTTATACCAAGTAGCCTTGGCAGTGCTTTCCCCCGCTGAAATTGCCTCTCCTGTGCGTACCGTGCTGCGCCACCACCACAATACTGAGGTCCTTTTGGGCGAGGTTTCCGACTTTGATCTGCAAAAACGTGTGGTCCGGCTCGATGGGCTGGAGCTTCCTTATGACTATCTGGTTGTGGGCGCCGGGGCAACCCATGCCTACTTTGGCCATCCTGAATGGGAGCAATTTGCGCCTGGGCTAAAGACCCTAGAAGACGCGATTGAGATTCGCCGCCGCGTGCTTTTGAGCTTTGAGACTGCCGAGCGCGACGTCGTTGCTGGTCATAGCTGCCCACCGCTTACGTTTGTGGTGGTCGGCGCTGGCCCAACGGGAGTGGAACTGGCTGGAGCCATCGCAGACATTGCACGGCATCACTTGCAAAGCGAGTTTCGCGCTATCGATCCGCGGCAATCGAAGATTATTTTGCTTGAAGGCGGGCCGCGCGTGCTACCGGCGTATCCAGAAGATCTTTCTGCCAGCGCTCAGCGCCAGTTGGAATCGATGGGCGTTGAGGTCCGCACCAATGCGCTGGTGACCAATATCGATGCAGACTCTGTCTCTATCGGTAAAGAAAGAATTCCTGCGGCGGTCATTCTCTGGGGCGCGGGCGTGTCCGCTTCACCGCTGGGAAAAATGCTTGGCGTGCCTACGGACAAAGCTGGCCGCGTGATCGTGCAGCCTGATCTCACCGTGCCCGGACATCCTGAAGTTTTTGTCGTGGGCGATCTTGCATCAGCCAAACGCCACGATGGAAGGCCCGTCCCCGGAGTTGCGCCAGCGGCGATCCAAATGGGCAAGTTTGCCGCTCGACAGATCAAGCGATCACTGAAAGGGAAGCCGCGCGAGCATTTTGAGTATCTCGATAAGGGCAGCCTGGCAACGATCGGGCGCTCACACGCCATCGCAGATTTCCCAGGGAAGATCCACATTTCTGGTTATCTTGCATGGTTGAGCTGGCTGTTCGTTCACCTGTTCTTCCTCATCGGCTTTCGCAATCGGTTTTTTGTGATGATTGAATGGGCCTGGGCTTACATTACTTATAATCACAGCGCACGGCTGATTACCAACACGGGAGAGAGCGAGCAAATAGAGAAGCCAAAGGCTAAAGCAGGCTAATCATTAAGAAAAAGTTTTATTAAAAAAGCCGTTTCTCAGCATCCCTTCATTCTTCTGCCATCGACAATTGCCTCAACTTGGTATAGTGACTCCCAGAGCTAACGATGTTTTCCGTCAAGCTGCTTCCTTATGAACCGGCTTTTCTCCAGCTCTTCATCGAGTGGAGAAATCAGCCGCTTTCCGTCCGGCACAATCCGCTCAAGGAGATGACAGAGGACGAGATTGCGAAAATGCTTGAGATGGCAGGCAACAATCTCTCTGATCTCAGAAAACACGAGAGCTATCGCTGGTTCGTTGCGGCTGATGGAGAAGTAGTCGGTTCAGTCTCACTCAAAAACATTAGCCACTCCATGGGCTACGGTGAAATTGGATACGGTTTTGCGGAGTCGCACCATGGGAAGGGAATTGCCACAGCGGCAGTCAGGCTGCTGGTGGAAAAAATCTTTCGCGAGACCAATCTGCGCAAGCTATTGGCTTACGTGCATGAAGAAAACATCGCATCGTGCCGCGTCCTGGAGAAAGTTGGTTTTCAGGAAGAAGGTCTTCTACGCGACCATTACCTGATTCTCGGCAATCCGGTAAATGAAATTTTGTACGGGTTGCTCAAGCAAGAATGGACAGGCGCGTAGAGACCGCGGATTTTTAGATTTCTTTTATCATCAATAGAGTGACTCCCACGCTTGAAACTTCGCGCTTGATCCTTCGCCCGCTTGAACTGGCGGATGCCGAGCAGGCGCAGGTGTTGTTTCCGCAGTGGGAGATTGTGCGCTATCTCACGAATGCGATTCCCTGGCCTTATCCACCTGATGGCGCTTACACGTTCTATCGCGATGTAGCTCTTCCGGCGGTTGAGCGCGGCGAAGAATGGTATTGGATGCTCCGGCCAAAGAGCAGCCCCAATCAGTTGATCGGCGCTATCAGCCTGATGAAAAACAAAAGTGACAATCGTGGTTTCTGGATCGATTTGCCGTGGCGGCGGCAAGGGTTTATGAGCGAAGCATGTGACGCGGTGACCGACTATTGGTTTAACGTCCTTCAATTTCCGGTGCTGCGGGTCAGCAAGGCAATCGCCAATACTGCTTCTCGTCGAATTTCAGAGAAGCAGGGAATGCGCGTGATTGCAAGAGAAGATCGCGACTATGTTTCTGGCCGCTTCCCAGCGGAAGTCTGGGAGATCACGGCGGAAGAGTGGCGCGTGCGCCGAACGCGATCTGAATAAGCGAGATGATTTCAATCCTCATGGACGTTCGATCCCAAAGACGTATTGCACTGAAGCAGTGATGGTGATTTTTCCTGGTTGCACCGGAGTGGGAGGTGGCGGAGGCGGCGGAGCCATCTTTTTGCGTGCGCCGAAAAATCCTCCGCCTGAGCTTTTTTCTTCTGTAGTCGAACTGTTAAATGCTTCATAGGAAAAGCTCTGGATTTGAGCAATGCCTACAAGGTTGCTGACCTCAAGGCTGACTGATCTTGCCGGACCAAGCTTTTGCTTCGTTTGTTCCAGAGCCACTGAGGCCCGGCCCACGGCGCGACGCATGGCGTCAGCCACGGCTTTCTTCTTGGCTTCTTCTTCATCGGCAAGTGCGTATGTCAATGAGCGAAAGTCAACAATGCCTTCCTGCACAGAGTCGCCCATAATTGGCCCGATTTTGGCAAAATCCCGCACCTTAAATGTGACGTGGCCTTCCACGCGATAGGCTCGCGCCTTCCGGTTGCGGTCACCGCTGTAGAATGGCGTGACCGTCAACACGCCGGTCTCCACGGCATCTTTGCTCAACCCATTCCGTTCAGCCACGGTGACAACGCTTTGCAGGGATTGTGATGCCTTGGAATAAGCATCTTTCAGCACTTTCTCCTGGGCAGAGATATCAAAGGCCATGATGGCCAGATCTGGATCGCTTTCAAAACTACCCTCGGCTTGAACAACCAGCGTGTCGGCAATGAACTTTACTTCTGGTTGCTGCGCCGTTACCTGCAGCGATATGAACAAATGCAAGAAACACAATAGGCAGAATTCGCAATTTCATTGAAATGCTCCTTTGATGACCAGAGAACGTGAGTTGTAGGATGGCTTGCGGTAAGGAAGTATAAACCGGGCGATTTTGCCTGCTACGGCAGAGACATTATCGAAAGTTATATCCAACAGCAGCGGGCTTGGCGCAATATGGCCATTTACAAGATCAACTTGTTGTCTGCGAGTCTCATGGGGCAAATCAAGCTGTGCTTACGTTTACGCTATCTACTACGATTTACCGAAGTTTTTCAATTATGTTTAAAAAATTTTTATAATTTTCTTTAGGCATTGCACCAATTTATGAGCTAGACTTGCGTTCCTCACCAATCGGGCTGGTGTTAAAAACAATTTCCTTTGCGGATAAAAGCCGTAACCAGTCTCTTTCCCGGCGTGTGCCTGCACCGTGTTCAGCAACTCGTTTGCTCGCAAGCTGCGCGTAAACGCGGATCGGGTGAACAGCTTTTGGCGATTAGTGTTCGGGGAACACCTACTTCCTCGATCCCAGCAACATGGAAGGGCTCTGCACTCAGATTCTGGTTAGAGGTTCCGCGCATATTAACCAAGGAAAGCGGGGCGGGCTCCGATGAAAATCGGGGCCCGCAGTGGTTCTGAACAGATGAGAAAGGCTGGTTTTGGCTTATCGGTCTGGAAACAAACCTTAATGAAATTTCCAGGCATTTATAGGTGAAATTCCCGTGGGGCAGGGCGCAGCTCTTGTGCAATCCTGTAAGCATTGAAACAGGCGTCAGCCCATGCTTATGTGCTGCGGCTCGGCGTTCAACCTCCACTTCGTCCGTGACACTCATACACCGGCTTTGACCAGCCAAACGGAACTGTCATGAACTCAAGCAATCTGGCGCACGATATGACTCCCGCACGGACAAAAGCTTTTGCCCCGTGGAACCTCTTTTCTGCTCTGCTGTTGCTGGGTGATCAGCAATCCACCAACCTGGTAAAGCGCGTTTTAGCCAACTACGGCATGACCGTGCACAATACTTCCAGCGTGGCTGATGCTAATCAAATCCTGCGCAGCAACCGGCTTGATCTCGCCATTTGCGATCTTGATGTTTTGGGGCCAAACCAGGCGGCGTTTCTCCAGCCTTCCAGTGCCTGGCGGGGCATGGTGATTGGCCTGGTACAAGGTAGCGGCGCCGATTATGCGCTGAATCGCCGCATTCACCTGCGGGTGGCCAAACCCATCAGCATCGATATGCTGGTTCGCGGGCTTAAAGCTTCTTATACCAATATGGCGCAACGCAGGATCGCCACCTACCGCCATAATCTTCCGGCGCGTGTTATCTCCGGAATGCTGAACCATCGCGGCTGGCAGCGTACGCTTCACCAGGTGAACGTGATTAATCTAAGCCAAACCGGGCTATGCTTGAACGCTGCAGAACCTCTTCCAAGAGGAGCCTCTGTCACCATGAGCCTGGCATTGCCGGAGATTTCTTACTCCGTGCACGCCAGCGGGAACATTGTCTGGTCACACAACAGCGGACGGACTGGCGTGGTTTTTGATCACGCGGATTGTCCGGAAATGAAGCGCTTGCATGAACGCCTGAACCACTGGCTTCCTCGCGAGTTGGGCATGGTAGCGCAATCGGCCTAAGCAGCCAGAGACAAGGCGTCAAAGTCGGCCCCAAGCCGGGAAAGAATTTCTGTGCCTTTAGCAGCTTAAGGCGGTAACCCTAGCATCATGGCATAATAACTGCTTGACTATCGGGATCTTTGAGCACCTGCACAACCAGATTAGCTAAAGATTGATCCCATAGAAGCAAGCAGGAAATCTGGTGTTCCCCTGGGCCGCCATGTCTATTGTCAACGTAATTCCGTATTTTCTGCTGATGGCGTTGTTCTGCGGGGTTGGTTACCTCATCACCAGAGCTGTGCCTTTCTATCGCAGGCTGGTTTCGCCGTCGCAGGAGAAGGCCGGCTACAGGCCGGAACTAGAGGGAATGCGTGGAATCCTGGCCCTGAGCGTCTTTCTCCATCATGCGGTAGTTTGGTGGTTTGTTCTGCAGGAAGGGACTTGGAAGCTGCCGCCCTCGAATTTCTATTCGCAAATGGCGGTTGTTCCGGTGACGCTGTTCTTCTTTCTAACAGGGTTCCTGTTCTGGTCAAAACTGCTGATGAAGCCGCAACAGGAATGGAGATCATTTTTGCGCGCCCGTATCCGTCGTTTGGCTCCGGCTTATCTGGGGGCGATGGTTCTATTTGTACTGGCCGTGATTGCGCTCTCGCATGGAGTAAGACATGAGTCATGGATACGCTTACTCTTAAACACCGCCCGTTGGACGCCATTCGCTTTTGGAGGCGAACCAGATATTAACCGGCTGCCGCATACTGTCTATTTAATGACGGTTGTGTGGACGCTACGATGGGAATGGCTGTTTTACATTGCCGTGCCGCTGCTGGGATGGTTTGCCACAAAGAGCTGGCGCTGTCTCTGGCTCATTGGCGGGGCACTGGCGTTGTTCGCTGGGAGCAGCTTGGTGGCCAATGGGCCGCACAACATTCATGGGGCTTTCACCGCGGCGTGGTTTCTTCGTCACTGTGCGTATAACTTCAGCATCGGCATCGTAGTGGCCTGCCTGGTTAGGCGTTATGACTGGCGCAAAGCTGCTCAGTCATGGATCGCGTCTGTGGTAGCAATCAGCGTCTTGGGAGTCGTCGCCGTGACCATTCCTGGCAGTTATGGCTATGGCGCATTGGAGTCAATCACTCTTGGGCTGCCTTTCCTGATTTTCGCGTATGGCAATGATCTGTTCGGATTACTGCGCCTGAAGCCCCTGGTATTCCTAGGGCAGATCAGCTATAGCGTGTATATGCTCCATTGCCTGGTGCTTGGGACGGTGATGATCAGCCTTCGCCAATATATTCCGCGGACGCCGATGGCCTATTGGGGCGTAATCGCACTGATTGGAATAGCAGTGGTGCTTATTTCCACGCTGTCACACCGCTGGCTGGAAGCGCCGTTCATGCAACGGAGCAAGCCCGCGCCGCAGAAAACATTGTTCTTTTCTCAGGAATCAACGCCCGCGCGTTCGCTCGGCATAGACGCAAGCAGTACGTAAATTCGATTACCAAAGGATTCGTTGGTGTGCTCGGTCTCGCTTAGAAATCTTTAAACTCCTACCGGCTGTTTCGTCCGGTCATTTACCTGTACCGGAGTAAACCAGTTATGGCGGTCCGCCATGGTACCGTTCACAATCCCAAAGAACTCGCGCTGCAGCGCCAGGGTCACCGGGCCGGTCACGCCGTTATTAATGTTGATTTTGTCGATGGATCGGATAGGAGTAATTTCAGAAGCGGTGCCGCAGAAAAAGACTTCTTCAGCCAGGTAGAGCATTTCGCGGGGTATGATCTGTTCCACTACCTGTACGCCGATGTCCTCTGCCAGGGTCAGAACGCTCTCACGCGTAATGCCGGGCAGCACGGAATTGCCCAGAGGCGGCGTCAACAGCTTGCCCTTGCGCACAACAAAGATATTGGCTCCTGAAGCTTCGCTCACGTAGCCATTCACGTCCAGCGCGATTCCCTCAACATAGCCGTTTACAATCGCTTCCATCTTGATCAACTGAGAGTTCATGTAATTGGCGCCGGCCTTTGACATGGCTGGCATGGTATTGGGCGCAATACGCGACCACGAAGAGACGCAGGCATCAATGCCTTCACTCACGTTGCCGTGCCCCAGATATTTGCCCCACGGATAATTGATCATGTAAACGTCAGTGGGAGAATTAAAAGGATTCACGCCGGCTTCGCCGTATCCGCGAATTACCAGGGGACGCAGGTAGCAGGGCCAGACGCCGTTCGTCGCCACCAAGTCCACGGCGGCTGCGCAAAGCTGGTCCAGGCTGTAATCAATGTCAATGCGGTAAATCTTGGCGGAGTCCATAAGGCGCTGCATGTGTTCCCGTAACCGGAAGATCGCTGGCGTGCCAGATGGGGCATAGCAACGGATGCCTTCAAAAACGGAAGAGCCGTAATTGATGACGTGAGACATTACGTGGATATGGGCGTCATTCCATGATATGAATTTTCCGTTGCGCCAGATTTTCTCGGTTGCTTGAATCGCCATGGAGGAGGGCTCCTTCAGATTTTTGAATGTCTGCTTCGCTTACAAACGTACGGACTTCAGCCTTGGCCCACAAGGCCTAAGGTAAGTCCTCTACTTATTTTAGATTAACAATTAAGGGCGAACGGCACATTATATCTGACGAATTTTCACCCGGCTAACAAAACATCCGGCTAATTTCTAGCCGGATGCAATTACAAATATTTGCCTGATTGTTCGATTTTGGCAATTTCGCTTGAATTTAGGGTTGGCTGCTGCCCCCGGCAGGCGCTTGCGCCACTTTTTCCTGGCCGTTTGGGGCAGGTTTGTCTTGCGCCACAGCGGTCTGCGGCGTGTATAGATAGGTCTTTGGATTCGCCATCATGGTAGGCATGGCTACAAACGGCTTGGAGTAATCATTTGCAGCATTCCAGAAGAGGAACCCGTCTCCATGGTGCGCGCGAGATGTGCTTACCTGCTTCAGGATATATTCCGGCGAATAAGTCTTGGTTCTCCAGCGGAAGGCCTGCAGCCAGGGGCGCAGCACAACGCCGGAACCGGCGGTGATCTTGGCAAATCGGTCCATGGAGATGCTGATGAAATGCTCCGGAGCGTCGCCCGGCGCCGCATAGCCATCCATGCCAAAGAAGTGCGATGGATAGATCATGGGTGAAAGCACGTCACAGTGCTTGGCCATTTTCACAATGTCCTGCCCGGTATGGCTGAGATCCACCTGCCGTTGCCAGGCCATGATGCCGAAAACATCCAGTGAAACCAGCACGCCCATAGGGTGAAGCTGGGTATAGGCGCGATCGAGAAAATTGGCGATCACGTCATCGCGATGCATCTTTGGGTCTTTCTGGAATGCAAACTGCGCGTCAGCCTGATTGCCTTCAGCCGGGAAGCGAACGTAATCGAACTGAATCTCATCCACGCCTGATGTGGCTACGTATTTTGCCAGAGCAATGTTGTAGTCCTGGACCTCTTTGTTGGAACTGTCTGACCATACCAGCTTGCCGTTTTCACGCCACGGCTGATGGGTGCTCCGGGACTGCACTGCCAGTGCGCTGTGGTTCTGGGCAATGTTGTCATCGCGGAAGAGGGCCTGCCGCGCAATCACGTGCATATCCAGCGAGTGCAGGAACCGCACATACTTCGGCAGGTTGGTAATGGGGTAATTCTTGATTTTCTTTGCCAGCGGGTGCTCAAATGGAACGTTAATGGTGCCGTCACTATCTTTAATGTCAAAGACCACGGCATTTCCGCCCGCTGCTTTCCAGCGCCGCACCAGATCAATGCCATGAGCGCTGCCGGCGGTTCCGCCAGTCATATAAATGGCGCGTACCTCACCGTCTTTGGGAAAAGGACGCGACTTTTCCACAATGGGCTGCGGTTCAATGCCGGGAATCAGGACGGTTTCACCCT
This sequence comes from Candidatus Angelobacter sp., assembly GCA_035710845.1. Taxonomy (GTDB): domain Bacteria; phylum Acidobacteriota; class Terriglobia; order Terriglobales; family Acidobacteriaceae; genus Angelobacter. The sequence goes on from DASTCT010000259.1 coordinate 8,812, forward strand.
TCTTGAAGGTCGTCTTGCCGTTGTTCACTTTGGCAATGGCGGCCACGTATTCGGCCACCGTCATGTACTGCGATTCGGTCAAGTGCCCGCGCGCCAGGAATTGGGCCGTGGTGAGAGCCTTAGCTGTGTATGTGATTGTTCCTGGCGGAAGTTCCTGCGCTGCCGGTGCGGAACCTGAGGCGTTGGCCGGCGGATTTTGCGCCGCCGGGGCTGATTGTTCAGGCGTGGCGGCATGAATCTGTGTGTGCCGCCCAAAAATCATAACAACAACGATCAGCCCAAACACAATCAGGGCCGCGGAGGAGATGAAACGAAACTTTTTGGATGACATTGGACTCTTTCCCGGGGTCTTGATCGCATCTTAACATGCGTCCGGGTACCCTGATCAAAATGGCCGGAGTGCGTGACCCTTCGTCATACAGTCCAAGCCTTAAGTGTGAGATGCGCCATTGGCAGATGTTGACGAATCAGTTATTACAACTCTGCAGCTTGCAAACCCATCTGAGCATTCAGGCCTCTTGAATAAAGGAGGCGTCCTCGGCATTTTTAAAAAGGCAGGACATTTATGAGGACCGGCTTTAATACTGCTCTTGATCCGACACGGCGCAGCTCTGATGCGCAGGACTTTGAAACCGCGCTGCGGCGCAAAATTGTCGGCCAGGACCCGGCCGTAGAGAAGGTTGTTGAAATTTACCAGATGTTTCTTGCCGGACTGAACGCTCCTGGGCGTCCGGTGGGAAACCTCCTTTTCCTTGGCCCTACGGGCTCAGGCAAGACGCGCGTGGTGGAAGCCATGGCAGAATCGCTTTTTGGCGATCCCCGGGCGGTCATTAAGATTGACTGCGCGGAGTTCCAGCACAGCCATGAGATCGCCAAGCTGATTGGTTCGCCGCCCGGCTATCTGGGCCATCGTGAAACCCATCCGCTGCTTACGCAGGAAGCGCTGAACCAGTGGCATACAGACCGGCTCAAGCTTACGCTTCTGCTCTTTGACGAAATAGAAAAGGCCAGCGACGCTCTGTGGCAGCTCCTGCTGGGAATCCTGGACAAAGCAACGCTTACTCTTGGCGATAATCGCCGCGTCGATCTCTCACAGTGCCTCATCGTCATGACCTCCAATCTTGGAGCGCATGAAATGAATGACCTCATGACCGGCGGCCTGGGCTTTGGTTCCACACAGCAAAATCAGAGCCAGATGGATGCCACGCTCGATGACAAGATCACTCGCACCGCGCAAGATGCCGCCCGGCGCAAGTTTTCTCCCGAGTTCATGAACCGCATTGACAAGATTGTGGTCTTCAAAACGCTCAAGCCGGAACATCTGGAGCAGATCCTGGAAATTGAGCTGGGCATGGTGCAGCAGCGCATCCTGCAGGCCACGGGCAACAGCCAGTTTGTTTTCTCATGCACGGCGCCGGTCAAAGCTTTCCTGTTGCGGGAAGGGACTGATCCAAAATACGGCGCCCGACATTTGAAACGTGCCATTGAAAAGAACGTCGTTTTCCCCTTGGCGAATCTTGTCGCCACGGGCCAGGTCAAGCTGGGCGACTTCATCCGCATCGATCAAAAGGAAGACAACAATATGACCTTTACCAAGGAGGCTGAAGGCGCACTGGTGCCGGTCTTATTGGAGAAATATGGCGCGTTAAATCCTACATCGCCGCTGGCCGCCAAGGCTGGCCGCACCGCGAACAAGGGCCGCGATCTTGGAGGCATGGCGTCATTGCTGGATCCGCATAAGTAGGCTTCTCTCCGAAGTCGAGCGAAGCGAGGAAACCCTATAGCCAAATTTTGTTTTAAGGGAACAGAAAACCTCAAGATATTTGAGTCATAGGATCTCCTGCTTCGCCTGAGATTTTCAGAAAGCTCACGGCTCTATGGACTTGTAACTCGCCCCAGGCACGTCTGAGGCGATAGTCAGGGCTTCGTCGTCCTTATGAGATCGCTGATATTCCGCAAATGATGGGAAAAGGTCTCGTCTCTTTTCCAATGACTGCCCAAGACTTTGTCCTGCGGTAAGAAAGGCACAGAATTTCTGCAGCAGGCCGGTATCCAGCTTGAACTGGTCAAGCCACAGGAACTGGCCTTGTTCATTGATCTCCAGGAACCACCATTGCCCGTTCCTGTCCACGGCAAAATCCAGCACGCCAAAATAAACCCCGGTTTTCTGGGCAAAGAGAAGCAGTCCGGCTTCCACATTGGGCGGCGTGCGGATGATCTCCACGGTAAGGTTTTTGCGCGCAGCATCAAAACGCCAGTCGAGAGAGTTTTCCGGCGTGCGCAGCGCATAGGAATAGATTCGCTCGCCCATGAGTACCACCCGGACATCGAATTCCTTTGCCACCATCTGTTGATAAATGGCGGGAGCGTAGGTAAACACTTCATCGTCTGAGGGCAACTGTTCCCGGGTCAAGCAGAAGGTTTCTGTTACCGAAATATCTGCTGAATCTTGCTGTTGCCAGACATGGGAAGCAAATGCTTTGCAGATGGCGTTGTTGGGATATTGATCAAAAAACTCTTGCACGGCCGCCGGGGAATTTGACATGAGCGTGGCCGGAATATTCAGCCCTGACGCGCCTGCCAGATGCAATTGCACTCCTTTGTTTCGGACCAGTCGCGAAGCTGAATAGGGGTTGATGCACCGGACGGGCAAGGGTTCAAGCATGTAAGCCAGCGCGTCAAAAAAAGCAGAATAATCTGCAAACTTTTTAGTCGCGTCGGATGCTGGATCGTGTGACGGCGGGTCCGGCTGGCGAAGCCACACGGCATCATCGTTCTCCAGCTTCAACCTTCCCAGCAGCATTTCTGGCCGCTGTTCCAGAAGGAGGCTGGCCTGGTCCTGTTCTTCCCAGGAAACGCCACTCCAACATGCGGCGCGATACCCAGCTTGCTCCAGCGCCCATTGCACCGGCGCGGCATGGTCGTCTTTGGGGTGTGATAATACGATGATCTTCATTGCGTGTTTCCGGAGAGTCTATACAGAAGCCGCCAGCCAGGTTGAGGCTGGCGGTTTCCTATTTGTATTCGATTACTGCGATCTGGTTTTTTATTACAATGTGGATGTTTTTACAGCTCACTGAATGAGCTATGTATCCAGACTTTGATCCGGATTAGCGGCAGAGCCGGTACGAATAACGCTCAAAAGCGTAGCACCACCGCCCCCGACATTGTCTGTCTCGTTCTGCGTGAGTTGGCGAGCGCCCATGCGGCTAAGTACGCGATTGTTGTCATCGTTCGACATGAAATTCTCCTTCCAGATTTTTGGGGTGTCTTCTCCAAACATCCCGGACAAATCAAAAGCTGCCAAAATGTTTTGCTAAAGCAAGTGGGCAGCTTATGTATCTATGCTGCTGTCTGGATTGCTGACAGTGCCGGTCATAAACACGGTCAGACGCGTGGGAATAAAGCCACCGGGAACCTCATCCATTTCTTTCTGGGTCAATTGACGAGATCCCATCCGGCTGAGAACCCGATTATTATTACTCGACATAACTTCTCCTTTCTAAACTTGCGTCCATCGAATTTGGCCAATTTCATTTCGCCGAAATTTTGTTGATGTTGTTTGCGTGACCGAGCTAGGAATCCATGCCTGTGTCAGGATTGCTGGCTGTACCTGTCATAGTGAGGCTGGCGTGCGTATTGCGTCCGCCTCCCGCAATTTGTTCCATTTTTTTCTGCGTGAGTTGGCGAGCGCCCATCCGGTTGAGTACCCGATTATTGTTTTCTTTTGACATCGATTTACTCCTTTGAGTTTTGAGTTCCTTCTCCATATATCGTGGCAAGTTAAAGTTTGCCGAAAACAAAAAATTGATTCCAGAGATCAAATTGCAGCCCTATTGATCCAACATGGTGTCAGGACTGCTGACTGTGCCGGTTGGAAGGGCTGTGGCGACTGTACTGGTCCTGCCTGCCGCAATTTGTTCCATTTCATCCGGCGTCAATTGACGGGCACCCATCCGGCTAATTACACGGTTGTTGCTTTGGTTTGACATTAGAATTATCCTTTCCATTTTGAAACCTTCTCCAAACGTCCTGGGCACATTAAGTCTTGCCGAAAACAAATCATTTATCCTCAAGAGAGTTTCGTGTCTGCACTCAATAGGAATCGTTCTTGCTTGAAATCAGATAGCGGCGCTATTGATCCAACATGGTGTCAGGATGGCTGGGTGTGCCGGTTGGAAGGGCAGTGGCGACCGTAATGGCGCTGCCCGCAATTTGGTCTATTTCGTTTTGTGTCAATTGACGAGCGCCCATTCTGTTGAGTACCCGGTTATTGTTTTGGGATGACATTAGAATTTCTCCTTTCAGAGTTGAGGCCTTCTCCAAATACGCTCGAGAAGCCAATCGTCAGAAGAGCACAACATGTATGAGAAAAGACTAATAGAAAGAAGTTTGGTTGTTCAATGATTAATGAGAGCTGGTTTCCCAGATTGGGATTTTTCTGGAATCCCTCACGAAGTGAGGAGCCCTACGGGCGAGTTGAGTTTTTGGGGTAGTCTTGCTGCTTTGGTCCTTTACATGCCCGCATGAACTGAACACCGTATTCCGTAAATTCGAATTCATAAGTAAGTTCAGGCAGCGGGTCTTTTGCTTTTTGGCCAAACTCTACCCAGTTCATTGCGAAGGAAGAAGGTTCCAGACCAGCTAAAGTCCACCAAAGTTGACGGGGTTCATGCAAATCATACCGTCGACGAATTAGCCCCAAGCGTTCGAAGGTTTCTGTCATCAACTGAAAGTTAACGTCGTCCAAATTGCCTTCCACCGCAAAACGCATTTCGTCGGGTGTTCCCAATCTAGGGTTACTTCCAGTTTGACCAAAAAGGTTTTCAAGGGTTTTTGCTTCACTTGGAGTTAATTGTTTTAATGTTTCAATAAATGACGGCGAGAGTGAATCAGATCTTTCAGAAGCACTCGCGAGCAAGCCAGCCCATAAATCCTGCAGGATCTCATCATCTTCCACTGATGCGGCTTCGCGAATTGGAAGAAACAGTCGGGGTGGAACTGCGTTTGGAGGAAGATTGGCTTCCGTTAAAATCTTTTCAGTTTTTTAACTACATTTAGCCAGTTTTTTACTCGATAAAGTTTGACTTTATCTGCCAGCAGCAGCCCAAGTTCTTCGGCTAATGGGCCGGCCAATTTATGCGCAATATCCGCCAATTTATCGAATGCGCCTGATTTGATAATTTCGCCGGTATCGCTCATTGACTTGCTCTCTTGTGAGGGGTAGAGCTCCCTCCCTTCGCAAAGAACGCTCAGGGTCGGGACTTCGGAAAAAGCTTAGCCCTTCTTCAGCTCAATCAGCACGAGCCGCGCCACTTCTTTCAGCGTTTCAAAAACGCCTTTGCCCTGGAAGGCAACGGCCTCAAATGAAGGCTCAGATTTTCTCTGAAGTTCGCGTTTCAAATCTTCTACCGGCATGGCACTGGGAAGATCGCGCTTGTTGAGCTGCAGAACGTAGGGAATTTTTTTGAAGTCGTAACCGTGCTCTTTGAGGTTCTCGTTCAGGTTGTCCAGCGCTTCGATATTGGCATCAAGACGCTCTTCCTGTGAGTCGGCTACAAAGACCACGCCATCTACGCCGCGCAGAATCAACTTGCGGCTGGCATCGTAAAACACCTGGCCAGGGACGGTATATAAATGGAAGCGGGTGCGGAAGCCGCGGACGGTGCCCAGATCGAGGGGTAGAAAGTCAAAAAACAGGGTACGGTCAGTCTCCGTGGCCAGCGAGATCATCTTGCTTTTCTGTTTGTCTGCCGTTTTATCGAAAATATGCTGCAGGTTCGTTGTCTTACCGCCCAAACCGGCGCCGTAATAGACGATCTTGCAGTTAATTTCACGAGCGGCAAAATTAATAAAGCTCAAGGCTCTCCTAGCATTCGCACCAAACCGCGATATTTGCGGCCATGTCCGAAACGACCGTGCACTGAAAGACTTTTTTATATCATAACGTACAGAGTGAGGGCTTTTCCTTATTCTACGCGCTCGGGCTGAGTATCAAAGCGCATACCCCCTTAAGAAAACAATCGAAGGTAACTTGTTAGCGGTTTTGCGGCTGGGGCGGCAACGGGTAATAACCGGGTTTGGCGATTACGTTCAGGTTCGGCCGCAGCACGCGCACATCAATGGTGCGATAGTTGCCGGCCTGGGTCGCCCGGGTTGTGTATCCCAGCGTGTATTGGTTGCGCGCCGTTTCCGTGATCTGAGAATAAGCCTGCTCAATGCCCTGGCGGTCAAACTCAGCCAAAACATTTCCGCCGGTATCGTTGGCATATCGTGCCAGGATATTTCCCGTACCAAAACCAGGGACGCGAATGCGATTCAGCTTGTCATAAATTGGGATGGCGGCTGTATCCACGCCTATGGCGAAGACGCTGATGTTATTGGAGAGCAGGATTTTCTTTACCTCGTTATAGTTTGCGTTGCTGCCCTGCTCGCGCCCGTCACTGATGACAAAGATGATGCGGCGACGCGTTTTGTCTCGCCGGCTCAACCCTTGAGCGGCAAGCAAAATGGCGTCATTCAGCACATAAGATTCGCGTGGTGGAGTTTGTACGTCTCCTTGTCCGCCGGCATTGGGATCATTGACGGAATGGCCGTTGATAGTGGGGCCGCCTCCGAATGGCCCACCTACTATCGGTGGACCGCCTTCACGACCGGAGCGTTTTACCCGGTTAAGAACTGACGTAGGCAAACTGGCAGCGCCGGTGTATGCAGAAACTTGTGAAACAGTATGACCATACCGGTAGAGCGCCACTTCGTCATACTGGCTGAAGGCTCCAATTAGGGCGGGCAAGCTCTCATTGACCTTCTTCATGGTGCTCGAAGGCAGGTCAGTGGCTACGACAATGGCGGCAGAGAGTGGAAACGCATCCGCAGTAAAGTACTTGAGCTGCTGCAGTTGGCCATCTTCATACACCTTGAAGTCGTTCGAGGTCAGACCGGGAACCAATTTGCCGGAGCTATCTTTCACCGTGACCGGTACCTGCACAAAGTTGACGTTGATGTGCATCTGGTAAAGGTCTTCACGCTTCGACGGTAGATCGTTTGGCGCTCGGTTCTCGGCTGCTGCCGGTGAAGGCGTGGGAGTGGGAGCACCCTCTTCATGGTTATTGATCGGTGCCGGCGGAGCGTTGTTTGGAAACCCATTGGGATTCTTGGGCTGCGGAGCATCAGGAACGCCCTGCTGGGATTGGGACTGGTTGTTCTTCGGCGTGGGGCCATCAGGCAGGTTTTGTTGCGCCAAGCCGGGCAAAGCACAGACAATAAAGGCGCAGATCAACCAGCTATACCCGCGCATGAACCTGGACATTAAATCCCCTCCTGCCACTTTAAGAACGTTCCCTGGCCCCGGACTTTGCATCGCGTTCCCGGGAGAAAAACGCGCCTTAATTCAATTGTAATGCTAGTAAGGCCCGTGTGAGGCAACTCAGGTGCATCTAATACACTAGAATAAAAGCTTAACAGACCAAGAAAGGCAGTTCCCAAGAGCCGCCATGCGAACTCATTATCTCGCACTCATGCTCGCGCTTGCTCTCCTGCCGCTTTCTGCCTATGCGCAGGAAGCAGATCCGCCAAAACCGGATTTTCCGCCCTCAACAGACCAGCAGTCTCAGACCAAGCAGAACGATCAGGAAAAAGTCCCGACTTTCCGCAAAAGCGTGAACCTGGTGAACGTGTATTTCACCGTCAAGGACAAGCACGGCGCCCTGATGCCCAATCTGACGAAGGACCAATTTGAGCTGCTGGAAGACGGCAAGCCCCAGACCATCAAGTTTTTTTCTGCTCTCAGTGACCAGCCTTTAACCATCGGCTTGCTGATTGACAGCAGTTACAGCATGAATCGCACGCTGCCGGAGGAAAAGGTGGTTGCAGGCGGCTTTTTGCAAAAAGTCCTTACGCCAAAGGACCTGGCTTTTGTTATCAGCTTTGATGTTTCAGTGGACCTGCTGCAGGATCTAACCGGCAGCATGCATCTTTTGCGAACAGGCCTTGATAAAGCGCGGATCAACACCAACACCGTGGGTATGACGCCGATGGGAAATCCTGGCCCTGTGCCCACAGCCAGCGGACAGAACAAAGGCACGCTCCTGTTTGACGCGGCCTATCTGGCGTCTGATGAGGTCTTGAGCAAACAGTCTGGGCGCAAAGCCATGATCATTTTGACTGACGGCGACGATGTTGGCAGCAAAATGCGCCTGAGAGACGCGATTGAAGCAGCACAGAAGGCTGACGTGATTGCTTACGTTCTGCTGATCACTGATCCCGGCTTCCCATCGAATTACGGGGATATGAACAAATTGACTGAGCAGACCGGCGGCAGAGTTATTGAGGTCAGAAATCCCGATAAGCTGGACAAAGCTTTTTCTGAAATCGCCGCCGAGCTGCGCAGCCAATACAGCCTGGGCTTCACTTCGAACAATCCCAACAATGATGGCAAATTCCGCAAGCTTGAGGTGAAGTCAAAGGATGGATATAAAGTCCAGGCGCGCAAAGGCTACTATCCGCCAAACGACATGACGGCCAGCCAGTAAACAAGGCAACGGGAGTGGCGAAGGCGCAAAATTTCTAATGGTTCTTCTTATTGCTGATCCGGGCAATTTGCCTTGCGCTGGATCCAATAGGTGTCGCCTGCGGGTGTCATCTCAACAGCATCGATGGGACCGCCAATGCCTTCTTCTCGGGCGTATTTGACAATAAATTCAAGGCTTGTCACCGCTGCTGCACCTAACGTTTTCGGTCCGGCTCCACTGGCGTGATCTGTTTCAAATTGATGAAGTGATGCTCGCGCGCGTTCACTGTTTCCTTTTTTCAGCTCATCCCAGAGATCCAACGCTTCCTGCGAGCCTATAACAAGTCCTGCGCTACTGGCAGGAAGGGGGAGCGGCAAAATTTCCAGAGAAGTTCGACGTGAATTTCCAACGCAGTTGCAGTTCAAATCAGCTTTATAGACTACCAATTGTCCCTGCTTTGTCCGTCCTGCAAATATGCCGCTAGAGAGAGTTTGGCCGCCTTCGTGCCGCAGAAAATCCATCATCGGCTCTGGATTGACTGCAAGCGCCCGGTTCACCTGCTTCTCAAGTGATTTGCCCCAGAGTTCTGCCAGCCCATGGACGGGGTTGTCCATATCCGGAAGTTGATCGGCCAGTTTGCCGGGCTCATCGTATGCGCTCCAGGCATTTCCATTCTTGCCTGGTTCCGGCTCAAAACCATTCACGCCAGCGCTCGCGAAGATAAATTTATTGCTGATGGCGCGAACTTTACACGCATCATCACGATGGCGAATGCTCTTTCCTGCCAGAACAACCCGGCTTTCAGCCGCAAAAACAATGTAGTTATGGGAAAAGAGTATGACCACGGCTGTTCCGGTCTTTACTTGTTGACCATCCAACTGATCTTGAGCCGGGGTGAAGATCAATAAGAACAAGATACAGGAACCAAACATCCGTCTTCTTGTCATAATCCATCATCCTACGGGTGCTGTAATTATCTATTTGGAACGCTTGAGCCGGAGGCTGCCCTTAACTGAAAAGATAGCCCAAAATTATGCTACTGCGCCTGCGGCACGTAATAGCCTTTCTTTGCGCGGACCTTGTACTTCTTGTGATCAGCCACTATCTGTATCGGCCGGAACTGTCCATTGGCAACAAAGTTTTCTGCGCGATATGAGACCGAATACTGGCTGCGTAGTTCGTCTTGTATGTCGCGAAAAGCCAGGGCTACATCGTCCAATTGCTGAGGGAAGAACGCACGTCCGCCGGTGGCTTCCGCCAGCATCTTCATATTCTCGTCACCCTTGGTGTGATTGCTCATCAAGCTGGTGCTGATTGTATAAATGATGACTCCTGCGCGCTGCGCCATATCAACCGCCTCATCGCGATAGACATGGCTGTAATTATCATCACCGTCAGAAACCAGAATAATGGCGCGGCGGACCGCATCGCGCGCCGGCTCTTTCATCAGCTTGTCACGGCAGGCAAAATAGATCGCGTCCCACAATGCCGTGCCACCGCCCGCCCGGATTTCCTTGATCCCGTTTCTGAGTTTATCCAGATCGCCAGTAAAGTCCTGCGTAAGGTCCCACTTTTCATCAAAGGCGAGCACAAAAGCGGCGTCTGATTTAGGCCGGATGATGTCATACAGAAATTCTGAAGCTGCATCTTTTTCAAACTGAAAACGGTCACGAATGGAGTTGCTGGCGTCGATCAGCAGGCCGACGTAAAGCGGCAAGTCAGTCTGCGCTCTGAAGTCCAGAATTTTCTGTGGCGGCAGATGATTGTCCAGGATGCGGAACTGGTTCTGCTGCAGGTCGCGCACGAATCGCCCATCTTTATCCACGACGGTAAAAACCACGTTGACTTCATCTGACCGAACGCGCACGGTGGGGATATTGCTTCCCTGCGCTGGAGTTGAAGCGGCTGCCGCAGCCGGCGGAACAGCCTGAGGCGCTGCAGTCTGAGGTGCGGCAACTTGAGGCGCTGTCTGGCCAAAAGCTACTGGCGCTGCAACCATCAGGCACAAAAAGAGACCTAGATGCTGAAATCGATACATAGGGGAGACTCGGATCATTTCATTATAGTTGCATCTTCAACTGATCTCTACCGAAGCGGGCTGCTCAGACCATTAAAAAACTTTTCAGCAACCGCACACCCCCACCCAGTAAAGATCAAAATAAGAAAGCCGGCATTTCGCCGGCCTTCTGCGAAAACCTTTCAGCCCTCACTGCCTGGGCACGAAATATCCTTTTTTGGCCCGGACTTTGTACTTCTTGTTGTCAGCCACAATCTGTATGGGGCGGAATTGGCCGTTGGCTTCAAAGTCTGCGGGTTTATAGAAAACTGAATACTGGCTGCGCAGCTCTTCATTAATGTCGTGGAAAGCGTTGGCCACGTCCTGAAGCTTAAAAGGGAAGAACGCCTGGCCGCCGGTGGTTTCCGCTAGCATCTTCAGGCTGCGATCGCCTTCGTCAGGGTTGTTGCTCAGGTTGGTGCTGATGGTGTAAACAATCACACCGGCGCGCTGCGCCATCTCGATAGCTTCCTGCCGAAGTACGCGGCTCTGGTTATCATCGCCGTCAGAAACCAGAATGATCGCCCTGCGAACCGGCCCAGTTTCCTGTTCCTTCATCAGCTTGTCACGGCAGGCATAGAAAACAGCGTCCCACATGGCGGTGCCGCCGCCAGGACGTATTACTTTTACGCCTCTGGTCAGCTTGTCCAGATCGCCGGTGAAATCCTGTGTCAGGTCCCACACTTCATCAAACGCCAGCACAAAGGCTTTGTCTGTCTTGGGGCGGATGATCTGGTGCAAAAACGAAATCGCGGCGTCCTGTTCAAACAAAAACCGGTCGCGAATGGAATTGCTGGCGTCAATGAGCAGACCAACCCGCAATGGCAGGTCGGTTTCCGCGGCAAAATTCGTGATCTGTCTTGGCGGCTTGTTGTTGTCCAGGAACTTGAATTGGTTTTCCTTCAGGTCTTTGATGAACTTGTTGTGCTTGTCTGTAACGGTAAAAATCACGTTCACTTCGTCAGACCGGCTATGAAAAGTCTCGATTGGGACCGTACTGTCAACCGCCGGCGTGGACTCAGGCGCAACCGCGCTTGTCTTGGCTGTTTGCGATGCCGCCGATGGAGCAGCAGGCTGCGCTGGTGCAGGCTGCGTTGGCGGAGGCTGGGTTTGCGCAGCCGCCAGGCACCCCATAAGCGTAAACGCGAAAAAGACCGCGATAAAACCTCTGGAAGACATATTGGGAGCTCTCATTTTCATTATAGTCTGGGAAACAAACTCTCATTCTCCAATCTCGCGGAGAAACTCTATTAACTCAGCCGGTAACGGCTGCTGGAAAGAAAGTCCCTTGTTACTGATTGGATGCCGGAATTGTATCTCGAAAGCATGCAGAAAGTTCCGCTCCAGAGATGCAACCTCAGGCGAT
>DASTCT010000260.1:0-4303 GCA_035710845.1 Candidatus Angelobacter sp.
CGGCTTGCAGTCATATTCGCAATCATCTTTGGAACAAGCACTTTGCTCCTCGCCCAATCAGCACCCAATACCGAAAATGGTTTTAAATCATTTGGCAGCTATGATGGTTCAAGCATTGACACGGTCAATCTGCAGAACGGCAATCTGATGCTCCATATCCCGCTGTTTTCATATCCCCAGCGCGGAGAGTTGGGTCTCGGCTACTCGTTGCAGCTAAGCTCGAAACCATGGCAGGTTGGGCAATATTACGATAGCAATCACGTCCTCCTTTACCGCTGGATGTTGGCTGCGCAAGCCGGTCTTACCCTGACCAGCAGCTATGATGTGACTGTCCAGCGCGGGCGGACCATCACTACCGATATCAATGGAAACGTCACCGAAGCTGATTTTGATTACTCCGTCCACACGCCGGATGGAGCGGTGCACTGGCTTTCTGACTTTCTGGCCAACGGCAACATGGTCACTCTTGACGGGTCCAATTTCCAGTTCACGCTGATCCGCGGAACCAAATTCGACCACAGCGATGATAGCGGCGTTCTAAAAGACAGCAAGGGGAATACTTACAACTATCCCACCATTTCCAATGATTACTCCAAGCTTGCTCCGGCGTCCGGAAACTCATACAACCTGGTCTCACACGTCGCTTTTTCCAATACCTTGATGCCGTCCGGGAACAACACTGTCCAGATATTTAGCGATGTTGGTATCCCGAGCACCTGGGTCGATGCCAATGGAAACTCGATGAATCTTGGCTTCATCTTTGATCCGGTCACGGCCACTGCCAAAATCGTTTCCGTAGTGGATGGCAATGGCAATACCATCAACTTTTCTTCGGGGACTGGCGCCGGAGCGGCCCCAACCACCAATTGTCCGACCCTCAGCAGCGCCAGCGGTGCTTATTTTTTCAGTTTCCCCGGACCGAACGGGAATGTCAGCCCGCTTACGATTTGCTATACCAGCGTGACCCTGGCGCCTGCTTTTTCCCAGCCCAATGTTGGAGCTCCCAAAAACGACACTTTTTTTAAGAGCTATCCTTTAGGCAGTCAGTCTTCTCCGGCATCTCTGATTGGCGGGCTGATCATGCCGGATGGCGCAAAATGGGCGTTCAGCTATGACGCTTACGGCAATATCACCGCTACAGACTTACCTACAGGTGGCTCATCGCCTACGGCTGGACTGAGATTTCAATCCCTAACTGCGGAAATGGCGACAACACCAAGGTGAGCCGCGCTGTGGCAACGCGCACGGTCAATGATTTGGTGAACCCTCCGCAGATCTGGCAGTACACCTGGGGAACCGTGCAGCCCGATGGCAGCATGACAAACTACGTTCTCGATCCCAACGGCAATGAAACCGCGCATGTATTTAAGTCGCCGATCAGCACTCTCCCTTGTGCCTATTATGAAGTTGAGACCCGAATCTATCAGGGAACGCACCAGACCGGAACCCTGCTCAAAACGGTCGACACACACTATGTGGGGGTCGCAGATTCCAATGATGATCCGACCAATGCAATAGGCTTTGCCAGCCGAGTGGTGGCCGATACGGTTACCACGACGCTGCCCGGCAACAAGATCAGCCAGATTGTTCGCCAATATGATGGATATCCCAATCCCACCACGTTTGCCAAACTGACAGACGAAAAAGTTTACGATTACGGGAACACCTTGTTGCGGGAAACAGTCACGACTTACCAATGGCAGTTGAACTCCGCCTATCTCAATGCCGGATTGATTGACTTGCCTGCATCCGTGGTTGTCAAAGACGGCTCCGGCTGCGCTCTGGCGGAGACGGATTACAGCTACGATGAACCAGGCTATCTTACAACCTATACCAGCACGCTGCCGGCAGGTGTGCATGGCTCGGCACCCAGCGGCACGGTTCGCGGTAATCTGACCACGATCACAAAATGGGCGGCTCCAACCAGCTCCTGCAATCCCAAGAGCGGAACCGCGATCACCAGCCACACCAACTGGTATGACACCGGAGAAGCTTATCAGCAGATTGATCCGCTGGGCCACACCACCACGCACAGCTATGATCCGGCCTATGCCGGAGCTTTTGCCACCCAGACTTGCTCGCCTTCCACCAATGGCGGCACAGTCTCGCACTGTGTCAGTGGGACCTATGATTTCGTCACCGGCCTGCTTGACAGCCTGACCAATGAAAACGCCACCACGCAAGCCAGCGGAAACACGCCGGGAGATTCAGCCCATACATCAAACTACAGCTATGACACATCGTGGCGCTTGATTCAGGCACAGGCCCCGCCTGATCCGGCCAACGGCAACGCCCGCGCTACCACCATTTTTACGCCTTCCACACCCAATGTTTTTCCGCTCTCAGTGCAGCACCAGCGCTCTGTCACCACGGCGTTAACAGATACTTCCACCGCCTATTTTGATGGCGCGGACAGGATCAATAAGACCACGCACGCGCTGCCCAACGGAACAGCCACGGTGGTGACCACCTACGATGGCCTAGGTCAGACGACGAGCGTGACCAATCCTTATTTCACCACCTCTGATCCGACCTACGGCATAACTTACCCACAATATGACGGTCTGGGCCGGGTGACGAAGACCACCAAACAGGATGGCAGCATCAGCAGCGTCCAATATAACGTTCCCACGAGCATTGCCATGAATGCTGACTGCACCATCAGCAAAGATGAAGCCGGCAATCAGCGAGGCACTTGCACGGATGCTCTAGGCCGCCTGGTGGAAGTGGATGAGCCGAATCCCGGCACAACCCCAACCGTCAGCAACTACGCCACCATGCAGACGGACGGCAATTTCGTCCTTTATAGCCCTACGAACGAAGCACTGTGGTCCTCGGGCACCAGCGGCAGCAATGCCGGTTCGGTCATGATGCAGGATGACGGCAACCTGGTGCTCTACATTTTCAAGTGGTCAGCCGGCACTTACGCTGCACCCACTCCAGGTAATTATCCAGCACAAACCTGCAGCATCGGTACCTACCTGATCCCCGGTGGAAGGATCAATGCCAACCAGTGCATCGTCTCGCCCCACGGTCAATACATGCTCTATATGGACCCAAACGGTAATTTCTATATCTATGACATCGCACACGGCACAGGCACTTGGGGAGCAAACACTTATGGCCATCCCGGTGCTTATGCTCTCATGCAGAGCGATGGAAACCTCGTCGTCTATGACGCGAACAATAATTTCTTATGGATGAGCGGCACCAATGGAACCAATGCCGAACGCCTCGATATGGAGGATGATGGCCGCATCATCATTTACAAATCGGCCTGGAACAGCGGCACCTCCACCGGACAGTTCAACTGGACGCAGCTTGCCCATCCTGCTTGTGACGCCGGCACCGGCACAGGAACCACTGGCATGTTGGGCGCGGGACAGTGCTTTGTCTCGCCCAATGGCCATTTTGCCTTGTTCCTGCAGACCGATGGCAACCTTGTGCTCTACGATGAATCGACAACGCCCATCACAGCGATGTGGATGACGAATACTCAGATTTCTCCAGCCGATCCGGGTGTTGCTCTGCGCACGCTCTATACCTATGACGCGCTGGGCAACCTGACCTGCGTGGAGCAGCATGGCGGGGTAACGGGAACGGGCTGTAGTTCTGCTCCGGGCAATGACGCGACAAGTCCGTGGCGTGTCCGGCGTTTTAGCTATGATTCTTTGGGGCGATTGCTCACAGCAAAAAATCCGGAGTCAGGGACCATCAGCTATACCTATGACAATGACAGCAATCTGCTGCAGAAGACCTCGCCTGCTCCCAACCAGACAAATCCTGCGGTAACGCAGACCATCAGCTACTGCTATGACGAGCTGCATCGCGTGATGGGCCGTGCATATGGTGTGCTAAGCTGTCCGCTCGCCTCGCCGGTTGTCAGCTACGCGTATGATTCGGGCACAAACGCCAAGGGCAAGCTGACGTCAATGACCGATCAGGCCGGAACCGCGACCTATACCTATGACATTCTGGGCCGGGTGTCGACCGAGACACGGACGCTTACCGGAGCCAATAACGCTTCCATTTCCAAGACCCTCAGCTACGAGTACAATCTCGATGGCTCATTGGCCAAGCTGCACTATCCCAGCGGAGCAGTCGTTACCTATACCCCGGACTCCGCAGGACGGATCACACAGGCTGTTGACAGCGGCAACGGCATTAACTATGTCACCGGCGCAACTTACGGTCCCGATAGCTCTCTTACCGGATTCGTCAGCGGCAGCGGCGGAGTAACAGCCATCACCAACAGTTTCAGTTATAGCAAGCGCCTTCAACCGGTGACCATGTCGGCCACCAC
>DASTCT010000261.1:0-46227 GCA_035710845.1 Candidatus Angelobacter sp.
AGCCAATTCCAATGCCCAATCCTGCCAAAAAGGATTTCATAGAATACGCTCCTTATTTCGGCGACAAAGGATCTCCGTCGCCAGCTAAGAAAAAAGATGCGTATTCACAGCGAAGGTTGCCGCACATCAGGAAGATCGCGCGGATTAGGCCTGTGGAATTTATTCACCCAATGGCGGTTTGCTGTTATCAGCTACTTGGGATGAACCAGTTTTTGTGCTGCCACCTGCGCTGCCTGGCTGTGCGGATCATCTTTCTGCACTTGCTGATAGATCTTGGTGGCCTCTTGAGGATCGGTTTTTTCATAGATCTCAGCCAGCGCCAATTGTGCAGTGCTTTTGGATACGGTAGCGGTGGGATGGTCAGACAATTCTTTGTAAATTTTTATCGCATCCGCCTGGCGATTTGAATCCGTGTAGATTGAGGCCAAAGACATCTTGGCCAGAGCGGCAATGTCTTTGTCACTGAAATCTGCTGCTGTTTTAAATGCCTGTTCGGCTGCTGACGTATTTCCGGCCTGCAACTGCGCAGAACCAAGAAGATAGCGCGCAACTTTCCCCGGCGAAACAAGAGAGTATTTGTCCGCGGTTGCTTGTAATTGCTTGGCCGCTGCCTGGCCACGTTCAGCAATGCTGGTAAAGCTGGGTGTGTCTCCGGCGGGAGTTCCTGCAGGACGCAAAGGCGCGCTTAAAGTCCGCAATGCGGCGCTAAGGTCAATATTTGCCTGTTCAATCTGCCGGCTCCGCCAGGTCCAGCCGCCAACTGTAACCACAATGACAATAATCAGTATGCTTACAGTCCAAGTAACGAGCTTACGGTGTTCGCCTGCCCATTCGGCTGCGTCTTGCGCAGTTTCGGCAAACTTATCTTCTTTTAACTGACGACGGGTATAACCTGGCATGGAAACCTTTTCGGTGGGGTAAGTGCCTATGAAACCTTGAGTTTAGCAGTATGCCTGCCCTCTCGTCAACGCCGATTGCTGTACAACGCAATAACTCCTCTTCGCTTCAAAATAAGAAAGGAATCTCGCCACAAAGAACTCTGGTGCTTTTTAATGGGGAAATACCGTTAAAAGATGGGGACTGCTTATGCGTAAATTAGGAATCGTCATTCTGGTGATTGTGGTACTGCTGGTGGCGGCAGTGCTGATTGTTCCGCACCTGATCAACATCAACGATTATCACAACCAAATTCAGGCACAGTTGCAAAAACGCCTGGGACGGCGGGTCACGCTCGGCAACATGAGCCTGAGCCTCATTCCGCCTTCATTCCAGGTGCAAGACGCGACCATCTCTGAAGATCCCAGCTTTGCCACATCGCGGCCTTTTGCCCAGGTTGAGAAGCTTGCTGTTAGCGTGAAGTTCTGGCCGCTGCTGCACAAAGACATTGAAGTGAAATCGCTTGAGCTGACGCGTCCGCATATTGAACTAGTGCGCAACGCTCAGGGTGTCTGGAACTTTGCCACGCTCGGACAAGAACCTAAGCCGGAGCCGACGCAGAGCCCTGCACCATCGCAGCCAAGCTCCACGAAAAAAGCTCCATCGCAACCCGCGCCTGCGCCACAACCAACTGCAAGCCCGGAAGCCAAGAAACCTGCCGGCCAGCTGACGCTGGCAAACTTGTTCATTAACGATGGCCAAGTCGCAATCACCGATTTGCAGAAGCACCAATCACGCGCTGTTTACGATCACATTGATCTCAATCTGAGCGACTTTGCTCCTGACCAGCAATTCTCCCTCAAGTTGACGGCACACCTTCCCGGAGCAGGAAAGCAAACGCTCATGCTTGAGGGCAAAGGCGGACCAATCAAAGAAGCCGACCTGATCAACACTCCGTTTAACGGAACCCTGAAGCTCGATCAGGTATCTACTGCTGCGGCAGAAAAATTCTTAAACTCGCAGTCACTGAGTGGCATTGACGCGGTTGTTTCCGGCGATGCCTCAGTCAAAAATACGAATGGGAAGCTGGCGTCCAGCGGAACCATCCGGTTGGATAAGGCACGCATCCACAACACAGATGTAGGCTACCCGATTGAGCTTGACTATGACGTGGCGGATGATCTCACTAGCGATCTGATCCAGATTCACAAAGGAAATTTGAAATTGGGATCAACCCCGATCACCATTGCAGGAACCATTGACAGCAAGCCGACGCCGGCGCAGGTTGATCTGAAAGTGACAGCAGCGAATGCCTCCATTGCTGAAGCTGCACGGCTGGCCTCAGCTTTTGGCGTGGCCTTTGGACAGGGCACAGACGTGAAGGGCACAGTGAATGCCGATATTCAGGCGCGCGGCGCACTGACTAAGCCGGCGATGAATGGCCAGCTTTCTGCCCGTAATCTTGAGATCAGCGGGAAACAGTTGCCGCAGCCTGTTCGCGTGAATGAGATCGCGCTTACGCTCACGCCCCAAGAGATTCGTTCCAATGATTTTGCCGCCACAACTGGATCAACCACGGTCAATATCAATTTTGCTCTGGCAAACTATAGCACTGCCAACAGCACCATCAACGCTGCGCTGCGAGCGCCAAATGCGCGCCTGGGAGAGATCATTAACATGGCCCAGGCTGCAGGGGTTAGCGCGGCAGATGGCATGTCTGGAGATGGAACACTCACCCTTGACGTGCACGCCCAGGGACCGACCAAAAATATGTCTGCCCTGAATTTTTCCGGCACAGGGAAGATCAGCAATGCCACTCTGAAGATGCCATCGCTGACCAAGCCGGTCCTGGTCCACAACTCTGATATTCAGTTCAGCCAGAATTCTGTTTCACTGAAAAACGTGGCTGCGAGTGTGGGCCAAACCAACGCCAACGGTACGCTCACACTTAAAAACTTTGCTGCTCCTCAAGTACAGTTTGCGCTTAATGCGGACAAGGTAAATGTGGCTGAGATGCAACAATTCTTTAACGCCACGCCGGCAAAGCGTGCTGCAGTGGAGGACCATGATTTCTGGCGGCTGGTGCCCCGAGCCGAGGCGCAGCAAGCGGCCAAGACTGAATCAAGCATGCTCGACAAAATGACCGGCGGCGGAACTGTCGCCATCGGAACCATTCAGTATGACGATCTGCTGTTGAACAACGCGCATACCAACGTGTCGCTGGACCACGGCCTGATCAAAATGAACCCGGTTACAGCAGACGTCTATGGCGGCAAAGAGACCGGCGCAATCACGATTGATATGCGCCCTGCCCAGCCGGTGTATGCCGTGAATATGAAGACCGATAAGGTTGACGCCAACAAGCTTATCTCGTCCGTTTCCGATGTTAAGCAGACTCTCTATGGACTGCTGGCGTCCAACGTGAATGCCAGCTTTAGCTCTTCTTCAGCCAACAGTATTGCCCGCAGTCTTAATGGAAATTTGAGCATCAATCTCACCAACGGCAGGCTGATGAATGTTGACTTGCTGCATGAACTGGCTGCCGTCGGCAAATTTGTGGGCACTAATTTTGCTTCAGCCAAGGGCTTCACCAACCTTGCTCAACTCACCGGCGATTTCAATGTGAAAAACGGCGTAGCGCAAACCAACAACCTGAAAGCCGTGATCGATGGCGGCACGCTTGCCGCAGCCGGCCTGATCAATTTGGCCGACCAGTCACTGAACCTGCATATGACAGCAGTGCTGAACAAAGCTCTCAGTTCGCAGGTGGGCGGCACGCAAATTGGCGGCTTTATGAATACTGCGCTGGCCAATAACCAGGGTGAGCTGGTGCTGCCGGTGATCGTTACAGGAACCTTCCAGCATCCGCAGGTTGCGCCAGACCTGCAGCAGGTTGCACAAATGAAGCTGAAGAACCTGCTGCCGACCAGCAAAAATCCGGGCCAACTCACGACCGGAATTCTGGGCGCAATCCTCGGCAATAAAAATCAGGGCGGAGCTGCCGGACAGCAGGGCCAGTCCAAAGGCGGCCTCGGCGGAATTCTGGGCGCGATAAGCGGCCAGCAACAGCAACAGAACCAGCAGCAACCGCAGAGCAATCCTGCAGTCGGCAACAATCAGGGCCAGCAGCAGGCCACGCCAACACCCACGCCCGGCCTGGGTGACGTGCTGAACCAGGTGCTGAATCGGAAAAAGAAAAATCAGGCGACTCCAACGCCGACCCCGCAACAATAGCTCAGTGCGAAAGGACCTCCAATATGTAGGCGTTCTGCGCCGCGGGATAGGGTGATCCAGGCACAGTTTGCGTGACGCCGCTTGTGGGGTCGTACTTCCATATACCGACCAAGTTGCCGCCAGGAGAGGTCCCTATAACCGTATGAGTCCTTGAATCAGCAAACAGGAGACCATCTTCAACTGCGTTATTGTCAAAGCGCTGGCCTGTGTCAGAGATGGTGACCGTTGTAGGATCAAAACGAAGCACCGCATTGTTCGGACTTCCCTGTACAAATATCAGGTTGTCTGCCATTGCAATAACAGCGGGAAACAAATCGGACACTCCATGACTGTGCACGGACAAAACTCCTGCATCAGAGTCCCAGTCGAAAATATAGACGTCTGCTTCTGGCCCTGCGGAAAGCTCCTGTTCGCCGATGGCATGTCTTCCATCTGAAGTGAAGCCCATAAACAATGAGCCGATCGCCGTCACTCCCGGACCGGGTAAAGATGAGACGCGTGTAAAAGTCCCGTTGTTGGAGTCAAAACGATAAACCGCCGGATCTTCAGTCGAGCCAGTCAGTTTTCTTGCGAAAGCGAAGTTACCCGTTGGATCAAAGCGCATGATGAAGAAACTCATTAAACCAGGATTCGTATTGGGAGGCGGAGGCGGAGCTGGAGTATCTGGCCCGGGCAACAGAGTACCGTCGGCTTGGATCTGAAACGCCTTTTCGCTGCGTGCCGTGGTAGCGATCAGCCACTTTCCCGCCGGATCAATACCGGCGATCTGAAAAATGTGTGCGCTCGAGATGTCCGCACCACGCGCCAGATTGCCGTTCGCGTCCACCCGGAACTCGAGACAATTTCCACTGGCGTCGCAGGTAAACAGCCAGGGGCCTGCCGCGGCCGACTCAAAAATCGCTTGCGGCAGCGCAGAGCGATCAAACGCTCCCAGGCGCTTCAGGCTGCCATCCTGCTGCACCTGATAGCTTGTCAGTTCATCTGTGTCGTTGGTCGGAAAAACCGAATCAGGGCTTGCCGCTATTCCTCCCACATAAACAAATGTTCCCTGCGGGACCGCTGGAGACTGTGTTGGGGTTGGCGCCGGAGTTGCCATCTGCATGCTGTTGCACGCAATTAGAAAAAGTAGAATACAAGGGGTCAATAGACCAAAAGAAGCCTGGAAGATTTTCGTGCTCATTTCTATGCTCCATTGGTAGCTAACGATGCGTTAACTACCTGGTAACCATAGATGGCAGAGTAGCTGGAGAGGTGGCCAGCAGTTCTGGATTCCTGAATTCTGGCAGATAGGAAGTCCTTTCAGTACCACAGCTAGTTTCCCCAACCGCCGCCGCCGGGTGATTCGATCCTGACTCGCGTGCCTTTTTTCACCCGCACGCTGGCCTTTCCAGGCAAAGATTCGCGTGTGCCGTCGTGATGGATGATCTCGGTCTTTCCCGGCGCACCATCTGCGCCGCCATGCAAGCCATAAGGCCCGCGACTGCGGCGATCAGCCAGTAGTGTGACTTCTGAATCAGCCAGCAATTCAATTTCGCGCACAATACCGTTACCGCCACTGAACTTGCCCGCCCCGCCGCTAGCCTTGCGCAACGAATACTGAGTTACCCGCAAAGGATAGGCATATTCCAGCGCCTCTGCCGGAGTGTTGAGCGAGTTGGTCATGTGCGTATGTACGCCGCTCACGCCGGGCCGGTCAGGCCGCGCGCCCATGCCTCCCGCGATGGTCTCGTAATAAGCAAAAGGCTCGCCGGTGCGTTCGTCGATTCCGCCAATGGTGAGGTTGTTCATGGTGCCGGAAGAGCCTGCCGGCACGCGGTCTGGCATGGCCTTGGCTAAGGCGCGTAAAAGCACGTCAACAATTCGCTGAGAAGTTTCCACGTTTCCGCCGGCCACGGCTGCAGGCGGCCGGGAATTTACTACAGTTCCTGAAGGTGCAATCATCCGCACCGGGCGCATCAGCCCCGCCGCAGCTGGAACATCTTCCTGCAGCAAACAGCGGAAAACATAAAAGCAAGCTGAGTACGCGATGGCATCCACGGCATTGATGCTGCCAGCCACCTGTGGAGAGCTGCCGGTGAAATCAACCGTAACGATTGGCTTGCCGGCAGGCACCGGTTGGAAAGTGAGCGAGACAGCGATGCGGACTGGACCGGAGCCTGCGCCATCATCGTCTAGAAAATCTTCCGCTTCATAGCGGCCATGCGGCACCTTGCACAGGAAAGCACGCATGAGTTTTTCAGAATATTCCTGCAACTCAGCAAGCACGCGATGTACTCGGGCAAGACCATATCGCGTTGCCATATCAAGCAGGCGAGCAGCGCCTGTGTGGCAGGCGGCAACCTGCGCGTTGAGATCGCCTTCACGTTCCTGCGGTGTGCGGACGTTGTTCAACAGCAAGCGAAAAACATCTTTCTGCGACTCTCCGGCGGCGATCAGCTTGATTGGCGGAATCCGAATGCCTTCCTGATAGATCTCGCGGCAAATTCCCATAGAACCGGCATAAGTCCCGCCCACATCAGCATGATGCGCGCGTGAAGCCACGTAAAACGCAGGCTTTGGTGGCTTCTTGCTTCGCTTGCCGGTAAGAAACACAGGCGCAACCAGCGTGATGTCCGGCAGGTGCGTGCCGCCACAGAAAGGATCGTTCAGAATGGCCACATCACCTGGACCGAGCGTTAGCGTTTCCACGGCTGCGCGAACAGACATGGGCATCGATCCAAGATGCACCGGCATGTGATCACCCATGGCCACAACTTCGCCATCGCCATCGAAGACGGCGCAGGAGTAATCACGGCGTTCCTTGATATTGGGTGAAAAAGCTGTGCGGCGCAGAGACGCTCCCATCTCTTCGGCAATGGAATGAAAAAGGCTTTTGAAAATCTCCAGCTCAACCGGATCACGCATGGAAGGCTAGTGTAAAGGCGTGACCAGAACAAAAACAAACGCCAAATCTGCAGCCAGCTAACTAGCGCGGGCAACGCGAGGGAACATCTGCATTAGAACCGCGTTGTAATCTGCCGCTGCCTGTTCCAGACGAACCTGCTCGTCCGATTGCTGCATGGCATTGGCTGCCATCATGCAATAGGCACAACGGAAGACGGCGTAAGCTCGAATAAAACCATCGATCCTGGCAGCGGCGTCATCTCCGCTGGTGCGGCGATAAATGCCTAAAAACTCTGCTGACTGCTGCGCATTCATTCGCCACTCGACGATAGCCCCAGCTAAGTCCCATGCAATATCCGTTGGGCCGGGATAGAAGTGGTCATCTCCATGGCTTCCTGAATCGGTCTTCAATATCTGACCGTCTTGCGTCACTATCCACTCATGCGGCTGCATTCGGCCATCCGCAATCACCGGATGCTCCATCTGCAGCGACACCCGCAGATCAAATCCCAGCTCATGCAAATTGTGCTCAGCCATCTGTTGGAGGGAAACCATGTCTGCCATATCAACCGCAAGGGCCTGCTTGCGATAAGCGCAATAGGCTGCCAGACGAGCGAGCACACCGGCAGAGAGATCGCTCGTTATCATCGGCCGGCCGTCAAGCCAGGGATAGGAAACAAAGCCGTGCTCTTCCTTGCGCGGCATGGGAGCAAACCCCGCTGCGGCTGTGTGCTGTTCACGTTTGAATACAGAATCTCCGTAGTGACCGAACCCAGAAAACTTGAACAATCGAAGCTTGTGATCATCCGTCGGGACCAGATATTTTACCCGCTCCATACTGCTCCAAACCGCTGGCCATGCCGCTTCGCCCGGCAACAATCGACTCCGCCACTGCCCACCACCAACAAAAATGCTTGCGTTTGCAGGTACGTTTGAATCGTCAGATACAGCCATGCACTTATAACGACGCCAGCGCTCCGCGGCATTGGCGGAGCACAATGCCTCTGCATTCGGCTCATGTGCGCACAATAGGACTATTTTCTCTTGCGCAACTCCCGCTGCTTCCAGCGCCTCCGCAACAGACATGAATGACGAACCGCTCAGGCCCGGGCCTTCATCCACAATAAGAAATCCGGCTGAGCAGGAGATTCCGCGGTGAACGATTTGCAGTTCCTCAGGTGAGAATTCTGTATGTCGATTGTAAGGATGCCCGCCAGGGCGAACAGTAAAGCGCACGGCATTCACACCGCGAAGGCGTGCGGCAGCCGCCGTAACTGCACTTAACGTAGCGCCAATGGTCCTGATGCCGATGACGACAATCTTTTCCGGTAAATCCGCCAGTTTATCCAACACCCGCGCATACGCCAAAGGGTGAAGTGCATAATAAGCAAAGCCTTCAGGCCGGGAGATACTGATCCACTCCGGCAATTGAGCCCGTGCCACAGCTTCTTTTGTATTTTGAAAATGAGTGGGCTGGCCGCCTAGCAGGACTTCAGCCAGACAGTCTGCGAGTTCGGCAAAGGGTAAGGCGGACTTGCTGTTTACATCGGCAACACCGCACTCCAGTTCGCCGGCGCGCAAGAGCAGAGCGATCCTTGAATCTAAAGATCCCCCGCCGTCAACGGCTTGAAGCTGCTCAAGTAGAGCATGGCGCAACTCCGCGGCAAGCACCCTGCGTCGTCCATCGCGAAAAACCAATAGGTTTAAGCCGCACGCGCTCATCCGCCGTTGTATCAGGCTACTTTTTTGGTCCTGCGTGCGGCCCTTGGAGACCGCGCCACATCGCCTTCTTTATCAATAAAGTATAGGTACTGGTTGTCCCGCTCAATAGCATGGGGCACCAGCACGTGGTTTTCGCCTTCGCCCGATTTCGGCTTCCGGCACACATTCCCTTCGCCATCAACGAAATACAGGTATTGCTTGTAGTCTCGTTCCAGGTTCAATTGCTTTACCTTTTCTGCCATATACCAATCTTTGACGGCGGAAGAAGTTCACTGGATGCCACAGGCGAAAGGCGCCGCGCAGCTTAAGCCTTGAATTCAAGCAATTTCAATGGTTTGCCGCGATTTTGCGCCCAGGCCTTTTGTGCTGTGTTTTTACCGGCGGCGCTTCACCCGGAGCCAAAACCCGCCGCACTATAGGCGGATTGAACTTATAGGTAAGCTCGCGAACGCTGCCATTTTCTTTATTGCGCAATATAAAGGTGCGCAGATTTCCTTCTTTATCAAAGTCTTGCCGGCCAAGCACCACCGGCAGAACGCCGGTCAAATTGCGCTCTCGGAAAGCGGTTTCATAGCGATGCTTGCGCGCATTCCAGGTAAAGACCCGCGCTTGGTTGAAGTCGTAAGGCATGCCATCTTTGTTTTCCGTGAATAGTACCAGGTACTCAGGCACTTTCTTGTCGCCATCCTGCACCTCATCCAAAGGATAGGCGGCCACAATGCGCTGGCCCTCAGAATATTGGGCGATCTCATCCGGTATATCGAGATACAAAGCCCGGCCCAGCACCCAACCCACGCGATTTTGCCCATCACGCACTAACCACCAGTCTTCGCGAATGGCCGGCGGAGCGTTCTCACTGGACTTAGACTCCTCATCAGAGCTGTCGCTGTCGGCGTCTTTTTCTTTATCCGCGTCTTTCGCTTTGTCGTCATTAAGCTGTTCGGGCGGGGCGTTGCGGTCGATCGTCTGGCGCTGTAGCAAGTCAACTTTCTGCTTCTCATTCAGCAGGTAAAGATAGCCAGTCTTGCGCCCCGGCAACACGTGCACCTTCACCTGATCTACAGTGGCAGCTGTGGCCTGGGCGGGAGCGTTTTTGAACTGTTCAGCTAGCCGCTGAAATTGATCGTAGGTCTGCTGGTCTACAAGATAGCGTTCCTGCACCCAACCTTCTTCGCCGCGAGGAGAGCGCACCCGCACAAAGCGCTTGTTCTGCATTCTCTCTAGGATTTGCAGGCGTTCGCCGTTGTGCACTACGCCGGTCTTGTTGTAAACCGTCGCCACGTGGTCGCGCAGCCCCGCTTCAGTCACTGCCACGTAGGCATATTCTGTGCCGCTTGAAGCCCCGCCACCGCTGCATCCTGCAAAAAACACGAGCATCACAACTGACAACGACGCTAGAAAAAGATGCCGGCCGATCGGCATAAGGGCTGTGCTGGAAAATTTCCGCATGGGGATTTACTCTCAAATATAGCAGTCCACCGCCCAACAATACAGTTGGGTGGAAGCACTATCCGGCATCGTCCGACAGGCCATTTCTGGCATAGCCGCATCGCGTCATCTCCTGCCTACCGGCGACGAATAATAGCTTGCGTCTGTTCATACTCAAAGCAAACCGCAGTTTCTCTTCCATCACACTGATCGTTTTCCATGGCATGTGCTCTTTTTAAACTGGCTATGCCATCGTTCGCAGTGTCAGGAATCCGCCCGGTCTAATCTGTCGGGTTCCCGGTCTTTACCTTCCTCCCCCCTCCCCCTACCCCCTATGTTTCACCCAATTACACCCAACGTCACCCAATCTCACCCAAGGCTGAGAGAAAATCAGCAGAGGGTCGCAACCCATAAAAAACCAAAACCCGGCTTTCCGCCGGGTCAACCATATACTCATGTGGCACAGCCACCGGGGTCCCCGGACAAATGCGTTCTTTGCATTTGCTGGGGTGGAGCTGCCCTCGGCTGTGCTGCTTTTCCTATTCTTTGGATCCTGTGGACTGCAGGCCGGGAATCCCCGGAAAACGCCGCTTTTGCGCTTTTCTGGGTGGAGGCGTCCCTCGCCTGCGACTCCTCGTCTTTTGTGGCATAGGCACTCTTGCCTGTGCCCGTTGTCAGTTCCTGGCGGTCTTCAACGGATGCAAACAAAATGCGAATATACTTTACCACAATCTCATATCATTTCAATTACAAAAATCTGTGACCCTCTGCCGATCACAGTCCATTTTTTGGCACTGAACTGCAGGGTTATCAGAGACAAACTCACTCATTCCTGCTATAGAATGTTGCCCTTTTTAAGGAAGGGTTCGATGTCACTGGATAAAATCCGCAGGTTAATAAAAGAATGGCAGCCAGGGATCCTGCCAACGGAACTTAAGTATCGCGATTCACTGACTACCTATTTGCGAGAGGCATTGAAGGGAAGCAAAATTGAGAATGAATACCGCCATGAGGGGACCACAATAGATATTCACATCAAAATCTCCGGCTTTTTTAGCGACACACAAGTTTTCATCGAACTGAAGCGAAATCTCTTACAGAAAGCCCAATTTGACAGGCTTGTTGGTCAGGTGGAAAGTCTAAAACCATCAAAAAACAGCATCATTGTCGTTCTTTGCGGCGACTCAAATCCAGGTCTGGTCGAAAGACTCAAAGAGAAATACTCGATTGGTGATCCTTTTTTGGCCGAATCGGACTCGTCGTAAAGGAAGCCGCCAAAATGGCAGCAAAATAAGCGCCCGAGCGCCCGCAGGGCGCGAAACAATGGTAGCCCCGCCCGGAAGGGCGGGGTTGTTGGATTGAAGAAACGGAGCGCCTTAGGTGCGACACAGAAACATGGATCACCAACTCGCGATGTAATCTCAACGCACCTTGCAAATCCAGCGCGCGCAGGCCGCAAAACAACAGTTGCTCAGGCGCGTCAGAGATTGCGTGAGTACCCCAAACTGTTCGCAGCACCGTGGAAGAGCACGGCTTTAGCCGTGCGTCTATACGCCATAAATCCAATACGCCCGAGGAAGCCCGTAGCCGCAAGGCGAGGGCGGCCCGAGGGCGCATAGGCCACCGATCGTCAGCCTGGGTTTGTCGGATTGAGAGAGGCAGCGCCGTAGGTGCGGCACGCTCTTTATCGTTGCTCCCACCCTAATATCAATATCCACTCGCAAGACAAGTGTCAGGGCACGACTTGAGCGGTCAGCCCGATGCGAGCGGAGCGAGCGAAGGCTGCGAGTCGTGCCGTGAAAGCGTAAGAGAAAAACACTTCCTTGCTGCTGCAGGCCGTCGCGCAGCGCAGCGGAGCGACACAGGAAACTACTGTGAAAATTGAGCGAGGACGAATATTTTTTGAAGGTACAGAGCTCCTGTCCCAACCAGCGCGCCTCACTGCTGCGCCGCTCCCTGCTGGGCAAAGATAATCCAGTGTCCCACCGGGTCCTTAATGCCGAACTCTCTGGAGCCATAGAAAGTTGAACGCTCCGGCATGGCGATCTCTGCGCCTTTGGTTGCGGCCAGCGCGCGGCTGAGATCATCCACATCGATATACAAAAACGTTGGGCCTTTACGCGCAAGCTCCGCGGTGGCGGCACTGTCTTTTTCCACGCTGGCATAGCTCTGGTACATCAATTCCAGACCATCTTTTTCCAGGATGGCAAAACCGGTCTTGTCTCCTTCCGGCACTTCCACCGTTTTCTGGAAGCCCAGTCGCTCGGTCCAAAACTTAATGCAGGGTTCAATTTCCTGGGCAAACAGAATTGGCGTGATCCGCTTTACGGTTATAGGTTTCATATTCTCCTCGCAAAATCAGTTGGTAGATTATTCTTGCTTAAGGTTACTAATCTAATTTAGACTAGCAAACTATACCGATCAACTTAGAGCTGTCAAGAGGAGAGATTTATGCCGGTTCAGGAGCGGTCCTTACAAGACCTTATTTCTGTTGGTCCAGCCATGCTGCGAGATTTTGAAATGCTGGGGATTCGCAGCGTGAAGCAGCTTGCCCGCCAAGATCCGGTCAAGCTTTATCGCAAACTCTGTCGCATCACCGGACAACACGTTGATATCTGCTGTCAGGACGTGTTCACCGCTGCTGTAGCCCAGGCCCGGGGTCCCCAGCACGCACGGCGTGCTGGGGTGGAGGTGCGCAATCCCCTGCTGCCAGCCGAGCAGTGCCAGTGGTGGTATTGGAGCCGGCAACGCAAGGCGGGCCATGCCCGCAGCTAGAAAGCGCGATCTGACTGTGCCTGACCTGGTGCTGCTGAGCTTGTTGGCTGAGCAGCCCATGCACGGCTACCAAGCCAACCTTGAACTGGAGCGCCGCCAGGTGCAGTACTGGGCCGGAATCTCGCGCCCGCAGGTTTATTATTCGCTGGAAAAACTTGCGCGGCTCGGCCTTATCCGCGAGTCCGGCGACCAGGAGCCGGCTCTGGGGCCGGAGCGCCGCGTCTTTGCTACTACAGCCAAAGGGCGTGCAGCATTGGCATCTGCGCTTGAGCGAGAGGACTGGACCACGCACCGTGAGCGCCCACCGTTTCTTACCTGGATGGCGCTTTCCTGGCAAGCTTCGCCGGTTGTAGTGCAAGAGCAACTCAAGCGGCGGAAAGAATTTTTACAGCGTGAGCTCGCCCGCGAAGAAGAAACACTGCGCGCGGTCGAGCAGGAAGTTGGGCACAAATTTCACGAGGCATTTTGGATGATCAGCCTCGTGATCGAGCAATTCCGCACAGAGCTGCGCTGGCTGGATCAGGTTACTGCTGAACTCAACCAACGAGCTCCGGCACCCGGCCCATATCGGGAAAGATGTTCAATGAAGGTGCACTTACATCTCTAATAAAATTTGCTCAGCGAGCGTCTTTCGGTGTAGCTTATTCGCGGACAATCTTTTTCTTAGCCACGCAAAACCGCGCTTTCAAACCCAAACTGGTTTCGCGACTGGTTGCCGTTGCTAGCCGGTAATGGCACATAAAACCTGTAAGTGACAGGGCGAAGCCACAACTACATCTCAAGCTACCTCTTCTGACGAGGATATCTGCCTGCAACCCTGCAGCGCAATTTCCTTTCGCGCACCTTGATTGCCATGCGCTGAGGCTCCACTGACTTTTGAGTAGACCAGCGAAGCAGTTTCAAACCTTCAAAAGGTGAATGACAACATGCGCTCCTTCCTTTGGCTTAAACATCGTCTCAAAGAGCTCTCCGCGGTCTTGATCCTCACCGGTCTCTACTTCGCCACGCAGCTGCCGGATGTATCCGCGCGCGAGCGGCTTGCCCTGGCCAGCCACTTCCAATTTCAGCGGAGCTTGTTGCCTCAAGTTCTAGGATATCCGCAAAAAACAATTCGCTCAGTGAATCCGCATCTCGCAAAAATCTCCGCCTGGATCTCTTCTGTTGGCGCCTCTGTTGCAATGAATGATCTTGATGGCGACGGGCTGCCTAACGATCTTTGCTACGTAGACACTCGGACAGACCAGGTGATTGTTGCTCCCGTTCCCGGCACGCCGCCGCGATACAAGCCTTTTGTGTTGAACGCGGCGCCGCTGGCATATGACTCCAACACAATGGCGCCCATGGGATGCCTTCCCCTCGATGCGAACGAGGACGGGCTCATGGACATTGTGGTCTATTACTGGGGCCGTTCCCCCGTGATCTTCCTGCAGCAGCCGCATCAAGAGGAGATGAACAGCGCCAGCTTCAAAGCCCAGGAGCTACTGCCGTCTGTTGAGGACTGGTACACCAATGCTGCGGTTGCTGCAGACCTGGATGGTGACGGGCACATCGATCTGCTATTTGGAAACTACTTTGCTGACGGCTCGCGCGTTCTGGACGCTCACTCTACTTACCCTGCTGAAATGCAGGATTCCATGTCGCGCGCTTACAACGGAGGCAACAAGCATTTTCTTCTGTGGAAGAGTGCTGCCGGTGGCGATTCTCCGCGAGTAGAGTTTTCTGAGCAAAAGAACATACTGGAAGGCCCTGCTAAGTCGGGATGGACTCTGGCCCTGGCTGCGTGTGATCTTGATGGTGACCTGCTTCCCGAAGTCTATATTGCCAACGACTTTGGCCCCGACGTGCTGCTGCATAATCTTTCCACGCCAGGACACCTGCGTTTTCAGCGCTTGTTTGGCAAGCGCACCCTGATGACCCCGGCTTCCAAAGTTCTTGGTCACGATTCTTTCAAAGGGATGGGAGTTGACTGCGGTGATCTCAATCACGACGGCATACCCGATTTGGCAGTCAGCAATATCACCTCAGAGTTCGCGCTGGAAGAGAGCAATCTTATATTCCTGAGCACTGGCAAATTCGATCTCATGCGCGCCGGGATTGCGCCTTACCGGGAGGCAAGCGAACCGCTGGGCCTCGCGCGCAACGGCTGGTCCTGGGATATCCGCTTTGGCGACTTCGACAATGAAGGCTCTCTGCAAATCGTCCAGGCCGCCGGCTTCGTGAAAGGCAATACAGATCGCTGGCCGGAACTGCACGAACTGGCAATGGGCAACGATAATCTGCTGCGGCATCCCGCAAGCTGGCCTCGCATTCACGCGGGCGATGACCTGAGCGGCCACGATCACAACCATTTCTTTGTTCCCACCGCAACCGGTCGTTACATTGATCTTTCCCATGAGTTAGGACTGGACGATCCTCAGGTAACGCGCGGCATTTCTACTGCGGACGTGGATGGAGATGGGTTGCTGGACTTCGCAGTCGCCAATCAATGGGAAGATTCTTTCTTCTTTCACAATCAAACCGCGACGCTGAACAGCTTCCTGCAACTCTATTTGCTGCTGCCCATAAATGGTGAAGTATCACCTGAGACCAGAGTCCTTCCCGGCCATCCATCGCGGGATCTTCATGGCCGTTATGCCATCGGCGCTACCGCCCGTCTTCACCTGCCGGATGGCAGGCTGATGGTCCAGCAAGTGGATGTCAGCAACGGGCATTCAGGAAAGCGCAGCCCGGAATTGCACTTCGGTCTGGGCCAGCTATCCAAATCGGCAACGGTTGCTGTTGATCTTTCCTGGCGCGACTTGAACGGAACCGTTCATCGCCAAACATTACAGCTGACTCCAGGCTTGCACACAATTTTGCTGGCTTCGCCGGGAAGGAGGAACTTGTGACATCGCAAATAAAGGCAAATACACCCAATCGCCTGGGAGGATTGCGCCGGTTTGCCATTGCAATCACCGTCTTCAACCTCCTCGGCCACACGGTCTTCGGCTTTGAGCAAGCTTGGATCCAGCCTCTGGTGAGCATCTTCACCGCTTATGTCTGCGAGATATGGTTTGAACTTGTGGATTGTTATATTCACGCTCGCAAGCCAAGATTTTCAGGCGGCTGGCAAAACAAAGTGGACTTTCTTTTGTCGCCACATATCACCGGCATTGCCTGCGCCATGCTTCTCTACTCTAATTCGCGCCTGATGCCGATTGTGTTTGCCTCGGCATCGGCCATTTGCTCCAAGGCGCTGTTTCGAGTGGCAGTGCAAAACGGCAAACGTCATTTTTTGAATCCGTCGAATTTTGGCATCACGCTGGTACTGCTGCTTTTTCCCTGGGTAGGCATTGCACCGCCTTACCATTTCAGCGAAAACATTCATGGATGGGGAAGCTGGATTCTGCCTGCAATCATTGTGATAAGCGGCAGCTTTCTCAATATCAAATTCACCAAACGGATCTGTGTCGCTTTTGGATGGGTCGGCGGGTTCCTGGTTCAGGGCCTGGTTCGTAATCTGGTCTTCGACGTTCCACTGAGTGCCACGCTGCTACCTATGACGGGAGTGGCATTCGTGCTGTTTACGTTTTACATGGTGACAGACCCGGCCACAAGTCCGTGCACGCGCCGGGGCCAGTTGCTCTTTGGCATTCTGGTAAGCGCAACCTACGGGTTGCTGGTGACTGCGCATGTGGTTTTCGGCTTCTTCTTCGCGCTCACGCTGGTATCGCTGTCCCGCGGAATCACTCTTTATGCCCAGAACTATTTGAACGCAAGATCCAGGCAGGGAGTCGCTGCGCAGGCCGCAACGGCATTGGCGCGTGAAATGGCATAGAGTTTTTGACCCAACCCGCGAAACCAACACTGCCAAGCATTTTTACCTAACGAGAAATTCAAGGAGACGATATGGCTGCAACAAATCCAACTCTCCAAGGAGTCAATTCAAAATTGCACTCCGGGACGAGCATTTACGAGAAGCTGAATGTGCAATGGCATGAGCGCGCCCTGCAGTTATTCATGATCGTTGTTCTTGCACACTGGGCCGAGCATCTTGCCCAGGCAGTGCAGATATGGGTGCTGCATTGGCCTCGGCCCAAAGCCGGAGGGGTATTGGGTCTCTGGTTTCCTTGGCTGGTGACTTCTGAAGTCTTGCATTATGGTTACGCGCTGATCATGCTGATGGGCATCTGGATACTTCGCAAAGGGTTTGTCGGTGTCGCGCGCAAATGGTGGACCATCGCGCTGATCATACAATTCTGGCACCATATCGAACATTTGCTGCTCATTGGACAGGCAACTTTTCACCATAATCTGTTTGGCTCGCCTGTGCCGGCCAGTATCCTGCAACTGTTTGCTCCGCGGGTAGAGTTGCATCTGTTTTACAACACCATAGTTTTCATCCCCATGATCATCGGAATGTATTACCACATGTTTCCTGCAAAACAGGACGCGGAAAGGGCCCTCTGTACATGCGCTTGGCAATCACGCCCCGCATACACATCTTGAGGATGATAAGTTCTGGTTCACCACGAAGGCGGGCTGCGCATCTCAGACAACTTCTTTGTTGCCTTGTGAGCTTCTTGCTACTGTGCAGCGTAACTGCGCTTGCCCATGACCATCATGCGCCGCCTGTCCGCATTATTACTGATGAACAGGTTGGCTCCTGGACAATTTCTGTATGGGCGCAACAGCACATGGACATCGAAAGGTTTTTTGTTAAGGTGCGTCCCTCGTCCGGAACAACGGTGCCCACGGTACTGGATGACCTGAAGGTCGAAATAGGAGTTCAGCCCGCAAGCCAAAATTCGCCTGAAACCTTTTATCCTGCGGATCGTGAATCTCCGGACCAGTACACGGCCGATGCGTCATTTGACAGCGAGAAATCCTGGCAGGTAAGGATCCGTCTGCAGAGCTCACGCGGCGTCAGCGAGACTACAACCTATATAAGGGCCGCTCCTCCCGGCTCTGGAGAGTGGCAATTGCTGCTTTATTCATTGCCTTTCCTTTCTGTAGGAGGACTCTGGCTTCGACTTTATCAGCTCCGGCGTGGTCTTAAACGCAACTTGGCGCTCGCATGAGAAAACTCTCTAACCAGTGTGACGCCATCTGGCAAACTCAAAAGACTATGTGACAGCATTCCCTCTATACCTTTCTTGGATATCCCTCTGAATCGATAGCTTTGTAGTCTTCTGCCCTCTTCTTGCCCGATATTCTTCTCCTTCTGCCTTCCTCTCCTCAAAGCTCTCCGAATACCCGCCTTGCAAGCTGAATCCTGGCCCTCCGAAGCCACAGCTTATTTCTCCACTGGACTACCCTATATACTCTTGTTTTCGGAAAACGCTTTCGGAGAACCATGAGAACTCGTACCAGCCTGCTTGCACTCTTTGTATCTTTTTTTCTTGCTCAGCCCATTCTGGCGCAACAGCCCACACAATCCAGCCACGATGCCGCCGAGATTCGCGGTGAGATGGAATTTCTGGCCAGTGATGCAATGCAGGGCCGGGGCAGCGGCACACACGATGAACTTCTGGCCGCAACATATCTGGCTTCGCAATTGCGGCAGATTGGAATTGAACCGCTCGGCGATAATGGCGGCTATATTCAGGACGTCTCCGGCGAGTTCAACTTCTTTCGCGAAGGCAAGAAGCAGTGGAATACGCGCAATGTGATTGGCGTGCTTCGCGGCAGAGATGAAAAATTAAAAGACGAGGTCATCCTGCTCACGGCCCACATGGACCATCTGGGCGTTCGCGATGCCGTGAATGGTGACAACATCTATAACGGTGCGGACGACGATGCTTCCGGCTGCGTTGCCGTATTGCAATTGGCGCGGGCCCTCGCGGCACGAGAGACGCCCAAGCGCACGGTGCTTTTTGTGTTTTTTGGCAGCGAGGAAACCGGCGGGCAAGGCAACAGTTATTTTCTCCAACATCCTCCTGTGCCGCTCAAAAGCATTGTGGCCAATCTGGAATTTGAGATGATCGGCCGTCCTGACTCAGCCGTAAAGCCGGACGAACTCTGGCTCACCGGCTACGATCGCAGCAACCTTGGCCCGGAACTGGCTAAACACGGCGCCAAGCTGGTGGCTGATCCGCACCCCAAACAGAATTTTTTTCAACGTTCTGATAATTACGCGCTGGCCCGGCAAGGCGTGGTTGCGCAAACCGTCTCCAGCTTTGGCCTGCACGCTGATTATCATCGTCCCAGCGATGACGTAGCCCATCTTGATTTCACCCACATGGAACAGGCAATCCATTCCATGATTGAACCAGTAGAGTGGTTGGCCAATTCAGATTTCAAACCGGAGTGGGTGGAAGGAAAGAAACCTTAGCTTCTTCTTTACCCCGAGCGCAGCGAGGGGGCTTTAGCAACGATCCATTTATGGGTTGAAGCTCATTCGAAAGATCTCTCGTATCAGCCAGAGGGATTTTGCAGTAAGGAATGTGTCTTTTGTTTTCCCGGCACTTGTTGCCATAGGCCCGCGCACAACGTAGTGAAGCGCTAACGCTCTGTCAATCGCGCATTAGAGGGTCGAAAAGCCGGAACGGACCATGCTTTAAGTTGCACGGGAGATCAGAGGTTGATTTCTACCGGTGCGATGTCCAAAGCCCGATCGGTACAAGCAACAAGCCGTTCAATAGTTTGTTTTGCCTCCAGAAGGTTGCGGCGGAGGACTTTGGCTTTTAAATCAAAGATCTCTTTCCCTTTATGAACCAACTCTCCTCTTAGATGTATTAACTCATCGAGTTTTTCACATGCTTTACTCGAACAAATGTTGGACCATCTCCAGTACTTGGTAATGTCCAAGTCTAGATATCGCTCGAACAGTACCTTGATATTGGCACTATCTGGCGTGTTTAAAGCAGAAACATCATGGTTGAATTTTTCTCGGATGGCATCCTTCCAACCTTCTCCTGTCCATTTAGCGAGTTCGGGTGGTTTAGGTTGTGAACTAAGCCACGAGTGCGATACGGAATTGAAAGCTCTTTTGATATCGTGGGGGGATGTTGCTTTCTTCAGCCTTTCACTAAACTGAGCAGCAAGTGTATCCTCGATGTAGGCTTCCCACGCAGTGATCGCTAGAATTACTCCTGCTCGTTTGAAAACCTCCAGATTCCTATCCGGTCGTCCTGCATTTCGCTTCGTTTCCGTGTCATGGGTCTTGAGAAGAATAGATACATCCCCAATGGCGTAATTAAAATTGGATCGGGCTGTGGTTATCGTAGTAACAATCACGCAAACGCCTCTTCCGATTGCGAATCACACTGCTTGTCACCCTCTAATTTGGCTTCTCTCTCTTTTTCCCGCCCAAGATGCGCTCGTCGATAGGCTTGCGGCCGCGAAAGCCTTCCTCAAGGCCATGCCAGAACTGGATTTTTTCTTCTCCATACTTCCAGCACAATAAAACAATCTCACCATCCACCACGCACGGGAAATCCAGCAGGCCGATATCCAGATCTTTTACCTGCACGCCGATCGCGTCTATCTCCGCCAACGCGTCTTTTATATCCTGCAGAGCTTTATCTCGCTCAGCCCGGCGGCGCGCCATCTCCGGAATATCGATCAGCAACCCGCCACTCAGCAAAATTTTATGCTTCACGTCCTGCAGCTCTTTTTCCACATCCTCAATCAGACGCTTGCCTTCCATCGCGCGCTTCAGCAAAGCCCGCAGAACTGGCAGAAGCATGGTGGCTTCTTCGAACGTAAAAGTTTTTGGTTTGGACATACTTCCGCTTTCGCTCCAACCTAAGTAAGACTAATGCGCTGCCGTGACGTGCCGCTATCTGATCTCCAGCATCCTGGCCAGCGCTACCCGCGACCAGTGCTTGACCTCATCCGGCACCTGGATTCGGTTGACCACATCTCCTTCCACCAGGTTTTCCAGCGCCCAGCATAGGTGCTGTGGCGAGATGCGGAACATGGTGGTGCAGAGGCAGCCGGATTCATCCAGGGTAATCACCATTTTACCCTCGCGGGCAAATTCCTTGCCCATACGATTCACCAGATGAATTTCTGTGCCAACAGCGAACTTACTGCCGTGCGGAGCATCGGCAATCATCTTAAGCAGGCCTTCAGTCGAGCCAATCCCATCCGCTTTCTGGCAGACTTCCCAGCGGCATTCCGGATGCACAATGACTTTTATGTCTGGGAATCTGGAGCGAACTTTATCGACGTGCTCAGGAAGGAATCGCTGATGAACGGAGCAATGTCCTTTCCACAGAATCACGTGAGCGCGGCGCAATCTTTCAGGATCGACGCCACCCTGCAGCATGAACGGGTCCCATACTACGCACTGGTCCAGCGGAATTCCCATGGCAAACGCGGTATTGCGGCCAAGATGCTGGTCAGGAAGAAAGAGGATTTTTTTATTGCGGACAAAGGCCCACTTGAATGCAGCCGGCGCATTCGATGATGTGCAGATCAGGCCGCCGCGTTCACCGCAAAAAGCTTTGATCGCCGCCGTGGAGTTCATGTAAGTCAGCGGCGTGATGCCGTGACCTTCGTCATCGGTCAGGCCCAGCCCAACAAGCTGCTCCCAGCAGCTTTCCACCTGGCCTATCTCAGCCATATCAGCCATGGAGCAGCCTGCGTTGAGATCAGGCAATATCACCTGCTGGCCTGCATGGGCCAGAACATCTGCACTCTCCGCCATAAAGTGCACGCCGCAGAACACAATATATTCAGCGCTGGTGCGGGCAGCTTCCTGGGCAAGCTTGTAAGAGTCGCCGCGAAAATCGGCAAAGCGGATGACTTCATCACGCTGGTAATGATGGCCCAGTACCACCGCGCGCGAGCCAAGTTCGCGCCGGGCCGCGCCAATGCGCGCGTCCATCGTATGGTCGGGGAGAACTAAGTAGTTATCAAGCGAGCAACTAGCTCCTCGCTCTTCAATTGGAGCAACTGTAGTCGACATGTATCCGCCTTCAGTCCCGCACATTTGTGTTCGGAACGGAGATGTTGAAAGCATCCGCAGGCTCCAGCGGATCCACTGCGCTGGTAAGCGCCCGACCCGCGGGGTTGTTGAAGCCCGCAGCCTTACAGGTATTGATGACTTAACGCCCTTCTGCGACGCAAAAATCCTTGTCTTAGAGGCATGAAAAGTCAGAGGTTATTGTGCCACTGGAACTATCTTTGGTGCAAATTCCAAGTCTTACACAGCACAATTTAGTTTCATCTGGTAGGCTACTTTACGCCATGCGCCTCAAACAGACCTTCTTTTTCCTTGTTGCGATAGCCGTTTCCACCTTTGCTCAAAATTCCAAGCCTGTGGCTGACCGGCTGGCCGCTCAGAATGCACTCTTTGACGAATACTACGAAAATGAGCTGCGCACTTTTCCTGACCGCGCCACCGCTTTTGGCGACTATCGCTACAACGATCAGCTTGGCGATTACTCCCTGGCCGGCGTTGCCAAACGCCACAAGAGTGACCAGGATTTCCTGCGGCGGATTGAGGCCATCCCGGCAACTGGTTTTTCTGACCAGGACCAACTCTCCCACGATCTGCTGATTCGCGTGCTGCAGCAGCGCGGCGCGGATTATGACCTTAAGGAATATGAGATGCCGGTAAACCAGATGAACGGCATCCATACCGGCCTGGCTGATCTGCCGCTCTCTGTGCCCTTTGATTCCGTCAAGCATTATGAAGACTACATTGCGCGTCTTCACCAGATTCCGCGCGTCCTGATCCAGACCACGGAAGTAATGCGTGCCGGCATGAAGGACAAACTGATGCCGGTTAAGTTCCTGATGGAGAAAGTTCCTGTTCAGTGCCAGGGCATTATTGATGCCAATCCGTTTTTGTTGCCGACCAAAAAGTTTCCGGCCAGCATCTCTGCGGAAGACCAGAAGCGCTTGACGCAGCAGATTACTGACGCTATTAATAATGACGTTTTTCCTGCCTATAAAAAGTTTGCTGAGTTCGTCAGCAAAGAATACGCTCCGCAGGGCCGCACCACGCTCGCGGTCTCATCTTTACCTGACGGCCAGAAGCGCTACCAAAACGATATCTACGGCCGCACCACCACGCACATGACGCCGGATGAAATACACCAGCTTGGCCTGCGTGAGATTGACCGTATTGAGGCGGAGATGCTGGCAATCGCCAGGAAAGAAGGCTTTTCCGATCTGGCTTCTTTCCGCGCTTCGCTCAAAACCAACAAGAAATATGTTCCCATCTCGTCTGAGCAGATCCTTGATGACTTCCGCCGTTACATCGCGCAGATGGAGCCCAAGCTGCCGGAATTGTTCACCCTGCTGCCCAAATCACCGGTCACCGTGGAAGCCATACCGCCTTTTCAGGCAGCCTCAGCAACTCACTACGTTACCGGCACACCAGACGGCAAACGTCCAGGCCGCGTAGTAGTGGCTACTTCCAACTTTGCTGAGCGCTCGCTCATTGATGATGAAGCAATCGCCTACCATGAAGGCGTTCCCGGACATCACATGCAGCTTTCAGTGCAGCAGCAGCTCACCGGATTGCCAAAGTTCCGGCTGCATAATCTCGGCTTCAACGCATACACAGAAGGCTGGGCGCTGTATGCGGAGCAATTGGGCAAAGAGATTGGCTTCTACCAGGACCCCGTTTCCGATTACGGCCGCCTTTCTTCAGAACTCTTTCGCGCTGTGCGCCTGGTTGTGGATACCGGAATTCATGCAAAGGGATGGTCACGCGACCAGGTTGTGGACTTCATGCGTAAATCCGGCGCTGTGGACGAACCGACAATCCAGTCTGAGACCGATCGCTACATTGCATGGCCGGCCCAGGCCCTCAGCTACAAACTTGGCCAGCTCAAAATCCGCGAGTTCCGCGAACGGGCCAGGAAAGAATTAGGGCCGAAGTTCGATATTCGCACCTTCCATGATGAGATCCTGAGCGGTGGGGCGCTGCCTCTGGACATGCTGGAAGCCCGTACAAATAAATGGATCGCCGAGCAGAAAACTAAAGTGGCGGCAAAGTAAGCCTCCTCACAATCTCTTCCGCAACCGCATCGGCTCTCGCGGCGATCTGCTGCGGTGTCTGGTCCTGAATAGGGTGCTGCACGTAAACTGCGTCAAAGCCCGGACGGCCAAGAGCGCTGGCCTGTATGCGAGCAGGCGCGGTGAATTCGGTGGTGGCTACGGGGACTGCAGGAATACCAAGATTTTCCAGATGAATCGTATCGTGCAAACTGCACGTTGTGCACGACCCTCAATCCGCTAAGCCTTCTACTACCGCGTCCACAGAGCGGAGTTGTTCGATAATCTGCTGCGGCGCATTTTTCGTATAAGTAGGTTTTCGCGCGCGAACAACATCGGCTGCTCCGTAGCGGCTGCGCAGGATCTCTTCCAGTCGGTCAAGAAAAAAGCTGCCGCCGGGTTTGCTGATATCGAGCAGACCAATTTTGTTGCCGGCAAGGCTTGCCAGCCGCTTTGGGGGCGTGGCTGCCCTGGGGATGTTTTCATTGCCGGGATGAACAATTGTTACCGCCATGCTCTGCTCCTTTATTTATCCGGAATTGGGTAAGTCACCATCTGGCTTCCCGCCGGGCCGGTGGCCCAACTGCCGATCACCGCAGAAAATTTTCCTGCCGTCCCGCCGGCAACAAAGATGCTGATCGCCTCAGGTGAACGGAACTTCTGGTAACACTTTTCTCCGCGAATGGTGATCTCTTTATATTGCGCTGTGAGCTGCATTCCTTCCGCTCGTTCTTCTTTCGAAAAATGCCGGACGGGCACTCCAGTATTCTCAAAAAGATATTGCCGCGCCTGCCCTTTGCTGAAGCCATCGCGATGGATGGTCTTCACATGCTCCGGGCAGAGCACAACGATCGCCTCAGGCATCAGGCACATGCGATAACTCCAGACCGTAGCCAGCGCGAATGAGATTGTCTCCAGCACGGTCTTGCCCTGAGGAGCGTTGTGTTCGCTCACGCCGCGCGGTGGCTCAGCGGCAAAGAGCGAAACCGCGCTCTGCTCACGCTTGAGGCCGCGAGTTACATGGAATGGCTCCCATGGATTCTCTTCTTCGTTCTCCGCAATACAAAAAGAAAATTTTCCCGGATTGCCGAGCGCGGACATATCGATTCCATCCGGCCTTCCGCCGCCGATGTTCAG
Organism: Candidatus Angelobacter sp.; assembly: GCA_035710845.1. Taxonomy (GTDB): domain Bacteria; phylum Acidobacteriota; class Terriglobia; order Terriglobales; family Acidobacteriaceae; genus Angelobacter. Next base: position 24,994 of record DASTCT010000261.1, read on the forward strand.
CAGGATCAACTGAAACGCGCGACCGAGGCTGCTGTTTGCTCGCGCAACATTGGAAAAAACATTCTGCTTTGACCAGAATCCAAGCTCCTGCCGCACTGGCCCGTTAATCATGATTAGCGGCGCGGCAAAATGCGTGGTCGCCTGAACTCCGTGAAGGTTAAAGCGTTCATCACAGGCGGCCCGCACCAGCGGGAGCAGCACGCGCATTATCTCTGGCACGCAACCAGCCATCACAGCGTTGGCGGCAATTTTTTCGACCGTGGCTTCACCGTACATCGGCGGGATTCGGGCAATCACCGCCTGCGGCGACAAGCCCGTGGCCGCAACCATTGCCTCAACTTTTTCTACAGTCGGCGGAATTACAGGCAGTGCATCACCAAATTTGTTGCGGCAATACTCAAATGGATCATCGTTCTCGTTAAGCTTGATGCGCGATGCAGGTTCAGCCGTGCGACGCAGAAACCGAATGCCGTTCTCTTGCCCAGCGCCGCCCGTCTGCTGTTCTGGTTCTAAATGGCGTGAGCTGCATCCGGGTTTCCATGCTGGGGCGCCATCATCAAGAGGCGCGATTGGGGCATGGCCAAGCACACTCGCAAGCTCATTCAATCCGCTTTTATCAAAACCAACCAGCGTGCGCTGCACCTGCATTTTTTCATCAAGCAGATAGAAGGTCGGGACCGATTGCGGATCGAGGGCGCGGGTAATCTCCAAACCACGATCAAGCTCTACCGGGAAACTGATATTTAACTGCCGGACAAATTCGCCCGTTGAAGCTTCATCGTCCTGGGAAAGGCCGATGACCTGGACCGAATCGTTCTCCAGATTACTCAAATACGGCAATGCAAGCTGGCAGGTAGGGCAGTCCGTCTCAAAGAAAACCAGCAGGGCCTTTTTCCCCGGCTGGAGACCAGGAATACGCGGAGCTTTTTCCAGTTGCTGCATAGGCCAAGATAGATCAATCCAACGGCCTGGACAAGCGGTTCGAGAAAGGATGAGCTTTAATTAGTGGCTCTATAGATGTCTACATAAAAGATTCTATAAACGTCTAAATAGTGGCAGGATAGGTTAGCAGCGCTTATTCTGCTCATCTGAAACGAATACCAATTGAAAATGAGTGACAAGGGTAGCACGACATACTAAAAACTCGTATACGAACCAGCAGTCATGGTAAAGTAGTCTCTAGATTCATCGGTCAACCGACTGGCCGAGGTCATTTGGCTGGGCTACTCTCGCGAAGTACTGCGAGCGTTCCCGTCTGGAGCACAGCAAGACCTGGGATATGCGCTGTATCAGGTGCAGCTTGGGCAGATGCCTCCGGACAGCAAGACCATGAAGATTGTTGGTTCGGGGGTCTACGAACTGCGGGAACAGGATGAGCGCGCGTGGTATCGCGTGTTCTATTTGAAAAAAATTGCCGGCGTCGTATACGTTTTGCATTGCTTCGAGAAACAAACGGCACAAACTGAGCAAAAGGACATAAACGTTGCCAAAGAAAGACTCAAAAGGCTCCTTGAGGAGCAGCGTAAAGGACCGAAGCAGCAGACTGATAACCCACCGCACCTGGGGAAGCGTTCTCGATGAGCTGAATATGAGCGAACAGGACCGTCTGGAGCTCAAATTAAAAGCAGATTTGCATCAGGACATCCTGAAGCTCATCAAGAAAAAGAAGCTTACGCCCCGGCAATTAGAAAAGATTTTCGATATACCGCAACCCAGAGTCAGTGAACTGCTTAGAGGCAAGCTTTCTCTCTTGAGCGTCTCCAAGCTTTTGTACTATGCCCATCTTCTGGGCTCTCAGGCTCACGTCAGACTTAAGAAATCCGCACAAGCTCAAAATGAAACTGCAGCGACACGACGTCGGCTTGCGTAAAAGATAACTTTTGGAAAAACTGACCGCGACGCACTCCGCCTTACCAGTGTATGCTACTGATATGGAAAAGAAGCCGACGCCAGACTCTCAGAACCGCTTCGCCGAAGTCATTCGCAAATCGCAGCAGCGCCGCCAGGAGCTAAACAACCAGGCCAGACAGAAGCAGGCGGAACAGATGGAACCGCCTCCGCGCGATGAAGAAACGGCTGACTCGGGCGATGAAGGGCCGGGAATTTAACAGTATTCCGTTCATCGCATCGTTGCGATTAGCTACCGAGACCGCAGCTCAACGTCTTTCACGTGCAGCCACCTGCTCAAGTCGTAAGCTCTTTTTCAAAGTGCTCGCTGTGATTTCGCGCAAACAGTAACTTGCCTGCTAATACTTAGGTACCTTTGGATCGATTCGGTCTGCCCAGGCCAGAATTCCGCCGGCAAGATTTTTTGCTTTGCTGAATCCAGCCTGGCGCAGGAACCCTACAGCACGCGCGCTGCGTTGGCCGGAACGGCAGTGGACCACCATTTCTTTGCTCGGATCAAGCTCATTCACCCGCCTTGGCAGATCGTTCAACGGGATCAGGTGTCCGTTCAGGTTGCAGATCTGGTATTCATGCGGCTCGCGGACGTCAAGAATAAACAAGTCTTCTTTTGCGTCCAGGCGCTGCTTCAACTCTTCTACGCTGATTTCAGGAACTCCAGTGTTCACAGGCTTCTCTTGTCCTCGCAATCCGCAGAACTCTTCGTAATCAATGAGTTTAGTCACAGTGGGATGTTTCCCGCAAACCACGCAATCAGGATTCTTGCGCAGCTTGAGCTCGCGGAACTTCATACCCAGGGCGTCCACCAGCAGCAGACGGCCGATGAGCGGCTGTCCGCTGCCGAGGATCAGCTTTATTACTTCCGTGGCCTGGATCAGGCCCACTAGCCCTGGCAAAATTCCCAGCACTCCGCCTTCAGCGCATGAAGGAACAAGGCCCGGCGGCGGCGGCTCAGGATACAGGCAGCGATAGCAAGGCCCATTTTGGGCGGCAAAAACACTAGCCTGGCCTTCAAAGCGGAAGATGGATCCATACACGTTTGGCTTGCCGGTAAAGACACAGGCATCATTGACTAGAAAGCGCGTGGGGAAATTATCGGTGCCGTCAACAATGATGTCGAAGTTGGCAAAGATTTCCAATGCATTTTGGCTGGTCAATTTGGTTTCAAACTTCTTGACGTTGACGAACGGATTGATGGCCGCAATCTTCTCCTGCGCCGACTCCAGCTTGGGCCGGCCTACATCGCCGGTAAAATGGATAACCTGGCGCTGCAGGTTGGTGAAGTCCACTTTGTCGAAATCCACCAGTCCGATTGTGCCCACGCCTGCTGCAGAAAGATAAAGCGCCAGCGGTGACCCAAGCCCGCCCGTCCCGATGCAGAGCACGCGGGCGGCTTTGAGCTTCTGCTGGCCCTCCATGCCTACCTCCGGCATGATCAGGTGCCGGGAATAGCGGAGCACTTCTTCATTGTTCAATGAGGGCAGTTCATGAGGCGCCAGCGTGGTGGCCATGGGAAATTCCTTTCGGCTAATAAGATTTTAAATGAATACGGAACCGGGTTCAGTGTTGAGTTTGAAGGTCCGGCAGACTTTGCGATCAGGAGGCCCGCATCAGACATCGGGCCATTTTGGGCATGGCCATGGGCAGAAATGATGCGGCAGAAATCATGGGAACATTATATCGCTTAAGTGGCATACAGCAGAGAGCTTTGGTTGGCCACAATATCAATGCTCTCCGGTTCAAACCGCTTTTCTTCCTCTGATCCGGTCAGGACATAAGAAGCGGTCAGAGTTGGGCTACCCATCTCAACGCTTGTAATCACATAAGAACAATCAAACCAGTGGGCCTCCGCCAGGTCAGTGGAGGAATAATTTGGCGAATGGTCAGGATGGGAATGATAAAAGCCGATAATGCCTTCGCCGCGGTTCCGCGCCAGCTTAAGCGCGGCTATAACCTGTTCAGGATTAATGCTATAGCGGTCCGCCGGGGAATCCGTGCGCATGTTCTCACAGGTCAACGTCATGGTGACCCAGCGATGGCCGCCGGAAACATTTCCCAGCAAAATGCCGCAGCATTCATGGGGATAACTGCGTTTGGCTTCCCATCGGATCAGATCATAGTCAGCCTTAGTGATCTTCAACATTGAGGGCTCTCCTGGGAAGTGGCGGCTTCTCCAGTTAGATCAATCGGCCAGATGATCGGTGACGAAGTAGCTCCGAAATTTGTGCAAGCGAAAGGGGCACCATAATAGTCGATCCAGAGCGGAATTGCATCAACCTTGCAACATTTTTGTCGCATATGGCCAAATTTGGCGCATGTTGCACCATTGCTTGTGCAAAATCAGCTTCCAGTCGGCTATCCGGTTGTCATTTACAACTAAAACCATCCTTGGGCTGGAAGTTGCTGATCAGACCTCCTGAATCCTTTCTTGTTGACATTCGACAAGGCTGCTCGTCTATCCTGTTGTCGACATCCGAGGGGAGAGTCAAATGGGTAGCCAGATCGACCTTTTGCAGGGCACGCTGGATCTTTTGATCCTTAAGACACTCGCTCTGGAACCAATGCACGGCTGGGGCATCGCCCAGCGCATCCAGCAGATTTCACAGGATGTGCTACAGGTCGGTCAGGGGTCGCTCTATCCAGCTTTGCATCGGCTGGAACAGCGGGGATGGATCGGCTCGGAATGGAGCACTTCTGACAATAATCGCCGGGCCAAGTTTTACTCCCTTACCCGCACTGGAAGAAGTCAGTTGGAGAAAGAGATGGGCGAGTGGGAACGTCTCTCGGCTGCCATTGCACTGATTTTGCAGCAAAGCTAAGAGGTAACCACCATGGCGATCAGAAAATTGCGTGACATCTTCAAAGGTCGTAAACAGCAGGAAAACGATGTGAATGACGAACTGCGTTTTCATCTGGAGCACCAGATCGAATCGAATATCGCCGCAGGCATGTCTCGCGATGAAGCTCGCCGCCAGGCGCTGATTACATTCGGGGGTGTCCAGCAGACTCGCGAATCGCTGCGGGAAGTCCATCACGGCCGATTCTTTGAATCTCTGGCGCAGGACTCGCGTTATGCCTGGCGCATGCTGCGCAAATCGCCCGCCTTTACCATCATTGCCGTGGTTACGCTGGCATTGGGGATCGGGGCCAACACAGCCATCTTCAGCTTGATTGACGCTGTGGTTTTCCGTTCCCTGCCGATTGCAGACCCGCAGAGCCTGCTCGTCTTTCAATGGGAGTCGCACAAAGGCCCGGGGAATATGAGCTACCGCAATTTTGGCGAATGTGACGAGTCCCACGACAGTACGAATGCTCGCGGCTGCTCGCTATCGTTGCCTTTCTTCAAGCAGGTACAGGCGCAAGCCGGCCTCTTCTCCCGCGTGGCGGCATACACCGCGATAGGACAGGTCGATATGAGCGGCAACGGTCCGGCGCGAATGGTGAAAGGCGAATTTGTGACGGGCGACTACTTCCAGACGCTTGGCGTTCGCGCTCATCTTGGCCGCCTCATCAACGCGGGCGACGACGACGCGAGTGCCCAGCCGGCCGCGGTGCTGGATCACAGCTTCTGGCAGACTGAGTTTGGCGGTTCGGAGTCAGCGATCGGAAAAACGATCCGCTTGAATGGAATACCGTTCACGATTATCGGCGTTACTGAGCCACGGTTTGACGCTCTGACCTTGTCCAATAAATATGACGTGATCATCCCCATGGCGCAACGCCCCGTGGTGGTTCCTAACTGGAAGCCCAGAGATGATGAGGCGGATCACTGGTGGCTGGTCATGATTGGGCGCCTGAAATCTGGCGTTGCTGTGAATCAAGCCGAGGCCGGCGTCAGTCTGCTGTTTCGCAACTCCGTAGCATCTGTGGGTAAGCCTCTTTTCAAACCGGACAGCGATCCTAAAATCAAACTGGCCCAAGCCAGCCAGGTGCTGGGAGGCAACCAGAAAAGGACCTTGCAGCCACTTTACGTGTTGATGCTCTGCGTAGGAGCGGTGCTTCTGATCGCCTGCGCCAACATCGCGGGATTGCTGCTGGCCCGCTCGGCTTCCCGCCAACGCGAAATTGCCGTGCGTCTTGCGCTGGGTGCAAAGCGGAGCAGGATCATCCTGCAAGTGCTGACAGAAAGCGTAATGCTTGCTTTTGCGGGAGGGGCTCTCGGCATGCTCGTCGCAGTTTGGGGTTCACGGGCACTGATGGCCATGGTTTCCGCAGGCTCTATAAACCCGCCGATCTTCACGCCGCAACTTGACTGGCGCGTGCTGGGGTTCACTGCTGCGGTTTCGCTGCTCACGGGGATCCTCTTTGGGCTGGCTCCCGCGCTACGTGGCTCAGACGTCAATCTCACCTCTTCACTCAAGACCGTGGCGGGCAGCGGCACCACAGTTTCTGAGGGCAAGCAACGCCGGTTCTCCGCAGGTGGAATGCTTGTTGCGGTGCAGATGGCACTGGCGATCGTGGTGCTGGTGACCGCGGGGCTGCTGGTGCGTACTCTCAACAATCTCAAGAACCTGGATCCAGGATTCGATACGCACAATGTACTTCTTTTTGGCATTGATCCGCGCCTGGCGGGCTACAAGGGCCAGCAGATCGACAATCTGTTTTTCGAATTGCAGGAAAAATTCTCGGCGATCCCGGGCGTAACCTCTGCGACTTATTCCTGGTATCCGTTTCTCTCCGGCGGTCTCTGGAACACGGGCTTCCACCGGCCGGGAACTCCTCCGCCTAGTAAGCAGGAGATGGAATCAGGAGCAGCCGAGAAGAACCAAGTCGAATCCGATGTATATCCCATTGGCCCTAAATTCTTCTCAACCTGGGGCATCCCGTTTCAATCGGGACGTGATTTCACTCCGTCGGATTACGCTGTGGCCGCGTCCAATGAGGGTGATAAGCCCAGTTCGAATCCAACGCCGGTCATCGTGAACCAGGAATTTGCGCGCCTGTACTTCCCAGGAAAAAATCCGCTCGGACAGATCTTCGGAGAGCAGGAGCCGACGGGGATCGGGGACGCCAAGGCCCCAGGTTATTTGATCGTGGGCGTAGTGGCGAATTCCAAATACAACAGCCTGCGCCGCGAGATCACGCCTTGTTTTTATCAACCGAATGTCGGCGGAGAGGCGTTTTTTGAGCTGCGTACAGGCACGGCCCCGCTTTCGCTTGTACCCACGGTTAAAAACATTGTGGACCAGCAGAGCCATGATCTGGCGGTCTTCCGCATTTCCACCGAAACAGAAGCAATCGACCGGCAGGTATTCACGGAAAAAATGACTGCCCGGCTCTCCAGCTTGTTTGGGCTCCTGGCCTTGTTGCTGGCGTGCCTTGGGCTTTATGGACTGCTTTCTTATGAGGTCACACGGCGAACGCGTGAGATTGGCATCCGTATGGCTATAGGAGCGCAATCGCACAACGTGGTTGGCCTGGTGCTCACGAAAGCCGTAGGGCTGATTATCGCCGGCGCCATTGTGGGCATTGCGGTGGCTGTGGGAGTGACGCGTTTTCTGGCCAGCTTCCTTTACGGCGTAAAAGCCGGCGATCCTATTACGCTGTTGGCTGTGGCAGCTCTGCTGACGCTGGTTGCGCTGGCGGCATGCTATATCCCCGCGCGTCGAGCCACCAAGGTCGATCCGCTGGTGGCGTTGCGGTACGAATAACAATTCAATTTTCAACATCCAGCCTTGCCAGAAGATGTTGTACACTCAACCCATATCCGCCACTACGGCATGGAGATAAACGATGAAAATTACGCGTCTGCTCGTAGTCTTCTTTGTTCTGTTCGGATCAGCTGTTACTCTCAGTCACGCCGGAAACCAACCAGTTAGTGCCGCCGCACCGTCGCCGACCCTCGACTGCTGCCCGCCTTGTCCGCCGCTCTGTCCGGCAAAATAAGAAAAACATTCGATCCAATTGCTTAAAGATCCCACAGCGGGAAATGGCCTTTCGTCTTGCGAGTCCGCCTTGTCTGCCAACTGCTTAGGGAAAGCTTGATGCTTTCTGCTATGGCGGAACTCGGGACTTCCGCTCGTAGCTCTGGATGTGACAAGACTGGCGACCCTGTTCCGCTAAGTGGCCGCTGCTGGCTCCGGTGCGCTGGGGCCTCTTATATTCCAGCACGCCGTGCCACGCGAGTTGATCCGTTTGTGCGTTGCGGCATGAATGAAGCGAATCGCGTAAATCGAAATTCACAGCTTTTAATATTGGCTTGTTTGGCCTGCAAAATTGGGCTATAGTTCGCCTAGACATGTTTACCTCTCGACCCAATCCGGCAACGGGGTCCCCGACAAGTCCGCTTTTGGCTTGGCGGGGTGTAGGACAGGCGGCGTACCCGCTTCCGTGTGTCCGCGAGGGCAGAGGGGTAAATATGGCTGGATAGCTAATACAGCACTCATATTGAAGCCCGTTGCCCACAAAAGGCAGCGGGCTTTTACTTTTTATGAAGAAAGGAATGGACACCATGAGCTCGTCCACCACACAAACACAGGCCACGCGCGAAACCAGGACCAAGGCAGCCAAAAAGATTGCTGTGCTGGGCTGCGGCAAGATGGGAACCATCCTGCTGGAGTCTTTTCTGGAACGCAAGCTAATGGAGCCGGAAGAAGTGGCTGCCACCATCCAGCATGGAGATCGTTCAGCCGAGCTGGCGCGAGAACTCGGCGGAGTTCCGGTGGGAACTGATAACCGCGCTGCGGTCGCAGGGGCGCCAATCGTCCTGCTCGGCGTGAAGCCGCAAGTGCTGGGACAGTTGCTGGATGAGATTGCACCCGCGCTGGCTCCCGGAACATTGGTGATCTCGATCGCCGCATCCACCACTACCAGTTTTATTCAGCAGAAACTTGGCAAAGATATGCCTGTAGTGCGCGCCATGCCCAATACTCCAGCGATGGTAGGCGCAGGGATGACTGCGATTTGTCCCGGCCCCGCGGCCAAACCTGAGCACTTGCAGACGGCAAAACATCTTTTTGAAAGCGTGGGCCGCGCTCTGATTGTGGATGAAAAGCACATGGACGCGATTACCGCGCTCTCCGCCAGTGGGCCGGCGTTTGTGTTTGTGATCCTGGAATCGCTGGCTGAAGCAGGCGTGAAAGTCGGCTTGCCGCGCGAGATGGCCACCACGCTGGCAGCACAAACGTTTTTCGGCTCGGCGCAACTGGCGCTTGAGACCGGACATCATCCTGCTCTGCTCAAAGATGCAGTAACAACTCCGGCCGGCTGCACGATTGAAGGCTTGATGGAGTTGGAAAAAGGCGGCTTGCGCGTAACCCTGATGAATGCAGTGATTAAGACGACCCAAAGAGCACGGGAGCTGATGACGGGAAGCAGTAGTTAGTACTTAGTATTTAGCTAACTACTAAATTATAACTACTCGCATCCAGGCAAATGGCGCTAATGCAGGATTGCCCTTGGATCGAGAAATCATGTAAACTTAGCTCGATGTTACTTTCTATCTCCAACATGGCCATGTGCTGTCACACCATGGCTATGCGTGTGTTTACACCGAGGCAGAAAGGTTCATAAGTAAAAGATTAGCTTAGCAATCATGAACCCGCTGCCTCAGAGCAGCGGGTTTTTAGTTTTGTGGGCGTTTTGAGGATGCGACTTGAGGCCAAGCCAGATCGGTCGTCGCCTGAGAGATCCAGGAGAGATAAAGATGAGCACGAACCAGCGTTATGAATTGCGATGCCGCGAATGCCAGGCCACATGGGGCAATCAGCCGATTTCATTCTGCCAGAGCTGTTTTGCTCCGCTCGAGGTGGCCTATGACTGGGAGCGCATTCGCCAGAAAATAAGCAAAGATGAGATTGCCCGACGGCCACCGAATCTTTGGCGCTATAGAGAGCTGCTTCCTCTTCCAGAACACTACGACGCCAGCTCTCCGGCGGGCTTTACTCCGCTCGTGAAAGCCGCAAAATTCGGTGAGAGTCTGCACAGCCGATCGATTTACATCAAGAATGACGCCGTTTGCTTTCCAACGCTCAGCTTCAAAGATCGCGTAGTGGCAGTGGCGCTCACCCAAGCCAGGAACTTTGGCTTTGAAGTCGTGAGTTGTTCTTCTACCGGCAATCTGGCCAATGCTGTTGCTGCGCAGGCAGCGCGCGCGGGCTTCAGGGCCTGCATTTTTATTCCGGCCGATCTTGAGACCGCCAAGGTGCTCAATACGCAGGTGTATGGCGCGCAGATCATCCGCATTGACGGCAATTATGACCACGTAAACCGGCTCTGCTCGCAGATTGCAGATAAGCATCGCTGGGGCTTTGTGAACGTGAACCTGCGGCCCTATTATGCTGAAGGCTCAAAGACCGTTGGATATGAGATCGCAGAACAGCTCGGCTGGCGTTTGCCGGACAACGTTGTTGTGCCGATGGCTGGCGGTTCGCTGATCACCAAAATCCATAAAGCCTTCAAAGAGCTGGTCCAACTCGGATTCATGGAAGAGAAGCCGGTAAAATTCTTTGGCGCACAGGCCACCGGTTGCAGCCCGATCAGCGCTGCGGTAAAGGCCGGCCGCAATGAGATTGAGCCGCAGAAACCGCAGACCATCGCGCGCTCGCTGGCTATCGGCAATCCTGCCGACGGCTTTTATGCAGCCAAGATGATCCAGGGCAGCGGCGGCTGGGCTGAGGATTCTAGCGATGCCGAGATTGTTGACGGCATGACGTTGCTGGCGGAAACGGAAGGCATCTTCGCCGAAACTGCGGGCGGAGTTACCGTGGCTGCTGCGCGCAAGCTTTTTGCACAAGGACGCATTCGTCCAGACGAAACCACTGTGCTCTGCATCACCGGCAACGGCCTGAAAACCACAGACGCGCTTGTTGGCAGGTTTGAAGCTGTGGAGCCCATTGCACCCAAGCTGGCAGCGTTTGAGCAATTTCTGGAGCGTGAATTTGCTGGTGCGCATGTATCAGGAAAAGGAGCAGCATAAATGAACCTAACAGTTTCCATCCCAAGCGCTTTCCGCACCCACACAGAAGGGACTGACAAATACAATTGCGCAGCTGCTGACTTGAACAGTCTGCTGGACGCATTGAGCGGACGCTTCCCTGCCCTCAAACCACACCTGCGCGATGAGCAGGGTAACGTTCGCCGTTTCCTGAATATCTATGTGAACGATGAGGACATACGATTTTTGGGGAAGAATTACCAATTCCAGGAAGGCGATGAGGTAACGTTGGTGCCGTCGATTGCGGGTGGGTAGGTCTTTTCTGTAACCCCGGGCAAAGCGAGGGGCCCCTATGGCTACCACGCTTTATCGGCTGACAAACTGAATTAACCCAGGGATGAATAAAGTGGGGATTTGTCTTGGTTGTAGGGATCTCTCGCTTCACTCGAGATTTGGGAAAGCGAATCTTCCTGCCCCCGCGGTGAATGTTCTTTCGCCACTTCACCCACAATCAGCAACGCCGGAGCAGGAATCCCCTGCACTGACGCCAGTTCCGCCAAAGTCAAAAGATGGGTTTGCTGGTTCGTCCGTCCGGCATTGGAAACCACGGCGCATGGCGTGGATGCTTCCAGGCCCGACTGCTCCAACTCGCGCGCCGTACGGCTGTAGTCTGGACCGGGCATATAGATGGCATAGGTAGAGCGCGCAGGATCAAAGATTGTTCGCCTCAGAGATTCATTGCGCGCATTGTGGGCGGTAACCACTACCAGGGCCGACGCGGCGCGGCGATCCGTCAGGGTGATTCCTGCTGCTGCTGCTGCAGAAGCTGCCGCAGTAACTCCGGGCACAACTTCAAATGGAATGCCAGCCCGGCGCAGAGCGTCCAACTCTTCACCCAGGCGGCCAAAAACTGCAGGATCGCCCGATTTAAGCCGGACAATCGTTTGTTCTCCTTCATCCAGCGGCGCAGTTTCACTGGCGTGCCAGACCATGAGTGCGTTGATCTGCTCCTGGCTGCTGCCATTGCGTCCACAACGCTTGCCTACATTGATGATCTGGGCCGATTTCGGGCAGAGATCAAGGATCTCATGCGGCACCAGATCGTCATGCAATACAACGCGGGCTGCGCGCAGCAAAGCCGCAGCTCGGAGCGTCAGAAGATCTGCCGCTCCGGGCCCCGCGCCAACAATGTAGACCTTCGCTGGCATTGATTACGCGCTTTTCTGCCTGCTTAAAGTGCGAGCTTCATTCCAGTCTTCCACCGCCTCTACCAGGCGATGCAGCAACTGATCAGCACTGCCGATCATATTCAGGCCTTCATGCTGATGCTCTTTGATTACCTGCCGTAGCCTGCTTTCCAAATCTGCTTTGCTCAGATGGTCCATTGCTCCCTCCCAGAAGTTGGTTGTTTATAGTTCGATTATTAGAAACGGTTATTTGGTTTGAAAGCTTTTGCGGCTTGCACAGGGCCAGTAAGTGCAGTAGTTCTTTCCGCCGGTCGTTGCGCGGCAGCAAGCTGCGGATCGCTTCACGCATGCGCCCCAGCCATGCCGTCCAAGACTCATATTCTAAGCCAAATTCCTGCTCCAGTCCCTTGCGAATATTCTGTGCCAAAGCGGGACTGTTTCCCCCGGTGGAAATAGCAATTTGGAACTGTCCGCGGCTGACCACGGCTGGAGCATAGAAGTCGCAGTAGCCGGGATCGTCAACTGCGTTGCTCAATGCACCAGCCTTGCGCGCCTCATCATAGACCGCGCGATTGATCTGCTCAGAGTCCGTGGCAGCAATCACCATAAAATATCCCTGGGCCATTCCGGCGCGAAACTCCAGGCCAATGTGCTTGAGACGTCCCTGATGTGCCCACAGACGAATGCGCGGTGTTATTTGTGGCGCGATCACGGTTACGTCAGTGGCCGAGCGGAGAATGCCCTCAATCTTTTGTTCAGCTATCATGCCGCCACCAACAACCAGTATTTTGTGGCCTTCAAGCTTCAGGAAAATTGGGTAAAGCGCCATAACGATCCCTTTATCCCTCCAACCCATGCGGAACTCTTCCCGGTGAAGGATCGCGCAGGACCGGCGACAGTTCCTCTCCGGCGAGAAGAGTACGCAACGCCGGCTCTGAGTGGCGCGCAAAAAATTGGCGCAGATTTTCACCGGCCCGGCGCGTCTCAAGATAGCTGCGGAGCAGCCGCTCGATTGCGTCAGGCACCTCGTTAGCGGGGCAGCGATATCCGATGGGCCTCGCAAAGCCGGCATGTTCTCCAACGGCACCACCCAGGCAGAAGTAGTAAGCGTCCTGTACACGCCCTTGGGCTTTGATCTTCTTGCCTTCCAAACCGATATCGGCAATGCGGTGCTGGCCGCAACTGTTGGGGCAACCGGTAATGTTGAGCTTCAACTGCTGGTCAAATTCCGGCAGGCGCTCTTCCAGCTCTTCCACCAGCCAGCGAGTGAAAGCTTTGGTCTCAGTAATGGCAAGCTTGCAAAATTCGCTGCCGGTGCAAGCTATAGCGCCGCGCCAGAAGGGCGATGCGGATACGTGCAGTCCAGCAGTCTCCAGCGCCAGCGCAACAGCAGCCGTGCTTTCACGCGGCACGTTCACGATGATGAGGTTCTGCGTGTTGGTGGTACGCAGTTCTCCATTGCCGTAGCGCGTAGCCAGATCGGCGGCAATGCGCAACTGTTGTGGCGTTATCCGGCCGCGCAGCACGGACGCGCCAACGTAAAACAATCCGGGCTGCTTCTGCGGATGCACGCCAACATGGTCGCGGAAGATGTCTGCCGGAACTTGCTCAGGCACGCCGGGCGCGAGCTTGTAGCCGAGCTTGCGCTCAATTTCCTGCAAAAAAGTTTCGGCTGTCCAATTGTGCTGCAGGAAGAGATATTTCAGGCGAGCGCGCTCACGATTTTCACGCAAAACATCAGCCTCGCGGAAGATCTCACTCACGGCCTTGATAATGGGCATTACCTGCTCGCGGCGCACGAATGCGTTGAGTCGAACAGCCAGATGAGGCTCCGTGGAAAGGCCGCCGCCAACGCGAATAGAAAATCCTGCTTCCTGCCGGCCATCGATCTCGCGCACGGCCGGAGTAAAAGCGAGATCATTGATCTCAGGATACGAGCACCAGTCGCGGCAACCGCTAATGCTGATCTTGTATTTCCGCGGCAAGTTATAAAACTCAGGATTATCCACCAGCAGTTCCACGGCTTCCTGTACCAGCGGAGAAGCGTCGCAAAGCTCGTGAGCATCCAGTCCGGCAAGCGGGCAGCCGGTAATGTTGCGGGTAACGTCACCGCAGGCAGCCATTGAGGTCAAGCCGATCGCAAAGAGCGTTTCCAGCACATGAGGCAGGTCTTTAATGGTGATCCAATGGAGCTGGATATTCTGGCGCACGGTGATATCGGCGGTTCCAGCGGCATATTTTTCCGCCAGATCTGCAACAGCGCGCAGTTGGTGAGCATTGATAAACCCGTTTGAGAGGCGAATGCGCAGCATGAAATAAGGCATTGCTTTGCCCTCGCCGCCGCTGCCACCCAGCGCTCCGGCGCCATCGCCTTGCGTGTAAACGCCCCACCAGCGGAAGTATGTCTTGATCCACTCGTCAGGAATGGCGGAGTGGCCCTGCGCGGCGAACTGGCGGATTTCGTCGAAGCATTCCCAGGGATTCTTCTGCTGCTTAAGCCTTTCAGCTCGCTGGGCTTTGGTTTCCTTTACCGGTGCTACCACGGTTGCGCTCATCTCTTCACCTGAAGCTTTCCTGATCAATAAAAATTGCGGCAAAAGCAAAAAGCCCATCGCCTGCTCTGGCGATGGGCCTGTTCCTAAAAATTATGAATGCTTTATTAGGTAGCAGTTTTTCTGGCCAGAGGCAGACGGGTCGTCTTGCGACAACACATACACACGCTCTGGCACATCAGCTGCATATCAGCAAAATATATGTTGTAGGACAGACTGTCAAGAAGTTACTGGAAGGATGTACAGGAAAATTGCGGTGCCAAAATGAATCTCCCCTTCTTCTGCCGCATCGGTGCCATGCTGCAATCGCATGTTCAGAGCGAAAGGGTGTCGTAAGGTAATAGCTTGTAAAGCTGTATTCCTAAGCTGCGCAATTGCCTTGCTCCTAGCCGTCTCTGAGGGTTAAGGTAGTGCCCATGGTGGAGAAAACTATTGGTTGGGCAGCCAGGGCTGCTAAGAAAATCCTTCATGTTGTCAGCCTTGCTCTGCTGGGCATTGCTGTTTTGCTGGTTGCTGGTTGTTCCCAGGGCAAGAATGTTTTGGGGGGCGGAACGCCAACCCCGGCAGCACAGCGCCTGCTGATATCAGATAACACATCAGGCGCGGTTGTTGTAGTGAACGCGACCACTGACACGATTACGCAAACCGTTGCTGTAAATTCTCCCGGCAAGATGGTAAGCGCAAGCGGCTCTACCGTCATCCAAAGCACTCTCTCCAATTCTGTGGCCATTTTTGATAATGCAACCGCGACCATCCGCTTCACCGTGCCGCTGGTGGCCCTTCCGGTTGACGTTGCCATCACGCCAGATGGAAAAACAGGCTGGGTTGCAGAAAATAACGGCACAGTTCAAAGCATTAACACTGCAACCGGAACAATTACTGGAACTACTGCGGTGGCTGGCGTCCAGCGGCTGGTGATAGGCCCACAAGGGACTACCGTACTGGCGTTTAATGACACCTTAGCTATTACTTTCGCAGTGATTACGCCAACGGGGTTCTTCCCGATCGGAAATGCAGGACTGGACCATCCAGCCAACGCGGTCTTCGGGGCAGATGACAATCATTTCACTGTCCTGGACTGCGGCCCGGAATGCGGTGGAACTACGGCCGGCTTAGCCGGAGTAGCCCTTTTACCACCCGGGTCCGGAGGGCCTTTTGTCGCGACACCAATATCGGTTTCCGGAGCGACGGTTGGACTAGTCAATGGCAGTAACTTCCTGTTTGTGGCGGGTAGTCCAACAGTGGGACTGAATGCTGGAAAGGTACAGGTTCTCAATTCGGGAGCCACCACAGCAGGCACTGCGGTCAGCATTGCAGATGGGCGGCACAACCTGATGGCGCTTACTTCCAATGGACGCCTTTATATGGGCTCCACTGGCTGCACCGCAGGTGCGGTGAATGCCCAAAACCAACGCCAGGGCTGCCTGACCATCTTTGATACCACTACACAGACAGCCACGCCCGTGCTGGTTCCGGCAAACAGAACCACCCTTGACGTGACAGGCTTTGCGCCCGTCCCTGGCCGGAACGTTATTTATGTGATCCAGGGCGGGGTGCTCGATATTTTCGACATAACAACAAATGCCGTGAGCACAACGGCCACGCCGCCGAACATTACTGGAACAGCTTTTGGCGTTGTGCAGTTAAGTCCCTAGTCTTTAGCAGCTTAGGATGATCGCATACTGACGGCTTGATGTTACTCACGTTTGCAGGAGCAAAAGCTTTTCTTGACTCAGCCCACCAGCCGGGCTATAGTCCTCACTAATGCAAGTTCGCAAAAACAGCTTCGCCATGGACATGTGTTTGACAACAACAAGCACAGGTACAGCCACATCCGGGCGACAAGCGGGCGAGCCGGCAGCGTAACCAACCAGCAATTATCAAGTTCCTGACCCACTCGCCAAAAAGCGGTGGGTTTTTTGTTTTGGAAAGAAAGACGGAAGATATGAGATCGAGTTCAGAAAATGGCTATGGCTGGCGCGTAGTTGTGCCGGCTACTTCCGCCAACCTGGGTTGCGCTTTTGATTGCGGCGGGTTGGCGCTTAAGCTTTACCTCAAAGCGCTGTTTGTGCCGTCCGATGGGAACGAGCTGAGCCTGGAATATCAGGGCAAAACTCCTGATCGCTTTCCCATGAAAAGCTCAAATCTGGTTTTGCATGCGCTGCGTTACGCCGCAGAAAAGCTGGGCTCGCCGGTTCCTGGCGGGCACGTGGTGGTGCAAAGCGATATCCCTATTGGCGTGGGTTTGGGCAGCAGCGCCGCAGCAGTCATCGCGGGACTTCTACTGGGAGCACGATATAGCAGCGAGGATGTTGAGGCAGAGCAGATTCTGCGCTGGGCTGAAGAAATTGAAGGTCACATTGATAATGCTGCTGCTGCGTACTATGGCGGACTGGTTTTAGCGCTATCCAATAATGTGGATCGCGTGACCGCGCTGAAGACGGATTTTCCTGAGAGCATCCGACAGGTTGTAGTTACTCCAAACATTACAGTTCCTACGCATGAGGCCCGCCAAGTGCTGCCAAAGTCTTATGATCGCGCGGACGTATTGCACACCCTGCAGCGGACGGCTTTGCTGGCCGCAACTTGTTTCTCAGGAAAATTTGATCTCTTCCCTGCTCTGTTCGATGACCGGCTGCACCAACCTTATCGCCAAAAGCTGGTGCCCGGCATGAAGCGATGTTTGGAGCTGCGCCGCTCCGGTCTGCTGGGCGTGGCGATCAGCGGATCGGGCTCGTCAGTGATTGCGTTCACCGGCAAAGACGAAACACGGATAGCAGAAGAGTTGCAGAAGATCTTTGCCGAAGAGGGCATGCAAACCGAAGTTCTCTATACAGCGGCTGATAACAATGGCGCCGGCGTAACCCGTGAGCTGGTTCCGCTGGTGGAGAGATTGGGAGCAGTGTTACAGAAGTTGGGGAAACCAGAATGAGCAGCAAACGTTTACTCGTGATGAAGTTTGGCGGCACCTCCGTGGGCAACGCAGAGCGCTTCCGCCAATGCGCAAACATTGTGGGCCGCGCGGCCAGGAACGACCGTGTTGTTGTGGTGGTTTCAGCCATGGCCGGAGTGACTGACCTCATCTTTAAGACCATTGATGCTGCGCGACGAGGCGAAGCGGCTGCCACTAAAACATATTTGCAGAAATTTGAAAGCGTGCATCGCGAGTTGATTGAGGACCTGTTTGCTCAAGCACATAAAGCCGCAGCAGAGAGCTTTACCGCTGAAATCTTTACGCAACTGCAAAGCGCCTGCCAGGCATTGGCGGCACTGCGTTCTGATATCTCCGCGCAGACGGCAGATTCTCTGGTAGCGCTGGGCGAACGCATCTCTGCCTGGGTGTTGGCGCGGTTCCTGCAGCAATCCGGAAGCCAAGCCGAGTTTGTGCGCGCAGAAGAGGTGATCGTCACCGACAACAACTTCGGCAACGCCGCACCTGACATGGAAGAAACTCGCAAGAGCTGTGCGCGCGTGCTGCTGCCGATTGTGGAACGTGGAGTTGTGCCGGTTGTCGCCGGCTATAGCGGCGCTAATCCGCAGGGAAAAACCACCACGCTGGGACGCGGCGGATCGGACTATTCAGCAACTATCCTTGGAGCCGCAGCCAGCGCAGACGAGGTATGGATATGGACGGACGTGGATGGCGTGCTTACTGCTGATCCCCGCATTTGCCCGGATGCCACCACACTGCCGGAGATTAGCTTTGCTGAGGCCATTGAGCTTGCTTATTACGGCGCCAAGGTAATCCATCCCAAAGCAGCATACCCAGCGGCCGATGCTGGCTTTCCAGTCTGGATCAAAAATTCTTTTCGCCCGGAAGTGAAGGGGACCAAAATCACCAACGCAGCACAACCAGTGCATTCCCCAGTGAAGTCGATTACTTCGGTCAAGAATGCCACGCTCATTACGCTGGTCACGCGGCGCGATGTGCATCCGGTGGAGCTTTGGGGACGGCTCTTTCTACGCCTAGGGCAGGAACAGACGGAAGTTCTGTTTGCTACGCAGTCCTCGCCTGAACACGCGCTCGGACTGGTTCTGCGCAGTGAAGATACGCCGCGAGTGCTGAAGCTGATCCGTACGATTTTCCGCGTTGAATTGGCGCAAGCCGTATTAAATCCCGTAGAAGTGGATGACGATGTGGCTGTGGTCACTGTGTTGGGTGAGTCAATGAAAGGCACCTGCGGGATTCTGGGGCGGGTGTTTTCTGCCGTCGCGCGACGCGAGGTGAGTGTGATTGCCGTGGCCCAGGGGGCCAGCGAACTGAGCATCTGCTTTGCTGTTCCGGCATCGCAGAGCGCAGAAGTTGTGCGCGCGGTGCATGACGAATTCTGTGGGCAATCCAGCGCCAGCATTCCGGTTTGCCTGCGACCCAATTTTTCCGCCGCTACAGGAGCGCAATGAACCCAGTCTCTACTCATTCATCCGTTGCCACGCACGTGCTGCGCTGCGTGCACTGCGGCAAGGTGCAAGAGACGGCGGACCGAATGTTCCGCTGCACACAGTGTTCTGAGCTGGTGGAAGTTGTATATCCAGAGTGGGCGGAGGCACCAGATGGCTTCGCACTGCGGCTCAGGGAGATATGGCAGGAGCGGCGAGGATCGCCACTCCCTGAAAATGCAAGTGGAGTTTGGCGCTTTAGAGAACTCCTGCCGCAGGTGGAACGTGGAAACATTGTAACCATGGGCGAAGGCAACACACCGTTGATCCAGCTAAAAAAAGCTGCACGCTCTCTCAAGCTGCCAAATTTATTTGCCAAGCACCAGGGCATGAACCCAACCGGCTCTTTCAAAGATACGGGAATCTCTGCGGCCATCAGCATGGCGAAGACTGAAGGTTTTTCCTGGGTATGCTGCGCTTCCACAGGCAACACATCAGCTTCTGTGGCAGCGTATGCTGCGCGTGCAGAGATGCAAAGCATGGTGCTGCTTCCGGCAGGACAGGTAGCGGCGGGCAAGCTGGCACAGGCGCTGGAATATGGCTCGCACGTTTTGCAGTTGCGCACGGATTTTGACGGCTGCCTGAAAGTTCTGAATGAAGTTGTGCGCAGGTTCCCGGCGTACCTGCTGAATTCACTCAACCCATATCGCCTGGAAGGGCAAAAAACAGTGGCGTTCGAACTGATGGAGCAACTTGACTGGAAGGTCCCAGACCACGTGATTGTACCGGGAGGCAATCTGGCAAATGGATCAGCGCTGGGCAAGGGATTTATGGAGTTGCGCGAGTTAGGGCTGATCAAGACCTTGCCGAAGATTTCTATTATCCAAGCGGCCGGAGCAAATCCTTTGGTCCGCACCATGCGCGAGAACGGCGGAGAAGAATTAGTTCGAGTAAATGCAGAGACCAAGGCAACGGCTATTCGCATCGGCAATCCTGCTTCATGGAGAAAAGCGGCGAGCGTACTCAAGAACACCGGCGGAGCGTGCGAAGAGGTAAGCGAAAACGAAATTGCGCAGGCCAAAGCAGAGCTGGGAGCGGAAGGCATTGGGTGCGAGCCAGCATCGGCCGCAACATTAGCAGGGCTGAAAAAGCTGGCATCTGCAGGATTTGTGAAATCGGCAGAAACAGTTGTGCTGGTGTTGACAGGGCACATGCTGAAAGACGTGGACTACATGAAGCAAACGCCGGGACAAAGCTTGCTGGGACCGATGGAGCCTGACGGCGACACGGTAGTTAAGACACTGGAGCAGATTTATGCGCGGCATTGAAGAAGGACCGGCAGAGAAGATAACTCCTGCCCAGCCCTCGCAGCAGGTAAGGATTGGGATTGTTGGATACGGCACGGTGGGGCGCGCGACCGCCGAAATCCTGCAGAGCCATGCTGCGGAGATCCGCGAACGCACGGGCGGAGTGGACGTGGTGGTTACGCGCATCTGCCGACGGAGGGCTGGCGCTTCGGAGCCAGGCATCAACGGTGTGCCGATCCTTAGCGATTGGCGGCAAGTGGTGAACGCGGACGATGTAGATATCGTAGTGGAGGCAATTGGGGGAACAACCGTGGCGCTGGATGTTGTCCGCAGCAGTCTGGCAAACGGCAAAGCTGTTGTTACGGCGAACAAAGCGCTGATCGCACTGCATGGGGAAACTTTATTTGCCCTGGCGCGCGAGAAAAACCTGCCCATTGGGATTGAAGCCACTGTTGCCGGCGGAGTGCCGGTGATCCGTGCTATCTCTGAAGCCCTTGCAGCAGACCGCATTCAGGCTGTCTATGGAATTGTGAACGGCACGTGCAATTACATCCTTACGCAAATGGAGCAGCACGGCATTGAGTTTGCCCACGCGCTGGAACAGGCGCAGGCAGCGGGCTACGCAGAGGCAAATGCGAGCCTGGATATCGACGGACTGGATGCGCGCGACAAAATTGCCATTCTGGCCCGCATCGCGTTTGGCTACGGGGTTCGCGCAGCGGAAATTCCGGTGACAGGCATTCGCAACATTACCGCAACTGATTTTCATTACGCACATCGGCTGAACTCAACCATTCGATTAGTCGCCTCAGCAGAACGCACAGAAACGGGCATTCACATTGCGGTACAGCCATGGTTGGAACCGAGAGATTCCATGCTGGCCAAGGCTGCCGGGGCAAACAATGCCATCTTTATCGCCGGAGAAAAAGTTGGAACACAGATGCTCTATGGGCGCGGAGCAGGTGGCGGAGCTACCGGCACGGCCGTTCTCTCTGATGTTTTGCAGATCGCGCGGCAGATTGCGCGCGGGC
>DASTCT010000262.1:0-8729 GCA_035710845.1 Candidatus Angelobacter sp.
TACAGGTAACACTGGTGACCATTGCTTACATGCTGCCTTTGGCGGTGATTAGCCCTGTGGCCGGCGTGTTTGTAGATCACTGGAATGTAAAGCGCCTTATGGTTGCCAGCGACCTAAGTCGCGCCGTGCTTATTGTGCTGCTGCTCTTTGTGCATGACATAACCCAGATTTGCGCCATCTTCTTTGTGTTGAGCGCCGTCTCCAGCTTCTTTGCGCCCGCGCAGTCGGTGACTGTGCGGACCATTGTCCCCATGGAAGGGTTGTTGGCCGCCAATGCACTTATGGCCCAGGCATTTTATTTGGTGAGACTGTTGTCTCCGGCGACCGCAGGAGTGCTGGTGGCATGGCTTACGGAAAAAGCCTGCTTCTATCTGGATGCGGCCAGCTTTGTGTTTTCCGCCTTGATGATTGCGCAGTTGACCATCCAGCGTCCGGCGCGCTCGGGCGAGAAGACCGTGAAATCTCTTTCCCAGGATTTTCTTGCCGGAAACAAATTCATCTTTACCCATGCTGGGCTGGCATTTGTTTTTATCGCGATGGCCGTGGCCATGTTTGTATTAAGCTCGTTCAGCCCGCTGATCTCCATCTATATTCGCGATTCACTCTCCGCCGGCACCTTTTGGTACGGAATTATCAGCGCGATGGTTGGCCTGGGCATGATTTTCGGCACACAGCTTGTCAACCGCCTGGCGAAGAACCGGTCAAATGCCCGCGTGGTACTGGGTGGACTATTTTCACTTGGCATTGGCGCAGCTTTGCTGGGAGGGTTCCGCAACATACCCATGGCTGCGCTCAGCACTTTTGCCATCGGCTTTGCCATAGCTTTTGTCTGGGTGCCAGCACAAACCATGTCTCAGCAGGAAACCCCTCATGAGATGGTCGGGCGCGTGAGCAGCAGCTTTATGTCGCTCATCGCGGTTTCCCAGGTGCTCGGCCTTATGCTTTCCGGCTACCTGGCGCAAAAGCTGGGAATTAGGCCGCTGTTCCTTGCCTGTGCCGGCGTGCTTGCCCTGCTTTCAGCCGTTGGATATCTAATGCTCCGTGGACGCCCGCAAGCTGCTCCAGCAGCGCCAGTTGCGGCGGCCAGCCCGGAATAGCTCTATTTTTGCGCTTCGTCCCAATCGGCTGAAAATGCGGCCCTAACCTGATTTCCCAACGCTCCGGTTTTCGCACCGACCTGCCCGCCAATACATCTGCTGGTTCCATTTCTGGTTACAGGTTACTTTCGTGACTTTGTGGTCAGAGGCGTTTTTGATTAGGATTCGCTCATTGTGCCGCCTGCGTCACAAGAAGCATGGCACGCCGTTGCCGCAGGCATTTTTTAGGAGAAGAAGGTGAACTGTAATTGGCGCCATGCACGCCTGCAATGGACGCGACCGCTCATTTTCAGTTGTCTGCTGGTCGCTTTTTCATTGTTTCCATACCAACCCATTCATGCCCAATCAAGCGCGCGAAAGGTAAAAGTTCGCGTTGAACCTGAATATCCTGACCTGGCCAGAAGGAACAACATCACCGGCAGCGCGCGACTTGAATTGAAGGTCACGCCTGACGGCAAAGTAAAAGATATAAAAGTCTTGGGCGGCAACCCGGTCTTAGTTCAGGCCGCCGTCACTGCCGTGACCAAGTGGAAATATGAACCTGCATCAGAGGAATCTACGATCGTCGTGAAGTGTGATTTTAATCCGTAGCTGTTTTTTTGTTCAGTCTCTCTCCTTGTTGGTTTCTTTCGGCCCGGATATTAAGGTGATCCGGGCCTTTTTCATACCACTCCAGGTTTGACAGTCTAATTGCACCGACTTACAATCAAAGTGCTGCCGATGCCTGATCGCGCAGCTTCTTTTTTGTCTTCCCTGGATGGATGGCGGTGTAGCTCAGGTGGCTAGAGCGACGGTCTCATAATCCGTAGGTCGTTGGTTCGAGTCCAACCGCCGCCACCAAAAACTTCTTCTACATCCCGAAACGGTGAAGATTTGCGATATGCCTATGCTGCGTTTTTTCACCGCCGGAGAATCACACGGAGAGGCCCTGGTAGCCAATCTCTCAGGGATACCTGCTGGCCTTGAAGTTGATCAGGCGTTTATTGACCGCGAACTCTGGCGGCGACAGCAGGGCTTTGGCCGCGGCGGGCGGATGAAGATTGAGACTGATAAAGCCCACATTGTTTCCGGCATTCGCCATGGCAAGACGATTGGCTCGCCTATTGCCATTCTGCTGGAGAACAAGGATTGGAAGAACTGGCAGGAATCGCTGCCTGTAGAAACCGGCGACCAGGAAAAGCATAAGCGAGTAGCTTCGCCGCGTCCGGGGCACGCCGATCTGGCGGGTGCGCTCAAATACAACTTTCCTGAAGCGCGCTATGTGCTGGAGCGGGCGTCAGCGCGAGAATCGGCTGCGCGTGTTTCCGTGGGCGCGATTGCCAAGCTGTTTCTCCGCGAACTGGACATTGAGGTGCTCAGCCACGTGATTGCCGTCGGCAAGGTAACGCTCGGCAATGCGGAGGTCGCCTGGGACAAGCTCCAGCAGCTTCATGCTTGCAATGAAGTGCTGCTCAACTGCGCTGATTCCGAAGCTGAGCAGCGTATGAAAGCCGAAGTGGATCAGGCGCTGCGCACCGGCGATTCCGTTGGCGGCGTTTTTGAGGTTGTTGCGCACGGCATTCCGCCGGGGCTGGGTACCTACGCGCAGTGGGACGAGCGCCTGGATGGAATGCTGGCTATGGCCGTGATGTCATTGCAGGCGGTAAAGGCCGTGGAGATCGGTACTGGCGTGGAATCTGCTCTCTCCTTCGGATCAACCGTGCATGATGAGATCGGATATAAAAAAGAAAGCGCCCCCACGGAGCAAAGCGGAGCAAAGCGAAGGGTGAAAATAGATGCCCCATTCACCGGCTTTACTCGCGCATCAAACCACGCCGGCGGCATTGAAGGTGGAATCTCCAACGGGCAGGACATTCTGGTGCGCGGCTACCTGAAACCAATTTCCACGCTGCGGCGTCCGCTGGGATCGGTGGACTTCTCCACGCGCGAGCCGGTCAAGGCGGCGTATGAACGCTCTGACGTCTGCGTTGTTCCGGCCGCTGGCGTTGCGGCAGAAGCAATGGTCGCCCTGACACTGGCGCGTTGTGCGCTGGAAAAGTTTGGCGGCGATTCCATGGATGAGACCCGGCGGAATTTTGCCGGCTACAAACAACAATTGCGGGAGTTCTAGCAGAGAGAATGATCTATCCAATCGTGCTGTACGGCAACCCGGTGCTGGAGACGCCGGCTGAACCCGTCACTGAATTCAATGAAGAGCTGAAGAAGCTGGTCGAAGATATGTTTGAGTCGATGTACGCGGCGCACGGGGTTGGGCTGGCAGCACCGCAGATCGGCATTTCCAAGCGTCTCTCCGTGATCGATGTCACCTTCAAAGAAGATCCCGCCGCCAAGCTGGTGCTGGTGAATCCTGAGATCATTCACCGTGAAGCCAAACAGACCGGGCAGGAAGGCTGCCTGAGCCTGCCTGAGTTCCGGGAGAACGTGACCCGCGCAAATATTGTCACTGTGCGCGCGCAGGACGTGGATGGAAACTGGTTTGAGAAAACCGGCGATGAGCTGCTGGCCCGCGCACTGCAACATGAGATTGACCACCTGAACGGGCGGCTTTTCATCAGCCATGTAAGCGGGCTTAAGCGTGACCTGATCAAGCGCAAGATCAAAAAACTGGTGCGCGCCGGCGAGTGGGCATGAAGCTGGTTTTTTGTGGCACGCCGCAGTTTGCTGTGCCCACCCTGGAGCGCCTGGCCGCAACCGGATTCAATATACAACTTGTGGTGACCCAACCTGACCGGCCGCAGGGCCGTGGCATGGAGGTGACTGCGCCGCCAGTCAAACAATCTGCGCTTAAGCTGGGCCTACCGATCGTTCAGCCGGACAAAATCAAAAAGAACGAAGCGTTTCAGGCGCAGTTAACGGCGCTGGCTCCGGATGCAATCATCGTCGTCGGTTACGGGCGCATCATACCGCCATGGATGCTGGAGCTGCCTCGCTACGGCAACATCAATGTGCACGCTTCGCTTCTACCGAAGTATCGTGGCGCGGCGCCCATCCAGTGGGCGATTGCCAGCGGAGAAACAGTCACCGGCGTAACGACTATGCTGTTGAACGAAGGTTTGGATACAGGGGACATTCTGCTGCAAAAAGAATTACCGATTGGCGATGACGATACTTCCGTTACGCTGGCGCCGAAGCTGGCGGAGTTAGGCGCTGATCTATTGGTCGAGACCCTCCACGGTTTAGAACAGAAAACGCTTGTTGCCCAGCCACAGGACGACTCTCATGCCACGCTGGCGCCGATCCTCACCAAGGAAGACGGTTTGGTGGATTTCAACCGCACGGCGCAGGAGATCCACAATCGTCTCCGTGGATTTCAGCCTTGGCCGGGTGCATACACACAATTTCGCAGCAAGAACCTGAAGTTTATCGGGGTCCAGCAAACGGACATGGAAGCCACTAATCACCCAGGGACTCTTTCCGTGTTCGGCGATAAGCAGTTGTATGTATCTTGCGGCGGCAGTTCCATGCTCCGGTTGCTTACCTTGCAGCCTGAAGGCAAGAAGGCTCTTAGCGATCGCGAGTTCATCAATGGCTATCACCCTGAACAGGGCGAACGGCTGGGCTGAGCCGTGGCCGTCTCACCTGCACGCGCCGCCGCATTCAAGATTCTTGTGCGTGTTGAGAGCGAATCGGCGTATGCAGATGAGCTGCTACACTCCGGGCTTTTAGATAAGCTCTCTCCTCTTGACCGCAATCTCGCTACAGAGATCGTGATGGGCGTGTTGCGCTGGCGCTCCGTGCTTGACCAGTCTATTGCGCAGTTCAGTTTTACTCCCTTTCGCAAATTGGACCTGGAAGTTTTGACTGCGCTCCGAATGGGCGCTTATCAGAAACTGTTCCTCAGCAAAATTCCTTCCCATGCCGTGGTCAACGAAACAGTTGAGCTAGTGAAGCAGTCCAGGAAGACATCCGCGGCAGGACTTGCCAATGCCGTGATGAGAAAAATAAAGCAGAGTGCAGCCCCGAACCCGCCTGATGCAAAAGATGTGAACGGCCTGGCTGGCTCTCTTGCTCATCCGAAATGGCTGGTGGAAAGATGGGTAAAAAATCTTGGAATCGATAAAGCCAACCTGATCTGTGAATATGATCAGCGCATTCCCCAGATTGCTCTTAGGCTTTCAACAAAGGAAGACGAAGAAACGCTTACACAAGAGGGTATTCAGCTCGAACCCGGCGCATTGATGCGCGGAGCTGGAATTGTGTCCAGCGGAGACATTACTGCCACTGAGCTCTTCCGTAGCGGGCAAGTCGCTATTCAAGACGAAGGCTCGCAGCTTGTAGCTGCGCTGGTTGGCGAAGGTAAGCGCATTCTGGATTGTTGTGCTGCTCCCGGAGGCAAAACAGGTGCGCTGGCGATCCGCCTTCCTGACGCAGAGATCTACGCCGCTGAGCTGCATCCGCATCGCGCGCGGCTCTTGCGCAAACTGGCACCCCAACCAAATGTCCATGTAGTTACAGCAGACGCACTGACGCTACCTTTTATCACCGAGTTCGATCGCGTGCTGGCGGATGTTCCCTGCTCCGGCACCGGAACTCTGGCACGCAATCCGGAAATCAAGTGGAAGCTTAAGCCTGAAGACCTGCACGATCTGCAATCACGGCAAGTGGCAATCCTGCGCGCGGCTATGGGGCACGTATCGCCGGGCGGAAGATTGGTGTATTCCACTTGCTCTCTTGGGCCAGAAGAAAACGAGCAAGTCATATCTGCCTGTCTCAAGGAAAATTCTGAGTTCAGATTTGTTCCAGCTAGAGAAGAACTAGAGCGATTACTGCAGTCAGGAGACCTGGTCTGGAAGGACATTGGCAATCTAGTCAGCGGAGATTTTCTGCGAACCATTCCGGGCGTGCATCCGTGTGATGGATTCTTTGCCGCGATCCTGCAGAAAAATTGACCGCAAATGGCACAAACGGCTATCTCTGAAAATCTCGAGCGCAGCGAGAGATCGCTATCGCCACGAAAATTCTCATGCCCACCTGAAGAGCAACGCTGTTATATGGATCCCTCACCTGCACAAAACGCAGGTTCGGGATTTTAGAAAAAGCACGGCGTTCACAAATGGCGGCACGGCTTTTACCGTGTAATCGAGCTTAAGCCTACTTCCTTACGTCAAAGCTGATCGTCGCGCCCGCAGCGATTCTCTGCCCGGCAGCTGGAGATTGGTGCGCAATGGCTCCTGAAGATATCGGCGAACTGTTGCTGTCGTCGCTGGCCTCATGGACCTTGCCCAGCGTAAATCCCGCTTTCTGCACTGCAGCGGTGGCCTCGGCCAGGGAATGGCCCACAAAATTCGGCATCACGTAAAACTGAGTGTTGTCTGGCGCGGAAAATATCAGGTCCACGCGGGGAGAAGTGGCTTCTGTTGTATCCGGCGGCGGGTTCTGGCTGACCACGGTATCCGGCTGCGCTCCAGGCAGGTGAAGTGTGCCGATAGTCCCAATTTCCAGGCCGCGGCGGCTGATGTTGATGCCCGCAGCATGTTCGCTTTCACCCAGTAGATTGGGCACGGCTGCGCGCTGCGGACCCAGGCTTTCTGCCACTCTCACTTTCCAACCTCGTCGCACAGGTGCATCAGCGGCGGGCGCTTGCGAAACAATGCGGCCCTGCGGAATCGTGGGGCTATAGAAACGGCTCTCAATGGAAAGCACCAGGCCCTCAGAATTGGCTGCGCGCTCCGCCTCTGCCGGCGTCATGCCAGTAAGGCGAGGCACTTTTACTTCACGCCCCTGGATAGCAAAGCGCATGGCCAGCAACGCCGACGAGAGAAAGACCAGAAGCAGCACTAGCCCGCGAAACGTATATTTAATCAGCTTGCGCAGCAATCAATGCGCCTCCGCATCATTCGCTTGCCGTGGTGGAGTGATGGAGGCGCGCTTAATGCCTGGAGATTTTTTGCCGTCGGGGCCAACAGTAAGAAACGCTTCGTTTTTCCGAGCAGGATCGGTAATCGCGACGCGCATGAAATCAATCCAGATAGGCAAGGCCGCATGGCCACCAGTCTCGCTTTCACCCAGGTTTTTCTTTTCATCAAAGCCGACCCAGACGCCGCAGGTTATGCTGGGAGAAAAACCGATAAACCACGCATCCGTGTAATCATTCGTTGTGCCGGTTTTGCCCGCGACCGGATGGTTCAATTTGAGCGCTGGCGCGCCCGTACCATGCTTTACCACTTCCTGCAGCAATGAGACCATGGTGCGCGCAGTGCGCTGGCTGATCACGTCTTTGGCATCCGGCAAATCCTGCTCCAGCACATGGCCCTCATAGTCAGTCACCTGCCGGATGAAGCGTGGCTCAATCCGCAATCCATCATTAGGAAAAACGGTGAAAGCAGATGTCTGCTCGTAAAGCGTAAGATCGGCCGCGCCCAGCGCTGTAGGCAAGAAGGGCGGAATGGGCGAGGTGATGCCAAAGCGGCGCGCATAGTCAGTTACGGTTGTCATGCCGACCTTCTGCGCCAGCTTAACGGCGGGGATATTGCGCGAATCAGCAAGAGCATGGCGCAGCGTGATGTTGCCTTCAAAGCGATGGTCGAAGTTGTGTGGCGTGTAAGGCGTTCCGGCGCTATTAAAGGTGGTGGGCGCATCCAGGATCATGTCATCCGGCTCAGCGCCCTGGTCGATTGCGGCGGTATAGACATAGGGCTTGAATGACGATCCCACCTGCCGCCGCGCTTGAGTGGCCCGGTTGAATTTCGATTCGTCAAAATCGCGCCCGCCAACCATGGCCTTGATGTCACCAGTGGCATTGTCTATGGCGAGCAGCGCTCCCTGCGCTCCAGAATTTTGTTCCAGTGAAACTTTGGCTGAGCCATCAGCGTTCAAAGCTAAAACTTTTACGTAAACAATATCGCCCGGCGTAAGTATCTTTTTGGGCAGTTTGCTGCCTGTCCAGGCTATATCTGGCGGCCCAAGGGAAGCGCTGTAACGCCCTAGCTTGACTTTGCAGAATTGCGCTCCGATATCGAACACCAGCGCGTTCAGATATTCGCCAACCGTGATTGGCTTTTGCCAGTCAGAATCCTGATATTTGCTGATGGATTCGCCATCTTCAACCACGTTTTTCAAGTGGCCTTTCCACCCGTGGCGGCGCTCATAGGCGGCCAGCCCATCCAGCACTGCCTGGGTCGCGGTCTTTTGCAGATCAAGATCAAGCGATGTATAAACGCGCAGGCCGCCTTCATGGACCTGATCTGCGCCGTATTTCCGTTCCAGATACCGGCGCACTTCCTCAACAAAGTACGGCGCGGGAGAAAGCTCGTGCTGGATATTCAGACGCAATGGCGCGGTCTTGGCCCGGCCCGCTTCTTCCGCCGTGATCTTGCCATCCTCAAGCATATTGTTGATGACCAGATTCCGGCGCTTCATGGCGTGATCAGGATAGTTAATGGGAGAGTAAGAAACCGGGGCCTTCGGCAATCCTGCGAGAAGAGCAGCTTCCTCAAGCTTCAGGTCTTTGGCATGTTTGTTGAAGTAATACTCCGCGCCTGCTTCAAAACCATAAACACCGTGGCCCAGAAAAATCTGGTTGCAGTACATGGTAAAAATTTGCTGCTTGGTGAAGTGGCGCTCAATCTGCAGCGCCAGCATGGATTCCTGTATTTTGCGGCTGAAATGGCGCTCCGGTGAAAGGAACAGGTT
>DASTCT010000263.1:0-16383 GCA_035710845.1 Candidatus Angelobacter sp.
AACACGCTGGTTCGCCTTCGCCAGGCTAATGAGATCGTCTGCTTCGTCCAGGGTTGAGGCCAGCGGCTTTTCAATCAAAACATCAATGCCCGCAGCCATCAGCGCAGCAGCCACGTCTCTGTGGTGCACCGTTGGCACCGCAACGGAAGCCGCTTCCACGCGGCCAAACAGCTCTTCTACGCTGGTAAAAGCAGAGCAGCCAAACTGCGCTGCCACGGCCTGCGCCTGTGCTGCGTCCTGATCAACCACTGCGGCCAGTTCCACGCCGTGGCCCTGCTTCTTCAGTTCGTGATACACGCGGGCATGGTTCCGGCCGAAGGAGCCTACACCAACGACTGCTACGCGAATTGGACTTTCGTCAGCCAAATTTTTGATTTTACCGGGAGCTGGAACAAATCAGCAGAGTATCATTCCCGCCAAGGGAGAGACCAGCATGGGACGTGCCTTTGGCTTTATTACCTTGATCGCGGTCGTTGCAGTTGGCGCCTGGATTTATATGCGCCAGACCCGGAGCGTAATGACCGCCGGTACTTCCAGTCCTACGGCGACCGTGGATTTGATGGGCGTACGCAGCGATCTGCTGGCCATCGCCCAGGCTGAGCGCAGCCACGCGGCTCTGCAAGGCAGTTATATCTCGATTGACGATTTGCGCTCCCAGGGCGATCTCACCATGCAACGCAACAATCGCGGCCCATATACCTACTCCGCTGAAATCAGCGATTCAGGCTTCCGCATCGTCGCCACCTGGACCGGCCCTGAAAGCGCGGGCATGCCCAAGACCTTGAGCATTGACCAAACGATGGCGATCAGCCAGGAATAACCTAGGCAGCTTTGCGTTGGCTGAGCTTCTCCGCTACCACTTTCAGATCGTCAATAAACTTCCGCATCTCTTCATGGCGTGAATCGTCGTCTCTCGCGCGAAGGATTGACGACGGATGCACTGTAGCCAGCACATTTGGCGCGACCTCTGATTTTATCCATTCGCCCCGATGCTGGGTCACGCGGAAATCGCGGCCCAGAATGCCCTGTGCCGCCGTCGCGCCAAGCAAGACCACCACTTGCGGCTTCACCACGCGGATCTCGGCTTCCAGCCACGGACGGCACGCGCTGATCTCAGTGATATTCGGTTTCTTGTGCAGGCGGCGCTTGCCTCGCGGCTCCCATTTAAAATGCTTGACGATGTTGGTCACGTAAACGTCATTACGGTTGATGCCCGCAGCCGCCAGGGCTTTATCCAGCACCGCGCCTGCTGGGCCAACAAACGGCCTGCCCTGGAGATCTTCTTTATCGCCCGGCTGCTCGCCCACCATCATTACGTGCGCACGTGTGCTGCCTTCGCCAAAAACAGTTTGCGTGCCCAGCTTCCAAAGATCGCAGGCTTTGCAGCCCGCCGCAACTGAGCGCAGTTGGTCCAGAGTGGGGTTCGCGGGAATAAGCCGCGCTGCCGTGTGAAGAGATTGTTTGGCCATACAAGCATGTACGATGCTCAGTCTCTCTCTTCAGGCGGCCTCAGCACCGCCATTGGCATTCATATAGACTGCTTTCGGAAAAACGACTGCTTTCGAAAAACCTACGAGGACGGCGCGATCAATGAAATTTCATACTGAATATCTCACCTTTAATACCAAGCACCATCGCGAGTACGTTCATATAACGCCGCAGGTGGAGAAAATTGTTCACACCAGCGGCGTTACCAATGGGCTGGCGCTGGTTTCAGCCATGCACATCACCGCCGGAGTTTATGTAAACGACCATGAGAGCGGCTTGATTCACGATATCGATCAATGGCTGGAGCAGCTTGCTCCATTCAAGGAAGACTATCTTCATCATCAGACCGGCGAAGACAATGGCGATTCGCATTTGAAAGCCATCCTCGTGCATCACCAGGTAATCCTGCCGGTAACCAATGGCAAGCTCCTTCTGGGAACGTGGCAGCGGGTTTTCTATGCTGAGTTTGACGGCCAGCGCTCAAAGCGCGTTGTGGTTGCGGTAATGGGAGAGTGAAGCGGTTCCTCGATAGAGAGAAAGATCGTTTAGTCCGCGTTGAGCAGGGATTGCGGTTGGTCAACGCGAATCTCTCATAAAAGGGCTGGACCGCTTCGGCAAAACATTCCCGGCTTCCCCGACCGTTGAAGAAATATTATTTGTCCGTAATAATTTTTTCCGGCATATTATTTCCGCCATGGAAAGCGTCGACCGGCAATTCCGGCAGTTGAAGGAAAATTACGAGCACATGACGGAAGACGAGCTTTGCGCTGTTGCGGAGAATGCCTATGATCTCACGGAGATCGCCCGCGAAGCGCTGCAGGCCGTCATCACTGAGCGAGGTTTCACTGTCCCGCTTAAGCTTGATCCTCCTTCGCATTCTTCGCATTCATCGACCGATCCACCCGACGAGGACCTGGTGGTCTTCGGCTGGGCGAAAAGCGCCGAGGAGGCGGGGCGCACAATGAAGATTCTGGCCGCCGCCGGGATTCCGTCATACCTCAGCCTGGAGATCCGGGCGAGCGATGTGCAACGTGCTGAGGCCGCGTTGGAGCGCGCCATCGACGATGAAATCGGAGAAGAGCCCGAAGAAGAAAAGCCTTACGCCATTTTGTGCCCCAAGTGCCACTCCGCGAAGGTTGTTCTGGAAGGGCGATACTCAGTCCGGTCAGATCATGAGTTCCCAGGCAAGTTCCAGTGGAGATGCGATGCCTGCGGCCATCTATGGGAGGACGAGGGCATCACGCAGGAAGCTGCCGGCGGCCAGTCCTGGCCGGGAGAAGAATTTCCTTCGCGTGACGAGGACTCTTCTGAAGAGCAGGACCCGAAATGACGAGCAAGCCCTAAATAGTCTCGCTGAAATCCTCGTCGTTTCCCGGCGCGGGTTTCCTGCCCAACATCTCCTCGATTACCTTGGCCACGCGCCGCGCCCGCGCTTCCGGCTCGCGATAATGAAAAATACTGAACAGGTGGTTGCGGCGGTGCGAGGGAGACATCTGCTCCCATCGTTCACGCGCGCGAGGATTCTGGCGGAAGGCCATCTCGATCATCGGCGGGAGCGAGCGCTCGGCCTCCAGTGTCTCCATCAGCCGCTCGGCGATCTGTGACGCGCGGCGAAGGCGCGTCTCCTTTTGCTTTCCTTCGGCGACCCAGGCGGCGATATAGTTGCGCCGAGATTTGCCGAGCGACTCATAAAATTTAAGCAGGCGATTGGATTGCCTGAGTTCCTTGAGCAGTTCCTCCAGTGGCGGCGGGGCAGCCACACGCGGTGTAGAGTCCGGCGAGAGGCGAAACTTCGCGGTCAAACCGGGCGCGGTCTTGCCACCCGATTGCATCTTTTTGTTGACGATCATGAAGCTTGCCCTTGCCATCAGGAAAAAGCGTGCTGCGGAAACCGAATCCGTTGATCTCACCCTGCACGCGGAGCTGCCCGCGCTTGCCCCATGTTCCAGCTGCGTCAAACGGCACGCGCGCGATCACCCAGCGCAGATTGTCCTGCGTACGCTCCAGCACGGATTCAAAAGTACGAGCAGCTTTGGCAGCTTTTTTGGCAGCGGGCATCAGCGCCTAGTCTAGCAAGCGCCGCGAATAGGGAGCAGGAACTTTACCGAGATTATTACGCCTTGCTTCTCTTGTTCCCGCTGGAACGGCGAGCCGGCGGCTTTGATCCAGCGGTATCGTGTTCAGCTGACCCGGTATTCACGGACCGCTTTGTAGGCTCATCATGGGCCACTGAGGGATTCAGGTTCCCGTCGATCGTGCTGGTAGTCTGCGCAATGTTCTGTCCCGCTGTGTCATGGCGCTGGTGAGTGCGAATGGGCATTTCTATGATCTTGTTCTCACCATGCGGATTTGGGCTGGACTCTCCGAAGTGCTGAGGATGAGTGCTCTTCTCAGGTCTTTTCTGCTTTTCCTTACGATTTGCCATAGGCCGCTCCAGTCCCCAATTGAGATGGCGGCATTCGTAAGCTTGGTTGGCATTGGGCGAATCGAAGAAGGAAAGAGAAGAAACGGTCTTACCTATGAAAAGCACGGGCATCAGCGCGAGGCTGATGCCCTTTTCATTTCTACCAGACTCTGCAGGCGTTTTCATGCACCAATGGCTTGCCCTTGGCACAGCCAAATGCGCGGGCAAATTCCGGCATATTGGCCACCGTGTTGTTGACCCGGTACTTGGGCAGAGAATGCGGGTTGGTCAACACCTGGACACGCATGATCTCCGGGCGCGCCTCTTCACACCAGCCGTTGGCAAAGGCCAGGAAGAAGCGTTGCAGCTCAGTAAGGCCGTCATCGCCTTTCGTCTCGAGCGTTTTCCCTTGTTGCTTCAGCGTGTTTTCCAGAGCAATCAGCGCGATATAAAGACCGCCGTTGTCGGCTGTGTCTTCACCCTGCGTCAGCAGGCCGTTCTGCTTTACACCGGCCTCTGGGATCTCCTGTGTGTATTCGTCAGAGATGCACTTGCCGCGCTCGTCATAGTTCTTTGCGTCTTCCGGTGTCCACCAGTCATGCAGATTGCCGTTGGCGTCGAACTTGCGCCCCTCATCGTCAAAGCCATGCGTGATCTCATGGCCAATCACTGCGCCTTCTCCGCCAAAGTTGGCGGCGTCATCGGCTTGGTCGCTAAAGTACGGAGGCTGCAAAATTCCGGCGGGAAAGTTGATGGTGTTGAACTGCGCGTCGTAATAAGCGTTGATGGTGGGCGGCGTCATGGTCCAGTCATAACGGTCAATCGGCTTGCCGATCTTCTGCACCCAGCGATTGAACTCAAACGCGGTGGCGCGATGCACGTTTTCCAGATAGCTATTGGGCGTGATCGTAAGCGCAGAGTAATCACGCCATTTATCGGGATAGCCAATTTTATCCAGGATGCCGTGCAGCTTGGTGCTGGCCTGTTTTTTGGTTTGCGGCGTCATCCAGCTCAGCTGTGAGATGTCCTGATCGAGCGCAGCTTTAATGGCATTCACCAGCTTCAGGACGCGCTCTTTGCTCTCTGGCGGAAAAGCGCGGGCGACGTAAGCCTGGCCCAGCGCTTCACCCAGTGCGTTATCTGCCGAATGCACACAGCGCCGCCAACGCGGAGCCTGTTCCGGCGTGCCCGCCAACGTGTGGCTAAAGAAATTAAAATTCTCAGAGTAGATTGCTTTGTTCAGATAAGGCGCAGAGTTGTGTACCAGGTGCCATTTGAGATAAGCCTTCCAGTGCTCCAGTGGCTGCTGTTGAATCACCCGTTCCAGCCCGCGGAAAAAATCAGGAGAAGTCACCAGATAAATCTGCTGCGCCGGCGCATGGACAAGGGTGAGGTAGCGCTGCCAGTTAAATGACGGCGTAAGCTTCTGGAACTCTGCCAGCGTCATCTTGTTGTCAATGTTCTTAGGATCGCGGCGCTTCACCGCATCCATGGAAGCTTTGGCCAGCGCGGTTTCCATCTCAAGCACTGCGGCTGCGTCCGCTGCTGCCTGGGTTTCAGATTCGCCCACCAGCTTCAGCATGTTGGCAACGTGCTGCTGGTATTTCTTGCGGATCTCCACCGATTTGGCATCGTCAGAAAGATAAAAATCGCGCCCGGGCAGCGCAAAGCCGCCCTGATCAAACTGCGCCACCGTTTTCTGGGCATCGTCATAATCCTGAATGGCGCTGAATCCGAACATCGGCGCGAACGTGGCATTGTCATCCACCAGCCATGCGTCGCCGATAGAGGAATGCTGGTGCGCAATCTGGTCCACAAGCTGGGATTTTTGCCTGATATCGTCAATCCGCTTCAACTCCGGCTGAAATTCCTTCAGTGAGTCGCTTTCCCGCTTGCTCTCATCCATGCAACTTGACCAGTAATCGCCAATCTTCTGCTCCACGGCAGTGCGGCCCGTCTTTTTGGCTGCTGCTGCTTCCAGCGCCTGGCGCATTACCACCTCATTCCACTTGAGCAGCGGGCCGGCAACGCCCCATCCAGACTGGTCGGCAGGAATTGGATTGGCCGTAAAAAATTTATTGCAGGTGTACTGATAAAAATCCGTGCAGGGATCAACCTGCGGATCCACCTGGCCAGCGCTCAAGTGCTCAAGTGTAGGCAGCTGATCTGAGGCATCTTTCTGCTGGGCTGAAACCAGTGAAGCCAGGCCGAGAAGAGCTAAAAGCGGCCAATAACGCATTGGAAATCCTCCTAAGAAGTGGGGACGGCCCGGAACGCGTGCTATCGAATGTCTGTACATTCGACGTACCAGCCGGATTTTGGTAGGCAAAAAAGACACGAGTTTAAAAATTTCGCCGCCAGAGCTCAAAAAAAAGCAAGCGTCTGCTGCCTTCGACTAAGCGAAGCGCACAAGAGTACAACAAAAGTATTACTATAGAGAAATAGAGGGTCATCAGGTGAGCCCTGATGGCCGTGATGGATGAACCCGGCTGGTCTTTCCACCCGGACTATTCAGAACCTGCAAACCCGCGCCCGGTCGAGGATCTGCAAAGGCCGAAAGCTCGCGAGCAACGCTGCGGAACATACACTGAACCACGAACAACCTGGTTAAACCATAAAATTCCACAGCAGTAGCGCCCTCACGGAATTGATCTTTTTAGACCTCAAGCGTCGGGACCTACCTTTCATTTAGTTATCCATCAATACACATTTCCATTTAAGGAAAGGAGAAAAAAACATGGCCAACATTACGCGTTGGGACCCGTTCAATGAGCTTACATCTTTGCAGAACCGCGTGAACCAACTGCTGAACCAATCATTTTCAGGGTTCAGCAACCAGAGAAACACGGAGCAGCCGCTCACATTCAGCAATTTTGCGCCGCCGGTGGATATCTACGAAGACGAGCGCAACATAATCGTACAGGCGGAGCTGCCGGGAATTGACGAGAAAGACGTGGATGTTCGCGTAGAAAACAACGTGCTCACCATCAGCGGCGAACGCAAGATGGAAAACGAGCAAAAACAAGACAACTTCCACAGGATCGAGCGCAGCTATGGCAGGTTCACTCGCTCTTTTACGCTTCCTAATACGGTCGATCCCGAGCACATTCAGGCACACTTTGAAAATGGTGTGTTGAAAATATCTGTGCCGAAGCGAGAGGAAGCCAAGCCCAGACAAATCAAGATCGGCGTGGGAAAATCGCCGGCACAGGTAACAAAACATGAGAAGGCTGCCTGATCGATCAAGGCAGATATAAAGATTACAGTTTGAATGCAGAAAGGCCGTCGGGAGAATTCCGGCGGCCTTTGTTATGAAAATACCGGTAGATAGTTTTGCCCAAAAAAGAAATTTCACCACTGAGACACTGATAACACTGATAACACTGATAACACTGATAATGCACGTTGATTTGATCAGTGTTATCAGTGTGAATCAGTGGTAATGCATTTTTAGGAAAGCCCGGTAGATGAGAACCCGCAGCAGTTACTCTGCTTTTTTTGCTTTGCCTCGCAACTCCCGTTTCCTCCTGGCCCAATCTGCCTTTGTGGTCTGGCGGGCGCGGCCCAGGGCAAGGCTATCAGCAGGAACATCCTCAGTGATGGTTGATCCGGCAGCCACGTAAGCTCCTTTTCCCACGCGCACCGGTGCTACCAGCGTTGAGTCGCTGCCTACAAAAGCGCCGTCTTCGATCACCGTGAGATGTTTGTTCGTGCCGTCATAATTGCAGGTAATGGTGCCGGCGCCAATGTTCACCCCTTCGCCGATCTCGGCATCACCCAGATAGGTGAGGTGGTTGGCCTTGGAGCCGCGGCCCAGCCGGGCCTTCTTGGTTTCCACAAAATTGCCTACGTGTGCGCCTTCGCCAACTTCGCTCCCCGGCCGCAGGTGTGAATACGGGCCAAGCAACGCTCCGGCAGCAATCTGTGATTGATCAACGATGCAGCCGGGGCGGACCATTACGTCATTGCCAAGCTGTGAATCCCGGATGATGCTGAAGGAACGAATGCGGCAGTTGGAGCCGATACGCGTCGCGCCCAATATCTGCACGAAAGGTTCAAGAATTGTATCTGCGCCAATCTCCACTTCAGGATCAATTACGCAGGTTTCAGGGCGATAGATGCTCACGCCCGCAGCCATCAATTCATTGCACTTACGCGCGCGCATCGCGGCATCAAGCGAGGCAAGCTCTGCCAGCGTGTTTGCGCCCAGCACTTCTGCGGGATCGCCAGCCTTGAGCGCGACCACTGTGGCTTTGGCCTTCACCAGCAGCGCAGCCATATCTGTTAGATAGAACTCGTGATGAGCATTGTTTGTGCTCAGGCGATCAATGTGGGCAAAGAGCGCCTTGCTTGCAAAGGCATAGATGCCGGAGTTGATCTCGCGAACTTTCTGCTGCGCCTTGGTCAGCGCTTTCTGCTCGACAATTGCTTTTACGCGATCATCACCGGCACGAATCACACGGCCATAACCGAAGGGATCAGCCGGCTCAGCCGTAAGGATCGTCATGGCAGCTTTTTTCGCCCAATGAAAGTCCCTCACCTGCGCAATGGTTTCCTGGCGGATTAAAGGCACGTCACCGGAGAGCACCAGAATGTTTTCATACTGCTGCACTGCCGGACGAGCGCACATAATGGCGTGGCCGGTGCCACGCTGCTCTGCCTGCAAAATAAATTTCACTCCCAGCGCTTCCACGGCGGCGCGGACGTTCTCTGCCTGATGGCCGATAATCACGTAAATATCGCTTGCAGGAACAATTTGCCGGGCGGCCTTGATCACGTGCGCCAGCAATGGCTGGCCGCCTATCTCATGCAGCACTTTGGCGCGGCTGGATTTCAGGCGCGTGCCTTTGCCTGCAGCCATAATGACAATGGCAAAGCTGCCTGAGCTGTTTATTGGACGATGAGCCATGAAGCAATCATCTTAAAGCCTGATGGGCAAAACCGGCAGGATGGCGGGAAAATTTCGCCAGCCGGAGGAGTTCCTGGCAGAGGCGGTCAGTAGCATGGCGCGCATAATGGCTTTCCAGAACAAAGTTACCGGCTATGCATTGGACGCCCATTTGCTCAATGGCAGCAACATCGGCCTGCACCTGCTGGGCGTGCTCTTCTGCATAGCGAACTCTCATGCTGGCTGAAACCTCGCCCGTATTGACCAACGCGTAATCAAAAATCTTTCCGGGAGAGTGATTGAAGATCGCCTTGATGTGATCAGAGGCGGTCATATTCAGGCTTTCATTGGCCTCAGTCATCAGGTTGCAGATAAAAACGCGCACCGCGCGGGAACTGGCAATAGCTTCTGCAATCCCACGCACCAGCAGATTGGGAATCAGGCTGGTGAAGAGCGATCCTGGCCCCATGGTGATCACGTCAGCGCGCGCAATTGCCTCCAGCGTTTGTGGCAGAGGCTCGGGCTTAGCTGGGACCATCTGCAGCTCAACAATACGATGCTGGCTGGCGGTGATGCGCGTCTCGCCCAGCACATGCGAGCCGTCATCCATAATCGCTTCCAATTGCACGTTGGCTGAAGTCGCGGGAAGAATGTGCGCGCGCGTGGCCAGGATTTCCGAGGCTTGTTTTACTGCTACGGCAAAGTCGCCCGTCATGGCCGTAAGCGCGGCCAGAAATAGATTGCCAAAATTGTGGCCCTCGAGATCGCCGCTGCTGGAGAAGCGATACTGAAAGAGCTTTGAGAGCAGGCTCTCATCTTCTGAAACAGCAACCAAGCAGTTGCGCACGTCTCCGGGCGGCAACATGCCCAGCTCTCGACGCAGGCGTCCGCTGGAACCGCCATCATCGCTCACTGTGACAATTGCCGTGAGATCAGAGATGAATTGCCCTTCCGGCGGAACTTCACCGGCATGGACCGTGTATTGCTTCAGCCCCTTGAGCAAGGTTGAAAGACCAGTGCCCCCGCCGATGGCTACTACGCGAATTCCGTTGGGAAAGCGGCCCCGAGTCTCTGTGTGGGACGCCATTGAAACTCTAGTATTTCCTGGGCTCAGGTTGGGAATCGGTCGGCTCAGGATAGAGCAACTCAGTGAAACGAGGGTCGTCCGCCATGTTCTGGAAGTCAGAGTCGTTCCGCGCCTGGAAGCGGTTATGGGGGTTCAAGCGGATGGCCTCGCTCAGGTTCTTGAGCGATGCTTCCACTTGCCCGGTGAGGCAATCCACTACCGCCATGCCGTAGTAGGCAAAGTCAGCCTTTGCATTCTGCTTGAGGATCTTCTCCAGGTGGCCGCGCGCCTGATCAAACTGGCCGGAGTTCATGAGGGAAA
This sequence comes from Candidatus Angelobacter sp., assembly GCA_035710845.1. Lineage (GTDB taxonomy): Bacteria > Acidobacteriota > Terriglobia > Terriglobales > Acidobacteriaceae > Angelobacter. Next base: position 10,168 of record DASTCT010000263.1, read on the forward strand.
CAGCGTAATCAAAGTGCTCTTCCTGAGTCTTAAACGTGGTAGCTGCGCCCGCTAATTGCTGATTACATAAATTCAAATGGACACGGGCGCGATCCAACAGTTCGCGCGTTCCGCCGGCAATAATCTTCTCCAACAATGTCTTTGCCTTATCGAACTTATGCTCCTGCATGGCCTTAATGGCGGCCTCGTAGTTTTGCACAGCTTGTGCAAAACCAGGGTCTTCTTTGAACGTCGGCTTTTGCGGGGGGACAGGCGGCTTCTTCCCAGACATCGTCGTTCTATTCCTAATACCTTTTGTTTTAATATGTTTAGCAGGCGAACGCTTAACGCTTCCTGCCAGTTTTTTCTTCATTCTGTTGTTTCCTTGCGGCCCAAGCCAGAATAGCGGGAAATTTGGGCTGTGGAAATCAGACTGATCAGCTATCCGTAAGCTAAGGGCAGCTTAAGGGTTGCTGCTCTTTATACGCAGAAATTCACCATGCGTCAACTGAACTGGAAATGGTGCAACTTTTTACTTGATCGGGGGCACATTCTGCAGATCAATTGTCTCGAAATCCTTGCGCATGATTCCATCACGGATCATCTTGGCCGACCATCCTTTTTGGGATTGCCGGTAAGTATAAAGCGCTTCCTGCATGCATGTGCCGCAACTGGCTCCGTGCATCCCCTCAAAGCAGCTCCGCAGGCTGGTGTGGCCGTGGTTGCGATCACAGAAGCAATAGCACGGCATCTGGTAGGCCACTGAAGAGGCCCGGGCGGCAGCTTTGTACGCCTCTTTTTGTACCGGAGCAATCATGCCGGCATCAGCAAGCTGTTTTTCCGTCAGGATTGGTGGCAGCTTGGCTCCCGCAGCAGGAGGAGCAGAATGAAAAGCGGGAACGCCGTTGTTCGGTCCCACAAGCTGAGCATGGGTCATGACGGCAGCAAGCACAAGGGTAACCACAGCAAGAAAATGCTTCATAAGGAGGCTATTTTACCGCAGAATAGAGCTGTTCTCAAAAGCTACGGACCAAACTGGAACCCGCGTATAATCAGACGTGAGTTGAGCCTGAATGGAAACACCTGACCCAGCAGCCACATCTTCTTCCCCAAGCGAACCCACAGCGGCGGCGCCCGCGCCTGAATCCGCTAACCTGCGCGCTTTGGGCACATGGGTTCGTGACCTGGTCCTTGCCTTTGCGGTTTTGTTCCTTACCGGCTTGTTTTTGTATCAACCAGTAAAGGTTGAAGGCGGCAGCATGGAGCCCGGCCTGGAAGACCAGGAGCGGATCTTCATCAACAAGCTGGTTTACCGGTTTGAGAGCATTGAACGCGGCGATATCATCGTTTTCCGCTACCCTCGAGATACGCGCAAGAGCTTTATCAAACGCGTCATCGGCGTACCGGGTGATCGCATCCGCATCTCGTACGGGCGTGTGTATGTGAACGGGCAGGAACTGCCTGAGCCTTATGTGCCCCCGGATTACCAGGATGCGCGGTCCTTTTCTGAAATTGTTGTTCCCAACAACGCTTATTTTGTGCTCGGCGATCATCGATCTATGTCAAATGACAGTCGCGAATTTGGCCCCGTGATGCGTAGCTATGTTTATGGCAAGGCCGTCTTCGGTTATTGGCCCATGGAGAAGCTGGGAGTCGTGCACTAGAAGCGCAGTAAGCCCGCTCGCACGAGAACGATTTCAGTTCACCTAAAACAAAAAAGAACCCAAGCGCAGCTTTGGATATCAAAATAATTAGGATGAGAAATCCGAGCTATTGAACCGCATTAAGCCGAGCTATGAAGCCCCGGCCCATCGACGGAGAAATCATGTTCTCAAAATTGCAGGTTGCACTCATTCGCAAGTTCACCAGAAAACGTTTGGGCAAAGACATTGCTCCCCTCGAAACCACTGCGACCCATCCTGGCGTGCTCATTCCTTATGCAAAATTCAGCATGGCCATGGATAAGACCAATCTTGTCCCTGCAAAGCTGAAAGTTCTGGGACAAATTCGCGCGGCCAAGCTGGTGGAATGCCCGTTTTGAATTGACATCAACTCTGCCGGGGGCAGACTTGCAGGCTTGAGTGAAGATCAAATTCGCAATCTGAACTGGTATGCCGAAAGCGACCTCTTCAGCCCAGACGAAAAGCTGGTGCTGGAATTGGCCGATGCCATCACCACTACGCCGTCAAAGGTGACTCCTGAACTGCGTGAGCGACTGCAAAAGCGCTTCTCTACACCGCAGCTCGTAGAGCTGGGAGCAGCGATTGCGTGGGAGAACTATCGTGCACGCTCGAATCGCGTGTTTGGGTTCGGGAGCGAGGGCTTTTACAAACCTAAAAAAGCAGAAGCAGCCGATTGATGGGCTGCTCTACACAAACTGCATTTACCACTGACTCACATTGATAACACTGATCAAGCCGATGCTTCGTGCGCATGTATCTATTGACCCAATTGGTCTTTCTGATCAGTGTCATCAGTGCTAATCAGTGGTGAGATTTCTTTTTGTGCAAAGCTGTCCGCTTCTGCTTTTGATTACCAGCCTTGCGCAATCGCCGTAATGATCTTGCCCAGCGCTTCCACGTCGCGAACATCGACTACTTCACCCGGCGAGTGCGAATAACGCAGCGGCCAACCCAGAGCCACGTCAGTAGCGCCATAGAGCAGAAACGCAGAGCCATCATTACCGCCGCCGGTCACGCCATATTGGGCAGCAATGGCGGCACTGCGAGCCATGGAGACAACGCGCTCAGTCAGGTTGCGCGGGGCGACGTTGGAGTTATCCACCGCACGCACAACAAAACCCTGGCCCAGAATGCCATCGCCAAAGCGCTTGGACTCCAGCGGAGCGTCAGAGCTCACGAAGGTATCCACGGCAAAAACGTAGTCCGGGGTTTTACCTTCCGCGGAAAGGCGTTTGGCCGCGGCAGCAGCGCCCAACAATCCAAGCTCTTCACTGGTTGACCAGATGAAGGTCACGTCGCGGCCTTTGAGGTTCTGGCCCAGCGCCCAGGTAGCAGCCACCAGCGCTGTGCAGCCTACGCGATCATCAAAGGCGCGCGCCGAAGCGCGGCGTCCCATGAGCTTGTGATATTTCTTGGGAACGGTAACAAAGTCGCCGGTCTTGATGCCCAGGGCAGCAACGTCTTCAGGATTGCGCGCGCCAATATCCATGTGGGTCATGCGCTGGCCGCGCGGCCATTCGAAATTGGGCTTGTCCCAGCTTTCCGGCAACTCCAGCACGCCGGGATGATCGCCATTAGCGGAGTGAACGAGCGCCGCATGGCCAAGAAAATATGCCAGCACACCGCCGCCTTCCGATGAGAGTTCAAGCCGTCCATCGGGGAGGATTGCATGGACTTCGTAACCAATCTCATCCATGTGAGCGACCACCGCGATGCGCGGGCCTTTGCTCCCGGCGCTTCCCCAATGCAACACAAGATTTCCGGCATTGTCGGTTTCAGGCTTGGCCCACGCAGGCAAGAGCGCGGTTACTGCATCACGCATGTTTTTCTCATGGCCGCCGCTCACGCCGTAGGTCTCAATCAAATGCTTGAGGATGGATTCAGGCGAAGGCGCAGCAGCAGGGCGCGTGGGTACTGCGGACGCTGCAAGATTGGTTGGCGTCGCAACCGGCTTTTGCGCTGCGCCTTCAAGATATTGCTCCAGCAGCATGGTAAGAGCGCTGAGATCGCCAGCGTCGATCAGCTCTGCCGGTGTTGAAGGCCATTCCGTTGCAATGGAGAGATGCACGGTGCGCTCAGGCAGCTTTGACTCGGCCATGTATCCGCCGCGCGGAAGGAGCGGCGCAGAGAAATCAGAGGTGACAGCAGCATTAACCTGGCTAGCCGCCTGCTTAAGATCGGCAGCAAGCCCGGTGAGTTCTTCGTCAGGTTTTTCTGAAGCTATGATCACACCGCTGCCCACAGTTTGTTTGAATCCCGGCGGCGTTTCATGTTGCGCGGCTTGTGCATTGGCACCGGCAGGCGGAGCAGGAGCACGCATAAGGCGGCCAACATAAATCAGCTCGTCCGGCTTGAGTTGATAGAGCACTTTCTGCAAGCCGCGCGCTCCAAGCCATTGCTGAGTGACAAAAGCAACAGTGAGCGTACCTTTCAGCTTGCCAGGATCGAGAGTGCGCAGCATTTCCAGCAGAGCGGCTGCGCCAAAGCGATCACCGATGGCAGGTGAAGCATATTCATGGCCGGAATCCAGCGCATAGAAAGTACGCTCAACGGCCAGAGGGCCAAGCACATCTGCGCCGCCGGCGCGGGCCTGCGCGGCAGAAGTTGCTCCCACATCCACATACATGTTGTCGAGATCAGCCATGCTGGGCGGATGCTGCCGTTGCGGCAGCAGATGAATGGAAATACCACCCATTGCGCCGTTGATCCAATTGCCTTGAGGCGTTTGCAGCAGCAAAGGCTGCGCGGCATAAAGCTCATTGAACAGCGGAAGGTTCCCGCCCTGAGGAAGACGCTGCACGGTGAGGTAACCTTCCGGCGTGATGCCGCTGATGACGAAGCCGGGCTCATCAATGGGCGCAGCCACCAACCGCTTGGGCGAGCCGGAGCCAACCGTGACCGTAACGTTGCTCAAGTTATCGACCTTGGCGTTGTAATGCTGCGGCATTGCTTTGAGCTGCGTAGCAATCATCTTGCTCACAGATTGCTCATAGCCGGAGACAGCGGGCGTCTCCACCAGATCGCGGAGCGTGCCGGTGATGGACTGTGGTTCAGATTGCGGCGGAGCAGACTGTGCACAGATGTACTGTGCGGCAACAAAAATCACGGCAATAAGAGCAATACGGCGCAGAAGGAAATTCATGGGGCCTCTTCGTCAGGCGATATATGCGGGCAGAAAAGAGTAAATGAGAGATGGATGAAATGCCAAGCAAGAGAGGCGTTCATTCCATGTGAGCTGTCCCGGCATGTTGCCACGATTTCTTTCGCGGTTATAATGCTGCCCTCGCCTGGAGGCGACCAAATGAAACTGAATCCTCGTCCAGCGCTGGCCGCAGCGCTCATCTTCCCACTGGCTTGTTCATGCTTTGCCGATTTTCAATACACAGAGAACAGCAAAATTACCGGCGGAGCCGCTGCCGGCGCCATGAAGTTTGCCGGAGTCTTCAGCAAAAACGCGCGCCAGGCTACGCAGGGCGCTGTTTCCACCATCAGCCTTAAGGGCAACAAGATGCGGCGTGAAGACTCGCTGGGCATGGCGGAGATCATCGATCTTGATGGAAAACAGATCATCCAGATCGATACCAGAAAGAAGACGTATTCCGTGATGACCTTTGCCGAGATGAAGGCGCAGATGGAAGAGGCCCGCCGCAAGGCCGCAGAGCAGCAAGCCAAGCACAGCAAGGACCAGCAGACACAGGTAACGATTGTGCCCAAAATCCAGGTTTCGGCCGGAAGCGGCAGCAAAAAGCTGCTGGACTACACGGCCAAAGAGATGAAGGTTCGCGTGGATATGGAGATGAAATCAACCGATCCCAAGACCCAGGGGCAGAGCGCCAACATGTGGGTCAACTCAGACTCGTATATCGCGCAGGTCAAAGGCTATGACGAGATGAAACGTTTTTATCAGCGTCTGGCCAAAGAGCTGGACTGGGTGCCCGGCGCGGTCTTCGGCGCAAATCCGCAGGTCGCCCCGGCGATGGTGGAGTATCGCAAGACCGCAGCGAACCTGAGCGGAATGCCCCTGCTTTCGATGGTGAGCGTAGGCATGAGCGGACAGCCGGGCGCGCAGCAGGCTTCCAGTGACGATCAGAAGCAGTCATCGAATAGCAACAGCGGCGGCAACCCCATCACGCACGGAATCGGCGGCATCTTTGGCAAGAAGAAAAAGAAAGACGACGCGTCACAGGATGATGCTGCGAACGCTTCCAATTCGCAATCTCCCAGCGGCTCACTGATGGATACCACCATTGAGGTCACCTCGATCTCGACCAACACGGTGGACGCCGCGCTGTTTCAGATTCCGCAAGGCTATAAACAAGTGCAGGCGAAGGGCGCGCAATAATCAACGGACCGGGCGAAGTTCCGCCCGGTCTGTACTCTTCTGCACCCCACCCGGCCAATTGCAATTTTTATTGCAAACAAACCACTCCGCAAATCGACCCTTACGTGGCCCATGCGTCACCCTCGCGTCACGCCTGGTCACCCTTGGGTCATCCAAGGTCACCCAATCCCAAACCCAACAGGATTTTGTTCAGCAGTGGGTCACAACTTTCCG
>DASTCT010000264.1:0-86859 GCA_035710845.1 Candidatus Angelobacter sp.
TTTATGCGCCGCCGCGCTACGGCGCTCGGCCAGTAACTTGGTACATGCGTAAACACTGCGCGTATGCGGCATGGGCAGGCCGATTCTCTCTCCCACCTCCAGCACCGCGCCTACGATTGCTTCCAACTCAAGGGGCCTGCCGGCTTCCAGGTCCTGGAGCATGGATGTTTTATGCTCCCCAACCTTGGCTGCGCCGGCCATACGCTGATCGATTGATACCTGCATCTTCACGCCCAAGTTTTCCGTCAGGGCTTCAGTCTCTTGCATGATGTTGCGGACAAGCGCCGTGGTGTCCGGGTTGCTGAGCATCTGCGCCAGCGTTGCTCCGGTAAGGGCGCTAATGGGATTGAAAGCCACGTTGCCCAGGATCTTTACCCAAATTTCGTTTCGCAGATGTGAAGTCACGGGCGCGCGCAAACCAGAGGCAATGAGCGCGTCGGCAATCTTGCGGATACGCTCGGTGCGCTGGCCATCAGGCTCGCCCAGCGATATCCGGTTGCCTTCGTTGTGACGCACCACGCCTGGCTCGCTGATCTCGGTAGAAAAGTAAATGAGCGAACCAACCACGCGCCTCGCTTCAATCGCCTGCGAAACCACTCCTGCAGGATCAACGCGCTCCAGCCGCGTTCCCGCCAGTGGGCTGCCTTCGCTCTGAAAATACCACCAGGGAATCCCATTCTGCGTGCTAACCACGGTTGTGTCCGGTCCCAGCGCTGGCGCAAGCTGAGCGGCAAGCGGCGGAAGCCCATGAGCTTTTACGCAGAGAAAGACGACATCCATAGGCCCGGCATCTTTCAGGTCAGCCACTAGGCGGGGATGGGCGACAAAATCATCGTCGGTGCTGATCACGCGCACGCCCTTTTCCTGCATGGCGCGAAGATGCGGACCGCGCGCATGGAGCGTGACGTCATATCCCGCGCGCGCCATCAGTGCGCCCATATATGCGCCCACGGCCCCGGCCCCAACGATCAAAAACTTCACAATTGGCCGCCTGCGAATGCTGCTGCCACTGCACGACGCTGGACCTTGCCAGTGGCCGTGCGCGGAATCTTTTCTACGATCAGGACTTTCTTGGGGACCTTGAAATCCGCCAGATGCTTTTTGCAATGCTCGATCAAGACCGACTCGGGTTGCGGCTCTTTCAGCACCACGGCTATGGCTACTTCTTCTCCCCAGGTGGGATGCGGCATACCAAACGCTACGGCCTCTGCCACGCATGGATGCTTGAGCATGATCTCGTCGATCTCCAACGGCGCAATCTTCTCTCCGCCGCGATTGATTAGTTCCTTGATCCGCGCAAGCAGATGCAGGTAGCCATCCGCATCAATCACTCCCTGATCGCCGGTGCGGAACCAACCGTTGGTAAACGACTTGGCGTTGGCTTCAGGATTGTTTTCGTATCCTTCAATCACGTTTGGCCCCTGGATCACCACTTCTCCTTGCGATCCGCTGGGCAGGAGCGTGCCGGCCTCATCCATGATGCCGATCTTTACGCCAGTACCCTTACCGACTGATGCAGCTTTGCGCTGCTGGGGCGGCAGCGGGTTTGAGCACATCTGGTGTGAAGCTTCCGTCATACCATAAGCCTCAAGCACCGGCACGCCAATCAGATTTTCCAGCTTCTCTTTGAGCACCGGAGAGAGCGCAGAGCTGCAGGAGCGGACGAAACGCAGCTTGTCAATGCCTTCAGGCTTCTCATCCAGGCGCGCCACGGAGAGCTGGTGGATGGTGGGTACGCAGGAGTACCAGGTAACGTTGTGCTCCCGCACCATGCGCCAAAAGCTCATAGGATTGAATTTGCTTGGCACCACGACCGTGCCTGAGGTCAGAAAAGTGGAGAGCGTGGACGCGATGAGGCCATGAATATGGAAGAGCGGCATCACGCAGAGAGAAACATCGCTGGCCTTGAGTTCATAGGTCCTGGATACGTTGCCGCAGGAAACAGTAATGTTCTTGTGTTTGAGCGGCACACGCTTGGGCCGTCCAGTGCTGCCGCTGGTGTGGAGCACCAGAGCAACGTCTTCTCCGGTTGGCGGAGTAAACGGGATGCCTTTGGGCGCGTTCACAATGCTCACAACTCCCTTGGCATCCATATCCACGGCATATACGGGGATGTTCAGATGCGCGGCGGCGCGACGGGCTTCCTCTGCTCCCTCAGGCGGCGCCAGCAGGACCTTGGCAGAAGTATCTTCCAAATAGAAGGTGTATTCGTCAAAACGATACGCCGGATTCAGCGGCGCTGCGGTTCCGGCAATCGCTCCGGCCAGAAAAGCGACAATCGTTGGCAGGCCGTTGGGCAGAACGTTGGCTACGCGGTCGCCACGGCGAATACCCAAGGCAGCCAGTTGTTCTGCCATGTTGTTGACTTGACGGCGCAGAGAATCATAAGTGACCGCGGTTCCGGTCTCAGGAATAATGACTGCTGTAGAGGTAGCGGGAGCAACTTGCAACAGCGAAGGAAGGTCATTCATAAGAGCATGGCTCCGTGACAAGGGGGTCGTGCCTTCAATCAGCTTTAGGGCGGCCAGTATATACCAGATAAAAGATGATGCAAGTAGCCGGGCCTTTTGCTGCCCACCCATAGGGTGGCCGAAATTAGCCGCTATTGATGGCTGAAAACCACCAGCTCTGCTCAAATCTGTTTCTTTGCCGGCAAAAGTTGAGAGATCGGTGCTGATGGCGAACGGCTACGATTGCAACCGGTTGCAGCGCAATGATTGCAGATACTTGGAATTATGATCGATACAAACCTGGCGGAACGGATATAGCAGTACTACGTCTCTACGTGAACAGGCATGTCTGGCTATTGGCCTTTCACTTGCATTGCAAAGCTTGGGAATTTGCTCCTGAAAAGCATTTTTCATTCGTCTCTCCTGCCTTACTTTCATGCGGTTCGGTTTGTCACAAGCCGGGCCGCATTTTTTAGGCGGCAGCCGCCAGTTATCGCAGAACAGCGCCGGAGCACCCGAGCGATCATGGTTTCCCTTATCAGGAGAGTGATCGTTTATTAGGCTAGGAGAGTGATCGTTTCGCGAAATTGAGATACAAGCAGCGGGTGGCGCTTGTATTTTCGTAAAATATTCGCTATTCTAATAGTGGCCTGATACATGAGAAAGGCGCTGCCAATCCCATAAGCCGATAAAGCTTTAGCATCGGCCTGAGAGCGAGAATGTCACGTCAAAACCGCAAGAACAATCCCCATTCCGGCTTGGCGCGCAAAGTCGAAGAGATCATTGCAGGAATAGCCACGCAGATGCCAAACCTTTCCGCCAATGATCTGGCGGTAGTGCAGCGCGCTGCCAAGGTGCTGGCGCGAAACACCCGCGCCGGAATGGAGCGGCTGGCCGTGTTGCACTTGCTGGGAACCTGCGACTCCGTGCCCGGCCGGGTGCTCTACCAGATTTGTGGTAACCGTGTGGCCCGGCGAGTGCGCGAACTTCGGTCGCTCGGCATGGATATCCGGCATTGGGGTGAAATGGGCCTGGATGGTTTTGGCTACGATGTCTATAGCTGGGCCGGATTCAGGCAATGGCAGGCATATCGCATGCTCAATGAAGATGCGGAAAAACAGCCCAGCTTGAAGCGCGTGATGTGAGCGAAACGTTCGGCTTTAGTCTGTAACGGTAATCCGTCTGTAACGGTATCCGATGGGTAGCGTTAAAATCCCCTGCATGCATCCACAACCTGATCTCCACTCCAGCCTTCTCTCTGCCTGGCGCACGAATAATCGCGTCACCATGCAGCTTATCGCGAGCCTGCCTGCCGCGCTTTTGGATGCGCCAATCCCAAACGTCCCGCGACGCACGGTCCGCGTGATTGCGGCGCATCTGCACAACTCCAGATGTTCATGGCTGAAAACGCTGGGCAGCGAGCACGGCCTAACTGTGCCGGAGCGCGTGGACCGGAATCGTGTGACGCCCCGGGAACTGGTTGCGGCCCTGAAGCAGAGCGGGGCCGGAATGGAAGCGCTTCTCAAGCTGGGATTGGCCTCACAGGGCAGCGTTCCGCCGTCAAAGCGATACGTATGGCGCAACCTGTCTCTCGACGTGTGCCATGTGCTCACCTATTTTGTTGGGCATGAAGCGCATCATCGCGGGCAGATCGTGATGCTGGCGCGCCAGACCGGGCATCCGATCCCTCGCAAAGCTGTGGACGGACTGTGGTGGTGGAAAATGGAGAAACTGTAGCCCCGACATGTATTTTCTGTGGCTGTTTTTTTGATCCGCGACCATTCGCGTAGATCCGCGGTAAAAAAAGTTTTTCTCCGCGCCGCCGCGTCTCCGTCTCGAAATTCTTGCACTGATAGGGTTCCCTCGCTTACGCTCGGGATTGCACAAAACCATGCAATTCCTCCTCTCCGCCGGCGAAGCTTCAGGCGATACCTACGGCGCGCAGCTTGCTGAAGCACTCGGCCAGCTTGCGCCTGGTTCGCGCTTTTTCGGCATGGGTGGCGAAAAGATGCGCGCTGCCGGATGCGAGCTGCTGGTCCACGCCAATGAAGTCGCAGTCGTTGGCCTAGTGGAGGTGCTAACGCATCTGCCGGGAATCCGCAGGCGCTTCAAACATCTTGTGGCCGAGGCTGCGCGGCGCAAGCCTGACGCCGCCGTGCTCATCGACTTCCCGGACTTCAATCTGCGCCTGGCGCGCGAGTTGCATCGGCTAGGTATTCCAGTCTTCTATTTCGTAAGCCCGCAAATCTGGGCCTGGCGCACCGGGCGGGTCAAGCAGATCAAAAAATATGTCCGCAAGATGATCGTGATCTTCCCCTTTGAGCAGGAGTTTTATCGGCGGCACGGCGTTGAGGTCAGCTATGTCGGGCATCCGCTGGCCTATGTCTCGCCGCCGCAGATCACGCGCGAAGAATTTGCCGCGCAACACAAGCTTGATCCAGACAAACAATGGATCTCTCTCCTGCCCGGCAGCCGTCGCAAAGAAGTGCGGCTGAACTTGCCAGCGATGCTGCAGGCAGCAGAACTTTTGCAGCAACAAGGCGATTATGAATTTATTTTGCCGGTGGCATCCACGCTGAGCAAGGAATGGCTCAGTGAACAATTGACCATCACGGGGTGGAGCAGGCCTTTAGGCCTGCGTTCAGAACCGGAAATTATTTCGGCTTCAGCCGCTGAGGTAAGAACTAAAGGTCCCCGAATCCACCTTACCAACAACGCTCGCACCTCGCTCATGCACGCCCGCGCTTCGGTGGTCGCCAGCGGCACTGCCACGGTGGAAGCTGCGCTTTCCGGCACACCGTTTGTAGTTGTTTACCGGCTGGCGCCGCTTACCTGGCTTCTGGGCCGCCGCCTGGTCAAGTTGGATACTTTTGCCATGGCCAACCTGATCGCTGGAGAGAAAGTTGTCCCTGAGCTGATCCAGAAGGACTTTACCGCCGCCAACGTCGTCCGCGAACTCAAAACCCCGCTTTCAGACGGCCCTGATCGTCAGAAAATGCAAGCTGCCCTGAAAATGGTGCAACAAAGGCTGCATGACAGCCAGAGCGTCGATCCACCAGCTCTGCGCGCCGCTCGCGAAGTGCTGGCTTCGCTTCGATAACCCGCAGATGCCCCCACTCCTGTATGCTTGCAAGTGGCAAGAAAGCAGCTTTTTTGGCAAAATTTACATCTAATCCCAAGACTACTCAGCAGCTTTGGAGAACCTCAATGCATTTTGCACGACGGCCTCTGCGACGTGCCTTGCTTTTTATTGGCCTTTGCGCCTCTTTGTGCTTGCCCGCTTTGGCGGCTGATCGGCCGCGTGTAAAGGCTGAGGATTACGTCATAGATGCGGAGATGGTCCCCAAAACGCACCGTCTCACCGCCCGCGCCAAGGTGAAATTTATCGCTCTTGAAGACACCAATTTCGCCAGCTTTGAGCTGAACAATGGCCTGCGCATCACCAAGGTGCTCGACGAAAAAGGCAAGCCGTTGACCGCGGAACGCGTCACCCAGGACAACGCCGTCCGCATTAGCTTCCCCACAACGCTGAACAAAGGCAGCTCTTCCACGCTCACCTTTGACTATGAAGGCCCGCTTGCCAACGCCGATGACAGCCCTGTGGAAGGCTTGCAGCTTGCTTATATTGGCGAAGATACGGCTTATCTTCTTTATCCCGCGCGATGGTTCCCTGTTACCAACTTTGGGATTGACCGCTTTACCGCGACTATCAACATTACTGCTCCCAATAATTTCCTGGTTATCGGCAGCGGCGCTACCGCCCCAGCCAAGCCCGGTACGATGGGCAAGAACATCACTACCTTTAGCTGGCAAAAGCCCAGTTTCCCCGGAAGCATCTTTGCCGGGCCGTTCCAGGAGAGCGCCTTTGGCGCCGTAAAGATCTACTTCACTGCCGGTAAAAAACAGTTTGCTTCCGCTTATGCTGATTCCGCCAACAAAGAGCTGGAATACTTCTCCAGCATATTTGGCCCCTCACCCGCGGGCGGAACGCTGAAGGTTGTCGAGCTGCCGGATAACACTGTACCCACGTGGTGGGCACCTGAGATTGCGGCTATCGCTTCTCACAACATCAGTGAGAAGGTGAATTACCGCGTGCTTGCGGATTCCATTGCGCACCAGTGGTGGGGAGGCAATGTAAGTCCGACCAGCAAAGACGATTGGTGGCTCATGGATGGCGGCGCGCGCGATGCGGAAATGCGCTACGTGCAAAACACTGCCGGCGAGCAGGCGTTTGAAGACGCTTCGCGTGACATGGCCGTGGGCGCTCTTGCCTATGACACCACGCCGCTCTCAAGCGCTGGCAAGCTGGATACATTTTCGCCGGAATTCCAGTCGCTGGTCACCGACAAGGGCGGCATGATCTTCCACATGCTGCGCTGGGTAATAGGAGATGCCGCTTTTGATAAGACCATGAAAGATTTTATGGCCCAATTTGCCGGCAAATCCGTCTCGATCAATGATTTTCAATCGGTCGCGGAAAAAAACCATGGTGACAAACTGACTGCTTTCTTCTCCCAGTGGGTGGATGGCACCGGCGCGCCGGAATTCAAGATGAAGTACACGGTCTATCGCGTGAAGAAAGGCTTCCGCGTCGTGGGAGAAATCAACCAGGACCTCGATCTCTTCCGCATGCCGCTGGAATTGAAAGTAGATACTGACGGCCAGACCGAGATGAAGCGCATTGAAGTCTCCGGCACCGATTCCGCTTTTTCAGTTGATACTTTCGGCAAGCCGCGCCGTCTGGTGCTCGATCCTAATAACTGGGTGCTCAAGAACTCGCCTGACCTGCGCGTGCGCGTTGCCATCCGCCGTGGACAGGAGTTGACCACCGAGGGCAATCTCTCCCAGGCGCTTACCGAACTCAACAAGGCGCTGGAAGTCAATCACAACAGCTCTTTGGCGCACTACCGTATAGCGGACATATTCTTTATGCAGCGCAATTACCAGTCAGCAGCCAACGAGTTCCGCGAAGCCTTAAATGGCGATGGCGACCCTCGCTGGACCGAGGTCTGGAGTCACATTATGCTCGGCAAGATCTTTGACGTTACCGGGCAGCGTGAGCGCGCCGTCAATGAATATCGTGAGGCCATTCAAACCCAGGACCCGACTTCCGGCGCTCTGGACGAAGCCCGCCGCTATCTGGAAAAACCATACGAGCGGGAACGGCAGCCCAGCGGAAGTAGTGGGAGCAGCGGAAGCAATTAAACGCGATTTGAATTTTTAAATTTTTGGGATGATAAATCAAGTGTAAGAGCAGGCCGCTCGTGCATGGGTTTTGCTGGAGCTTACCGAATAATGAATCGGATTCGCGGCCTTTCGTGTTAATTCGCGGCTCAATTTCTGGTCTGCGTTTATCTGCGAAAATCTGCGGCGAGCTACTGTAAGCTCTTCAGGTAACTCACAATTTGCCAGCGTTGCTGCTCCGGCAATCGCGACCACGAAGGCATTCCATTCTTCATGCTGCCGTTCTTTAGCAGCCATTCCAGCTCGCCGGGCGTAGAGTTGCGAATGCGGTCTGAGTGCAAATTAGGCTTTTTCGCCGTTCCCATGGCCTCATTGCCGTGACAGGAAGCGCAGTTCTGGTGGAAGAGCTTGGCTCCGGCCGCAATCGCTTCAGACTGGCTGTCATAGGGGTTTTCACGGGCGCGATCTTTATCCGGCACGCGGGTTTTCCAAACACCATCACCCGCTGAAGCTGCAAACAGAAACGCAGCCGAAAGCAGGAAACCAGCCGCAAGCAGCCAACTTTTTCGCCCAATCATCTTTTCCCCCTGAGCCGTGAAACAAACTGATCTATTTCATATGAGATGCCAAACCGCAGCAGAAACCCATGGCTGTTTTTGTTCAGGCCGGCGCTGGGAGAGAGGCTGAACGTTGGGCCGCTGGGCAAGCGGAAAGCCATAGTTGGCGCCAAATAATGTGACGTATCGTGCAGACCAAAAGTGTAGCGATCTCCCAATCCGCCATACATCTCTGCGCCTAGCGAGAAGTTCTCGCGGCAGAAGCGGCAAGGGTTTGCGCTGGCCACCAGCGCCAGCGGACGGCTCGCAGCCACGGCGTAGCCAAATTCCCAAGGTTCGGCCGCAAGGTTCTTTTCCGCGATGATGTTTTCTGAAACATTCCAGCCTTTAAAGTTGCTGCCCAAAATCAGCTTGAGTTCCAGTTCGCGCTTTTTTTCGCTGCGATCATTGCGCTCCAGAAAGTCCGCAATGCCATCGTGGCCCACCACTTCCAGCAGCGCTTTGTCTGCGCTATTGATGTTTTCAAATTCAACATAGAGCACCGGGTTGATCCAATGCTCCTGCAGCAGCGGACGGAAACGATTTTCAAAGCGGAAGCCGGTAAAGACGCTGCTCTCATCGGCCGTGGTTTGCGAATCAAGATAAAGCTCTGAAGTCCACCAGGTTTTTACGCCATATTCCAGCTCTATGGCGTTACCCAGGAACGCATTGCCGGCGCGCGGAAATCCGGTGACAGATTTGGTGGAAAACTCCAGGTTGCCCGGCTCTTCCATATGCTGGGTATAAGTAACAAAGTAATTCTCCTGGGCGTGCAATTGCGCAGGCAAAGCCAGCAGGATGAACAGGCCCAACAGCATCACGCCATTTTTGAAACGCCAACGGAGCACAGCCAATTTCCCCTGAATCGCCAAGTTCCATTTTGAAAATGAAATTGAATTTCATTTTCAAAATCAAAATTAGTCTAATCGAACTCCGCTTTTGTGGTCAATGATGTGGATGACAAAAAGACAAAAAGCTTACAAATGCGCCAGGGGCGCATTTCGGCGTAAAACAGATTTATCAATATCGCCAGCGGGTTACGATGCAGGCGTTGCGGCTGACGCAGCCTTGCTCTTGTGCTGCTCATATCGTGTATCCACGGCGGCAATCACACTCTGTGGATCTTTTTTCCATGCCTGTTCCAGATTTTTATCAAAGCCAAATATCGCCCACGGCACGCGGTTCGCCATCTCCATCATCAGCTCATTGACCGCCTTCTCTTTCATCTGCTCTTCTGTCCGCTGCCGGTGCCGGCCCGTGAGGATCACGGAATACGTCTTCCCCGTGGGAATAAAATTCACCGAATGCTTGGTCACCTTTTTGTAAATCCATATCACGTCACCAACCGGAGAGACCCAGGTGCTGAAAGTCCTCCGCCGCACCATCCACTGCGGGCCGATCACCAGCTTGCCGTATCGGCTCACGCCGCCTGGCTGCATGTCGGCCTCAATTTCGTGCGAAAGCTGCTCTGCGTTGCCGAAAGCTGAAAGCGCTTTCCACGCCGGCGAGCTCTGCGGCTCACTGGAGCGGCGCACCGCTTTCAGGAGGTTCCACAGTGTCAGCGCCAGCAACGGTGTCATAATCGCCAGCCCAACCCAGCCGTTGCTGCGATAGTCGGCGGCATTCAGCGTAACCGGCAATACCATGGCGCCCAGGTCAGGGTCTTCTTCCTTCAGAGAGCGGACTACGTCGTTCTGCACTTGCTCTGTCGTAGGCACCAGTTCCCCGGAGTATTGCAGCTTCTCCGCGCCGGGAGAAGCCTTCACCAGTAGAATGCTGTTGCCCACCCGCAAAAAGACGTATTCAGCCTTTACCTCGCTTGAGACAACCTGTCCGTTCTGCGTTTCCTCCTCAATGTCGTTGTAACCGACCTTCACGGATTTCGCTCCAGACACACTCACAAAGTTCCGCCAGCGCTGGTCGGCCGACTTCAGGCTTGCCAACTCAGCCGCTGAGATCGGCTGGCATCCCAGGAAGAAATTGACGCAATATCGGTAATTCAGGGCGATAACCAGCACCAGCACCGCTGCTATCAGCCCATTCACTAAAAACAGGTTGCGGTTCGTCCGTCGCGATTCATTCTCTATCCACATTTCGGGCCTCCGTCTGTTGGGCGCAGCTTAGCACTAGTGGCTTGGTTCAAGCATTCAAATTTTTTCCGAAAATCAAACGTAAGTAATGGACCCAGAAGCCCTCGACCTTGAACAGTCCAGCGCCGCACGGTCTTTTCGCGGTGGGGTGGAACCGGGTCCCCAGCGCAGCCGGTCTACGTGCACTGGCTGGGAATGGCTTGTTTCAGGGCTGAATGCTAATTTACTGATTGCTGAATACTGATTGCTACAATCAGTCATGGCCAAAGCCAAGCCCAAGTCAAAGACCACACAGGGCGCTCCGCAACAAAACGCGATCAACATTCGCGCCGCCATTATGGCGGTCCCACGCGGCAAAGTCTCCACTTATGGAGCTATCGCCCAAGCCGCGGGTCTTCCCCGCGGAGCGCGGCTTGTGGTCCGTGTACTCCGGCAATCGCATGGTCTGCCCTGGCATCGGATCGTGGCAGCGGGCGGAAGGATCGCTACGCCCGGTGAACACGCTCTCGACCAGCGCTTCCGCTTGGAAATGGAAGGCGTAAAATTCAGCGGCAGAAAAGTGCGGATGAAGGAGTTCGAGTTTAAGTTTTCGAAGAAGAGATCGGTACAGAAAAAATCGGTGCAGAAGAAAAAGAATGTGGAACCCAGTCGCCCTCGCCTGCGATAACCAGACGCAGCCGGGGGCGGCTGCGCTCCACAAACACAATTCGCGTCTTTCGCGTAATTCGCGGCAGAATCGATTCGTCAAGCAAAAACAGGCCACCTTTTCGGTGGCCTGTCCTGACTCAAGTGTGTATGTTCTACGCTGCTGCCGCCGGCGACATCGACCTTTGCGCTGCCTGGTGAATAAATTTCTTCATCACATTGGCCCACATCACCTTCTTTCGCAGCGCGCTCTCTTTCACTGTGCGTCCCTGGGCGAACATGCCCAGCAGAGCTTTCATCTTGAAGACGCGCAGCACAGCCGCGTCAGACTGGCTTACGTTGTAGGCGTTCAGGAAATTTTCCTGTATCTGCGCTGTGATCTTCCGGTTGCAGAAAGGATATTTTTCTAACGCTTCCACTGAGGCCAGGAAGGTTGCCAGGTCTTCAAACGAATTGCCGCGGCGCTTCATGCGGGCAAAGTCACAGAAACCAACTCCGTTTTCCGTAACAATCACGTTCAGCGGGGTAAAGTCCGCCAGCACTGCTGCGCTGGGCAATGCCTTTTTGGTCCTGGCCAGTGCGCTCCGCGCGCCGTTCAGGATCAGCTTGATGGAGTTCCCGTCCAGCCCTTCGTCCTGGCAGCTCTGGCAGAGCTTTTCCATGCTGGCAATCAGGGCGGCGCTATCAAATGGCTGCGGAGAGTCTGCCGTGGCTTTATGAAAGGTCCGCAACCATTCGCCGGCGCGCTCGGCCACCAGCGCGATGCTGCCGTTATCGGCAAAGCCGGGCAGCAATGCGGCTTTCATAATGATGGATTGCACCGGCAAGCCGGCAATCTTATCCGTGACCACAGCGCCCAACTCGCTGTAATCGCCTAGTACGCGTGGAACCCCATCCAGCTTCTTACGGCCTACCACCGTCTGGTTCACGTATTCCAGGTTCGCGTTCTCCTGGCGGGCCATTCCCTTGGCGTTGCCACCGCACTTATTGGAGCGATATACCTTAATCGCCACCCGCTCATTGGCCTCTGCAAACTCAACCGACGCGTCATAAATAAAGTGATCATTCTTGGGTGTGTGGCCAACAATGCGGACGTTTCTTAGTTCGCCGTGACGAGGATAGTGCTTTGCCGCGTTGCTTCGTAAATCAGCAAGGATCTGCTCCAAAATTGCTTCTGCCATTCCTTCTCCTGGGATAGTCCGGCCCAGCACGCTGCACACGCGTACGAAACCGTATCAAAAACGGTGTTGTTTGTTAAACCACGACTAGGCAGGTACTAGGTAACAAAAGCAGTTTTAGGGCCATCCGGCGCTTTGCAAGAATGCTAGTAACTGATTGATTTACAGCATCTTACCAATTGGTAAACAGATGCAAGCAAATCTTCTGAGTATTCCGGTGCCCATATTCGGAACAGGCGAGGCACAAGAGCGCACCTTACGACTCTCTTCCAGAAAAAAAATTTCATAGAAACATACTTCCTATCGCCACGAAATGCTTTTCGATCAGTAGAAAAGATATTTTCTCCACTTAATATCTGAACGCCCGATCATGCGCATGATGTGGCGGCTGGTATGCAGCGTAAACGGCCGCGGCTCTTTCATGAGCTTCATATCGGTTTCGCCCAGCAGGTGGTTTCCCTTGCGCCGATTGCAGGGATGGCAGCACGCCACCAGGTTTTCCCAGGTAGAAGATCCGCCGCGCGAACGCGGAACCACGTGGTCCAGCGTCAGGTCGCTTGAAGACAAGAGCGTGCCGCAGTACTGGCAGGTGTTGCGGTCGCGTAGCAGGATATTTTTGCGCGAAAGAGCGCGGGTCTGGTGCGGAATGCGCCGGTACTCCAGCAGCCGGATCACTGAAGGCACACGCATGGCCAGCCGCGCCGCGTGCAGGAAGTGCCCGTTCTCTTCCTCAGGCATGGCCAGTCCTTTGAGCACCAGGACAATGGCACGCCGGGCAGCGCAGATATTGATGGGTTCATAGGAGGCATTCAACACCAGCACCGGAGTCTGCATCAGCAGCGTCTTGCGCGGCTTGGGCGTCTCAGGCAGTGGATCACCATGATGGCGTTTGTTTCGTCTGTCCCGTTCTTGCATGGCCCTTAATTACCTCCGTGAGCGCCTGCAACCATGGCCATGGCGCTCCCAACTTCTTTTGTGGCCCGCGCTACCGTAGCCACAAAAACTTCTTTTGCTCCCGCTCTCCGCAGCACCCGCGCGCACTCATTTACGGTAGTGCCCGTAGTCATAACATCGTCAATAAGTAGAACACTGCAATCGCGGATTCGTTCCGGTGCAGCGACCGCAAAAGCTCCGCGAACGTTGGCGCGGCGCTGCTTGCGTGTAAGCCCGGTTTGCGAAGCAGTCTCCCGCGTGCGGACGAGAGTAGCGGTATCTAATTGGATGCTTTTCTTGTTCTCAGAGCGCAGGAAAGCCCTGGCAATAGCCTCGGCCTGGTTAAATCCGCGCGTCTTGCGCTTGCCAGACCATAACGGCACCGGAATGAGCACAAAGCTATCTGGCAGCGTAAGCTGCGCGATCGTCTGGGCCAGCAGCCGCGACAGCACCGTTCCGGCGGGCTTGACCGAGTTGTATTTGAAGAGATGAATCAGCTCGCGCAGTTCGCCGTCATAGGCCCCATAGGAAACGGCGCGCTGGAATTCAGGCTGAACATGGCGGCAAAGCCCGCACAATGGACCGTTTTCATCTTGCAAGTAAGCGCTGAAGAGCTTCTCACCGCAAACCCGGCAGAGCATGCCATCAATGGGAGCAATCTTCCCCAGGCAGGATTCGCAAACCGGCAGCAGTGAAATGTTTGCCAATGGCAATTGGCATATACGGCAGTCGGAAGGAAAGAGGACTGAAAATAGGCTGCTGGTGGCTGTTTTGACCGCACTCTTCATCGCATCGCGTATGAGGGGGGTGCGATGGGGAACGTCTTGAGCCCGTTCTATGACACTACTACTGAAGACTCATTCCTCCTCAATGAACTTTGAGAGGATGTACTCTGCCAAAGTATAGCTGGGTTACGGTGTGAAGTGCAATGAAATCACCGTTAAAACAGCAGCAATAGTGCTATTCCCAGCCCTTTCGGGTCGCCAAAGTCACAGGACCACCGACGTAAACTCCTTCTGATTTGTAACAACCCCTGCCAATGTGCTAACTTGCCCTCGATTTCATCAGCACTTAACAAAGTAGCGGGAGGAACCTGTGGCCGAGTCCGTACATGCGAAAGTTGAGGAAACAAAGTTTCAGCCGTATGTCCCGGCGGAAGAAGTGCGGCCGGAGTTCACCTTCCGCGCCATATTCTTCGGCGGCCTTTTTGGAATCCTTTTTGGCGCAGTCACGGTCTATGTCGGATTGCGCGCAGGATTGACGGTCTCAGCCTCGATCCCCATCGCCGTGCTCTCCATCAGCGTGCTGCGCGGCTTGTCTAGGATGACCAGGCAAGGCAACCCGAGCATTCTGGAAAACAACATCGTGCAGACGACCGGATCGGCTGGCGAGTCTGTGGCTGGCGGCGTCATTTTTACCTTGCCGGCGCTGATCTTCCTGGGATTCCCGCTGGAATATGCCCGCATCTTCCTGCTGGCTTTCATCGGTGGATGGCTTGGCGTGCTCTTCATGATTCCGCTACGGCGGCAACTGATCGTGAAAGAACACGGCAACCTGCTCTATCCGGAAGGAACCGCCTGCGCTGACGTTCTGATTGCCGGCGACAAAGGCGGCTCTTTCGCCGGACGCGTTTTCGCCGGACTGGGACTGGGCGCGCTCTACACTTTCTTCCAAAACGAAAACATGTTCAAGGTCTGGCCCAGCACTCCGACCTACACACCCGGCTGGTATCCGGGTTCCTCGATCCGCGCCAATACGACTTCTGAATACCTCGGCGTTGGCTACATTATTGGACCGCGCATTGCCGGGGTGATCTTTGCCGGCGGCGTCTTTGCCTGGCTGGTGGTCATGCCAGCCATCAAGTTCTTCGGCTCCCATGTGTCCGGCGCGATCTTTCCAGGAACCATGCCCATCGCCAACATGGGCCCGGACGATATTTATCGCGCTTACATACGTCCAATGGGTGCTGGCGCAGTGGCGGCAGCCGGTCTGATTACGCTTCTGCGCACGATTCCCACGATTGTCAACGCCCTGCGCGCGGGCGCCAAAGACTTGGCCAAGGGCGCTGCAGCCGCTGCCGGCCTTCGCCGTACCGATCGTGACCTCGACTTGAAGTGGGCCGTGATCGGTTCGGGCATTCTCCTGGTGCTTATGTGGGCTCTGCTGACCTTCAAGCCCATCCTGCATGCTGAAACCTCAGCTGGCAATAATTTCTTTGCCGCGATTCTAGTGGTTATTTTCGGATTCCTCTTTGTTACGGTGTCGTCGCGAATCACCGGGCTGATCGGCAGTTCGTCAAATCCGATCTCCGGCATGGCGATCGCCACGCTGATGGCTACATGCGCCATGTTTCTGGTGATGGGCTGGACCGGCACCGCCTTCTCCGCTCTGGCTATCACCATCGGCGGTGTTGTTTGCATCGCCTCGGCCAATGCCGGTAATACATCGCAAGATTTGAAGACAGGCTTTCTGGTCGGCGCTACTCCGGCCAAGCAGCAAATGGCGCTGATGGTGGGCGTGACGGTTTCTGTCGTCGCCATTGGAATGACGCTGGGGCTGATGAATGCGGCGCTAGAATCCTTCCGCCCCGCCAACATTGCGATCGATGTTCAACATCCTCCTGTAGGCGTGTCTGAATATTCCGGCAAATTCGATCGCCAGACTGTTCCAGTTACCCCCACTGGGGGCGGGACAGCCACGCAGCAATCAATCCAGGGCATGAAGCTGTACACGGCCATCAACTCGCCCACCGTCCCGAATGGATACTATTTCTACAATCCTCAGAACCAGAAATTTGAGGTGCAGTGGATCCAGGGTATCGGCAGTGACAGCGCCTCAGCGCCCCAGGCGCAACTCATGGCAACGGTGATCAACGGTATTCTCGAGCGCCGCCTGCCCTGGGGTCTGATTCTTTTAGGCGTCTTCCTGGTAATAGCCGTGGAACTGCTGGGCATCCGCTCTCTTTCATTCGCCGTAGGGTTCTATCTTTCCATTGCCACCACCCTGGCCATCTTTGCCGGAGGTGTGGTGCGCTGGCTAGTGGAATCGCGCAGCAAGCGCGAAGGCAAGACTGCGGAAGAAAGCGAAGTCAGTCCTGGCTCGCTTTACTCCAGCGGACTCATAGCCGCAGGCGGCATCGTGGGCCTGCTGGGCATGTTCATCAAAATTTGCGAAGACAAGCACTGGCTTCCCGAAAACTCGATTTCCTGGGGACCGAAGCTTCACTTCATTGCTGACCATGCCGACTTCGGCAACATTCTCGCGGTGATCATGTTCGGGTTGCTGGCTTACTCGCTTTATCACTTTGCCGGTAAGCCACTGGACGATAAGAAATAAGCTTTTAACCTGCAACTAAGATCTGAGCCGTTCCGAAGCCTTTATTGATGGGCTTTGGCGCGGCTATCTTGTGGTGGCATTGCGGACAGATATCTTGCACCGATAGCTCAAACAATATGTTCCAAGCGGAAAGCACTTAAAGACCCTACGATTCGAGGGTCCTCAAGAGCAACGGCGCCGCTCCTTCAACCGTCGCCATCCATAGCGAGGGTAAATGCACGTATTGGCGTGCTCCGGTCGGGATAGCGAGTCGTGCGGTCAAGCTTTTCTTCCGCATTGCTTAAATCAAAGGGATACATCAACACAAGAACTGCCTCAGCTTTTGCTTCCCAGACTTTTGTTCGGTAAACAAAGCACAAAAAATGAGGCCGGGTTTAGCCCGGCCCCAAAGTTTGGTTAATTGCGGAAGCTCTAGAACTTGATCTTCGCGACCAACTGGAGAGTACGAGAGTTGCTCGAGAAAACCGTAGAGGGGTTCAGGAACGAGGAACTTGCCGGATTCAAGTATACGCTTCTTGCTGCACCCGTGGTGTTGCCGAATGCTGCAACGTCGTTGATCAAACCGGCAATAAACTGCGGATGGTTGAACAAGTTCTGGAAGTTTGCGCCGAACTCGAAGTTTACCCGCTCAGTTATGCCAAACCGCTTGATAACGCTCAAATCAACGTTGTCAATTGGTGGAAGTTGAACGTTATTGCGGCCAGAGGTCGCTAAAGCGCCCAGTCCGGCGGTAATGAACTGCGCATTGCCATTCGTCGCCAGATAGCCAACCAGGAACGGACGGGATGCAGAACTGCCGCACTTGTTTGTTGGCGTAGGAACGAATGCGCTGGTGCACAGTGGTGTTACGCCGCTGCCGGTTCCAGATGCGCCGTTCGGATTGAAGACAGCGCGGTCCCCAGCGGTATCACCGTTCAGGTTGCTGTCAATGCCGCTCTGAACGTCACCCCACTCACCAGTTTCATAGGTGTAAATGGGAGTGAACTGCCAGTTACCGACCATGTTTTTCATAAACCAGTTGCCGTGCTTGTACCAGGGAACATCGTAAACCGCAGCCAAGGTGAAGCGGTTACGGTGATCCAGGGCTGAGTTCGAGCGGTCTGCATCCACGTTCTGGAAGTCCTGCTGGCGGCGTGGAGTGATCACGGTGCTGAAGACATCAGCCGTGCTGTTATCAATGGCGTGGCTGAAGGTGTAAGCGCCCTGGAACTGCAATCCATTGGTGAAGCGGCGATTTACCTGCAACGACAGGCCGTGATAGATGGAATCTCCCAGCGGAGTAAATTGCGTAATCGGGCTTGTGAACCCGGCATTCGCAAATGCAGGCAGAATCGGCGAACCGCCGTTACTGGCCAGCAATCCCGCCAAGTTAATCGTAGAAGCATCAAGTGTTGCCTGGCTAGGAGCAGTCAGGTAGGTAGGCAAGAAATTGGTTGCCGTAACTCTGGGCGCCCGGTTGATTTGCTCCTGCATGTTCAGGTGATAGGCGTGTGTGCCTACATAACGGAGTTCAACTGTATAGGCGCTACCGAACTGCCGCTGCACTCCCAACGTCCACTCAATCGCCGTAGGAAGTTTTACATTTTCAACAACATGGTTTGACGTGGCCGCAATGGCGTCCGCCGGACTGGCAAACGTGGTGATGCCCGAGCCGCCGGGAT
This sequence comes from Candidatus Angelobacter sp., assembly GCA_035710845.1. Lineage (GTDB taxonomy): Bacteria > Acidobacteriota > Terriglobia > Terriglobales > Acidobacteriaceae > Angelobacter. Next base: position 18,074 of record DASTCT010000264.1, read on the forward strand.
GGATACCGCCATTGGCCAGGAAGTTGGGTGTCTGGTTATTTACGTCAACGTCAACTGTAGAACCGAACTCAGGCGGCAATGACAGGACGCCGATGTTGTCATAAAGCACATCGTACCCCATGCTGATTCCACCGCGGACGACCATCTTCTGATCGGCGCCGGGCGTATAGGCGAATCCGACGCGCGGAGCAAAGGCGTTCTTTGGATAATGCGGCTCTCCAAACGTAAGTACGCCGGGAACGTTGGCAATCTGGTTCAGAGTCTGCAAACGCTCTGTGAATGGGACCGTAGTGTATTCATAGCGAACGCCAAGGTTCAGGCTCAGGTTGCGGCGAATCTTCCAGTTGTCATTGGCAAACCAGTAAAAACCAATCTGATCGCCGTAGTAGTTGCTGTTTCCGGTGGAACGTTCACCCAACACATCGGGACTCAGGTCGCGCGCGAACAGATCAAGAGAGTTGTAGTCATAGTCGCCGCGGGAGCGTTGCGTGAACTGCTGCGGTGAAATGTACTTGCGGAACTCTGTGCCGAATTTGAAGCTGTGGTTTCCCTTGTTCCAGGAAACGTTGTCAATCGCCTGGTATACGTTCTGGATGGTGAATTGCGGGCCGTTCGGGTCCGGACCAATTTGCAAGTTCAATTCCCCAATCTGTATGTTCGGGAAAACATCAAGTCCCGGGTAGCTGAAATTGCCGCTCGTAATGTTGTTCGTGGTGCGGTGGAAACCCAACCGGAACTCGTTCAACACTGACGGAGTAAAGGTGTGCACTTCCTGAATGGTGGCAAAGTGGTTGACGGTCGGCAGGGGAGTGAAGAACACAGGAAGTTCAGCAGCAATGTCAATTGCACTCGTCTGGTTGTAGATGTCACGAACAGTCAGGCGGTCTTTGGGATTGAAGTCATAATCGCCAGAAACCACAAGCGTCTTGGTATTGCTGAAATTTGGAGCATTGATTGATAGCAAGCCCACCGGCACTGCGACACCGTTTACCGCGACGGCGCCTGGGACTTTTGTGGTACCAATGGTTGCGGTTGGGCAGGCAGAGTTCGGGTTTGGGACACATTGGGTAGCGGCCGGCGCTACAAATTGCTTTAGTACTCCCAGATTGGTAGCGGAGACGCCAGAAATACCGCTAAGGGTCGTATAACCGCTGGCGGTTGGAGAAAATACTTCTCCAGCGGGCGGGAAGGCCTGTCCTATGGGGTTGTATTCATAATTGACAAAGAAAAAGGCTTTGTTCTTGAGAATCGGGCCGCCGAGATTTCCGCCAAAGCGGTTGTTATCAAACCTGGGATTTTTTGGCGTTTCACCAGGACCGAATCCGCGCGCAACGTTTGCGTCAATGGCATCCAGGTTCCGGTTTCTCAAATATTCGTAAGCCATTCCATGGAAGGAGTTGGTACCGCTCTTTACTACCTGGTTGAACTGTCCACCGTTGGAGTGACCAAATTCAGGGCTGAACACGTTTTCCAGGACCGTAAATTCCTGCACCGCGTCATTAGGAACAACGAGCGACGGGCCGGTAACCGCTTTGTCGTTATCGTCAATACCGTCAATCGTAAAGTTGTTGTTGCGGGGACGCTGACCGCCAATGGATGGTCCGGAGCCTGCGCCGATACCCCCGCCGCTGGCTACCCCCGGTTGCAGGAGGGAAAGATTGAGCACGCCAGAAGCACCTGCAGCTACTGTTGGATAGTCCTGCAGTTTGGTGTCAAACGTGGTTCCCAGCTGGTCCGTTGTGGTATCAATGGTGGCTGCTGTATCAGTTACTTCCACCGTAGTCGTTACTTCGCCGACTTCCAGTTCCATGCGGGCTGATGCTGTTTTGTTCAGCTCTACCGGGAAGTCCTTCACAACCGTGGCTTTAAAGCCCTTGGCAGAAGCAGTGATGGTGTAATTGCCCACTGGCAGGTTGCCAAATCGAAATTCGCCGTTGGCATTCGTGGTGGCGGTAAAAGTCTTATTCGTATCTACGTGGGTTGCAACCACTTTTGCGTTAGCAATCACGCTGTTGGTTTTGTCGACGACAACACCGGAGATATCTCCAGTCGTCGCTTGGGGGAAGGCTGTCGCAACAAATAGAATCAAAGATGCGATCAGGAGCAAATAGGGAGCAATGCCCCTCCAGCCAATAGATTTAGACCGCAGATTCATCTTTTCTCTCCTCAAAGAATGGATAAAACATGTTCTTACGCTTTAACCCCTGCTTTTCACGTCTGGCCATCGTCTTGAGACCTCTGGCCACGACACTTCTACGCTTGGGCCTAGTACAGCACCACACGTTCCAAAGGAGAATCATTGTAAAGGTGAGACTTATATTCTTAACAATTTAAAACACTACCAATTTTTGTAGCCAATTACTAAGATTCTTCTGATTTACATATTTTTAGAGATGGATTGGCCTCCTTAAAAATTGCTAAACTCCTGTCCTATATGGTGAAAGAGGCTGTTTCCACTGTTCGACAAAAAATTGCACTTGCTGCGCACCGGGTCGGGCGAAGCCCTGACGAAGTTGCGCTTATGGCAGTTACTAAAACGGTGGAAGCAGGGCGTATCCGCGAAGCTTATGAGGCCGGCTTGCGGATATTTGGAGAGAATCGGCTGCAGGAATTTAGCGAAAAGTTTGAAATGCTGGCCGATCTTAAAGATGCCGAGTGGCACCTGATCGGCCATCTGCAGAGCAACAAAGCAAAGAAAGCTGCTGAGATTTTTTCCGCCATTGACTCGGTTGACTCCCTGCGCCTGGCAGAAAAGCTGAATCAATCCGCTGGGCAGGCAGGTAAGAAGCTTCCGGTGCTGATTGAGATCAAGGTTGGTGAAGAAGAGAGTAAGGCTGGCATACCATTGGATTCGCCGGCGTTGGAAAACCTGCTCCGGGCAGCACCAAAGCTTGAGCATCTCCAAATCCGCGGCTTGATGACGATTCCGCCCTTTACTGAAGCACCGGAAGGCGCACGGCCTTATTTCCGGTTGCTGCGCGATCTGCGCGACCAGATCGCCAGCCGCAAGCTCCCAGGCGTTCAAATGGACGTGCTCTCCATGGGCATGTCACACGATTTTGAAGTCGCCATTGAAGAAGGCTCAACCTGCGTACGCGTAGGCACCGCAATTTTTGGCGCCAGGCCAAAACCTGCGTAGGGGCGAAGCTTCAGCCCGTCGCCTTCTACCAACATTGGTCTGTCGCTCGTGCTCACGCAGTCCGCCACGCCAGATAGCCATGGCACGTTTCCATTCAGCGCCTCCACCATCCCTGGTGACTGGCGGGCCAGCATGCGACTTTGCATCTGCCACGCTCGTGCCGGATATCAGCGACGCCAGCGGAAATGTTTTGAACCTGCTTCTCATGGGTTCAGATGGCGTTTCGAGTATGCTCTTTGTCGGTATCACGTTCGATAGAAACACGAATCTGGTGCGCGGACAGGTGTTCATCGATACCGGACCGTGCAGCGGACAAGGTGGGTCTGTAAACCTGAGCAGGTCATAAAATCGTTGCAGGTTGCCGGTGGAGCAAAAGCCTGGAAAGATGTCATGCTGCTAGCTCCGCTGCATTCGGCGCAATGGCCCATGATCCCAGTTACTGAATCTTCAAAAGGAATATCGTTTTCCATCAAGGTCCATCCCCGCGCTCGTAAGAACGCGATCACGGGCGTCATCGGCGACGCATTGAAGCTTGCTCTCACCGCGCCTCCCGTTGAAGGCCGGGCCAACCAGGCGGTTATCGAATTCTTTGCGGAGTTGTTTGAAATTCCTCGCTCCTCCGTTACCATAACCAGCGGCGAAACCAGCAGAAACAAGCAAGTCAGGATTGCCGGACTGACCAGAGCGGCGGTCGCAGCCCGCCTGTCAGAGCGTCTGGACAATATGTGAGCAGTAACGGAGGGAAGCCTTGTCATTTTCCGAGCGTTTGCAGCAGGTCAAAACCGGCTTTGAAAGGCCTTTCTGGGTAGCAAACATCACCGAGCTGTTTGAGCGGCTTTCGTATTACGCTGCATTCGCGTCGTTGGCGCGTTATCTGCATGAGGCGCTCATGTTTCCTGTAGAAGAGGCCAGCAGCCTAACCGGCCTTTTTGGCGGTCTGGTATGGTTTCTTGCTGCGTTCGGGGGGACGGTAGCAGATCGCCTGGGCTTTCGCCGCGCACTCTCTGTGGCTTACCTGATCCTGAGTTGTTCCTATTTTCTATTAGGATCGCTGGCCGCGCCCTGGCTTGGACCGATACGCAATCACGTGCCTTTGGGAGTGCTCGTCGGCGTCGTTTTGGCGCTGCCTGCGTTGGGCATTGCTTTGGTTAAACCTTCAGTTGTCGGCACTACTGCCCGCGCCTCCAAAGAAAATGCTCGCTCCATTGGTTATTCCATTTATTACACGCTGGTAAACATCGGGGGATTCGCCGGGCCTTTTGTAGCGTCCTGGGTGCATCGCCACATGAGCGTGGAGAATGTTTTTCGCGTGGCTGCGCTCAGCGTCTTCGTGATGTTTTTTGCCGTATTGATTTTCTTCCGCGAGCCAAGAAGAGAGGGTGAAATCCAGGTCACAAGCCTCGGACAAGCGGTCTCGAACTTTGCTACAGTCCTGTCGAATCCGCGATTCATGCTGTTCCTTCTGATCTTTTCCGGATATTGGATTGTGTACTGGCAGGAATTCATCATCCTGCCAATCTATGTTCACGACTACATCAATGCAACCACTGATACGGAGATCATGTTGATCACAGGCCCCTTGCTTGTAATTGCTTTGACCGTGTTGATCAACGTACTCACGCAGAAAGTTGCGCCGTTCCGCGCAATCACTCTGGGAACGCTCGTTTCCGCGGTGGCATGGATTCTATTAGTCATTCATCCGACTGTGCTGATGGCTTATTTAACATTAGGTGTCGTGGCCATCGGAGAGATCATCCAGTCACCGCGCTACTACGAATACATCTCCCGCCTGGCTCCGTCAGGACAACAAGGAACCTATATGGGCTTCGCTTTCCTCCCCATCGGCATTGGATCTTTTATTGCGGGCTGGTTCGGCGGCAGGCTGATTCACTATTTTGGCGAGGTCAAGCACCAGCCACAAGAAATGTGGTTGGTGGTCACTGCCGTGGGTATTTTGACCGCGATCTTGCTATGGGTTTATGACCGTACTGTGATGCCGTCAGATGCATCGGCGAAAGCTGCGTCTTAGGAACCCATCGATTCTGGCAACAATGGACTCGGCTCTTTTACACTCGTAGTACCTTCCGGCCGCTTATTAAGCAGATCGATCCCCAACTGCGCCCGGCGTTTCAGCAAAATGTGGTTAAATAGAGTATTCACCATGGATCTGAAAGCTATTCAAGCAGCCCTGCACGAGCGCAACATTGATGCCTGGTTGTTTTACGACCACCACCACCGCGACCCTATCGCTTACAAAGTTTTAGGCTTGCCGGAAAACCTCATGGTCACGCGCCGCTGGTTTTACATTATCCCGCGGGAAGGCGAGCCGCTGAAGCTGGTACACCGGATCGAAGCCGGCCATCTGGACTCGCTGCCTGGCAACAAACGTGAATACTCTTCCTGGCGCGAGCTTTGGGACAATCTGCAGGCCATGCTGGTTCGCTTGCGCACGGTGGCCATGCAGTATTCGCCTAACAATTTGATCCCTTATATCGGCCTGGTGGACGCGGGCACCATTGAGCTGGTACGCAGCTTTGGCAAAGAGATTGTCAGCTCTGGCGATCTGGTAGCGCGCTTTGAGGCCGTATGGAGTGAAGAACAGATTGCCAGCCACTTTGCCGCGCGAGACGCCATTGACGCTATTGTGCCGGAGTGCTTCAAGGAGATTGGCCGCCGCGCGCGCAACGGCGGTGTCACGGAGTATGAAATCCAGCAGTGGCTGGCTGAGACCTTCCGTCGCGAGAACCTGATCGCGGAAGACCTGCCGATTGTCGCCGTAAACGCCAACAGTGGCAACCCGCATTATGAGCCTCGGGCTCAGGGCTCAGCGCAGATCAAGCCCGGCGACCACGTTCTGCTCGATATCTGGGCCAAGCAAAATGTGCCCAACGCCGTCTATTACGACATTACCTGGACGGGCGTGATTGGCACGCCGTCAGACCGGCAGGTGGAGATTTTCAACGTCGTCAGCGGAGCACGCGATGCGGGCATTAAGAAAGTAGTGGAAGCATTTGCCGCGAAACGCCGCATTGCCGGATGGGAAGTCGACCAGGCCACGCGGGAGCACATTAATAACGCGGGCTATGCGCAGTACTTCACCCATCGCACCGGCCATTCCATTGGAGTCAACGTCCACGGTAACGGCGCCAATATGGACAACCTTGAAACCAAGGACGACCGCGAAATTATTCCTAACACCTGTTTCTCCATTGAGCCGGGCATTTATCTGCCGGAGTTTGGCGTGCGCAGTGAAGTGAACGTGCTCACGCGCAATGGCGCGGCAGAAGTTACAGGTAAAATTCAGAACGAGCTGGTCCTTATTTGATGGCAAAAACCGAGACAACCACAACTGCTACGCAGCCCGCATCCGCCACAGTTCCACTTACACCCATTGCTGCATTGGCCCCGTCCATCGGCTGGCTGATTCCTGGCGCCGGCCACCTGATCCAGAAGCGCTGGATACGCGGCCTGCTGCTCATGGCTAGCATTGTTGCCATGTTCGCCTTTGGCTTGGCCATGGAAGGAAAAATCTACAAGCCGAATACCGGCGACTTGCTGGATATCCTGGGGTTCATCGGCGATCTTGGTTCAGGCGCTCTTTACATTCTGGGGCGAATCTTTGAATGGGGCGGCGCTAACATCACCACGGCAGGCGCTGACTACGGAACAAAATATATTGTGGTAGCCGGGCTTTTGAACATTATGGCTGCCGTTGACGCTTACCACATCGCCATTGGAAAAAAGCAATGATTCTGCTCCTGCAACTCTCTCACTTTAGCGCAGCGGCGCTGTTTGCCCTGTTTTTCTCTGTCGTCTTCGGAATCACCCAGCGCAATACCACCAATGAAATGATTCGCTACGGCGCCTACTGCTTTGCCGTGGCCATGATAGGAATGTTTCTGGCTGGCTGGGCTATGTGGCTGTTACACCACTAAGCAATAACTAGACTAGCCGCGAATCAACGCGAAAGTACGCGAATCTCGATAAAACTAATTTAGAAGCTAAAAACCTTGGATTCATTCGTGTTGATTCGCGTGCATTCGCGGCTAACTTTTACTTTGGTGGTTCTGTTCCGCCTTTGACCTCGCCGCCATAGATAATTTTGGTCTTCACGCCAAAGCGTTTGTAATTGCTATATTTCACAATTTCCCTGACCTCGACGTCACCGCTGGAAAAATGCAGCACGTCATCAGCGCGCGTGTAGGTTGGGAACCAGTATTGGCCGTCAACCTGTTGTCGATAGGTTACAAACTTGGGAGTAAGGTTCTCTTCATTCTTCTTGCGTATCTCGGGCACGTTCTTGCCGCACGTCTTCACGATCTGAAAATCCCGGTTGTCCACCCAGATTCGTCCCTGGAAATATCGCGGGCCTCCATTTTTATCAACTTTTTTGGGAGCGACATCGAAGACATACGTGTCCAGCTCATCCACATGCTGCTGCCCGGCATAAAGAATGTTGTATTCGCCCAGCTCTTGCGAAGTCAGGACAAAGGGAAGACGGTTGCGAAAATCGTCAAAATCTTCCTTGGTCATGATGATGCGTTGCAGGGTGCTCTGGGGCGCGTAGGTCACCTTTTCAATACGCCGGCCTTGATCGTCATAGAGAACGTCCGTGGTCTGGTGAAATTCTCCGTCCACAGTATCGCCATCCAGGGTTTGTACGATCACGTCCTGGGTATAGGTGTAGTGATTGCGGGCGTCTTTAAAAACCTCTTCCTTGCCGGCGAACTTCTGAATCAACTCCTGTACGGTGATCCCCTGCGGCTGCGCCGGATTCAGCGGTCCATTGCCATCTTCACAATTTGTTTCCGCTGACTGCCCTGCAAGCGCCAATGGCAGCAAGAAGATAAAAGTCAGCGCGCACACGCTTAACGCGAGCTTTGGATTCCTCATGGAGCCCTTTTCCTTCCAGATTTCTTTTTTGTTTAGATGCGCCACTCGCAAGCGCAGCAGCCCTTGTAGCCGGTGCTTAACAAATAAAAATGAAAAGGCCATCGTTGGGCGATGGCCCTTTGGTATTAAGTGGAATTCGTCTCAGGGCTTTTTTGCATCGGGCTTGGAGTTGTCGTCTTTGACCTCACCTTTGAACACGATCTTTGTGCGCGCACCAAACCGTTTGTAATTTGTCAGCTTAATGACCTCGCGCATCTGCACATCGCCAAAGCGGAAATGAAGCGTGTCATCAGCGCGTATGTAGGTTGGGAACCAGTATTGGCCGTCAATCTGTTCACGGTAAGAGACAAACTTGGGAGTAAGGTTCTCTTGCGCGTTTTTCTTTTTGGGACCGGCTATTGTGTCTGGCACGGTCTTGCCGCAATTTTTCACAATCTGTAGATCGTGCTGGTCAACCCAGATTCGTCCCTGGAAATACCGTTGGCCTTTCTCAATCGTCTTGGGCGCAGTATCAAAGACGTAGGTATCAATCTCGTCCACATGCTGCTGTCCTACGTAAAGCACGTTGTACTGCGGCAGCTCAGAGGTGGTCATAACGAAGGCCATTTTGTAGCGAAAATCCTCGAAATCGTCCTTGCTCAGGCTGAGTTGCCGCAGTGAACTCTGCGGGGCAAAGGTGACGTTCTCAATCCTCCCTCCCTTGTCGTCATAGGTGATGTCCTGCACCAAGCGATATTCTCCGGTTACCTTGTTGTCGCCATCAAGCTCCTGCACCGTTATGTCCTGGGTATAGGTGTAATTGTTGCGGGCCTGGCGGAACTGCTCTTCACGCGCAGTAAACTTCTGGATGATCTCCTCCGGGGTGATTCCCTTCGGTTGGGCCGTGTTCAAAGGGCCTGCACCTTCTTCACAGTTGGTTTCAGCCGGTGAAGCAACAGGAGCAAGCAGGACAAACGAAAGCAAAACAATCCAAAGGCCAGGCTTGGAAAAATTCATGGGGTTCCCTCTGATAAGTTGCGCGCGGAAAAACCTTGAGCGACATGATGGCTGTGCCATACCTGTGCTGGCCTCAAAACAGAAAAGGCTTTACACTAACGTGCTTCCTGGGAGGAAATCCAAGATGCGCCGTTTCTCGCTGTCAGTTTTCCTGCTCGCCGCTATTTTACCTATTGGCGGGGCTTTTGGTGAGATTTCTGCTCAAGCGCCGTCAAAAAAACCGTTTACGTTTGAAGATATGATGGCGCTCAAGCGGGTTGATGATCCCATAGTCTCTCCAAACGGCAAGTGGGTCATGTTCTCTGCCGTGGATGTCGATCTCAAGGAAAACAAGAAAACATCGCACCTGTGGATTGTTCCGTTGGCCGGCGGAGAGGCCCATGAGCTGCCTTCCACTGCGGCCGGTGAAAGCAATGGCCGCTGGTCGCCAGACGGACAGAGCTATCTTTTTATTACTTCTACAGAAGGCGGCTCGCAAGTCTGGGTCAACAGCTTTGATCCAAACAGCGGAACGGCGGGCAGCAGCGCTCCAAAAAGGATCACCAGCATCTCCACTGAGGCTGATGGCGCCATCTGGTCGCCCGACGGCAAGAACATTGCTTTTATCTCCGAAGTTTATCCCGACTGTGCCGATGATGCCTGCAACAAGGCGAGAGATGAGGCCAAGACCAACTCAAAAGTGAAGGCGCAGATATTCACTCACCTGCTCTTTCGCCACTGGAACCGCTTTACTGAAGGCAAGCGCAGCCACCTGTTTGTGGTGCCGGCGGAAGGGGGAGTCGCCAAAGACCTGACACCCGGCGACCATGATGTTCCGCCCTTCAACCTGGGCGGCACGGATTTTTACAATTTCTCGCCTGACGGCAAAGAGATGGCTTACACCAGCAACATCGATGAAGTGGGTGCCATCAGCACGAATAATGACATCTTTGTAGTGCCGATCACGGGCGGCGAACCGAAAAAGATTTCCACCAGCCCAGGCAGCGACTCAAATCCTATCTACTCGCCTGACGGCAAATGGATCGCGTGGCGCATGCAGAAGCGCGCCGGATATGAAAGCGATCGATTCAGGCTTGTGGTGTATGACCGGGCATCAGGCCAAATTACCAACCTCACAGAAGGCTTTGACCAGTGGATTGAGTCATTCACATGGTCACCGGATTCAAAGTTTATCTACTTCAGTTCTGAAAAAGAGGGCGCTTCCCCACTCTATCGTTTGAACCTGCCCGTTGCTCTCTCGCGCCAGACCAAACCGACTCAGACAGGTATACGGGCCATCGAGCAAATTCTGGGCGGCACGAATGATGAGCTGAACATCTCTCCCGATGGAAAGATGCTGGTGTTTACCCAGCTCTCTGTGCGCGCGCCCAGCGAGGTCTACAAGATCGCGCTTGATGGAGCAGCTTCCGGGCCCAAAGCGTCGCAAAGCGGCCCATCCAGAGCCATGGCATATCAATCGCACTACACAGCCGAACAGCTCAGCCACCTGAACGACCAGCTTCTGGCCAATATCGCAATGGAACCTGTTGAGTCATTCTGGTTTGCCGGCGCGGGCGGCACCAAGGTGCAAGGCTTTCTGCTCAAGCCGCCTGATTTCGATAAAACAAAGAAATATCCGGTGAAATTCCTGATCCACGGCGGGCCAGAAGGCCAGTGGGGCGATGAATGGTCTTACCGCTGGAATGCGGAGCTGTTTGCCGCTGACGGCTACGTTGTGATCATGGTGAACCCGCGAGGAAGCACCGGCTACGGCCAGGCATTCATTGACGGCGTAAACAAAGATTGGGGCGGAGCGCCGTATTTTGATCTGATGGATGGCCTGGACTACGCGGAGAAAACGTATTCGTTCATCGACAAAGACCGCGAGTGTGCGTTGGGCGCGAGCTATGGCGGCTACATGATCAATTGGATTCTTGGCCACACTAACCGCTTCAAGTGCCTGGTTTCACATGACGGCACGTTCAACACCGAATCCGCTTATGGCAGCACAGAAGAGCTTTGGTTCCCGGAGTGGGAGTTCGGCGGCACGCCGTGGGACAACCGTGAAGAATATCGGAAGTGGTCGCCACACCTGTTTGCCACGCAGTTCAAAACGCCAACGCTGGTGGTGCACAGCCAACTGGATTATCGCCTGGACGTTTCTGAAGGCTTCCAGCTTTTTACCACGCTACAGCGGCTGAAGATCCCATCGAAGATGCTCTACTTCCCCGACGAGGGCCACTGGGTGCTTAAGCCGCAGAATAGCCAGCTCTGGTACAAAACTGTGGATGAGTGGGTGGATAGCTATTTGAAGCGATGATCTCTGAAATCCCGAATCCCGCCATCTCAGCAGCAGGCGCTTTCAAAACATGGTGGCGGGTAAGGGATCCTATAGCTATAAGAAACTAGGGGTGTACACGACCTTAACTAAAAGGTCCTCGTTGCTATAGGGATCCTCCCTTCGGTCGGGATTTCAGAACACCTCTCGGGATTTCAGAACACCTCAATGACCCGACTGCGCGCTGTTTTCCGCTTTTGTCAGATCAGCTTGGGCCTGATCAATCTTGTCCTGATACAACTGTATGTTGTTCTGATCGCCGTTCAGGGCATCCTGGTACATTTGCCGGCGAAAGTCATCGGTCTCATTCGCCAGCAGGTCCTGATAGCGTTTAGCGGCGTTCTTCCAGCTGTCCTGCTCCTGCTTGTATGAACTGATTTTGCTCTTCAGCTCAGCGACCTCCGGGGCGTCCTTGCTCGCTGCAGTTGCTGGGTCGCTCTTTTTGCTATCTTTCTTTGTATCTGCCTTAGCAGACACACTGGCGGGCGTGCTGGAACTCGATGAAGCCGGCACGCTCCTGCTGGCCGAGTTTACGGCTGGGCCATCAGGATGTGCGGTAGCCACATCTTCATTTGTAAACGTCTTTACCGGCTTTTTCTCATCCCGCTGCTGCTTCCGAGCCAGGTCTCCCAATGAAGGCTGGTCAGACTGGCCCAGGCATGCAACGCCGGTAGCCAACAAGAACAACAGTATCCAATAAGCAGATTTACTCATATCAGGTTTCCTTAATACATGACTTCGTGGGTGGCGATCAGATGTGGTGGCATTCCTTTGCCAGTTCCACTGAGCGCACACACGTCGTAATGAAAGTTGATGCTGCCGCCAAACGTGTCAGTCAATGACTGGTCTGTGGCGGTCACGTCCTTGCCGGCCAGAAGCGCACCGTACAGATTCGTGCTTTGTCCCGCACCGCCGGTAAAGGAAACCTGGCCGCGAACTAGAATCAGCCCATACCAGTTCAAGCCGCCGTTGATCTCCAGATCGCCGTCAACGATGAGGATGCCTGAGCCGCTGGCGGCCGAGGTCAATTTCACGCTGCCGGGTATGTATTCCGTAACCGAGGTGAAGCTTCCCGGTGTCGGCTCCATTGGCAGGCTACTGGGGTAAGTTCCAAATGTCTGGCTGCTTTGCGTACCGCAATTCAGGTACGAAGGAGGTGTTGCAGTAAAGTTTTGGGTGCCGGTGCAGCTTGACGCAAAGCTAGGCATCTGGGCGCCCGGACTGTAATGACTGATCAAGTTGTCAATATTGAGATTCGCCGGCCATGGATTCACACCCTGCACCGAAGCTGCGCCGGTGGGATCCGTACCGTAGCTGGTAGTCGTTAGCCCGGAACCTCCGGTCTGTTTAACCGTACTTGCCGTAAAAACAGCATGGGCTGAGTTAACGCACGCAGGCTGCCCAACGCCGCAAGATGTGCCAGTTTTTGTTGTGGTGCAGGTGCAGGAGCAATTGTCATAGGCGTTCAGAATGAAGCTTCCCTGCAGGTTCACCGGCGCCTGGGTTGAGATTGGGGCTGGCGGAACCAGAGGCGGATTCAGCGCCACTTCCATCTGCACCATGCGTCGCGATCCGGGGTTTTGGCCAAGTTTCGGCGTTACCGCTAGCGAGGTGATCTCCCACACCGGCATGGCTGTGGGCACCTGTCCGGTGCAAGTCTGGCCGACCGGAATCGTAATTTCCTGTCCACCATCCCAGCAAACCTGTAGCGCATCGGCAGCAGCTGGAACCACTCTCTTTCCAAGAGGCCCCATTAGGTTCTGCTTGTTAGTGATCCGCACCCACTTGAACGGCAACGCATCTGTGCCGTTGATGCCGGGTGATGTGGCCAGGGTAATCGGGGTAAATGAAGTTGAAGCTTGCAGGAGCTGAGTCGGCGATTGGCCGTTTGTTCCTCCGCACGGCCCACCAGTTCCGGCAGAAAGAGCCAGGCCGGCATACGATTCCCAGCACAACTGATCGTCAAGATATGGATTTGTAAGAAGAGTTGTTCCCGAGGCCGCTGTAGGATCGATGGGTTCGCCAGCCGTCGGATTCTTAACATAGATCATTCCCGAACCAGATGCGGCCACAGGCATGGTAAGCCCCAGGGCGGCAGCGTTCAGGCTGCCTGATCCGGCCAGTTGCAGGCGCACGTTTTCCGCGCCGGCACGCGCCGCGAAGTAGGCCTTCTGCGAGTCACGATAATTATTGTTAACGCTGTTTTCGGTATCAGCCATGAACATCAGTCCCATGCCAATGGCTGCCAATAGCACCAGACAAAGTAGCGCTACGATCATTGCTACTCCGCGTTGTTTCTGCAGATGTGTCTTTGTCTTTGGGCTCATTTTTGACTCCTTAATTGTTCACCAGCCGGGCCATCCCGGTCATCGTTACCTGGATATCTCTTTTGGTATCAGAATCCTTGTTGGTGCCTTGCGTGGTCACCGTGATGCGAACGCTCTTGATATTGCTAAGACCGTTGTTGTTCACCAGAGGTATGCTGCTGGAAAGCTTGTTCCCACTCGCGTCATAGGCTGCAAAAATCGGCTGGCCCGCGAGGGGGACAACGTTTTCCACCTGCGTATAGGTTGTGCCTGGGACCTGGGCAGAAGGAGCCAGGCCAGGTTGTTTGGGCGTTACACTTCGCCGCAAGCACGGACAAGGGCTCGCTCCCGCAACGTAGCTGTACTCCACGACGCTGACAACTCCTGTGCCATCCACGTCGCCTTCCATGTGCAGATCTGTATCGGAGATGGACCAGACCCCTGCCGCAGTGAAATTGCTAGTAAGGTCATATTGGCCGCCGTAAACCGTAGGCGCGGGGTATCCGGCCTGATGCAGATCGCGAGTAAACTGATCAATGAACTCCCGCTCCTGCTGGGTGATATCAAGTTTTTGGTCCTCAACCCGATAACGCACCTGGGCTCGCTCGATCTGCGAAAATAAAGCGCCCACAATAATCGACAAAAGCAGGATTACCATCAGAAGTTCCAGCAGTGAGAATCCGCCTTGCCGCAGCGATTTGGTTTTCTTTTTCATGGTCGGCTCACATTCCTACGATTGTCCGCAAGGTGACCGGCGTGATCAAACCAATCCCCTTGCTGCTGGCGACAAACGGCTGGCGTGCCGAAACCACAACCAGCTTGCCGCTGTTGCCGGGGCCGACCATGGTCACATGCCAGCGCACGTCGTAAACCGTCTGTATGTTGGTGGTAGTACCGCAAACCGTGTAGTTCATCTGATAGCCGGGAACTGCCCCCTGGCTGAAATCAATGTCGCCGTTGGCCTGGAGCGGGGCTCCGGAACCAGGCGAGGCGCTGCCGGCGGTATTAATTGCCAGAACGTTGCCCAGGCAGTCCGTTACCGAAAGCGTCGGACTCGATTGTGCCGGCGCTCCGGCAATCTCTTCCAGCACTGCCTGCGCCGCATTGGTGGCGGTTGTATCCACACGATTGGTGTTGTCGCGGGTCATGCCGGTGATGATCATCACCATTCCCCCCAGCACCCCTACAGCCAGAACGAACATGGCTACCGTGAGTTCAACCAGCGAGAAACCCTGATTTTTGCTCTTACGATTCTTTCTGTTTTTACTCATGCCATACTCCTATTGCCACATGGCCGTTCCACCACTTACTGAAGCCAACCGCCAGCTCTTTACTCTTCCTGACGGCGATACCGTAACCGCTTCCCAGCCGCCGCGGCTGTTTTGAATGAACCATTCAAAGCCCGTCGTCGCACTGGTGCAGACGGCAATATTTGCGGTTGGAGTGCAAGGCAGACCACGGGCGTTAAACGCAATGCTCGCTGGAATCGTGGCTGTCCCGCCGACATATGTATCCAATTGGCTGGTATTAGGCGGCGCTGTCTGGAAAGATAATTCCGGCGACAAAGCTACGTCTGGGTTTCCGCTGACATAAGCCGCTGTCGGATCGCCGGTTACGAACACCATCCCGTTAGCGTTATATTTTGTATAGGCAGGCTGATTGGTTTTGACCGCCTGCATGCGTGCTTGCTGCAACAGGCTCGCCACCGAATGCCCTGCCGCGTCAAGCTTGTAGTTGGCATTCGCCTGGGTAATATTCGGAATTGCGATCGCCGCGATGATTGCCAACACCGCGCAGACAACCATCAACTCCAAAAGACTGAATCCCTTTTCTTGACGCATTGCGTCGCTCTCCTTGATTGTTCCCAATTCCGGGGAACTCACATAAAAACGTGCAGAATCGTACAGGCAAGTACAGACCGGCCAAGCCGGTCTAGAGGGAGGGTAAACATCCGTGATTTTAGTCCCACTTTCCAATCGGGACACGTAACCTTAGTACCGCCCCCTATAAGCCGTAAATTCTCATTTTGGAACCGATCAGACCACTGAACCACCTGAATGATCGATCCGGAAAACGTTGAAATTGAGCCACATAGCTCACAAATAAATGAGAGCTGGAAGGAGATTCGTTTTTGAGCACTTAACCGCGCATTAGAAAAAATTTAACCACAATGGCTGCAGAGAGCCCAGAAAGTTCAAGCGGAAATAGAGGGTAAAATTTACAGCCCATTGGCTTCTCCAGCCATAAAGCACCCAGCTCAGGTACAAACGTGGATGGTGGTTCGATTCGTATCTAAGGCCGTAGCCCCGAAAGTGGACTGCCTAAGCCGGTAGAAGTTTTGTCATGCGGGGATTAGTAAATGGGGTATTTGGAGAATCGAGTCATTGAACTGCGCTTACCTGCGTACCTCGTGCCTTGGGTAAATTTGTCAAGAAAATTACGCAATTACCAAATTACTCAATACCAATTCTTCTTGTTACAATCCAACCGTGTTGAAACATGCTTTATATCTTGTAATCATGCTGGCGGGCGCGGCCATTGCCCAGCAGCAACAACCCGCGACGCAATCGCCGGAGAATAAACCCCAGGTCAAGGTGAATTATCTGAACGTTTGCACGCCGGGAAAAGAAGAACAGGACGTCATTAATGCAGCGTTGGCTGCAGTGCAGGCCAAGCCGGTTTTCAGTACTGACTTTGAGATTTCCCGCGGGCGCACCACGTTGAAAGACGCGCCAGACTCGCGGTTTGTCCGCCTGCGCCGCGACTTTGCCGCCGACTCGCCGCTCATGACCGCGCAGTACTCCATGAGCACAGATTCCACTAACACGATTGAGACCCTGGTCCTGCACCCCCGTGATACCAAGGATTTTCTTGAACTGGTGCTGGAAGACCGTGTCTCTGCCGGCGCTGCCACGCCGATGGCCGTGCTCTCCGTTGATACTCCTGCCACGCGGGTAAGAATTGAGCGCCTTAATAAAAGCTCCGCCGTGCTCACGCGTTGTCCAGATGCTGACCAGAGCGCGTATGATCCCATATTTCGCCAGGCTTCAGAAATTATGGCTCAATACCGAACCGCGCTGAGATTGCGGACAGAGTTCCGCTCAGATATTGCCTGGCTCAATCCCACGACCAGGAAGACCGGGGTAGCGCAAAAGCAGAAGAAACAGCCTGCGGTCAAGCCTTGAAACCATATTGAAGATCATGAATCTAATGGATGCTATGGAAAATTCTGTTCGCGATACAGTGATTCTGGGGACCGGTTGTTCCGGTTTGACCGCTGCAATTTACGCGGCGCGCGCCAATCTGAAACCCTTGGTGATTGAAGGACACGAGCCGGGCGGCCAGCTCTCGCTGACAACGCTGGTAGAAAACTTTCCCGGCTTCCCTGATGGAATCCAGGGCCCGGACTTGATTGAAAACATGCGCAAGCAAGCCACGCGCTTTGACACGGAATTTATCAATGGTCATCTGGTCAAGGCTGATCTTGGGGAGCGTCCTTTTAAGCTTGATTTTGGCGGCGGTAAGATTGTCACAACGCGCACGTTGATCATTGCCAGCGGCGCTTCCGCTCGCTGGCTGGGCCTGCCCAACGAGCATAAACTTATCGGCCGTGGTGTTTCTTCCTGCGCTACCTGCGATGGCGCATTCTTCAGGAACCTGCCTATTGCGGTAATCGGCGGCGGCGACTCCGCCATGGAAGAAGCGCTCTTTCTCACCCGCTTTGCCAGCAAGGTCACGCTCATTCATCGTCGCGACCACTTCCGTGCCTCCAAGATCATGCTGGATCGGGCGCGCAAGCACGAGAAGATTGAATTCATGGTGGATACAGTGGTGGATGACATTCTTGATCCCGATAAGAATGAAGTCACTGCGCTGAAGCTGCGCAACACCAAGACCGGTAAGGCCTGGGAGTTTCCTGTTAGCGCCATGTTCCTGGGCATTGGACATGAACCTAATGCCAAGATGTTCAAAGGCCAACTCGATATGGATGACGACGGCTATCTCAAAACGCACGACTTCGTTATGACTCGCGTACCCGGCGTCTTTGCCTGTGGCGACGTCCAGGACCGTCGCTATCGCCAAGCGATTACTGCTGCCGGATCAGGCTGCGCGGCGGCGATTGAAGCGGAGAAGTTTTTGGAAGAGCATGGACGGTGAAAAAGATTTGGTAATTGAGTAACGAGTTGCCGCAACGTTTTTAGATTTTTCAATTTACCAAATTACTCAATTCCAAATTTGCTCATTCGTCGAACCACAGAGAATATGTTAGAAAAGTAAGTTCCTCTCTATGCCATCATCTCACTCATCCGAGAAGCGCCGTTGCTAAGGGCTGCGTTCATCTCCCTTTCTGAAAGCAAATCTCTGCGCTCCGCGGCGGAGAAGACGTGGATTGGCCAGCGGCTCTCGCGGCGCTTTGTGGCCGGCACCACGATTGATGATGCGCTTGCAGCGACTGAAGCCATGAGCCGGCTCGGCCTGGGCGTGAGCGTCGATAATCTGGGTGAAAACGTTACCAATGCCGAGGAAGCCCGGCACAGCGCACAGCTTTACCATCAGATCCTGGAGCGGATGCAGGCGCAGCACCTGAATGCCAATGTCAGCCTAAAGCTCACGCACATGGGACTGGACGTGGACGAGGCGATGGCTTATGAGATCGCATCCGGCGTGGTGCAACACGCGGCTCGGGTCAATAATTTTGTCCGCATTGACATGGAAGGCTCCGCCTACACGCAGCGCACCCTGGATTTCGTCCATCGCCTGCACCGCCAGCCAGAAAATGCCGGCCGCGTGGGTGCGGTCATCCAGTCATATCTTTTCCGCAGTGAAAAAGATGTAGAAGCCCTGCTGGCAGAGCGTATCCGCATACGCTTGTGCAAAGGCGCGTACAAAGAGCCAGCCGAAGTTGCGTTCCCCAAGAAGGCTGACGTTGATGCCAATTACGTGAAATTGATGAAGATGCTGCTTAAGAGCGGCGTCTATCACGGCATTGCAACGCACGACGAAAACATGGTGCGGGCGACGATTGAGTTTGCGCAGAAAGAGAAAATCGATGCTTCGGCCTTTGAGTTCCAAATGCTCTACGGCGTCCGTCGCGACCTGCAGCAGAAGCTGGTGAAAGAAGGCTGGCGCTGCCGCGTTTACATCCCTTTCGGTACCGAGTGGTATCCCTACCTGATGCGCCGCCTGGCCGAGCGCCCGGCTAATGCGATCTTTATTTTGAAGAATCTCTTCCGGTAATACTTTCAGCCGCGAATGCACGCAAATCAACACGAATCAAGCCGAGATACTTGCTGTTCGCGTTATTCGCGTTGATTCGCGGCTACTTCCTTTTCTTCAACTCTTCCAACTCATACCTCGTTCCCCTCCACGTAACGGCTCCATCGTGCAGTGTTTTAAATGCTGAGCGTAGCACTGCCGCGATAAACAAGATCGCGCTGAACGGACAGCTTAGAAAGAGCCACACCGAACCAGATGCATAGCGCGCGGTTAAGGCATAAGCCAGCGCGATCATGGCCACGGCCCCGGCAAATGCGGCACGGGCCCATCCGGTGGCCAGCACCAAGCCCGCGAACGGCCAGACGCAAAGGAAAAACGTGAGCGCGCAACATGCCACCACCAGGCTGATGCGGAAGCGCAGAAAAGCAAATAAATTTTTCTCCAGATTGCCAATGATCCCAGCGGCTCCAGCGCCCCAGCGAAGCGAGACAAGCCCTGGCCCACAGACAACGTCCTGACGCAGTCCCGCACGCTTGATGGACTCGCCTAGCTTGATATCGTCCACCACTTCCAACCGCAGCTTTTCATAAGTGCCGATGGCTTCATACGCGGAGCGCCTGATCAGGTTGAAAGCGCCCACTCCAATGTGATCACGCGCTTTGGGATCACGAATTTTCCACGGCCGCATGGCAAAGCTGGACATCACCTGAGGAAAGGAAATCAGCATGCGCTCACCCAGGGTCTTCATGTGAGCGGTGGGAAAGAGCACCAAATGATCGGTACCGGTCTTGATTGCGTAATGCACGGCGCGGCGGAGCGATTCCGAATGAAAAACGCAATCGGCGTCAGTAAACAGCAGCCATTCGCCACTTCCCTGCTGTGCGGCGTTTATTTGCATGGTGTTTCTCAGCGCGCCACTCCTCGGTGTGTCATTTCTTAAAGAACCCAGCCACATAGCATGGAGCTTGCCCAGCCAGCCTGCAGGGAGTTCCTGCACGTGAATCACACGCAGCCGGCCTTGTGCTGTTGGCTCTGCCGCAAGGCGGTCCATGATCTGTCCGGTCCGGTCGGTAGAGCGATCATCGACGGCCACCACTTCATAATCTGGGTAGTCAAGCTGCAACAGCGAGCGGAGAGCAGGTTCAATCTCTGCTTCTTCATTGCGCGCAGGAACCACAATCGTGAGCGGCGGAAACACTGCGTCTCCGGATACTTTCCACTCTGGCAGAGTGAGGTTAACGATTTCAGAAATATGCCAGGCCAGCGGCAAAACAACAGCCAGCCAAATCAAGGCCAGAAGCGTGCCGGTAACCCAGTAAAACCAGATCATCCTTCCGCAGCCTTGATTTCGTTCAGCTTGAAGCGTGGCGCAAACCGCGCGCCATAAAGCAGGATGACACCTGAGATCCCGGCAGCAGCAAAGGCCACCCAGAATGCAGTTTGTAGGGAGCCGGTTTTGTCAGAGAGCTTGCCAATCAAAGTAGGCGAAAAAGCGTCACCCAGCAGGTGAATCACAAAAACATTTACCGCCAGAGCCGTGGACCTGATGCTGGCGCTTACAGAGTTCACCAGTGCGGCATTGGTGGGGCCGGTGCCGATCAGAATGAAAAATACCGCTGCAAAAATCGCCGGGAACATGAATTTGCCGGTGGTATAGATTGCCGCCACCATAAATGGTACGGCGATCACCATGGCCCATCCGGAAAAAGTATAGTAAGCGCCGAAGTAGCGCTTGAGCAGGCGGTCGCCCAGCCAGCCGCCCAGCAGCGTAGCGCCAATGCCGTTGACGATCACGATGACACTAAAATCGATGTTTGCCGTCTTTACGTCAAGCCCACGCAGCCGCTGAAGGAATGTTGGAATCCAGACCTGCATTCCCCCGACAGCAAAGGTGTACATGGCCATGCCTAGGGTCGCGGTGATGAAAGCGCCATTGCGCACCAGGCCACGAAGTAGCGTCCAGGCATCCACCGGCGAGTGCTCTTCATGCTGGCCGCGCGGCGGCTCAGGCAAAAACCAGAGCAGAAGAGCCAACAAAAAACCGGGGATTCCGGCAACCATGAAGGGCGTGCGCCAATTGCTGAAGTAGTGGGCCACATATCCACCGACAAAATATCCGGCAGCGCTGCCTACCGGCAACCCAAGAAAAAAGATGGCCAGCATACGTCCGCGTTTTAAAGGCGGGAACGAATCGGCAATCAGCGTGGGCGCAATAGTGGCGTAGCTGGCTTCTCCAATGCCGACAATGGCATGACGAAGGAATAACTGGTTATAGTCATGCACGAACCAGGTGAAAAAAGTAAAACCGCTCCAGATAAAGATGCCGATCACCACGATGTTTCGGCGCGGAAAGCGGTCGCCCAGCCAGCCCACCAGCGGAGCAGCAACCATATAGGTAATAAAAAATGCGCTGGTAAGCAGACCGATTTTGGCATCGCTCACCAGAAATTCTTTTTTTATGTCAGACTGCACCGCGAACAAAACATTTCGGTCAATGTAATTGAGGATGTTGAGTCCGGTTAAAACCGCCAGCAAGAGGCGGGGATAAAGTTTTGGCGGCATCTATGCTGGAATTATAACCGTCCCGCCGAGACCTCCAACGTGACGATCTTTAGATAGGGGAACAGTTTCTTTGCAAGTTTTCTGTGTTACAGTCTCAGCACGCTACGCTCATAGCCCCCTATCTTGAGAGGCCTTTCAGGAGTCGATCATGGTGAAGAGAAATTACTTCTGGTTCCTGGTAATCGCGGGAATCCTTGCCATGCAACCGCAGGCAATTTCACAAGGCGCGTCCGCAAATGGAAGCGTTCAAGCCAATCAAGGACTTGTGCCGACGGGGCAGCAGCCGTCGCCTGCTGCTGAAAGCAAGCTATTAGTAGTATGTGTGATTGACGATCCCGCCGCCAGCGGGCAGCAACACACTTGCGCGAGCGATTCCTATACCACAGACCTGGGCCATCATCTCAAGCTCCGTGTTGACGGTCTTCAAGAATGGCTGAAGAAGAATTCGCCTGAAAGCCTGGCCTTATTCATCAATGGTAAAGAAATCAAGGATAGCCATCCCATCAGCGTGAATCCCGAGCAAAGCGAGCTGGGTTTTAAGCTGGACAAAACGTCAGAAACAGCCTGGGACGACCTCATCGTTCTACAAAAGAATTGGAGTACAAAAGGAATCTTTCGCAACGTGCGGGCCAGCATCGGCCCTGCGGGTGGAACGCAGTATCCAACCAACGCAGCATTTAGGCTGATTTTCCTGCCACTGCCATGGGCCGTTGTGTGCCTTCTCTTCTGCCTCGGTACATTGGCCGGCCTGGTCGTGCTTGGCCGGCGGAGTTCAATTCTCAAAGACTTTGCCGGCGGTCCATTCAGCCTTGCGCGCACGCAGATGGCAGTCTGGACATGGCTGACCGTATCCAGCTATTTCTTCCTGTTTGTCATGTGGTGGGACTCGCAGGTTCCTATCCCTACTTCCATCCTGGGCCTGTTAGGAATCAGCGCCAGCACCTATATGGCAGCGGCTTTAGTTGACCGCACCGGTCCCAATACGCCGCCCGAAGTTTCCAAAGGATTCTTGAAAGATATCTGCGGCGGCGACCAGGGAGTACAACTGCACCGCATTCAGATTATTGCGTGGACGGTAGTCCTGGCATTCGCCTATGTCATGAACATTCTTACCAAGCTGAGTATTCCTGACTTCAATCCGACTTTGCTGGGATTGCTGGGGCTGAGTGCAGGAACGTATGTCGGCTTCAAGTTCCCGGAGAACCAGTCGCCTGCGTCTATGCAAACGCAGCAAGCAGAGCCAGTTCCACCGATCCCGCCGGTCTCAGCAGCCGCAGCAGCAGGGGCTGGCGGCACTGTTGTGAATCCGAATCCGGCAGGGCAGGCCGGTCAGAAATAACCAACCGAGCAGATAACTTATTTTTTCGGCCTGGCCACTTGGCTTCTACCGTCGCCCCAATGCGATAGCGAAGAGCGTGTTCCGTCCCCCATGGCGGCATGGATGCAGGGATTATAACCGGGTGAGGGGAAATGCTAACTACATCCGTAAAGTCCACACATTGCGCCTAATATAGCCAGGACATAGAAGAACGCAGCCGCGTTGAACATGATCCCAACCCAGCGGCTCCAGCCGAGCGAAAACATTGAGACGATCAACAAAAATGACGATCCGTGAAAAACCGCATTCAAGATCAGTTCTAACACTCGAGCGTGGCGAAGTCTTTCTTGCACATGCATTGACGGATATGATGAGTACCTCTCGTAGATGAAACAGGCAGTCGCGAAAAAGAGGAAACCGATGACACTGCTAGTCACCCCGATTCTTCGCCTCCAGATTGAAATTCTGGAATTCTTCATGCGCCAAAATTTAACACGCCTATATACGAACTAAGGCGCAGGATCGAGACCGGGTCGGTTTCGGATCATACTCCAAGCTTAGCAAGCGCGGCTCGCGCGGGTCTGTTTAGGTAATCCCATTGCTCGTCAGCGAGAGCGTGCAGTTCCGGCTTATGCCGCGCGAGTAGAGTGGCCGGGAACTCGGCGATGATATTGGCCGCGGCCCAAGGCGCATCACCACTGTCTTCGCCTTCCAATGCTATTTTGAACAAGGCCGACAGAAGCTGTTCGTCATCGAGATGGCGGGAAAAATATTCGGACACCATCGGTTCTGTTGTTCCGGAGGTAGTCCAGATCAACAGTTCCCGCAGGTTTTCAGCGTCTACATGCCCCTTGGAGATGGCGTCCGACGCCGCCTCGCGGCTACGCTTCTCGTAGTCATCTGGGTACATATATATCGCCCATCCGCTTATCCGAACGGCCAGTGTATTGTTTCAGAACGTGCAACCTCACTGCTTGGGACTATTGCACAGCTCTATGAATTGTCAAGAAAATTGGATGGATGCGGGGTGGCGAATAGGTCTGGCCGAACAAGCTCGGATGCGGCTTGCCGAGGCTTGACCTTACTTGCGTACATAGGTCCGAAAATTTCACACAAAATCACTTCTTCGGCCGGGGCCACCTTGCTTCCACGGTGGTGCCGATCCCGCCGCGGGGACGAAATACACCTTTCACCACGATCCATTTTGGTTTCGTGGCGCGCGCCACGTCTTGAAGCACTTGGTTGACAATATTCTCCTGAAAGATACCGAGATTGCGGTAGTGGAGCAGATACTCCTTTAGCGACTTAAGCTCCAGGCAGAACTTGGCCGGCATGTAGCGGATTTCCAGCGTGCCGAAATCAGGCAGCCCGGTTTTTGGACAAACTGATGTAAACTCCGGTACATCAATCAAAATTTCATACGCCGGAAACTGGTTGGGCCAAGTATCAATTTCAGGAAAGTTGTGGTCCAACCCGGCCTTTGCATGATCTTCGGTATAACCTGTACGATGTGACATCGGCCTTTATTGTAGCAATCGCTTGCCTGGGCGTAACCGGAGGGGCGGAACGCTCATCCAAAATCAGTAGAATCAATGTAAGTCATAAGTTGGGAACGCCTGAAAAGCTGAATTAGCCTCACGCGTTTATTGCTGGACTGATTCTTTGTCTCTTCTTTTGTGACCTAGTGTGACCTGGGCAAGCCTGCTTGTTTATACTTGCAAGTTTAGGCGTGCGATCTTTTGAGCATGGCGAGACAGAACCAAAATAACGGGCGCGACCGCAAACGGCTGGTGGCTATAGCCATTCTGGTGGTGGTGGCGGTGGTGATCTTTACCGGCGTCAACCAGAGACGCGGCGGTGTCTCTGTTCGCGCGGAAAAGGTGGCCCGCCAGGAGATTGCCAGCGTGATCTCCACCAACGGAAAAATTGAGCCGGTCAACAGCTTTGAAGCACATGCTCCGGCGCCCGCGATTGTAAAAAGCGTGCGGGTGGCTGAAGGTGATCGCGTAAAGCCAGGGCAGCTTCTGGTACAGCTTGACGACGCGGACGCTCGCGCACAGTCGGCGCGAGCACTGGCTCAGTTGCGCTCGGCTGAAGCAGCTTTGCAGGCAGTAAAGTCCGGCGGCACGCAGGAAGAAATATTGACCACCAAAGCAGATCTTTCTAAGGCACAGGCAGAGAGCGCGGAAGCGCAGCGCAATCTGCAGGCTATCCAGAAGCTTAGGCAAAACGGAGCAGCATCACCGGCAGAGGTGGATGCAGCACAGGATCGTGTGAAGAAAGCTGACGCTGACGTGCAACTGCTGCAATCAAAGCTGACCGGGCGCTATTCTTCACCAGAGGTCGCCAAAGTGGAAGCTGCCGCGGCTGAAGCGCGCGCTTCTTATGCTGCAGCGCAAGATCTCCTACAGCATTCCAACGTCACTGCGCCTTTTGCCGGCACGGTATACCAGCTCCCGGTAAAACCTGGAGCCTACGTCAACGGCGGCGAGTTGCTGGTACAGATAGCAGACCTCACAAAAGTTCGCGTGCGGGCTTTTGTTGACGAGCCGGATATCGGTCGCCTGGCTAAAGGCCAGGAGGTACAGATCACGTGGGATGCTATTCCCGGACGCACCTGGGACGGATCGCTAACCCGCGTGCCAACGGCAGTTAGCATGGTAGGGTCACGCACAGTAGGCGAGATAACTTCTGAGGTCGCCAATGCTGACCGCAAGCTGCTGCCCAATGTAAACGTGAACGTGAGCATTATTATCGCGAAGCATGACAATGCCCTCACGGTGGCGCGTGAAGCGGTGCATGACGCTGATGGTAAACGCTATGTTTACCAGGTTGCGGACGACAAGATTCAGGCCCGTGAAGTGGAAACGGGCCTTTCCAGCCTGACACGAGTAGAAATCGTGAAAGGCATTTCTGATGGGACCACGGTTGCCCTAGGTGCGACCAACGCGCAGCCGCTGCATAACGGCATGGAAGTAAAGGTGGTTGAGCGTTGAGGATTTTTTCCCGGGTAGCGCCCTTATTGTTGTTCCTGATCAGCACGGTATTCGCGGCGGCAGCGGACACCGATCCCACTGCCCTGCTCAAGGCAGGCAAGGCCGATGAGGCATTGCACGTGCTTAATGCCACGCTGACGCAAAATCCTAACGATGCCCGCGCCTATAATCTGCTTTGCCGCGTTTACTACCAGCTTGAGCTTTGGGACAACTCCATACGCATGGCGGAAAAATCTGTCGCATTGGATCCGGAGAACAGCATTTATCACTTGTGGCTCGGTCGTGCCATGGGCCGGAAGGCGGAAGTCTCCAATCCGTTCGCGGCATTTGGCCTGGCCCGCAAAGTGAAATCTGAATTTGAGCGCGCCGTGTCGCTCGACATCAATAATCTTTCCGCTCGCTCTGACCTGAGCGAGTTTTACCTGGAAGCGCCCAGTTTTCTAGGCGGAGACAAGAGCAAAGCCCGGCAACAGGCTGAATTTGTGGCCCGGCGTGATCCGGCGCTGGCCAGCTACATCAATGCGCGTGTGGAAGAAAAACAAGGCAGCGGCCAAGCTGAAGTAGAGTACAAGAAAGCTGTGGCTTCCAGTAACGATCCTTCGCGCTACTGGGTGGAGTTGGCCCATTTTTACCGGCGCGCCGGCCGAATGAATGAAATGGAAACCGCGGTCACAAAATCGCTGGCCACGGTGCATGAAGGCGATGTAACGGAATTTGACGTCGCCAACCTGCTGCTGCACGCGGGACGAAATTTTCCGGGGGCCATCCAGATGTTGCGTCATTACGTAACCCAGGAAGATCCCTCTGAAGACGGTCCCGCCTTCCAGGCGCATTACCTGCTGGGAATCCTGCTGGAAAAACAAGGCCGCACGAAGGAAGCAGCTGCTGCATTTCACGATGCTCTGGAGATGGCTTCAGAGTACAAGCCGGCCCGGGATGCGCTGGCCCGTGTTTCCCGATAAAATCACGTCTTTCTAATCCATCCTCTGAAACAACGCGCAGGTGAAAAATGAAATTGTATGCCCGTCTCATCGTGGTAGCGGCCTGGATTGTGGCGCTTCCGGCAATACTGTTCGCGCAAGAATCCACTGCCAGCCAGGAAAAGCCGCTGACGTTTCGCGCCGCCATTGAGCTGGCGTTGAAGAACAGCACCACAACGGGAGTGACCCAGGCAGATATGAGCAGAGCACAGGCTGCGGTCACGCAAACGCGTGACGTTTTTCTGCCGCAAACGGTGCTTGGCTCAGGGCTGGGAGCGTCTTATGGTTTCCCGCTCAGCCTTGAGGGTGCTGCGCCTTCCATCTTTAACGTGAACTTTCAGGGAGCGCTGTGGAACCCGGCGCAACGCAGCTTCATCAAAGCCGCACGCAGTGACGTTGCCGCTACGGCTGCGCAGAATACCGATAAGCGCAATGAGCTAATCATGGAAACGGCCGTCGATTACATTCAGCTCGATTTGCTTGATTCGTCGCTGACCATACAGCGCGAGCAGGAACAGTCAGCGGCAAAATTCCAGGACATTGTGAACCAGCGCGTAGAAGCAGGGCTTGATAGCCAGGTAGAAACAACGCGAGCCAAACTTGTAGGCGCAAGAACCAGGCTGGATATCGCACAGACACAGGCCGCTGCAGACCAACTACGGCTCCGTCTTTCCCAACTGACTGGCCTGCCGGTAAACGCGATTCACACTTCGACCGAATCGATTCCGGAGATGCCGGCCGTATCGCAAGATCAAGACCTAACCAGCGTTGTGAACAACAACCCAGCAGTTAAAGCTGCGGAAGCAGCGGCCGACGCCAAGGCCTTTCGTGCACGGGCTGAACACCAGCAGTTGTATCCCTCAGTGGATTATGTAGGCCAGTACGCCGTGCTGGCGCGATTTAACAACTATGACCAATTCTTCCAAAAATTCCAGCGCCACAACGTGACTGCAGGCGTGGCCATCCGCTTCCCTTTGTTTAATCCGGTGCAGCACGCAGCAGCCAAAGTTGCGGATGCCGAAGCGGTCAAGTCGCGCAAAGAGGCGCAAGGCGTGAAAGAGCAAGTGAGCACAGAGACGCTTAAGCTACAACGCTCAGTGCAGCAGTTGGCTGCAGCCCGCGATGTGGCGCAACTGGAACACCAGCTATCGCAGGCCGATATTGAGGCTGCTCACGCCAAGATTGAAAGCGGCGCCGCCAGCATTAAGGACGAGGAAAATGCGCGGGTGGCAGAACACGAACGCTATACCGCGTACCTGAACTCCAACTTTGAGCTGGATCGCGCCCAGATCCAGTTGCTGCGTCAGACCGGCCAATTGGAAGGATGGGCGCTGGGGCCAGTGAAACAGTAGCAGTCCACGCTCTGCTTAAACTAAGTGGCGAACCAGATTTTTCTTCTGCTACAAGATTTATGCTGATTGCTGAGTGCTGAGGATCGGATGTTTCCTTTTCAATTGCTCCAGCACCATCGGCCCAAGTTGTGACACGCTGCCGGCGCCGAGCGTCAGCACCATGTCACCAGGTTCAGCCAGCGCGCAGACTTGCCGCGCGGCTTCATCGAACGAGCTGACGTAACGAACGGCTTTTTCTTTCCCGTTACTCGCTTGCACTACCTGCGCCAATCTCTCGCCGGTAATGCCGGGAATGGGCGCTTCGCTGGCGGCATAAATATCAAGCATGAGGACGCTGTCGGCATCGGTGAAGGCGGAGCTAAACTGGTCTAACAAGTCGCGCGTGCGGGTGAAGCGGTGCGGCTGGAAGATGACGTGTACGCGATTGAAGCCGCATTGCCGCGCTGCAGCAAGGGTCGCACGAATCTCCGTGGGATGGTGGCCGTAATCATCAATTACGCTGATATCAGCAGCTCGACCGCGAAGCTGGAAGCGACGGTCCACCCCGCGAAAATTTTCCAGCGCCTTGCGAATGCGCTCCGGATCAACATCAAGCCCTACGCCCACCGCCACTGCCGCTGCGGCATTCAGCACGTTGTGGTTGCCGGGTACGTGCAGATGAAAATCACCCAGTGTTCTGCCGTGATAATCGACGGAGAAATGCGAATAGTGTTTGGCGTCGGCGCACTTGCCATTAGCCGTGTTTACGCGAAAATCCGCGTCTTCATGCAGGCCATAGGTTGTGGCACGGCGCGCCAGCCGAGGCAGCATATTGCGCAGCCGCTCGTCATCATGGCAGAGCACGGCCATGCCGTAAAAAGGCACGCGATCAATGAAGTCAAGGAAGGCCTGCTCCACGTCCGCCATGTCGCGGTAGCAATCCATGTGTTCGCGATCAATGTTGGTGACGACGGCAAGAATGGGCGAGAGCTTGAGGAATGAGCGGTCGCTCTCATCAGCCTCAGCCACCAGATACTGTGACTTGCCCAGGCGCGCATTCGATCCCATTGCGTCCACGCGCCCGCCCACCACGACTGTGGGATCAAGGTCTCCTGCCGCAAGCACTGCAGCTACCATGCTGGTGGTAGTTGTCTTGCCGTGCATGCCCGCGATTGCGATGCCGTATTTCAGGCGCATCAACTCGGCCAGCATCTCCGCGCGCTGGATCACTGGAATGAGTTGTAGGTGCGCGGCAGCAATCTCCGGGTTATCGCGGCGAATGGCGGAGCTGGCCACTACAACTTCCGCGCCAGTAATGTTTTCAGCGCGATGGCCTTCAAAAATAATCGCGCCTTTTTCAGCAAGGCGTTCAGTTACAGAGGAGCTTTTCAGGTCAGAGCCGGAAACTTTGTATCCCAGCGTGAGCAATACTTCGGCAATGCCGCTCATGCCGATGCCGCCGATACCTACGAAATGGATTCTTTGAATTTTGGCAAACATTAGTTTCTGTCGCTATGCTCCACACCGCTCAAGCTATCTCGTCCGATTGAAACCTTAGATGCTCCTCTTGCAGCGGGCTCGCCACGCAAGTCGGGCTCGCCCTCATTCTGTCGCTGCGCTCCACACCGCTGTCGCTATCTCGCCCAGATTGAAATCTTAGATGCTCCTCATGCAGCGGACTCGCCGCATGTCTGGGCTCGTCCTCATTTTTTGTCGCTGCGCTCCAACCCGCCTACACCGGTACTGAACCTCACCGATTTTAAATTTCGGCGATTTGGCAATTACGACGATTTTGGCAATCCACTAAGCTCCGCCACCATTCGGGCGACGCGACCAGCAGCGTCATGGTGAGAGAGAGCGCGCGCTTTCTCTGCCATTTGTTGCAATCGCGCCCGATCCCCAAATAACTCAATCACTAACTGCGCCATCCGTCGCGGCGTCAACTCCGCTTGCGGAACCAGCACGGCTGCGCCTCCGGCGGCAATAGCCTCAGCATTGCGTCGCTGGTGATCATCTGCAGCGCGCGGAAACGGAACAAAGATCGCCGGCTTCCCTGCCGCAGTAATCTCAGCCACGGTGCTTGCACCGGAGCGGCATACCAGCAGGTCGGCCCGGGCAAACGCCGAGGGCATGTCATCAATAAAGGCTGAGACCTCAGCTTTCACGCTTGCCTGGGCATACGCAGCTTGCACGTCATTATATTCGCGCTCACCCGTCTGATGGATAATGCACAGCGCAGGAATTTGCCGTAATACTTGTGGCGCAGCGGCGGTCATGGCCTGGTTGATAGCCTGCGCGCCCTGGCTGCCGCCAAAGACCAGCAGTGTTGGCGGGCGATTGTTGGCCGACGGAGCGACCTTGAAAAACTCCGCCCGCACCGGCACTCCTACCACCTGAGCATTGTGAAAATATTTTTTTGTCTGTTCAAAGTGCACCGCTGCCGCTGAAACCAGCTTGCCGACGATCTTGTTGGCGAATCCCGGCACGTAGTTTGGTTCAAAAGCCAGGGTAGGAATGTGCATAAGGATGGCCGCTGCCATGGCCGGCCCAGAAGCGTATCCACCCACACCGACCACCACGTCTGGATCGAATACCTTGATAATCTTCCGGGCGTCCACCACCGCGCGAGGCAGATCAAACAGGGTCTTCATGCGTGTGATCAAGCCTACGTTCTTAAGCGCACCGACTTTTACCTTCATCAGACCGAAGCCGGCCTGCGGAACAAGCCGGTTTTCCATGCCTCGCGCTGTACCCACGAACAACACTTCCGCCTGATAATGGGCTTTCAGTTCGCGCGCAATGGCCAGCGCCGGGATCACGTGTCCACCGGTGCCGCCACCGGCTATGAGAACTCGCATATTCAAATCCAGTGTAAATTGTGCTCCAATATTCTATTATGACTATAAATTTTGACTATGGTAAAATTATAAGTCATGGAAGAAATTTCGATCTCTGAATTTAAAGCCAAGTGTCTGGCCATTATCGATCGAGTGCATAAGACCAGAAAGCCGGTTCGCATTACTCGTTTTGGCAAAGCTGTAGGGGAACTCAGACCGCCTTCGCCGGTCAAAGAAGAAGGAGAGTGGCTGGGCAGAATGAGGGGCACAGCCAAGATTGTTGGCGATATTGTCTCTCCCGCCACGGATGCCTCTGATTGGGAGGTCCTGCGCGATTGAACTTATTGCTGGATACCCACATTTGGCTCTGGAGCCAACTTGAACCGGAGAAGCTGGGCGCCAGAGTGCAGCGGGAACTCCAGCAGCCAAGCAATGAACGCTGGCTTTCTCCCATCAGTGTTTGGGAAGCAGCAGTCCTGCACCGCAAAGGTAAGCTGACAATCTCTGGAAATATCACTGAATGGTTCGAGCGTTCTCTTACGGGCCTCTTTGAGGCCACCTTGACACATGAAATCGCACTCGTGGCAGAGCAAATTTCACTTCATCCTGACCCAGCAGACCGATTTCTAGCGGCTACCGCTAAAGTGCTTAACTTAACCCTGGTCACGGCAGATAAACGCCTGCTTGGCTTGGGCGACATTGCAACCCTCGCCAACCGGTAATTACTCACATTACCTCAGTACCCAGATTCACGATTTCAGAACAAATTGTAAAAGTGCCTCAACAGGCCACTATTTGTGCTATGTTTTTCATAGAAAAATCACTCGAATTTAACACTGCGCCGTAGACGGCAGATCGGCAAAAAGGTTCCAGGCAAGGTACAGCATGATTTTCAAAGCGGCGGAAGATTTTAAAAGGCGAACTCTGGGCGCACTGCCTACTCTGGTGGAGAAGGTAGCCTATATCTGCTCTCTGCAGACCGGCAGCGGCGGATATGTGCACTGGGGATTTACCCGCGCTTTCGGAAACAGGCCCACGCAGGAAGCAATCTACGCCGCCCATATGGAAACATCGCTGGAACTGGTACATGTGCCGGTGCGTGAGATTTATAAAGAGTATCTGGAAGGTATGGCGCGTTCCGGATCGTCTGAATTTCTCAATCCAAATTCTTTTGTGCTTAAGGCGCCGGTCAATGGCGACGCACTTCTTTCGGCTCACCTTCATCTACTGCAGGAATCTGTGGTTGCTCTTGCACGGCAGGGGCAGGAGCAGGAGCAGGGCGAACCTCACCAAGTCGCATAGCCACGCCTACCACCTGGCCAATGACTTCAGCTTCCTGTGGATGCTTGAGAATCCTTGCCGGCACCGGTGAAAGCGGGTGCGACTGCAGCACAATCTCACCACGACGCACTGAACACCAGCAGCACACGTAGCCTTCACGGGTCTCTATGAAATAAATTGGACGTTCCAGCTCTGAGCGCCACTTTTTCTCTTCCACACGGGTGCGGGTCTCATCCACCTGCACAAAGGAGCCAGGCAAGAGCAGCGGATACATGGTGAGGTCTTCCATGCCCACGTAGGCGTAGATGTATTTCTGCTTGTGCGCAAGCTCGTCAAGGTACTGCATGGGGATAGAACCCCAATCTTGAATCATGCGGCTTACATCAGTGGTAACCCGCAGATTAAAACCGGGATCGATCTTGCTTGGAAAGCGCGCGGTACCCCGATCTGTTGGAAGTTCCAGACGGTGCGTCTTAATGGGACTGCAGATTGCGAAATCTGCCGCCGTTAAGCTCAGGTCAACGCCATACAACTTAAGCAACTCAGTAAAGTCAGCGCGATAAATCACGGAAAGGACATAGAGCCGGTAGATGCTGGGGATCACGCCTTTGGTTTCAATGTCTGAGAGGCGGCTGGGATTGATAATAAACTCATCAATGGAGCGTGTTTCAGACAGCGTGGTGCTGGAGATCTCCACGTCACGCAAAGTAAGACCCATCTGCTCGCGCAGTTCGCGCAAACGTTTCCCGGCAGACAGCGATACTTCTGTCCTAACGACTTTTAGATTCCCGTCCAAAGCTTATTCTGCCCACTCTATGCGAGGCATGTTCGCCCGATAAAGACACAAACCCTTTTATTCAAAATTGAAAGCAGAGCCGTTCTTCGAACACCCGGAAGTCCTTACAACTGCTGCAGCGTTAATGCTTATCACTTAGTGTACCCCTTGCTCACAAGCCCAGGGCACCAACATTACAATTAAACGTTCACTCACACCCAGAAGTTCCGTGATTATAGCTACCCCAAGTCCCATTTCCCATAGGCAAAAAGGACATGCTTTACTTTGACAACAAGGCCCATACCACGCCATGCCATATGTCTCTCATTAGTTCCGGAACGGAGACATCTTGGCTTCAATCTCCAATTTTTGTGCCGCAGCTAACGGCAACAAGGGAAGCCGGGCAAGGCCGCCATAGTAACCATTCAAGTCCATAGCGTATTTCACCGCGGGAATTCCCAACTCTGACACTATGCGTTTCGCCGCAGTTGCCAGTCCAGATTGCTTGGATCGCGCCAAATCAATGTCATTGTCCTTCCGGGCGGCGTAAATCTCAAAGCAAATCGTGGGGGCAGGTGCGGCAAATGCCAACACGCCTCCACTGGCGCCGACCTGCAGAGAATCCAGCAAGGTATGAGCTGCGCCAACCAGAACCTGAAAACCCACTTCCTTGCTGCGCGTCTTAATTTTGGGCCGTTCCGCCACAGCCGCAGTATTTCCGCCACTAAGCTGGGATACGCTAACCAGTTGGCTGCCTTGCTCCTCGCTTACCGGAGCAGCCATCATCCGGGCCGTGACAGCTTGCTGCACCTCGGTTACAGTGGTGCTTCTCTTGATATGCCGCGTAGCTGCCACCATAGCTGTGACCTTCTCCACGTTTCCGCTGGATTCCTTGATGCCGATGATGTTCGGATGCTCCGCCAGGGCCACAATCAACTCCAGCGGCAGATCATACGCGGTAAAAGGTGGCACAGTATAAAGCATTACCGGCAGCGGTGAGCGGTCTGCCACAGCGCGATAGAACGCCAGCAACGCCTCCGGCTTCATTTGCGGCCGGTAGAAATGCGGCGTACGAACCAATGCTATATCGTAGCTGAGCTTGGCAGCATACTCTGTAAGCCGCAGGGTCTCCGCGACCGATTCAGCTCCGGTGCCGGCGATCAGCACCTTCTCCGGCGCAGCGACCTCAGCGGTTACGCGCAGCACCTCGCGGCGTTCTTCGTCGCTCAGCATCACCGCCTCGCCAGTAGATCCCAGGACCACCATGCCGGCAATCGGGGTCCGCGAATAGCGGTCAGTATTGTGCTCGATTTTTTTGTAGTAAACCGCACCGTCTGGATAGAAAGGCGTGGTTACCGCGGGAAATATTCCTTGCAGGAGCATAGGTTTATTTTAAATACTGGCTGCACCAACGAACGGCACAAAGCTTATCAAAAAAGAAAAGAAGCCCTGGCGTCCTTCCAGGGCTTGCTTTTGTTAGAAACAAAGAACTAAATTGCAATCGCCAAAGGGGCCTTGCTCTGCGTCAAAACGCCCAAACGTGACACGCTGTCACGCAGCGACTGGTATTTCGGCTCCAGCATGCCCGGCGTAAGCTGCAGTGACGGCACAGCATACTCCAGGGAAAGCTTCATCATGGCCAGCAGGCATTGCAGCCTGATCTGCGTAGCCAGTGCCATTACCTGGGCGGCTGCATCCGCCACTTCAGGCATGGAGTTCTGCCGCGCGGCCTCACCCATCCGCAGCACGGCGGAAGCATTGGCAGCGATCCGGCCCACATACCGCAGCATCACGCGGATGCGATGCCGCTTAATGTGAGAAAACTTGGAACGCGAGAGATTCTCTTTTAAAAATAGTTCATCATCCCGGTCCATCAGGATCCGGAAGGCCGTCAGGTCTATCGGACGAACATCTTGCCCGGGCTGTTTTCTGCGGCTACGTACCGCCGTGTAAAACAACACGACGGCGCACAACGCAAGCGCAATTACGATCACAGTTATCATCGGCTTATAAGCTCCATCACTGCCTGATTCCACTGCTCAAGCTGGGCCCGTTTGGGAACTTCTCCAGCGCTGGTTACTCGCTCAGGCGCAAGCAGATAACCCAGCCAAACCAACAAACTCGAATCAAATGCAAGAATGCTGACCACGTTCATCACTTGCCAGGCTTGCACGCCGATTTGCGAACGCAGCGCTACCGTGGCCAACTGGACTGCTACATACAGACCTAATCCCAGGGCAATTCCGAACTCAGCCTGCTTCCAATGCAACCCAAAAGCAGCAGACGCACCGAACAGGAACATCAATAATCCTACTTCCACAACGCGCGTCGCTTCCTCCAGCACCAGCACAGCTTTGCCCAGGTGGATGGTGCCAGGAGATTGCACCAGAATCACCGCCACGCCCAAACAAAGTAATGCGGTTGCCGTCCAGCGAAAAATGAGACCAGCAAGTTTGAGCAACGCTTCATGCGTCGAAAAAAGATTCTTGAATATCTCATAAACAACGGCGAAACCCAGACTAATTGTTATCGCTTCCTGAATCCAATAACCGTAAAAAAAGATCGTCGGGCGCCGCTGGAGAAAAAAGAACATCATGCTCACAGCAAAGCCAAATATGGCATAGCATGTAAACAGCGGGTAGCGTTTCCATGCCTTCCTGCCTAGCAGCACTAGAGCCAGCGCGCCCTGGAGTACGGCTCCAGCCAACGTCAAACCGTCAATGAGTGATTTCACCGCCATTTCAAACCCAATACCCGATAAGGATACTGCGTTAAAGGGATCTGAAACAACCAAATTTCACCCGTTCCGCAAACCGGAATACGTTACTATCGGCACCAGAAATTAGGTTCGTCAGACGCTATACGACACCTGGCTGCGTCGGCGGCAGTGGCATTGGAAAGGGCGTATCAAGCTGGCCCTGTGATAGCGTTGGAGCCAGCGTACCCAATTGGCTAGCAAAAGCGCTGCCGGTTGAAAGCAAAAGAACCATAAATGTAGCTAAAGTCAGTACCTTTTTGGTCATTGATTTGAAAGTCTCCTCCCTGAGATTTGCACTGATGACTATCCTTAAAAGCCTTACAAGTTTCTTATTGATCCTTGTATCATTAACAAAATATTAGGGTTAGTAATGATTTCCGAATTTGGAACAAAATTTTCCCAAAACGGGAAAAGAGGGAGGAGCTTACAACTCGCGCCAGTAATAAGAGTTTTATTAATCGTGTAAAATTGATTACCTAAGGTCAATACCTCAGGCTTCGCATGCCAATTAAGCTCCGGCTGGCTTTGGGGTGTTTTTGCCGCTGGTACGAGTGAAGCAGATGATTGACCCTAATTCTTTGCTGCAGGTTTTCGGGTTTTTGTAAATTACCGCGGCCATCAACCAGTTTGGCTAAGTAATGGCTGAGTCGAGAAATTCATTCCAGAAACGGAATGACCCGTCATGATGCGGAGATTGCGCGGCCAAATTTTAGGTATTAAGGCCAATCCACATTTCGCCCCGCGACCTGGCGAATTACTAAATCTCTCAATTTCGATACAATGAATGCATCTGCTTTATTTTTGTCGGGGCGTAGCGCAGCCTGGTAGCGCACCTGCCTTGGGCGCAGGGGGTCGGAGGTTCAAATCCTCTCGCCCCGACCAAATCTTTTCAACAGCTTTAGCCTGTGTGGTTTGAGATTTTTGACGAGTTCCGAAAGCGGCAGAAACTTATTCTTGGGTAGCTCTTTATAAACCATCCATCTGACTGATAAAGAAGACAGTTTTTTCAGTAGTGCATCCACGCGAAGCATTTGTTTGATCAGTGTTATCAGTGCAGATCAGTGGTAAATGCAGTTTGCGCAAAGCGCATCTGAGCCCTAAATCCAGATCGGGAGCAGGTTCTCTGCCGGTCTCCTCTGGGCCAACATCAGCTCCCAACAGAACATCTCACCCCAGAGAATAAAGGGGGGTGGCGCATTATGGCCTCCAGGTTCAGCTCTCTTCTCGCATGCACACTCTTTACAGTGGTGGTCGCAGGCTGTGGTGGTGTGTCCAACAAAGGAAAGAATCCAGGAACGGTTACGCCGCAACCCGCGGGAATCACGGCGGTGAACCATGTTGTGATCCTGATACAGGAGAACCGGTCATTCGACCACTATTTTGGCCAGATGACCGCGTACCGCCAGGCGAATGGAATTCCCATCAATGGCTCGCCGGCAACGATTGACGATGAGAGCACCGGAGCGTTTTCCAATGTCTCTCCTGTCACCGGAGCAAGCATTGCGCCTTATCACACCGGTTCAGTCTGCACTGAAGACCTAACACCTGATTGGGAGCCATCGCACATCAATTTTGACCGGCAGAACCCAGCGGGAGCTTCCTCCAGTTCGCCTATGGACGGCTTTGTGGCGCTAGCTTCCAACATCAGCAAGGTTGCGGCCGGGCTGGGAATCCATATGGCGGACCAGGATGGGCATCGCGTGATGGGCTTCTTCGATGGCAATGACCTGAATTATTACTACTTCATGGCATCACAGTTTGCCATTGATGACCATTTCTTCGCGCCCATTCCCAGCGACACTCCGGCAAACCGGCATTTTTTGTTCGCCGCAACATCTCAGGGATTCGTGCATCAAGGGCCCGGCCCGGGAACTCTGACGGCGAAGACAATCTTTGAGGAATTGGATGCGGCCGGCGTTTCCTGGAAGATCTATTCGGCCGATACTTCAATGTTTACCTTCCTCTCGGATTTTGCCTACTTCAACAAACCCGGGGTATCAGCCCATGTAGCCGCAATGGCGCAATATTTCACCGATGCTGCCGCAGGAAAGCTGCCGGGAGTTTCGTTTATCGAGCCCGGGCTCCACGACGGTCTTTCCGAGCATCCGAGCAATTTCCATCCAGATAACCCGGCGCTTGGCGAGCCGGCGATTAATGTCCAGGTGGGCGCGCAGTTTGCGTCAACGGTGATCAATGCCGTGATGCAAGGCCCCTCATGGAGCGACACCGTTCTCTTCTTTGCCCATGATGAGGGCGGAGGAACGTTCGACCATGTGCCGCCAATGTCAGTGCCGAACCCGGACGGCATCAAGCCAGTGGACCTCCTCTCGATTGATGCACCTGGAGACTTCACCATCAGCGCTGCCCGCGTGCCAAACATGGTGATCTCCCCGTTTACGAAAAAGAATTTCGTCTCGCACACGCCAATGGATTACACGTCTTATCTCCGATTCATTGAGGCGCGTTTTGGCCTGCCTACACTGACGGCGCGCGACGCGGCCATGCCAGACATGACGGAGTTCTTTGATTTCACCGGCAAGCCCTGGGCAACACCGCCCACGCCGCCGGCGCAGAACATGAGTGGAGTGTGTGATTTCACAAAAGAGTAAACCAGCCGAGAAGCCCTGAAAGGCTGGGACGAGGCTCATCCCCTCTCCCAAGCAATTTCTCAATCGTCTGATTCACCAACGAATGCTTCTAATCGCTGAACACGCCAGCATCTTGTCCGGGACGGCTACCCGCGATTAAAGTGATGTGGTCGTGTTGCGTTTTTATCATCTGCGATGGATAGCAGTTCCGCTGACCCTTGTTGCTATAGCAGCGGCCCTTGTGCTTTATGCGATGTTTATCGAGACAACGGCTCGATCAATTCTCAAGGATGTCTACGCGCTGAAGGTTGGAGAATCGCCTGCCGCCGACGTCAAAGCTCTGGCTGAACGTCATCAAGGTGCTGTTTCTGAGTATCAGTGTGATTCCGAAAAATGCCGCGTCTCTTTGCAGGTTTATAACACATGGCTGCATAGGCTTGGACTGGAACCCGCAGCACGATTCCAAGCCGTTGCGCATGCAAAGAACGGAAAGGTAGACTACATCTCGGTCGAGCTTTGGCGTGATACCCGAGCGTTTCCAACATCTCCTTCTGCCGGAATAACCGAGGAGTACCTCACGCCTCCGGTCCTCTACGCCGCGAGAGCCCCTTATTGGTTCCCCACGCCTGTCGGAAAGCCCTATTTGCGGGTCGCATTGACCAAGGATGCGACTCCTATTCAACGCCAGCACGCCTATGCCTATTCGCTGAGGTGCCTGACAAAGATAGGTCGCGGCTGCGATCTCCCGTGTGACTATCTACCAGTCGCCTGGCGCGATTGGGAAACTCAAATCGGAGGCTTCGGAAATTATTATGCAGCGCGGCAGCGATGTAAGTAAGCGCGCATGATCGGAAACGGGAGAAGGGGAATAACATAAGTTGAGCAATAGCCATGATGAAGCAGCGACGAATAACGGAATGGTCAAATTTCTCTTTCGTCCTCGGCGCAAGAAGAACACTATCCCCAATTTCCTGTCATGCGAACCTTTTTCATCCAGGTCAAATGGATTGCCAAATTCTTACGTTAAAAAAACGCTCCGATTGCGCTTCTTCGTCGCATTGTTGATCGTCGCTGCCTCTGCACGCGTATGGGCCCAATCAGCAAGTCCGGCAGTGGACGTCAAGAACACCGAACCGATCGTCCATGCGTTGTGCGGAAAGCGCGTGGCACTGCTGGGTGAATCTCCAATACACGGTTTTGGAGAGACACTGGAGTTCAAGGCCAAACTCGTTCGCCAACTTGTGGAGCAATGCCATTACAACGCGCTCTTCATAGAAAGCGGGATCTACGATTACATCAATCTTGAGAAGAAGTTGAAGTCGGGTCAGGATGTAACGGACACAATGATCTCTACTGCTATCGGGGGCTTGTGGGCCAACCGAGAAGTGCAATCACTGGTTCCGTTTCTCAGGGAAAAATGCTGGCCGGCATCTCGCGCTCGGCGGACTGGATGACCAGATTGGGAGAGGCAGCTATGCGTCACGTGAGATGTCAGCCGATCTGGTTGAACCTCTCCAAGGCGGCGAGAGAGCGCGGTGCCGCACCGTTCTCGAAAAGCACCTGCTCTGGCAATACCCCAAAGACGCGCCGTACGGTCCAACGGACAGGGCAAACGTTCTTGGCTGTCTCGATGAAGCCGAAGAGCGCCTTTCACAACCGGAAGAGCGCAACCAACTCTGGGCCGAAGCGGATAAGGTGATGGTCGACAGCTTGAAGCGGGCGCTTGCCCGGGACTTTACCGAGGATGATCCCCCAAAGCCCGATCAGGAACTGAAGTGGGTGAACGACCGGGAGAGATCGATGTACCTGAATTTCAAGTGGCTATATTCGCGATTGCCGAAGCACAGCAAAATCATCGTGTGGGCGGCCACGGTCCATGTGGCAAAAGAGTTGAACAGCGTCAATGGATTTGAAGGCAGAGTACCACTTGGATCTTTTATCAGGCAGGATTTTGGAGATCAAGCATTCTCCCTTGGATTCTCCGCCTACTCAGGCGACTATGAGTTTCTTCGTCCTCCGGTTCGACAGTTGAGCACTGCTCCTGCTTCCTCCCTCGAAGGGCGGGTATTTGCAGACGACAACTCCGACGCAGTATTTCTGTCCCGCAGACAACTGCGAAAGTACGGCTCCATGTCGGCTCGCCCTCTGGGAACCAGTTTTACAACCGCACAATGGGACCAGGTAGTGGACGGTTTGATCGTATTTCGCAAAGAACGAGCTCCCGCCTGGCTCACCCACTGATCATTAAGACGGGTAACTTTTGTCTCGCACAAGAAAATTTCACGCAAAGCCCTGCTGGTCTACATTGATCCGCAGCATCTGTTCACCCGTCTAGGCTGTTTGGCGTTCCAGGAGCGAACGCACTGATCCCAAGGCTTTGGCGCTATCGAGATCGTGAGCAGAGTAGGCGATATAGCCATCGGGACGCACAAGCGTTATGCCTTCGCTCGCTGCCGGACGCAGCTCAACAATATCGTTGAATGATCCACCGAGCTGCTGCGCAGCCTCTTTGATTGAGGATTCGTTGCCATCGCCAACGAGGACCAGGAAGCGGCTGCCGATACCCTTGCCGCCGCGCAGTGAATCATCAAAGTAGCGTTTCCCCGGCCCTTCAATCACCGGGCTATCACTATAAGCAATGCCAAGCTCAGAAAGCCGCTGCACAAATGCGTGCTGGAACGGCGCCAGGCGAGACACCATGGGAATCACGGCATCACGCAGAGCCTGAGCAAATTTGCTGGGCCTACTCATGACTTTGGTCAGGCGATCAGTGGTTTCAATCACGCTTTTAATGACGGGAAGGCGTTCCGCGCCATAACTCTCCAGCAACACCTCATTGCCGTGGCCGTGCAGGAAAAAATCGAGCTTCCAAACCAGGTTCCAGACATCGTGCAGTCCGGTATTCATCCCTTGCCCGCCAAATGGGCTATGAATGTGGGCCGCGTCACCGGCGACAAAGATACGACCCACGCGCAGCCGCGCCACATGCCGGTGATGAATGCGGAAATAGCTGCTCCAGTTCATTGAACGCGCTTCAAGCCCGGCGGGACAGCGCTGCTTCAGTATCGTGCGTGTCAGCTCCAGCGATGGTGCATCTCCTTCCACCTGGTCGATGGTCGCCACCACGCGACGGCGAGTAGCGCTCATGGGAAAGATTGCGGCTGGGCCAAATTCGCTGGGACACAACTGCATCTCGTCAGCAGGAAGAGCGTCATTGGTTTCAATATCGGCCAGCATGAATGAATCTGCATATTCACCGCCGGCAAACGGCAGGTTCAAAAGATGCCGCACCGCGCTGCGCGCACCATCACAACCGACAACAAATGCGGCAGTAAGCTCCTTAAGCTGGCCTTTATGATCGAGCGTTACGGTCACAGACTCACTGTGCTGGACTGCGGAAACGAATGCTGTTTCATACTCAACGGCTCCGCCTTTGCGCCGCAACTCTTCCACAAGCAGTTTCTCGGTCACGTCCTGGGGGACCATGGCGACAAATGAATAAGGACTTTCTTCCGGCGTGAACTGCATACGGGCCAGCCTACGTCCATGAGCGATCATCGTAACTTGCGTAACACGGTTGGCTGCTTTTAGAAACGGCGCGACAACTCCGGCCATGTCAAAGATCTCAAGCGTACGTGGAAAGATGGCCAACGCCTTGGAATACTCTGACTGTGACGCTCGGGCCTCCACCAGCCTCCAGCGCAAGCCGCGGCGAGCGCACTCATTGGCAAGAAACAGGCCGACCGGCCCGGCGCCCACGATCAGGACATCAGTATCAGTTGCGATATTTGGCATGGTCACATCCCTTCTAGTTTTATAAAACATTCAGTGATCGATGGAAACTCCGGACGACTGGCAAAAATAATTTTTGCGTGCGAAGAACGTTGCTTGTGGGCTTACTTTGTTAGGATCAATCGCACAGGCGGAAGGGTGCAGAAAATTTCAGCAATGTCCGTCTGTGATCGTTGTCATTGGAGCTGACGAACAGTTTTCTGCCGAGCGATTCTCAACGCAATCGCAAGCGGCGCAAAATGCTTCCTGCCCCACGTCGCGCGGCCTGCACACCTGAGGCCAGGAAGGGTACAGGATCGGCCCAGTTCCACCAGGCGTATGACTTGGACTGCGCCACTGAGGCCGCGAATTTACCAAAGCTCATCGGGTGCGCGCTCTTGGTCTCCCGATACCAACTGCGATAGTTGTGGTATCCAAGCCAGGTTGTCAGGTCGCGCTGTTGCGGACCGGGCGGCGGTGGCGCAAACTTCTTGAACGTGCCGGTAAGATCGGCATAAGCCAGCAGCGTCAGGTTCACGCCGGCATCGGCAAAGATGCCGTTGTACCAGGGCAGGCGCGTATTCATCTCAATGAAGTAATAGCCTCCATCTTTCTGCCGGTACTTGAATTCCAGAGATCCCAGACCGCGATAGCCAAGCGCACGCAGCAATTTGAGCGCTTCTGCAGCCATGGCTTCATTACGCTCAGTCTGCCCATGGCACATGCTACCGTAGCCTGCGGGAAACTGTTGCAGCTTGCGCACGGTGGAATAAGCCGCGATTTCGCCTGCGTTGTTCACCAGCGCTGTGCACTGAAAGACCTGGTCGTCACCGCCTTCAATCAACTCCTGCATCATGGTTGCGCCCTTGATCTGCGGATATTTGGTAAAGAACGCCAGCGCTTCTTCAGGCGTCTGCGCGATCAGGACTTTTGCCGTCTCCACAGGAAAGCCGGAGGTATAACGATGGATGGGCTTGATCAGGCAAGGATAAGCAAAGTCGCGCGTGACCTGCGCCATGTCATCATTGGACTGCGTGGTGTGCGTTCGCGGCACACGCACGCCTGCATGCTCACAGAACTGGACCATGCGTCCTTTATCGACAATGGTGTTGAACAGCTCAGGCGCGACCCAATGGAAAAGAAAGTTCTGTGCCAGCTTTGACTGCTTATTGGAGAGAAAACGGGCGAACCAGTCTGAGGTCGCAAACAGCACAGGCTTTTCTTTGAAGCCCGCAGCCCATTCCTGCAGCAGAGCACAGAGCACATCTTCATTGGCAACGCTGTCACCCGCATAAGCACGGGGCTGATTGGGATCGTCAGGATAGACAAAGCACTCGCGCACGTAGCGCGAAAACCGCAGCGGATCACGCAGGCTATCATTCAACCCGCAGACCGGAACGCCATGCCGGCCCACGCTGCGCGCAATCCCGTAAGCTGAAACGTCAAGCCCTTCTACAAATACCGGCGAGATGGAGTTTGCGGAAGCCATGCGCGCAGTTACGAATCGCCTGCTCCTTCTTTATCTTTGTCTTTATCTATGCCCTGCGGCTTTGACTTCAATTCAATGGGAGCGCTCTCATCTTCCAACTGGCCGAGAAGGCGGCGCACGAGATCACGCACAGAGATCCGCAGCTCATACAGCAGCTCACCGTACCAGTCCTTGCGAAAGATAAAAACGCGATAGCTGGTGCGCCGAGCGGACGCCCAGCGGCTTTCGTCCCAGGTGACCGGGCCGACAAAATCAAATTCATTGAGGCCGCGCTGCGGGGTTTCATTCAAAATCTCATTCACAAGAAGCTGGCCCGGACCGTATCGGCGGTAGTCTTCGTTATAGCCGGCCTTGGCGAGAAAATAGCGGCCACGAAAGTTGAAGCCAAAATGACCGGCAATCGGTTTTCCGTTCAGCTCAAGAAAGTCGAGCGAGAGATAACCGCCGGCGGCTGCGGCCTGCGCCACCAAGTCATAAAACTTTCGCGTGCGCGGATCGCATTTAATGGCCGTGCCTTCCTCGCCTTTCCAGCCTGAACCTTCAAGATCATAAAAACTCTCCAACGCCGCAGGATCAGCCGTGCTGAAATGCTTGAGCGCCAGCGTTCCCTGTTCTTCAAGCTGGCGGCGCGCACGGCGCAAGTGCGAGCGAAACTTGGGACGCGTTCCGGCCATCCACGGCGGCTGATCTTTGTTCTTGTCCTTG
This sequence comes from Candidatus Angelobacter sp., assembly GCA_035710845.1. Classification (GTDB taxonomy): domain Bacteria; phylum Acidobacteriota; class Terriglobia; order Terriglobales; family Acidobacteriaceae; genus Angelobacter. Next base: position 62,333 of record DASTCT010000264.1, read on the forward strand.
CCCGTGGGCGCGGCGATAGGCAGATAAAGTGTTTGCGAGGTACGTTTGCGCGCGATAAGAAATTTATCTGCGCGAGCCAGCGCCACAAGCTGATCAATGCCGTTGCTTTCCACGACATTGGAAACGTCAAAGACGCTCCATTCCGGAAGAGCTTTCATGGCCTGCCAGAGCGCATGCAGCACTTCCCTGCCTTCTTCTCCGGGACAGCACACCAAGCCAACACGGAAGCAATGAACGTTGGCAGGAACGGTGGCGATCAGCGCAGGCAAACCGGTGATCCAGGCACGTTGATGCATGAGGGGCAGCACGCCGCGTAGGCGCTCACCCGCCCAGACCGAGATCACAGTAATTTGAGCCTGCGGAGCGAAAGCGCTGAGGTAAGCAAGCATCCATTCCGGACGATAAAAGATTTCGCCTTCGCCGGATTCATCGCAGAGTTGCTGCCACTCCCGCACCAGACTCTGTACAAGCTCCGCGCCGCCGGTCTGCACGCGGACGGCAAGCTTTTCTCCCGGAATTTTTACCTTGCCCTGCGCTTCCATGCAAAATGGCTCTTAAAAGGAATCTACCAGAGAAAAAGGCAGGCGCACATAAGCGGAGGATTGGCAAACAAGGCAACCTCTAGGATGACGTTCAGGATTTCCGGCCTGCTGCTGCCGCAGCCAGAAGATTGCGGGTTGGCTTGCCCTGCCAATGTGGCTGGTGAACGAAAAACGCATGCCGTTTCTGAAAATTATTTTTGGCGATACTTTTTATTGGCCTTGCCTGATAATGGCCAGACCATCCGGAGGACATAAATGGCAGATTCTACTCCGCTTTCCCGCATCGCCGCAGTCATGCTGGGCGTGCGAGATTTAGACGCGGCGCTTGCATTCTATAAAGAGAAGCTGGGGCTCAGCGTCATCATGCAGGAGCCAGGGCTGGCTCTGCTGCAGTGCGGAACGGTAATGCTGGGGCTGAGTCGCGGGCATGTAAACCGCGCTCCGCATGTGGCTGGAGCTACGGAGGTGGTTTTTGCCGTGGAGAGCGTCCGTGCCGCGCATAAGGCGCTTTCCGCAAAGGACGTAACCTTTATGAGCGAGCCGCGCCAGGCCACGCCAACAGACTGGGTGGCACACTTTAAGGACGTGGATGGACACATTCTCTCTGTGTTTGGGCCGGAAGGCCAAGGCTAGCTAGCGATGGAGGAATTTGCGCCGCATGTCAGGCCAGAACTCATGCAGCAGGTTCGTGCCGGCATCGCGCAGCAAGTCAAAGCTGATGCAACTGCTGAGCGGACGCAATCCCTGCTGCTGGCCGGGAACGTAAAGATCGCTCAGAGCACGTGAAGCCATAGAGCCCAGAATGTGCGATGAGTTAAAGGTTTCTCCACCGCTATCAGTCCGGGTAATGACCACGCGGCTCATGGAATAAAAAACGCGGCTCAAGAACGGCTGCTCAGGATTGCGAAAGTAACGTGGGTCCTGCCTTAGCAGCGCAGGGAACAGAAACCGCTGGAAGAAGACATCCGTCTCACTGGTGGCCAGGTTGATACCGTAATGCTGGCCCCAGCCGCGTATGCCGGTTTCATACTCTGGATTTTGGCGGCCCTTGACGCGATCCGCCACAGCATCAACCCCAGCATTAATAAAGGTGGTGGGCGCATAAGTGCTGTGCAGAAAGACATCAAATTTCTGCTGCGCGGTTAATGGATGCCACTCCGCCACCGCCGGATATTGCTTTCCATCAATCGCTTTCTTTACCTCGGTCTTGATGAGGCTCTTCATCTTGTCGATCTTGGGCTGAGGCGCTTCCGGAGGAGTTCCTGCCTGGGCGGTTGGCTGAGCCGAGTCAGCAACGGGCATGGGCGGAGGCCCTTGCGCTGCTGCAAGTCCAGAAAACACCGCAACCATCAGGCTGATTTTGATTAGAAAACGCATAACCCTTGAGCAACAAAGGAAGGAAGCACAAACCTTACCCATTTAGAACTAAGGGTGAGTCAATCGGTTGCCGGATTAAGAACAAAATGCAGCTCTGGTGTGAGTTGCTCTGGCTGCTTGCACTCCTTTATTTAGCGTATTTAGCGGTAAGTTTTAGTGTGTTTGTTGGCGATAAGTTCAGCACAAAGCTTTTGGCTTTCTTTATTTATTCGTATGGTGAGGGATGTAAGACTGGGGATCGGCGCCCGCCGGAGCAGGGAAAATGGCCTGCAACTTGCCATAAGCCTGCCAAAACGGCAACCCGCGCTTCCTGGCGCCTTTTAAATTCGCCACTCGCAGCTCCTTTCCTGCTCAATGGGATATTACCTCTGTCTCACTTTGGGGATGCAGCACATTTGTCTCATGTGGCACAGCACTCCTGCCGGCAAGAGTGCCGGTGCTTGCCGCCATTATCGTCGTGCCGTCCTTTTGCTGGCCGCACATACTCCTAACGTAGAGACGTAGCACCGCTACGTCTCTAAGCATCCTCAGCGAGATCGTCTCTCCACTATCCGCAAAGACCATACAGCAAAACGATGCCCACATCAGGCTGCCGTAGTTGTAGAGCAGCAACCTTGACGCAAGGGCCCCAAGCACGTCAAAGCCAACGATGATTGAGGCAACAATTAAGAAACAACTGCCATCTGTTTTTCATGGAATGCGAGCGTATTGTAGCGCACTGGCGTAATTAGTTTTCCGCCAGCACCGCTTCACACCAGCGTAGGATCCTATCCCGCCATTTTGGTTCATCAGAAAAGAAGCCCTTCAGCATCGGAGCGTCGCGCAAGATCGCATCATGCCACGGCTTAGCAATGCGCGCCTTGCACAGGTCATATCGGCTGCCCTTGCGCCTTACCAGCATACGGATTTCATTCAGTACTACACGATGGTGAAGCTCGCGATTGTAAGGGATGTCGAACAGAAATGGCGGTCCAGGTACCGCATCCGTCACGAGCTTGCGCGTCTTGCCTCTGGCCGTGCGCCGCGTCGTGGTTTTGAGTGGAATACCCATCAGAGCGCTTATTTTAACGCGCTCCGCTTCGCGCCAGCCTACGGGCAGTAAGGAAGGGCTTCTCTTCCCGGTTCCCTATCGCGGCGCTGAAGCGCCGCTCTTCCGCGCTGCGTGGACACATCTCTTGAGACGGATGCACCTTGCCACGGCCACGAGCTTTCACGCTGTCCCATGGGCAAACCGTATCCAGGTACTACGTTTTGGAGCCGGAAAAGCTGGCCGTGTAATCGTATCCAAGAACTATTCTTTTGAACCGGAAAAGAGTCTTCCACGGAGCGTGAAAGAGCGGCCCTTTAGGGCCGCGTGAGGGACAAATAGAAAATACTTCCGCTCTGCCGAAGGCCCACGCGCAGTGCAGCGGAGCGCACAAAGAAAGATTTTCTGGGCCGCCATTCCTGATAATCTGCTACAGCGATGCCGCTCGATCCCAAGAAGCTTGAGGGCCACACAGACTTTGATCAAAAGTTCCTCAAGATCATCGATGAATACGGCTGGCATGTCATGAGCGTTGCCTCGCGTGTTGGTGAAGAGGGCGATCTATGGTCGTATTCGACCGGCCTTTACTATCACTACAAGCATCCAGAAATCGTGATCTTCAATGAAGACACTGATCTGCGGCACAGCATGATCAATGCTATCGGAGAGCGCGTCAAAGCCGGAGAACGCTTTGAACCTGGACACCTTTACGCCGACATCATCGGCAACCATTACGTGCGATTCCGGCCAATGCACCCGAGCCACTACTGGGATTGGCTGAACTGCGCTTGCTGGTTCTACGACAACGATGAAAACAGTTTCCCTGTCCTTCAGTGCTTTTATCCCGACATGAACGGCAAATTTCCCTGGGAGCCAGGATGTGAGCAATGGGCCATCGACCAGCAACCGCTGCATGACCAACCAAAGCAATAACTTTAGCGCGCTCCGCCTCCGGCTGCGCGCCAGCCTACGGCAGTAAGGAAGGGCTTCTCTTCCGTTCCCTATCGCGGCGCTAAAGCGCCGCTCTTCCGCGCTGCGTGGACACATCTCTTGAGACCCATGCACCTTGCCACGGCCACGGACTTTCATGCTGTCCTGTGGTAAATCGCATCCAGGTACTACGTTTGGAGCCGGAAAAGAGATTCCACGGAGTTCATTTTGAATCGGAAAGAGGCATCCACGGAGCTACGTTTTGAACCAGAAAAGAGGCTTCCACGGAGCGTAGAAGAGCGGCCCTTTAGGGCCGCGTAAAGAAACAAAAAAGAACAATTCCTTGCTGCCGCAGGCTCGCGCGCGCAGCGAAGCGGAGCGCAGAATCCTAGTATTGAGTCAGTCGAGCATTGAGGAATTTCTTTGCCATGGACGAGAGGCTTTTCGGATTGCATTCTGCTAAATCACGGACATACCTGTCGCTATCTATCGGGCACAGACGTTCAATATACAAAAGCTGGCCTACTAAGCCATCTACATAGCGTTCTTGCTTGGATGCTGGTACAAGTCCTTTTCGAAGCTTATGAATGCCTGATCGCACTCGCGCAAGCTTTTCTCTTGAGGCTCGTATTGAACTTTGTCCTAATCGCGTTCCCGTCAGGAGTTTTTTCTCTCTTGATCCCATGACCCTGATCTTTTTGCGCGAGAGGCGTAAACCATGGGCCGCGAGGACTTTCGCTGCAACCTGGATTACTTCCCTTGCCAAGATGCCAGAAAAACCAAGATCATCAATCCAAGTGGAGTAGACAACACTCTTTTGCTTGCATGCTTCGCGTATTGGCTTATCGATCGACCAAATGAACAGGTTAGCCAATAGCGGGCTGGCAGGCGAACCTTGCGGGAGTCTCCGCTTGTATGTAGTTAACCTCGTTAGCAGGCTTGCAACAGGGGGAGTGCACCCGAGCGTTTCGCGCCACACGCGGTATATCTGCACATTGTTGATACTTGGAAAGCATTTTCGAATATCCACAGTGACAAGCACATTAGAACCCAGATGCCTGTCCCCATTATCCAAAACACTTCGTTTTCGAACACCGCCCAAAATGTGCTCTGGAAAACAGATTGGGCGCAATAGGCGCCGATAAATGCGCCGTTGCACCTTCTTCATGTCACCACGTGGGTTATCAATTGTACGGGACTTATTTGGATGCTTTTGAAACGGACGCTCGCGCCCTGTCGTATCAAAAGGTGCATAGTACGTATCAGCATAACGTGCGATTTCAGCCAGCTTTTCGGGTGCGACCCCGAGGAGGTGTCCCAGGTGTCTTTGGCTGAGAATGTTGAGCTTCTCTATTTCTGATGTTCCGTTGTTGTCGTTCACCATCGTCATTTTCACCAAACAACAGCTTGGTAAGTCCTATTGCCAGCCGCTCTACGTCTTTCGCGTTCTGTGTACGCGCCTTTGGATCCATACCTAAAAGCACAAATAAATGAAAAGGCAGGTCCAAAGCTTTGGCTATGTTCTCCAATGTCTTTACATTTGGCTCTCGCTTACCGCTCTCAAACATTGAGATCAGGCTTGCGTCAACCGAGATACGCGCCGCGAGCTCACGCTGCGATACATCAGCGAGAGCCCGTGCTATGCGTATCGCTTTTGCGGAATTCATCTAGGGCCCCTTTAAATCTGGAAAGAGTTTTCTCTGGAACTCGATTCACTGGATGAGTGCTTGATCATCAAGGGTCTTTAGTAAGACTTCGGCTATTTCACGAACGACCAAATAAACTTCTTCTTGATCGCGTCGTGTTCTTTGCTGAAGCTGCTTCAGTCTCTTAGATGCACTCTCTAGTGCACTCCTCTGTCCCGGCTCTGATTCGTTATTCTGAAGGAACCTGAGTAGATCCAAACAGAATTTCAAGTTCTTGTTGTTCTTCATTATTTTTCTCCCTTTCCGGCATAAAGTGCGCCGGTGCCGCAAAAGCACACTCCCGAAGAGGACGAATCGAACCAGAAAACTCACTCCACTGTGTTTCGGTGCCGCTTCGTAAAACACGAAAGCGGTATGACCACTACCCATCACGAGTAGCGCCAAATTGGTGGGTTTGGATACCCACCGCGATGACAACAAACATCACCGCATTACGCCAACCACCTGCAGGCGGCTGGCTCAATCATGAGAGCGTTTCTGCTGCGGAGAAAAATGTCAAAGAACTTGAAGAATCGCAGTAACCACGATCCGACAACAACTGTAAAGCAAAACAAATAGCCTGTCAACAAAAATGACAGTTGGTCATTATTATTGACAGGCTAATTCAATGAGGAGTCTGAACTGTATTTAGCTGCAACCTGACGTGCTTCCACAACTCATGCATCTGTAACAACTCCCGTTTCTGGTCATGATCGCTCCGCATACGTGGCAGCTTGGGGCGTCGCCCAGATCGACGTACTGTTTGAGAGCGTCAGCCGAGTGGTAAAGCCCGCGATCGACGATCGCCGGGCCGCTGCTTGTTCCCAGCTTCTGGCTGCTGGCCAGACCACCCTGCGGCGGCATCGTCTCCGTTGCGTCGATGGTCGGCGAGCTTTCCATGCCGCTGCCCTGGCTGAGTGCTGATGGCTGCTGGCTGATGGCTCCCACCGGCGGCAACACCATATCTTTGAACAACGGATACTGGCGGCCGGTGACAAAGCGCAGTTCCAGCCAGCGGAAGATGTAGTCCATGATGCTCTTGGCGATGGGGATCTCCGGGTTGCCGGTGAAGCCGGAAGGTTCAAAGCGCGTGTGCTGGAATTTTTCGCACAGCAGTTTTACCGGAACGCCGTGTTGCATTGCCAGGGAGACCGCGGTGGCGAAAGAATCCATGAGGCCGGAGACGGTTGAGCCTTCCTTGGCCATGCGGATGAAGACCTCGCCCGGGGTTCCGTCTTTATAGAGGCCCACGGTGATGTAGCCCTCATGCCCGGCGATGGCGAATTTGTGCGTGATGGAAGCGCGCTCGCCCGGCAGCCGGTGGCGCACCGCGCGCGGCGGCGCAGACTCCTGCTCTGCCATGGTGAGCGGACGCACTGCAGCCAGCGCCATGCCCTGCTGTTCCGGCGAGAGCTTCTGGAACTCCTGCTCTGAGGCCGAGAGCGGCTTGGGCGCTTCGCGTTCGGTGCGGGTGCCTCTCTTGGCGGCTTCATCGCGCGAGCTGGCAGCCATGAGCGGCTGCGCCTTCTTCGATCCGTCACGATAGATCGCCACCGCCTTTAGCCCCAGCTTCCACGACTGTATATAGGCCTCAGCGATGTCTTCCACCGTCGCCGACTCAGGCAGGTTCACGGTTTTGGAAATTGCGCCGGAGATGAACGGCTGCGTGGCGGCCATCATGAGCACGTGGCCCATGTAGTGAATGGTGCGCGTGCCCTTCGCGGGCTTGAAGCTGCAATCAAAGACGGGCAGATGCTCGTCGCGAATGCCGGGCGCGCCTTCAATGGTGCCGGTAGAATCGATATAGCTGACAATCGAGTTCACCTGGTCTGGCGTGTAGCCCAGCTTCCACAGCGCCAGAGGCACGGTCTGGTTCACGATCTTGATCATGCCGCCACCGACCAGCTTCTTGTATTTCACCAGCGCGAGATCAGGCTCAACGCCGGTGGTGTCGCAATCCATCATAAAGCCGATAGTTCCCGTGGGCGCAAGCACCGTGACCTGCGAGTTGCGATAGCCATGCTTTTCGCCGAGGGCGAGGGCTTCGTCCCAGCAGTCTTTGCTGCCTTCGTACAGGTTCAGCGGCACCGCGTCTTTGTTGATCTTGTTCACAGAAGCCCGGTGCATGCGGATCACGTCAAGGAACGGCTCGCGATTAACGTACCAGCCGGGACACGCGCCGCCGCTCACATCCTGCGGCGAAACACGCGACGTTGCGGGCGCAAGCTGCGGGCAAAGCTCGGCAATCTTGGCGGATTGCAAATACGCTTCGCCGCACATGATCGCCGTAACGCAGGCGGCGTAGTCGCGGCCGGAATCAGAGTCATACGGCAGGCCGCTGGCCATGAGCAGCGCGCCCAGGTTGGCGTAGCCAAGGCCGAGAGGACGATAGTCATGCGAGTTGCGCGAGATCATCTCCGTGGGATAGCCCGCGTTATCGACCAGAATTTCCTGCGCCGTGATGAGGATATCCACCGCATGGCGATACGCAGGCACGTCGAACTCGCCATTCGCCTTGAGGAACTTCATCAGGTTGAGCGACGCCAGATTGCACGCCGAATCGTCAAGGAACATGTATTCGCTGCATGGATTGCTGGCGTTGATGCGGTCAGTGTTCTTCGACGTATGCCAGCGATTGATCGTCGTGTCGTACTGCATGCCCGGATCGCCGCACCACCACGTAGCGTCAGCGATCTTGTTCATCAGATCGCGCGCCTTGTAGGTCTGCATCGGATGCTTGTCTTTGACCGATCGCGTAGAGAAATTGTCATCGCGCTCCACGGCCGTCATGAACTCGTCGGTCACGCGCACGGAGTTGTTGGCGTTCTGGAAGAAGATGGAGCTGTACGCGGGCGAGTCGGGCGTGGAGCCGTCAAAGCCCATTTCAATCAGCGCCCAGGCTTTCTTTTCTTCATCGCGTTTGCAGTTGATGAAGTCTTCGATATCGGGATGATCGACGTTCAGGATCACCATTTTGGCCGCACGCCGCGTCTTGCCGCCCGACTTGATCACGCCCGCAAAAGCGTCGAAACCCTTCATGAAGCTCAGCGGACCGGAAGCCTGTCCGCCGCCGGAGAGTTCTTCTTTCGATCCGCGCAGCGGCGAAAGATTGGTCCCTGTGCCGCTGCCCCACTTAAAGAGCATGCCTTCGGTTTTGGCCAGCGTCAGGATCGAATCAAGCGAGTCGCGCACCGAGTTGATAAAGCAAGCCGAGCACTGCGGCGCTTTGTATCCGGTAACAGAAAATTCCACGGTGCCTTTTTCGGCGTTCCAATGCCAGTTCTGCGCGTCAGAGTTGGGCTCCAGCCGGTCGCAGCCAACGTTGAACCACACCGGAGAATTGAATGCCGCTTTCTGCTGCACAAGGATGTGCACCAGCTCGTCATGAAACGCATCGCGGTCTTCCGCCGTGGAGAAATATCCCTGCTGCCAGCCCCAGTCGCGGATGGTCTCCGCCACGCGCTGAATTAACTGGCGAACGCCGGTCTCGCGCTGCGGTGTGTTCAGCGTTCCGTGAAGATATTTGCTGGCCACAATGTTGATGGCGGTCATCGACCAGTCTTTGGGAGACTCAACATTGCGCTGCTCAAAAATCGTGTTACCCTTGGCGTCAGTAATGCTGGCGGTGCGAAGCTCCCACTCCACTTCGCTGTAAGGCGAGACTCCAGCGCGTGTGAAATAACGCGCAATTTTTAACCCCGGCGCGGCGCTCTGGCCTTGAGTTGGTTGGTACGATGTGCGAGTCTCTTCCTTCATAACCTTTGTTTGCGGCTCCGCCATTTCGTTTTCTCCCATTCGCTCTCTCGATTACGCTGCTTCATCCTGGTCTTGCACCTTAATGCCCTGCGCTTACTGCTGCGGGTGGCCTCTCCCGCTGCGATCCCTAAACCTCAACCGCTTACTGCTTGCTCAACTGGATCCCGTTTGTTACTCGATCCACAGCTCTCTCCGCGACTGTTTTCAGTTCGCTATCATCTGTTGCACGCGCTGTCGTTACCTTCGCCTCAAACACCTGCGCTGCAACCCCGCGTTGTGAGGTCAGCCAGGTTTTCAGAGCAGAAGCTGCAGTCCTGCGGTCGGCAATGCTTGGCGCAACCGCATAGCGTATATAGCAACCCGCTTCCGCCAGCTTCTCGCGCCAGCTACTGCCTGCGGCAAACAGGCGACTCATGGCGTGGGCCAGATCGTCAGCTTCCTGGATCTCAAACACCGCCAGCATCCGCCGTGAATTTGGCCCTGCGGCTTGCACTACTTCTTCCGCCAGGGCAAAAACCCCAGGCTGGTTTGGTACCAACAGCAATTCAAAGCTCGATTCGCACCGAAACCAGCGTGACCAGTTCATCTCCATCTTTTTCTCCAGACAAGGCAGCCCAGCATCGCCGGGGTTGAACGACGCTGAACAAGCCAATATGAAGTTCACCGCAATTGATTGTTTTCCGGCGCCACCTCTAGCGCCGGGCTTCTCTCTTGAGTGTCGGTAACCCGGTTTTGAACTTGCTTCGGGCCCGGCCAGGACAACTTCGGTGTTGGACAAGTTACGCCCTGCATATAGTGGCTGTCAAGGGCGGAATACTATCTATTGTACCTTAGTTACTGTATTGCTTTCAAACCCGCCAACTTGCTGATTTGCCGACTTTTACAGGCGTGTTCCCGTCTTTGCCAGGGTTTCTGCCATGGTTCACCCCATGTTTTTATCCACAAGTGATTTTCCGCCGCCATTTTGACGGCTGTCTTAGCCATTCATTTGTTATTGGCTGGATGGAAACTGCAGAACAAAACTGACGTACAAAAATGCGTTACTCAAGAATCTACGCGCCAGTCAGTGCGTGGTCAACGCCACTGATTGGTGCATTCGTTGTGGATTTGTGTGGATAAAGAGCTAATTAGCTTTTCTGCAATCTCAAGCACCAGCAAGAGGCGCCTATCGTAGCGTAAATTTCGTTCGGAAAATTAGGACAAGCTCATGCGAATATGTGGCTATAGTGCCCCCTCGCTTCGCTTCGGGGTTTCAGAAAAAGCCGGTTTGCTATTTGCTCAACCAGCAGTAACCACTGCGGGGGTCTGTGCATCTATTTTTATATAAGACATGAAATTGAATAGAAACCAATACAAACAGATGTGTTCACGTCTGGATCGCTTGGTAATGATTGTGGCGCTGCTGTGGCTGGCAACGTCATTGGCATTGCTGTTCTCATATAGCCCGGCGTCCGCGCAAACGGTGCGTCAGCACAAGACAGTGCATCGCTCTGTGGCTTCTCACGTTCTCAAGCTGCCGCTCGGGCGTCTTTAATATATTGGTCCTTGCATTTTTCTGAGCAGAGATGGATGGCTCCCAACTCCAGTACGCGTGCATCGTCCCAGCGGTTAAGGAAACGCAATGAGCGCTGCAAGGCGTTGGCATTCTCCACCTCAATATCATAGCCCAGGACCCAGGAATCATTGCCAATTCGTGTATCGGACGATGGCTTTGCCTTGCCACAAACATCGCAGGTGATCTTTATCACGGCTCTAGTCTCCTTTTCCAACTTATCGTTTGTTAAGATGAGGAGAGTCTGGCCGGGGTTTTGCCTTAGTTGAGCAATTAGCAAATGGCAATTGGCGATCAACAAACCGATTTGCCGTGGATCTGCACTGATGAGCGCAGATCAAATCCCACAGCAAGCAAATAATCAAAGCCAAAAGGGATTCGCACTCAATTCCGTGATCTGTGAAAATCAGTGTTATCCGTGTTCATCAGTTTTGTCTTGGCTTTACTAAGTTGCTGTCTATTGTGAGAATTCGCGTTCATTCGCGTTGATTCGCGGCCAAATCAAACCTTCCGATCTGCGTCCATCAGCGTACATCTGCGGCAAATTGGTTTTGCTAATTGCTAATGGCTGTTTGCTATCTGCAGCAACATTACTCTGCTGTCGGCAGATGTATATACATTGACTGCAGCCCGATTCGTCCCGGGCCGGTAAAGCGGTTCCACACTAACTGGCCTGCGCTGGCAAAAAGTCCGGTATTCAGACGCTGCATCTGTGTATCCATGCGGACGGTGCGGTCCTTGTACACCCACCCACCGGGTTCAATGTCAATCTGCTCGCCCGGTTGCAGCGTGACTTCAAAAACGTTGCCGTAGCCATGCACCCAGACAATGCCGTCGTCACTGTTCGCGGTGAATTGATCAATGAAGAAGCCGGTCCCGCCGAACAGCATGTTCGCCGCTCCTTTCACGCGCGTAAACGTGTAGTCAACATGCGAGGTCGCAGCCAGGAACTGGTGTTCGCGCATCTCAATGCTTTCCCCGCGCCGCAGATGGATGCCAAACACATGGCCCGCGCCATCGCGGCTGAAAGCGATTCGGCCCGGTCCGCGCGCCTCCGTCATCAAGACCGGCATACCGGAGAGCACGCGCTTGAATGCTCCCGCCAGCGATTTGATCCCAATCTGCACAGCCGGGTCCTTCCACAGAAGGATGTGGTGTTCAAAGAATACGGGCACCGCACCCAACTCAATGTGCAGCACCGGCACCAGCTCGCCCTGAATGTGATAGGTAACGCCCCCGAAGGTTTCATCGCAGGCGTTGGTCGGTCGTAAAACAGGAACGGCCATCAGTGTCCTTTCATTGCTCGGGGTTGAAACACTGAAAATAATAATTTCATTTTCACAAGGGCGGGAATTGTTGAACTTGGTTCGTCAATAAAAGAAAGGATTCGCGTTCATTTGCGGCCAAGTCTTCCGGTCTGTGCTCACCCGCCGCAAATCTGCGGCAAATCGGTTTTGCTTTGGCTAATTGTTAATGCCAATGGCTGGTTGCTGAGTTGCTAACTGCTGCCTTTACTCCTGCCTCAACGCAATCATCGGATCCACGCGCATGGCCCTCCGGGTGGGGACAAAAGCTGCCAGCAGCGCAACGGCAATCAGCGTGGCAGCCACCATCAGAAATGCCAGCGGATCGCCGGCTTTCAATCCAAACAGGAATTTGCCCAGCAATCGCGTCACGCCATACGCGGCCGCCAAGCCGATGACGGTTCCCAGAACAGCCAACCTTATGCCCTGCCCCAGCACCAGGCGCATGATCTTTCCCTGGTTCGCGCCCAGGGCCATACGGATGCCGATCTCCTGTGTGCGCTGCTCGACCGTGAAAGCCATCAAGCCGTAGATTCCCACCGCAGCCAGCAGCAACGCAATGGAAGCAAATACGGTAAGCAACATCGTGGCAAAGTTCTGCCGCGTGTTCGACTCTGCAATCGCTTGGTGCATGTCCACCATGTGGGACGGCGTGAGCGTCGGGTCAAGGCTCTCAAACTCGTGCCGCACAGCCACAGCCACAGATTGCGGATCGCCGCTGGTGCGGATGGCCCAGCTTAACGGCAGCAAGCTGCCGGCAAGCCGCGTTAATCCGTCTGTAATCTGGCTTTGCGGAACATACATCACCGCTACTTTTCCTTCAGACAGTCCTTCCTCAGTAACATTGCCAACCACGCCAACAATTTGCCGTGGCGGTTCGTCAAAATCCGCGCCCAGGCCTTTGCCAATCACGATCTGCTGCCCAATTGGATCGCCGCTTGGCCAGTATTTTTTAGCGAACATCTCATTGATGATCACAACGTGGTCTGTCTTTCCCGAATCGTTGCGCGTGAAGTAGCGTCCGCGCAAAAGAGGAATCCGCAGCGTTTCAAAATAACCCGCAGAGACAAATCGCCAGTACTCATCGCCCTCCCATTTTCCGTTGATTTTGGGCGTGCGGCCTTGAATGCTGAACGGCATATCAATGCCCACTGAATCCATTGGCATTGCCACGGCGCTGGCGACTGTTTGCACTCCGGGCAGAGCTTGTATGCGGTCCCGAGCTTCCTGCACCATGCTCTGCACCTGGGCAGTGCTGCCGTAGCGGGAGCCGGAAATGGCCGTACGCAAAGTCAGGATGTTATTAGGATCAATGCCGGAATCCATAGCGCGCAAGCTCGCAAACGTCCGAATCATGAGCGTTGCCCCGGCCAGCAAAAGCACGGCCAGCCCAATTTCGCCCATCACCAGCAGCCCGCCGATCCGGCTGTGCTTGAATCCAGTCCCGGAGCGGCTGCTCGATTCTTTGAGTGACGCATTCACATCAAAATGAGAAACACGAATCGCCGGGAGCAAGCCAAAAAGCAGCCCTGTGAACAGTGATATTCCAATCAGGAAGACCAGCATGCGCCAGTCAAGCAGGGCCAGTGTTCCAAATGCGTGGTCAGGATCGTTGATGCGGGGAAGGTTGCCGGGGCTTAACGCCAGCAGCAAGCGCACTCCCACGCTGCCCAACACCATTCCAGCAACTCCGCCGCTCAGGCCCAGCAGGATGCTCTCCGTCATGAGTTGGCGCACAATGCGCCAGCGGCTGGCGCCCACAGCGGTGCGGATTGCGATCTCCCGCTGCCTGCCCGAGGCCCGCGCCAGCAACAAACTCGCAACGTTGGCACATGCAATCAGCAGGACAAATCCCACAGCGCCTGCCATGATCAACAATTGCAGGCGTATATCGCCCCCAACAATGGCATCGCGCAGCGGAGTCACACGGATGCTCTCCGTTTTGTCCATCACATCCGGATGCGCGGCGCGAAACTGGTCGGCAATCACCGACATCTCAGCGGCGGCCGAAGCAATCGTTGCTCCGGGACGTAGCCTGCCGGCTACGCTATAAATATGTCCCTGATTGGTTGAGTTGGGATCAAACTGCTCCGGCAGATAAAGATCAGTCGGTGGATCAGGCTCGTAATTTTCCGGCAATACGCCAAGAACCACATAGTGCTCGCCGCTAAGAGTAATCGTCTTGCCAATAACATCGCGCTCAGCACCCAAGCGGTTCTTCCACACGCCATAAGTCAGCACCGTATATTTGCCTGCATTGGGCATGTCTTCTTCCGGTGAAAATGTCCGGCCAAGGATCGGCTCAACACCAAAAACCTTAAAGAAATCTGCCGTGACGCGCATGCCGTTCACTGGATTTGGCTTGTCTCCGGCGCCCAGATTCATGCTGACGCCGCCAAAATCATAGGCAGCCATTGCCTCAAATGACGTGCTTTTACGCCACGCCTCATATTTGGGGATGGAAACCGAATTTCCGTTGCCGTTGGGGAACTTGCGCGCAACGCGCATCATCCTCTCCGATTGCTTGAACGGCAGCGGCGCCAGCAAAACCTTATTGATAACGGAAAAAATTGCCGTGTTTGCGCCAATACCAAGCGCCAGGGCCAGAACGGCCACAATCGTAAAACTGGGGCTTTTGATCAGTACGCGAACAGAATGGCGAACGTCTGCCAGTAAGGTTTCCATAAAACCTTATACGTCTGGATCGACTGGACGGTTCCCGGAAAATTCATACTGGAAATGGCAGGCTTAGCTCACTTCCAGCGCTTCTGGCCTTCGACAATGATTTGCCTGGCGGCATCAGCATTGCCCCAGCCAGCAATCTCGGTGCGCTTGTCTTCAAGGTATTTATAAATGGAGAAGAAATGCTCGATTTCCCGCAGTTGGTGCGATAGAACTTGTGAAGAATCATTCACCTGTTTATAGAGCGGATCGCTCTCTGCCACAGCCAGGATCTTCTCGTCTTTCTTGCCCTGGTCCACCATCTGCAGCACGCCAATCGGACGCACCTCCATCACGCAACCGGAAAAGCTGGGCGCTTCCACCAGTACCAGGACGTCCAGCGGATCGCCATCCTGGCCAAGCGTGCACGGAATAAAACCGTAATCCCCCGGATAGTGCACCGGCGAAAACAAAGTGCGGTCTAATCTGAATACGTGTAAAGTCTTGTCGTATTCATACTTATTGACCGAATCCCGGGGTATCTCAATCACAGCATTGACGCGTTTTGGCGCGTGCTCGCCAATTGGCAGGCGTGTGTAGTCGGTCATCTTTGCTCACATCCTCTGCATCCATTGATCGATGCCATTTTTTAACACCGAGCACAGCCGGTTGTAGAGTATTTTATTGGGATTGCGAGGTGGACTCTATGGGTCGCAGACTATGGCTCTTTCTTCTCCTGGCCGCGACTGCGCGTGGTCTCGCCGCACAGGAATGCACAAATACTGTTCTGGTCTCATTCTATGACCAGCTCACCACAAACGAAATTCAAACGCTCAAGTCAGACGATGTTGAAGTGCGGATGTCCGGCTCTGATTTGCAGGTCCTCAGCTTCAGCCGCGACTTTAACAATCGTCTGCTCATACTGCTTGAGACCGATGGGGCCGCGAAGAGCGAGAAGCTGGAAGATGTGGTGGAGATGGTTACCCGCCAGGCGCGCACTGCGCCGGATGGCAAGCCAGTCGCCTTCGGCATCTTTGCCCAGAAGGCAATTTTCACTAAAGGCTTTCAGGACGACGAGAAAAAACGCACCTATGCAGTTAATGACGTGATCGAGCAAGCCGGCTCGCTGGGACAACGCGTAGCGCTCTGGGATTCTCTGCATGAAGCGCTCGAACAGTTCGGGCCGCATCAGCCGGGCGACACGGTCTTGCTGATCGGTGATCCGTATGACGATATCAGTCATCACACTGCCGAGTCAGTTGAAAGGGAATTTCTCTCCAGCGGCACTCGCTTCTTCATGATGCGGCGTATGCACGCCAGCCATGTGGATCGCGATTTTACCTGGAGCACACATGAGCTGGAAAAAACCGTGCTAACGCGCATGACCCAGGAAACCGGAGGGCTGCTGAGTGAATACGTCGCTTCGCTCATCCGCTTTGCCTGGGCGGGTTACATGGTGACTGTGAAACTGCCGCCGGACATGAACCATCCGCATAAATGGAAGGTGCAGTTCCGCGGGCCAGCAGCGCATACGCACCGCAAGACAAACTTTTATTACCCAGTGCTCCTGCCGCCATGCAACAGCCGGGCCGCAGGTTCATACAAAGAAGCTGGGAATGGAAAGCTGGATCAAGAGAAGCCGGATGGCGCAGTTAGCAAGAAATGATGTGCTGATTAACTCGCTCTTTGATTGATCAGCAGAAGCAGTTGCGGAAGTAATGCCGTAGCTCGATCCAAATAATCGCCGCTAAAAAGCAAACGCGCCAATCGCGGCGCGTTTTGCTTCACATTTTACCTTTTGGGTTGGGATTGGTGCCCTCAGCGGCAGATGCACCATTCATCCCGTTAAGATCATACCGTCTCAGGGCTGAATGCTGAGTGCTAACTGCTATTCTTTCTTTCCCTCGCCTTCGCCGCCACCCTGCTCTGCGGCTGCTGCAGCCTGCTCTTCTTCCATCTGCTTGCGCAGCTCTTCCTGGCGCTTGCTCCGGATCTCTGCCCGCTTGGCGCGCTTGGCTTCAATCACTTTCTCGCTGCCCAGCAGTTCAATGTAAACCGTGTCAGCGCCATCGCCCATGCGCCATCCTTTGTGGATGATGCGCAGGTAGCCGCCGTTGCGGTCTCCAAAACGCGGCGCCACGGTATCAAACAGCCGGCTGACCGATTCGCGCGTCAGCAGGTAGCTGCCGGCAAGCCGGCGCGCGGACAGATCGCCACGCTTGCCCAGCGTGATCATCTTCTCCACATGCGGGCGCATGGCTTTCGCCTTGGCCGAGGTGGTTTCAATCCGCTCTTCCATGATGAGTGAGGTCACCAGGTTGCGCAGCAACGCGCGGCGATGGCTGGTGTTACGTCCGAGTTTCTTGGTTGCTCTCTGGTGACGCATGACTTTTTCCTTCAGATCTTGTAGTGAACCAAAATTTGGTAATTGAGTAATTTTGTAATCTGGTAATTGGTTGATTTGGGGCTGGGTTTCAAATTACCCAATTACCAAATCACCCAATTACCAATTTGCCTTAAAATTCCTGCCCGTCTCCGCCCTGGGGTAGATCGTCCAGACCGCCGCCCATTGCAAGAGCGGATGGCATCTGGCTGGTCGGCCCGGGAACGGCGTTGCCCTGATCGTCAATCTTCATGCCTAGCGAGAGGCCCATGGAAGCAAGGATTTCCTTGATCTCATTGAGCGACTTACGGCCGAAGTTCTTGGTCTTGAGCATCTCCGCTTCCGTCTTCTGCACCAGCTCGCCGATGGTCTGGATATTCGCATTCTTCAGGCAGTTGTAGCTGCGCACGGAAAGCTCCAGCTCTTCCACCGAGCGGTTTAGGTTTTCATTCTTGATCAACGGCTTCTCTTCACCGCGCGCCTCAGTCTCCAACTCCTCTTCAAAGTTGATGAAGATGGTCATGTGGTCTTTGAGCAGCTTTGCTGCCAGGCCAAGAGCGTCAGCCGGAGCGATGGAACCGTTGGTCCAGATTTCAATGTCAAGCTTGTCGTAATCGGTGATCTGGCCCAGACGAGCAGCCTCCACCGTGTAATTCACCTTGCGGACCGGCGAGTGCACCGAATCGATCGGGATAAAGCCCAGCCCCAAATCTTCGTCAAAGTTTTTATCGGCGGCAACGTAACCGCGTGCCCGCTTCAAGCGCATCTCCATGTCCAGCTTGCCGCCTTCAGAGACTGTGGCGATATAAACGTTCTTGTCGAGGATTTCCACGTCGCCATCAGCCTCGATCATGCCGGAATTAACTACGCCCGGCTGCTCGGCCTTGAGGTAGATCGCTTTGGGACCGTCGCCGTTCAGCTTGAACGGGACCTGCTTCAGGTTAAGGATGATGTCGGTTGCGTCTTCCACCACGCCGGGGATCGATTGAAATTCGTGCAACACGCCTTCAATCTTTACCGCCGTAACTGCCGCGCCTTCAATCGAAGACAGCAGCACGCGCCGGAGGGCATTGCCAATGGTGGTGCCGAATCCGCGCTCAAACGGCTGAGCGTAAAAACGGCCATATTTATCAGTGAGTGTCTCGGTATCAGTCGCGAGACGCTTGGGTTTTTGAAAACCTCTCCAGAGAACCATGTTTCTTTTTTCCTTTCAACTCCGCTCCGTTTGGCGCATGCGGCGTGGCCGCAAGGCTGGTTTGGTGCGGGCAATTGTGGAGCTAATAGCTTTGGGCCACCAGTTCCTGGCTTAAATCGGTTGTAAGTGGATGAATCAGTTGGAACCTATTTGATGTCAAAACCCAACTTTTTGATTCATCTCGCCGAAGGGGCTTTTCAGCCTTCTCCAGCTAGCGGCTAGTCGCTAGGAGCTAGCAGCTTTATTTCGAATACAGTTCCACGATCAACTGCTCGTTCACCGGCGCGTTGATGTCTTCACGCTTCGGCAGAGACAACACGCGGCCCTTCAGGTTGTCGCGATCAACTTCCAGCCAGCCGACAACTGGCTGATGGCTTGAGTAGTCGCGCGCCCCTTCAATCACGGTAAACTTCTTCGCTTTATCGCGTACCTGGATTTCGTCTCCCGCGTTCACCTGGTAAGAAGGAATGTTCACGCGCCGTCCGTTCACGTCAATATGGCCGTGGCGCACAATCTGCCGAGCCTGCCGCCGTGAAGTGGCAAAGCCCAGGCGATACACCACGTTGTCCAACCGGCGCTCAAGCTGCTGCAGGAGCAATTCACCGGTAACACCCGGCTTGCGCGCGGCTTTTTCAAAGTAATTGCGGAACTGGTTTTCCAGGGTAAAGTACATGCGCTTGGTCTTCTGCTTCTCACGCAATTGCAGACCATACCCCACCACCTTGGCCTTGCGGTCTTTGCCATGCTGGCCGGGCGCGAAGTTGCGCTTTTCCACGGGGCACTTGTCGGTAAAGCACTTGGCCCCTTTCAAAAACAATTTCATGCCTTCGCGACGGCAAAGGCGGCAAACTGCACCTTTATATCTTGCCAATGTATATCTCCTTAGCTGGTGTCGATTGGTTTACAGGCTTGGCCCGCCCTTCATTCCCAATCCGGTTAAACAATTTGGGTAAATGGGTAACTTGGTAAGTGGGTAAAGTGGTCTGATTCGTTCCTGACTTCAATTTACTCAATTACCAAATTACCCATTTACCAATTCCTGAAAAAAGCTTGCTTCTTACACTCTGCGTCTCTTCGGCGGCCTGCATCCGTTGTGCGGAATGGGTGTGACGTCTTTAATCGTCTTCACATCCAAACCGGCGGCAGCCAGGGCACGGATGGCCGATTCACGGCCTGATCCCGGCCCATTGACGCGGACTTCGACCGTGCGCATGCCGTGATCGCGCGCCTGGTTGGCTGCGTTCATCGCGGCCTGTTGCGCGGCAAAGGGCGTGCCTTTGCGCGATCCGCGGAAGCCCAGCGAACCGCTGCTCTTCCACGCCAGCGTGCGGCCTTCACTATCCGTGATGGTCACAATGGTGTTGTTGAAAGAGGCCTGTATGAACGCGACGCCGTGCGGAACGTTCTTGCGCTCTTTCTTCTTAAAAACTTTTTTCTTGCCTTTGGTCCCGGTAGCTCCGCTGCCGGGCGCCGCTGCTGTTGCTTTTGCCATAAATGTTTTTTCCCTGTCTAACTCTCAAGGCGACCGTCACAGTCAGTCGCGTCCATACTCAAGCCAATTGCTAGGTCTTCGCTGCTGCCTTCTTCTTGTTTGCCACCGTGCCTTTGCGCGGGCCTTTGCGGGTGCGCGCATTGGTGTGCGTGCGCTGTCCGCGGACCGGCAGATTACGGCGATGACGGTGTCCGCGATACGAGCCAATTTCAATCAGCCGCTTGATGTGCATGCTGATGTCTTTGCGCAGATCGCCTTCCACATCGCCTTCGGCTTCAATCGCCTGGCGGATGCGGTTGACCTCGTCCTCATTCAGGTCCTGGACCTTCTTCATCGGTTCGACCTTGGCCGTATCCAGCAGCCGCTTAGACCGCGAGTTCCCGATGCCGTAGATATAAGTCAGCGCGATGTTCACATGCTTGTTGCGCGGAAGATCGACGCCTGCAATACGTGCCATTTTGTCTCCTTGTTACTTCTCTGATCGGTTTACAGTCTGGCTTTGGCCTTCATCCCGATCTTTGAAAATTATCCCTGTCTCTGTTTATGTTTCGAGTTTTCGCAGATCACACGCACCACGCCCTTGCGGTGCACGATCTTGCACTTGTCACAAATTTTCTTTACCGATGCCCGAACCTTCATGTTTCCCGCTCTCTGTTCTTTGAACCCGCTGCTGCCTTACCTGGGCGAAGTTCTTTTTGTTTATTTGGTAATTGAGTAATTTTGTAATTTGGTAAAGCAAAACCAGATAACCCTGTTCGTCTTTCAATTACCCATTTACCAAATTACCCAATTACCAAATCTCTACTTGTATCTGTACACAATCCGGCCACGAGTTAAATCGTACGGTGAGAGTTCCACCGCGACCTTATCGCCGGGAAGAATACGGATAAAATTCTTGCGCATTCTGCCGGAAACGTGCGCCAGCACCTGATGTTTATTTTCCAGTTCCACCCGGAACATGGCATTGGGCAGCGGCTCAATCACCGTTGCCATCACCTCAATCGCGTCTTCTTTGCTCACTCAGCTCCTTGCTAGCTGCCAGCTCGTAGCTGCTGGCCTCTAGCGAAATCCTTCTTGAAACTTCTAAGCTCTTCAAACTCTATGAACAATCGCTTCAAACCGGCTTGCTTTTGCCTGCTAGAAGCTAGTGGCCAGGAGCTAGCAACTACTCCGTGAGCACCAACGGCCCATTCCTGGTAACAGCCACGCAATGCTCAAAGTGTGCGCTGTAGCTGCCGTCTTCTGTCACCGCCGTCCATTTATCTTCCAGGATGCGCGCTCCGGGCTTGCCGATATTGACCATGGGCTCAATCGCCAGCACCATGCCTTCACGCAACCGCGTACCGTGCCCGCGAGTGCCGAAATTCGGGACCTGTGGATCTTCATGCAATCGCGTGCCGATCCCATGCCCCACAAAATCGCGCACCACGCTGAAGCCGTTCGCTTCAACGTATTCCTGCACCGCTGCGCCAACATCGCCAACAGTCTTGCCCAGCCTTACTTCCTCAATCGCTCTCTTCAGTGACGTCTCAGTCACATTCAGCAATTTTTTGAGTTCCGGCGCAAGCTCTCCACCTACCGGAACTGTAATCGCTGAGTCTCCGTAATATCCATCCAACACCACGCCGCAGTCGATGGAAACAATGTCGCCTTCCTTCAGCACTCGCTTCTCTGAAGGAATGCCATGGATGATCTCATTGTTCACTGACGTGCACAGCACACAGGGATAATCGTAATAACCCTTGAATGCCGGCTTGGCGCCAAGCTCCTTGATCTTCTCTTCCGCCGCGCGTTCCAGGTCCATGGTGGAAACGCCCGCCGCTACCAGCGCTTTCACTGTATCCAGCACCTGATGGACAATCTGTCCACTGCGGCGCATCTTCTCCAGTTCGGCGTTTGATTTGCAGTTAATCATTCGTTCCCTGCCGCTGCTGCTCCGCCATCGATGGTACGAAAAATCTCCTGCATCACCTGTTCCACTGGAAGCTCGCCATTCACCCGGCACAAACGTCCCTGCCGGCGATAATAATCAATCAGGGGCAGGGTCTGGCGTTCATAGCTCTTCAGACGCTCAGAGATAACTTCTTCCGTATCGTCTTTGCGCTGGATCAACTGCGCCCCGCAAAGATCGCAAACGCCTTGTTGTTTGGGCGACTGATAATAGATGTTGTATATTTTGCCGTCGACAGGACAACTACGGCGGCCCGTAAGCCGTTGCAGTAATTGATTATAACTTACATCGACGCTTATCACAACCAACGTCCGGCCGCCTCCAGGACGCACTGCCAGCTCCCGATCCAGCCACTCCGCCTGCGCCGTAGTGCGGGGAAACCCATCCAGAATGAACCCGCGCTTGCAATCGGCGTGGCTCAATCTTTCAGCCACCATGGCCTCCACCAGGTCGTCTGAAACCAATTCACCCCGGTACATTACTTCTTTTGCCTTCTGGCCCAGCACCGTACCCAGGGCAACGTTCGCGCGCAGAATATCCCCGGTGGAGATATGAGGAATGGAGTAATGCTTAGCTATCAACTTGGCCTGGGTGCCTTTGCCTGCCCCCGGTGAGCCCAGCAGAATAATGGGCCCGACGGTGATAGGTTTCCCAGTCGTCATGTCAACGGCGGTGCTCATCCGGAATCAGCTTAACCCCAGAGCCTCCTCCCGCGAATGCGTCCGCTGCGCGACGTAAAGCCTTCATAGTGGCGCATTACCAGTTGCGACTCAATCTGGTTCACCGTATCCATGGCAACGCCCACCACAATCAGCAGTGACGTACCTCCAAAGTAGAAGTTCACCCCCAGGCCATGCAGCACAAAGTTGGGTAAGCGGGAAAAAATACCCGGCCCGCCAAGCCATGCAGGCAGGTGATCCAAATGGATTCCGGCAATCATCCATTCCGGAATCAGCGAGATCAGGATCAGGTAAAGACCCCCGACCAAAGTCACGCGCGTAAGCACGTCGTTAATGTAGTCGCGCGTGCGATGTCCGGGGCGGATGCCGGGAATAAATCCACCGTACTTCCGCATGTTGTCCGCCACGTCAGATGGGTTGAACACAATGGACACATAAAAATAGGCGAAGAAGACGATGCCAACGGCGTAAAGCAGCGTGTAAAGCGGCTCGCCCCACTTAAGCTGGTCCAGAACGCCGCCAAAGTAGCGATTGAGAGCGCCTCCTGGTTTAAACGCATTGGAGAGCGTGAGCATCTGCGGGATACTCAACAGCGACGAAGCAAAAATCACCGGCATAACGCCGCCGGAATTCACGCGCAAAGGCAGGTGCGTTGCCTGGCCGCCCATAATCCGGCGTCCTACCACGCGCTTGGCATATTGCACCGGAATTCGTCGCTCTGATCGCTCCATAAATACAATGAAAGCGACTACCACCACCATGATCGCGACCAGGAAGATCATATTTGGAATGGTAAAGCTGCCCCATATCTGCGATTTCGCTTTGCTGAATAACTCCTCCACTGCGCGCGGCAGTCCCACTACAATGCCGGCAAAAATCAGCAATGACATGCCATTGCCAACGCCGCGTTCCGTAATCTGCTCGCCCAGCCACATGATGAAAATGCTGCCCGTAGTCAGGGTGATAATCGTCATCAAAATGAAAGACCAGCCCGGGTTCATCACAAACTTCTGCGTTTGCAGCGTAAATGCAATTCCCAGACTCTGCAGGACCGAGAGGATCAGCGTGAGATAGCGCGTCCATTGCGTGATCTTGCGCCGTCCCAGGTCGCCTTCTTTTTGCAAACGCGCCAGCGGCTCCCACACAACCGTGAGCAACTGCAAAATAATCGATGCCGTAATGTAGGGCATGATGCCCAGGGCAAAGATGGTCAGCTTGCGCAGGTTGCCGCCGCTGAACAGGTCATAAAAGCCGAGCAAGCCGCCTTGCTGCTGCTGAAACATTTTTTCCAGTGCGTCAGAATTAATGCCGGGCGTGGGGATATGCGATCCCAGGCGGTACACCGCCAGCATGGCCAGCGTAAACAGCACGCGTTTGCGCAGGTCCGGTACTCGAAAGATATTCGCAAATTTCTCGAACATTTTAATTCACTTCTTCCTTGGTTTCGCTTGCTCCTTGCCTTTTTCCTGGTTGCCTTTAGCCTGGGCCTTCGGCGCTTCTTTGGCTGCAGTCTCCGCTGCCGCTCCGCCGATCAGCTCAGCTTTTCCGCCCGCTTTGGCAATCTTTTCCTGTGCCGATTTGGAAAACTTGTGCGCCTGCACCGTCAATGCTGACTTGAGTTCGCCATCGCCCAGGATCTTGATCAGATCGTTCTTTCCCGCCAGGCCGTGCTTCACCATAAGCTCTGGCGTGATGTTTGTCTCTCCCAGTGCGGCGAGACGATCCAGGTTCACTACCTGATACTCAGTGCGGAAAATGTTGGTAAAGCCGCGTTTGGGCAAGCGGCGATGCAAAGGCATCTGCCCGCCTTCAAATCCGCGCATCATGCGCGAACCGGAGCGGGAACGCTGACCCTTGTGGCCGCGCGCTGAAGTCTTGCCCATGCCGCTGCCCATGCCGCGCCCGACTCGTTTGCGGTTCGACGTGGCGCCTTTGGGCGGCCGTAAAGTTGATAAGTTCGTTGGCACTTTGTTTCCTTTTATACGCAATCAC
>DASTCT010000265.1:0-7892 GCA_035710845.1 Candidatus Angelobacter sp.
AAGCGGGGATCCTGTGCTTTTGCGGCGCGTGGTCGAGAACCTGGTGCTCAATGCCATTGACGCCATGCCCAAAGGCGGCACGCTGACTTTTCGCACCTTTATGAATGAAAAATTCGCCGTGTTTGAGCTGGCAGATACCGGCGCAGGATTGACGCCGGAAGAGTGTGCTCGCCTCTTCACGCCCTATTACACAACCAAGCAGCATGGCACCGGCCTTGGGCTGGCGATTGCACAGTCAGTCGTGAGCGACCATCACGGCCACATCAGCGTAAGCAGCAAAAAAGACCAGGGAACAACGTTTCATGTGGAGCTGCCGGTGTATTCCGCTGGCATCGCTGGAGAAACAGGACAGTGAAGATTGCTGCTTTTTTCTAAAATCCCGAACGCCGAAGGCGGAGGGATACATATAGGCTGGAAACTCTTAAGGGTATGAACGCCAATCCGAAATCGGCCAAGCGACGGTTCCAACGCTGCTACTTCGTATATATCCTTGCGAACCTGAAGGGACTACTCTACGTGGGCCTCACTGATGACCTGTGTAAACGCATGCTTCAGCACAAATCAGGATTTTTTGACGGCTTCACAAAAAAATACAAAGTCCACAGACTGATGTATCTTGAAACGTACAGTGATTCAAAGATTGCCGCCGCCAGAGAAAAGCAAATTAAAAAATTTCGCCGGGAAAAGAAGATCGCCTTATTTGTCGGCAGCAATCTTTCCTGGAAAGATCTCACCTCTGAAATTTTTCAATCGATAGGGGTCCCTCGCTACGCTCGGGATTCCAGAAAAACTCATACCGAAGAAATCGACTTCAATTCCGAATACAGTCACCTATGAAATCCCACCTTCTCATCATCGATGACGACGCCAACACGCTGGCATCGCTTTCGCGCGCCTTCCGGCTCGCCGGACATGAAGCCACAGTTTGCGATAATCCAGTCAAAGCCCTTGAGATGGTCAAGAATGAAAACTTTGACCTGATCTTTTCTGACGTCGTCATGCCGCAGATGAACGGGCTTGCGCTGCTGGAGCAGATCAAAGCCGCGGGCGTGACTACGCCGGTGGTCATGATGTCCGGCCAGGCGCATATTGAAATGGCGGTCAAGGCCACGCGGCTGGGCGCGCTCGACTTCCTGGAAAAGCCGCTCTCCACAGACAAGCTGCTGCTCACCGTACAAAACGCGCTGCAGATTGAACGGCTCAAGCAGGAAAACCGGCAACTGCGGCAGCAACTGGGCGGATCGGGCATTGTCTTCACCGGCGAAAAGATGCGCAAACTGCTGGCACAGGTGGAGCGTGTTGCCGCCAGTGAGACGCGCGTCTGCATCCTGGGTGAAACCGGCACGGGCAAAGAGCTGATCGCGCGGACCATCCATGAGAAGAGCAGCCGCCGCGACGGGCCCTACGTCACGCTCAACTGCGCCGCTGTGCCGGCAGAGCTGATTGAGTCAGAGCTGTTCGGCCATGAAAAAGGCTCATTCACCGGCGCAGCCTCGCGTCACATCGGAAAATTTGAGCAGGCCAACGGCGGCACGCTCTTCCTTGACGAGATCGGCGACATGCCTCTGGCCATGCAGGCCAAGCTGCTGCGCGTGCTTGAGCAGGGAGAAGTCGAGCGCATCGGCGGTGACAAGCCCATCAAAGTCAGCGTCCGCGTGGTGGTGGCCACGCATCGCAAGCTTGAAGAGCAGGTCAGGCAAGGCAGTTTTCGCCAGGACCTCTTTCATCGCATCTTTGTTTTCCCTATCTCGCTGCCGCCTCTCCGTGAGCGACCAGAAGACATACCGGCGCTGGTGGAGCATTTTGCCGCGCAGATCGTGAAGCAGAATGGCTGGAAAGAAATCGCTTTCAATCCTGAAGCTATCTCTGCGCTCCAGCGTCATGCCTGGCCGGGAAATATCCGCGAGCTGCGCAACGTGGTGGAGCGACTGCTGCTCTTTGCGGAAGACAATCGCGTGACCGCCGCAACCGTGCAGGCCGCGCTGCCCATGCAATCTGGCGGCGAAACCGGCGCTGCCGTGCCCGGTGCCGGAACGCTTGCAGAACGGGTAGAGCAGGTGGAGCGGCAGATGATCCTGGATGAGATCAAGCGCCACAACCAGAACATCACCAACACGGCAAAAGCTCTGGGCCTTGAGCGTAGCCATCTTTATAAAAAGTGCCAGCAGTTGGGGATTGACCTGAAGGAGATGCGCAAAGAATAACCCCTGCGATCAGCCATTCCCGGATATTCCTCAGCTGTCCTGGAAAATTCCTCAGCCATCCCGAAAATAAAATTGTCAAAGAACTCACTAATCCCGCCTTAGCGGGATTTTCATTGCCTAAAGCGAAACCAGAGTTGCTATAGCCTCAATCGTGTTGGCCGATACCTGATCAGAATCTTGTGGCACAGCCGCCCTCGGCTGTGCGGGTTGCAGTTTCTCTGGTTTTGCTTTACCCAAACTGTCAGCTTGCTTCCCCGATCACCAGCCTGTTCCGGCTTTGTCCTAGATCACCCGATTGGCCAATTCCCCTCGTCGCTCTCCAATTGCCAATTTTGGCAATCGACAATTTACAATTTGGTTACTCCCCCACCCCCTCCCCTATCATCCCAGCTATCCCAATTTGGCGTGGGTTTGTCCCACCCTCGTCGGCGGGCGATCCCACTCCGACCGGGCCTTTGCCTCACCGGGATTTTTACTACTTAAGCAATAGAGGATGTTGCATCCTAGCGCACACTTCTCTGTGAGTCCAGCGCGAAATAGGACACTTGACAACGCCTTGCCGTAGCGCTGTTCGTTTTCGCACACCTGAAAATCGCTGCGGGTAAAAGATAGGCTTGGAACGCGCCTGGACTTGTACCGTGGTTATTCCACCCCCGCAATCGTGCTGATACGGTGAGCAGGGTAGTGTTCTTGAAATCAAACAATTAAAGGGTTGGCTTCGGTTTGGGCTTGGGCAGCAGTGGCTAACAGCAAGATCGCTAGGAGTAACTTTTTCATATTGTTCCTCATTCACGAACTCAGGACGACGACGAGAACGCGGTAACCCTGAATTCTGTAAGTCAACGTGAATAGCTGTGTTGTGCGAATCATCATGGACCAATTTCTAAAGAAGGCAATTGAATCCGGCGTTCTTGAACATGGATGTAGAAGTAGATGAGGCTTGAATTTAATGAGGATTGGGTTTCGCTAGCTATTTACCTTTTAGTAATTGCAACTATGTGAGACCCTCTCCCATCTCATGCCTATACAGCGTTATACACACAAATCCTTTTAACTACTGTATTTTCATGCGCTTAGATGGATTACATGACTAACACATGGTGCCTGGGAGAATAGAAGTAGAGCGAGTTTATGGCGTTTCTCAACAATCCGTCGACTACGGAAGACCTCATGCTATGGATTACCGGCGCATACACGGTCATTGACTTGGTACTAACTAAAAGTGAGAAACTCCTAGACCACGCATTACGCATTCGCAAGAAGCTTCAAAGATTCAGAAAGAACAAATAGCCTTTCAAAACGTGAAGCGATTCTGAGCTGAGAGCTGGCGGCGACGTTTGACTCGCAGGCTTATTTCACTCGTGGAGATTCTGAGTTTTTATGCCTATTCTCTTTAGCGGTTCACAGTCCGCTACGCCAGCACCCAGCGCGGAATTTATTTTTTGGACCAAACATATTTCACATAGCCAACCGCGTGAATGATAGCTGCCACACTAAGGGCAGCTAGACCAGCTAATTCGGCTATTTTCACCAAGTAATGTTCCATTTCCCTCCTTAAGAGGCTGCAAACACACGTATGTCGATGTCTCCGGTTAAAAAACCGGACGCGACTCACACTTAGTTTTGCGGTTGAGGCAACGTTGCCAGCCCAACGTTGCAGAAGTTGATGCAGGTATTTTCCTGCCTGCCTGCAGTATCCAATAGCTCTTAAATCGTCGTCAACATAAAAATTATGACCTTCAACGCCTGGATTCAGCCTCTTCTTGATTATTACAAGCACGCGCGAAATTTTCACTGACTACACCCGACCTAACAAGCACCTACTCTCAGCGTGAGGAACGCGCCAGAAGCGCAAGCGGCTTTAAGAGTTTAAGCAAGGTATCTGTACAAGGTGCGGGACTGGGGAGAAGGCTTTGGCTGATTTACGAGGTGTTGATCGAGACAGGATTATCGACTGAATTGTTTATACGCTTTTGCGCCAAACATTTTCTTTCCTTGGCTATCTAGAAGTTTTACGTATTCATCTGCGTATTTTTGGATGACTTTTTGCTCTAACCCTCCAACCTTAAAACGTCTATTCAAATCATTGACCACCATTTGCGCACCTTCAATCGGATCTATCTTCTCTTCAATAACAGTCTGCCGTATACGTTGAAATAACGCGTAAAAAGCTCTGATGTCCCTCTGGTCTTTTAAACGATTGAAGGCATCCCGTTCTCGGCTGAAATAGTAATCCAAATCCGTGTCGTTTAAGAGGTCGAAATATATTTTGACCCGCTCCGCTCCGTCTTCTTGCTCTTGAGCTTGTAATCTGAAAGTCAGAAAAATAAAACCCAGTTCCCTATGGATGTCCGCCTCGACTCTCCGAGATTTTACAGCGAGCTGAATCCGATGTTTTAGTGGCTCCAGAAATACGCCCCCAAATAATCCGGCGAACATACCAGCAATAGCGGTCACGAGAATTTTCGTCCAATCTGACATTTCGCGATTGTTGAGCAACTCTCGGAGGGGTGTCAAGAGTCTTTTATGTAGTAAATAAACTCGTTAATTAGGGCGTCTCGTTTTCGACCCATCTCTTGGATGCGGAGGGATTATTTTGGGTGCGATTCGCTAAGTGTTTTGTTTTCATTGGGCTTGACCCATTTTCGATTTTTCGGCCATAAAGTGACTAGTGACACACCGGAAAAGGTGACGAACGTCACTATTATTCCAAATTCTTAGTGCTATGTTTCAAGTCGGAGTAAAGAAATGTCCCCCCAGACGCTACAAAAGATTTTTGAATGCTTCAGCGCGGCTGAATTGATATTGGCTCGTCTCGTGATTTTTGGGATATTCCTCATTGGGCTTTGGACGATTTTTCATTGGGTGAAATAACCATGCTATATTGCGCCCAGAATGACTTTCACTCAGATTGGCGCTTTAATTGGCACCGTCACAGGCGTTGCAAGTTTGGCCTGGAATATCTATACAAAAGTTTCAGCGGGTCCGAAATTACGTGTTCAGGCATGGGCGGGGATGGTGAAGCGTCCGGCTCCAAAAGGTGACTCAAAGTTTCTTAAAGTCACGATTCAGAACGTTGGCAATCAGCCCACTACAATAACAAATTATGGATTTTTTCAGTACGCCACCAAGCAAGACCGGAAACGCCGTAAACCTGAAACCGCTGCTGTCTTGGTCGATTATGAAGGTGACCATTACCCGCATAAGCTAGAGGTTGGTGGCGAGGCGCAGATTCTAATGCAACAAGATTTGTCCTTTGACCGAGCCTTAGCGGAAAAGACAGTCTATTTTGCTGTTTGGCACGCTTTCTCAAAACATCCCATAGAGGTCGCAGTTATCAATCCAAAATTTGAGAAGAAAGAGAATACCGCTCAAGCGGGCAATTGAATCGGCCAGCTCTGATTGTGAGCCAAGACGAAAAACTAACAGCTGAATTGTTATTTTGAAGATACTAGCCGAAGAATCAATATTTAAGAGCAGCAGATGGGCCCGGTAGGATTCGAACCTACAACCAACAGATTATGAGTCTGCTGCTCTAACCGTTGAGCTACAAGCCCCCGGTTTCAGTGTCGCACACACCGCGTTCAGGCAAATTCAAATTGGCAACCCGGTATTTGTTTATCCCGCTCTTCTATCGCCGTTCCAGAGTTACTGTACCCCGATCCGTGAAAGAGCGTCCCTTCAGGGCCGGGGTCCCCAACGCGCGCCGATTTTGCGCGTGCTGGGGTGGAAGCGCCGCGTTAGGGCCAATAGAAGTCTGGGCTTTAGCCCCGGTGCAAAGAATTCCGCAGGATAAACCAATCGATCTCGATCCTTATCAGGAAATTCCAGCAGCCTTAATTTCTGCGCAGGTTTTCTGAATCAAATAAGATATTTCCGGAGGAGACCTTATTCCCTTGGACACTCAATCTCTCATCGCCCAACTAGAGGAAAGACGTGACCGTTTAGATCAAGCCATTGCAGCCCTAACGGGTGGAAGCCCTAACAGAAAGGGTAGTAACGGCAGAAGAGGCCCACGTCGGCTCTCAGCAGCAGCCCGCAGAAAGATTTCACAAGCACAAAAGAAGCGTTGGGCAAAGCAGAAGAAAAAATAGCTGAGAAATAATTGTTATGACATCCTGACGGCAGGTGCTGAAGTTTGACCGCATTCACTTTATCGTTGAGGCAATTCGCGAGTTCTTGGAGTCAGCGCTAGACTCACAAAATTGCCGGCGTAGAAGCGCCTGGTGGGCCCGGTAGGATTCGAACCTACAACCAACAGATTATGAGTCTGCTGCTCTAACCGTTGAGCTACAGGCCCCCGGTTTCAGTGTCGCATACCACCGCCAACCTTGCCAATCGTGAGCATTTTCCCGTGCTAAATTGAATTGCATGGAAAAACTTGCCATTATTCTGGGATCTTTATTAGTAGTTGCCGTCACGCGCCTGGACTGCCAGCAGGCTCATAACACGGCGCTGAAACCCGCGTCGCCGCACACAGACAATCTCGATGAGCCAACCGCCTCGCGCTTCGCCCGGCTGGCGCTGGCCTGCGTGCACAAGGAATATCCCAACAAGATCGCGCACTCCATGAACAGTGATGCTGATGTTGCGCCGCCGCGCAAGCTTACGCCCGCGTTTTATGGCTGCTATGACTGGCATTCGTCCGTGCATGGTCACTGGCTGCTGGCACGTCTGGCCCGGACTTTTCCTGACGCGCCCTTTGTCGCTGAAGCGCGCGCGGCGTTGCAGCAAAGCCTGACCAGAGAAAATCTGCAGCAGGAAGCCGCCTATATCAACGCCGAGGGCCGCACCAGCTTTGAGCGCCCGTATGGATTGGCCTGGCTTCTGCAGCTTGCCGTGGAGCTGCGCGAGTGGAAAAAGACTGACCCAAATGATCCCCCAAATGATCCAACGCCCGCAGAGCTTTCGGCCAACCTGCAACCGCTGGAGCAGGCGGCCATGGATCGCCTGCAAACCTGGCTGCCCAAGCTCAGCCATCCGGTGCGCTCCGGCGAGCATAGCCAGACCGCGTTTGCCCTGGGGCTGATCATTGATTACGCGCGCAGCACCGGCAACCAGGAGTTTCTTGATCTCCTGTTCAGGAAAGCGCGCGACTTCTACCTGGCAGATAAAGATTGCCCGCTGGCCTATGAACCTTCTGGAGAAGATTTTCTCTCTCCCTGTCTTGCCGAGGCCGACGTGATGCGGCGCGTGCTTCCCCAGAATGAATTTGCCGCGTGGCTGCACAAGTTTCTGCCGCAAATTCCCGGCAACGGGTCCGGCGGCTGGCTGCAGCCGGAGAAATCTCCTGACCAGTCCGACCCCAAGCTTGCCCACATTGATGGCCTGAACCTCAGCCGCGCATGGATGCTGGAAGGCATTGCGTCAGGCCTTCCCAAAGGCGATCACCGGCTTGCCGCGCTGGAAAAATCCGCCGCCGACCATCGCAGCGCCGGACTGGCCGCTGTCACCGGCGAGCACTATGAAGGCGGCCACTGGCTCGGCAGCTTTGCCACCTATCTGACCACGCGGCGAGGAATCGCAAAGTAATTGCCGGAATCTCATCCCGGATAAACACAGATCGCACGGTTTACAAATTCAAAATGGTTTATTGAACTTTTTTGATCTGTGTAAATCAGTGTGATCAGTGTTATCCGTGGTAAGGGTTGGATTTCGCTTTCTCAAAACGCTCTAAAACTTCCGCCG
>DASTCT010000266.1:0-4794 GCA_035710845.1 Candidatus Angelobacter sp.
AAAACCGCGTTGAGAAAGCGGTCTTTCTTTACAACAGTTTGGAGCGCATTTTTGACATTGGAAATTTCCGGCATTTTGCTTATTGTAGCGCGAAAATCGGCGTATCCTTTGTAGGAGCGTAAAACGGAAGTACCGCTGCGGGCATCCTATAGAAGCAGAGGAGTTTGCCGTGAATCCACGCCTGAAACAGTTGATGAAAGATCTGGGAGACGCCATAAATGGTTCCCTGGCTGAATCTGACCAGATCGCGCAGGTGATCGCTAAAATCAAAGAAGAAGGATTTGATATTTTCCTGGTGCTGGAAGCCACCATTGGCTTCAATCGGCGCGATGAAGAGGCTGCGCCGGAACTGGTTAGCTCGCGCCGGAAAAATGCCGATCCTGAATTCAGCATTAATGCCCATGATGTGCGCTTCCTTAAGTCTCTGCGCATCAGCGTTGATGACGTTGGTTAATCCAGCTCCTCTGGCTTCAAAATCCCAGCTCTGGTGAGTCGCGCTGGGATTTCTTTTTTCTGCTAGCATAAAAAGTTCTTGAGCTTTGTTGGTCCCTGTTTGTAGCCTGTCCGCGATATGAAAGATACTCTTGGAGTACTTTTGGCCGGTGGCGCCGGTGAGCGCCTGTACCCACTTACGCGCGATCGCGCGAAGCCTGCCGTGACTTTTGGCGGCAACTACCGCATTATCGACATCACGCTCTCCAACTGCATCAACTCCGATCTGCGCAAGGTGTATATCCTCACGCAGTACAAAGCGCTTTCTCTGAACCGCCATATTCGTGAAGGCTGGGGTTCAGTGGTGGCGCGGGAGCTGGGTGAATTTGTTGAGATCCTGCCGCCCATGAAGCGCGTGAGCGACAACTGGTATTTGGGCACGGCTGACGCGGTTTACCAGAACATCTATTCCGTAGGCAGTGAGCAGTGCAAGCGGGTGATTATTCTCTCCGGCGACCACATTTACAAAATGAACTACCAGCTCATGCTGGACCAGCACATGGCTGCGGGCGCTGACGTCACGCTAGCCACCATCCTCATTGATCCTAGTGAGTGTGACCGCTTTGGCGTGGTGGAGATCGACCGCGACAGCCGTATCACAGGTTTTGAGGAAAAACCCAAGCAGACCAAATTGCGCTCGCCGTATAACCCGGAGATGGTTTCCGGTTCCATGGGCGTTTACATCTTTAATACTGATGTGCTTCTGCCGGTGCTGCTCAAAGACGCCGAAGACCCGGAGTCGTCGCACGACTTTGGCCATGACATTCTGCCCAAAATTCTGGACCAGTACAAAATCTATTCTTACAACTTCATTGATGAGAACATGAAGGAAGCGCAGTACTGGCGCGACGTGGGCACGCTGGAAGCCTATTACGAAGCCAACATGGACCTGGTAGCGGTCTCGCCGGTCTTCAATCTGTATGACAAGCACTGGCCCATACGCACGCACCAGCGCCAGTATCCGCCGGCCAAATTTGTTTTTGGCGAGCCTGGGCGCACCGGCCAGGCCATTGATTCCATTGTCTGTCCCGGCTGCATTATCTCCGGCGGCTCAGTGCGCAATTGCGTGCTTTCGCCCGATGTGCGCGTGAACTCATATACAGAAGTGGAAGAGAGCATTATTTTTTCCCACGTCAATATCGGCCGCCACTGCCGTATCCGCCGCTCCATTATTGACCGCGACGTTCATATCCCTGAAGGAACCATCATCGGCTTTGATCCTGAACAGGATGCCAAAAACTACATTGTGACCGACTCCGGAATCACCGTAGTGACCCGCGATTATTCGCTCTTTGAAAGTCCAGTGGCGGTGGATTACTTCACGAGTGAATAGCTTTTAGCCATTAGCTTTTTTCTGAAATCCTGAAGCGAAGCGAGGGATCTCTATCGCCGCAAAGCACTACAGGGATAGCCATCCCCGCACTTGCTAACTGGAGTTCGGCTGCTTTGGCACAGCGATTACTGTTCAACAGTAGGCAAGCTGGAAAACCGAAACACGCTTCTGCTTTGCAGTATGGAAAGCCACATCTGCGTAGTGCAGACGGTGCTTGGCGCCTTAAACCAAGGGTTGAATGTTCATGTGGCAGCAGATGCAGTGAGTTCCCGCACGGAGATGAACTGGAAGATTGGCTTGAACCGCATGCAGGCAGCGGGAGCAGTGATCTCTTCGACTGAAATGATGATCTATGAATTGCTGGGCAAGTCTGGGACGCCAGCGTTTAAAGAGATGCTGAAACACTTAAAGTGAAAGATCAGCTTTTTGGCTCTTGGTTTTTGGCATTTAGCCCTTAGCAGCCGAGTGTCCCAGATGAACAGATTATTCCAGGCTGGAACACTCGTTGCATCCAATCACCTTATCCTTGCCTCTTCTTCGCTCTCTTCAATCATCCGCTGGCCTTTAACGCGGGTTTCACCGCTAACCAACTCAAGCGTAATCGGCGCTTCGCCGGAAAACTTTTCTATCAGCTCAGCCAAACGGTGGGAGTGCGTGACCACCCAGAGCTGTGAAAATTTGCCGGCATTCACAAGCTGCCGCGCCAGAGGCTCTAAAAGATCGGGATGCAGGCTGCTTTCCGGTTCGTTGAAAGCCAGCAGTGACGGTGGCTGAGGGCTGAGCAGCGCAGCCAACATGCAGAGATAGCGCAGTGTGCCATCAGAAAGCTCACGAGCGCGCAACGGACGGCGAAGCCCCGGCATGCGCAGCAAAACGGCAAACATGCCGTTATCTTCATCGTGCTCGATCTCAAGGGACGCGCCCGGAAACGCCTGGCGCACGGCCTCATGCAGGTCTTGTGACTGGCCAACTTCATTGATGGTCTGCAGGGCAGCGGCGAGATCGCGGCCATCATGGGCCAGCACCGGCGTGCGCACGCCTACCTGCGGATGGCGAAGAGGCGAATCAGCATCAGTACGGAAGTGGTGGTAGAAACGCCAACGGTTCATCTCCGTGCGCAGAGATGAAAGCTCCGGATACAGATGCGGCTCGCGCAACTGCGAAAGCACGGACT
The DNA here is from genome assembly GCA_035710845.1 of Candidatus Angelobacter sp. Classification (GTDB taxonomy): domain Bacteria; phylum Acidobacteriota; class Terriglobia; order Terriglobales; family Acidobacteriaceae; genus Angelobacter. The sequence continues at coordinate 3,000 of DASTCT010000266.1, forward strand.
CAGTGGGCAGGAGTTCACCGGTGTAGTCGGCAAGGCGCTCGTCATTATCGAGTATCCATGCACCTTTGGGTGAACGCTCAAAGAAGGTGACTTTTAATCCGTGAGGAGCGTCCATCCATACTCTTTCTTCTTTGACCTCAGGATCGAGAGAAAAAGCAGAGCGATCCACCGGGCCACCCAGCTTAGGCAGTCCACAAACCAGCTCATATGAAAATGGATCTGTCTTAATGCCCAGGCTCATTCGTATTGGTTCCAGGCGAATAGAGCCAACGGACCTGCTCTTACGAGTCCCGGCCCAAAGCACAGACGACATACCGCCTTCTTCAGCAATCACCTGAGCAAAGCCTCCGGCCGCCGCTTTGGCCAACAGGAAGACTGAGTTATACAGGTTGGTTTTGCCGGTTGCATTCGCCCCGGTGAGCACGTTGATCTGGCTCAAATGCAGCCTGAGGTCGCGTACTGACCGGTATCCGCTGACATGAATTTCACGTATAGCCACGATGGAATATTAAATGAAAGCCACTCACTCGTGACAAATTCAATTCGTAGCGCGAAAAATTTTTTGAAAAAATGTATTACAACCAGATTGGCAGTTACAGGTTGCCAAATGCTCCCGCTCTGAGCTTAAAATGCTTTTTATGCCTCGCCAGAATCCAGCTCCTCGATTGCTACATGACGATATTTTCCGCCGTCTCTGCCGGGCGCGCGATCTTCTGGCTGCGGAATATCAATCTCCCATTTCGCTTCACCAGTCAGCCCGCGAAGCCTGCCTTTCGCCATTCCACTTCCATCGGCTGTTTCGTACGACTTTTGGAGAAACGCCGCATGACTTTCTTACGGCCATGCGCATGGACCGCGCACGCCGCTTGCTGGCCTCAGGCGAAATGACCGTAACCGAGGTTTGCTTTGACGTTGGATATTCCAGCCTGGGATCTTTTTCCACAAAGTTTCAGTCTCTGGTTGGGCGTGCGCCCAGCGAGTACCAGCGCGAAGTGCGCCGCGTTTTTGGCTTCCAAAAACCGTGGAATATTATCCTGGTTCCTGTCTGCTATTTTTCTGCTTACGGCGGAACATTCTAAAGAAAGCGCAAGAATCAAGAAGCCTAGCTCCCACTTTGATCGGCTAACATTCCTGTAACCAGCTAATGTGCTTTGCTGAAGGAGAATTTCATGATCCAGCGTATGTCGCACTCTGCGATTTTTGTAATCGACCAGGACATAGCCAAAGATTTTTACGTTAACAAGCTCGGCTTTGAAGTAAAGATGGACGAATCAATGCCCAACGGCTTTCGCTGGCTTACCGTCTCCCCGAAAGGTCAGCCTGATCTGGAGATCATTTTGATGAAAGTTGCTCCTTCACCATTCGAAGGGGTAGGCGTACAGAAGATCCAGACTAAAGATGTGGATACCATCCGCGAGCTGATGAAGAAAGGTGCATTTGGCGCAGGCGTCTTCCAAACGGCCGATTGCCGCAAGACCTATGAAGAAATGAAGGCCAAGGGCGTTGAGTTTGTCTCGCCGCCTAAAGAGCAGTTTTATGGCATAGAAGCGGTATTCAAAGATCCGTTCGGCAACTGGTTCAGCATGACCCAGCCAAAATGATTGGCTGCAGTTGATAGTCAGCGAACGTCGATCCCATTTCCCTTCTCACTTAAACTTGCTGATCGCCATTGTTGCGAGCAGTAACGACATTCCACGGCAATTCCCTTTGCCGTTCCTTGCCGTTTGAAGGCCATTCTCTGCTCTCTTATGCTCACCTTGTAGCGCAAAACTTCTTCGCGAGCAGGTGCTGTAAT
>DASTCT010000267.1:0-26462 GCA_035710845.1 Candidatus Angelobacter sp.
GGCCATTGGCGCCGGCACCTCCCAGTACGGTATGCAGACGTTCGACCAGTCCCTCTACGATTTGTACTCGCAAGGCCTGGTCAGCTATGAAACCGCCCTGGAGAACGCCAGCAATCCGGACGACTTCAAGCTCAAAGTGCAAGGCATCCATTCAACCGCGGATGCCGCGCGCGAGCAAATGGAGCAAGCCGGATTTAGCGCCGGAAGAGCTTAGTGCTCAACATATAATCAACCACCAAGACATTACCCACGGGAGACGCGAACGAAGCGTCTCCTTATTTTTTTCTGAAATCCCGAACCCCGCGTCTTTTGCGGGTGAGGGATCCCTATCGCTACTATGAATCTCAAGTTTCCACACTTTCCAATCCCGGCAATGTCGGCGATTCTAGTCAGTGCCATCAGTGTTGATCAGTGGTTGATTTTGCTCTTTCGATCACGGGTCCCCGGACCGCGCCGTTCTTGCGCGGGCTGGGGTTGGATCACGGCGATGGCGGCGATCTCGGCGATTTTTCAGCAGTGGGTCGCAAACCCCCACCTGGCATAACACTTCTGTTGAAAACACAAGCCGAACTGCATTTCAACCGACCGGTGACCGACCGGTCGAAGTCTCTAATTGCCTCGATTTTGGTTTTGTTATGGCTGATTGCTGACTGCTGACCTCTGACTACTAGATTTTCAAAGATCCTGCGCACCTTGGCGCAGCCTGAGAATAGCCGATCTTGTGCGGCGAATCAATTACGAACCTGTACAGTGTCCCAAAACTAGCCATGGGAAAACCAGACAGCTCTCATGCGCGTTTGGCACAGCCGCGGGCCCCGGCGCGCGCGGTTTCGCGTGCTGGGGTTGAGCGCCCTCGCCTGCACGCGATTCTGCGGGTAATTGCCGAAATTGAAAACCGCACCACGGATCAACACGGATGACGCGGACCGGTAAGAAGCAGGCGTTCAATTTTCAATTTTGGCAATTCCGGCGATTTTGGCAATCGGCTTGGTTCACAAGCCCAGGGCTTCCACTTGTTCCTCAGTTTCAAAGCCGAGCCAATGTGCCACCTCATGCCAGACCGTCTGTTTAACTTCGGCCCGCAAATCTCCTTTTGAACACCGCAGAATGGGGCCACGAAAAACAAATATCAAGTTGGGGGCATACGTCAGTTGGAAGAATGACTGTTTCGTCCTGTGGATGCCACTATACAATCCCAATAATTCGCTTCTGGGGCCAATTTGTCGGCGCTCGATCATCTCTTTCAACACCTCTGGTGGAGGCTCGTCAAGCACTTGAATGCCGGGAAAATCGGGCAGACGGCGGATCTTCTGGGGCAGAGTGCTGTATGCCCACTGGACAATTTCCTCGAAGCTTTCGGGATTTGTGGTGTCTTCCATTCTTGTCGCTTCGCTCCGGCCCCCCAGACACGCTCCAAATTTTGCGCGTGGCTGGGCAGAAACCGCCAGCAATCTTCCTCGATCATAACTGCAATCCACTCCTGCGGCAGCGCGGCTCTGTGCGTGATCGGCCTCGCCGCTTCCCGATCACCAGATCAGATGTTTTGTGGCCCTCTGCCTATCCTTGGGTTATCTCGCTGAAATTGGGTCGAATCTCGATCGATTTTGGGTTAATTTCGTCCACCGAAATGGTCCTAAGCCTTTGCTTTCAATAACTGCGATCAATTTTCAATCCACCCCTGCCCCTCCCCCCATGTTTCACCCAATTTCACCCAAGCTCACCCAATGTCACCCAAGCTTCGGCTGAGGGTCACAGATTTGGTTTAGCTAGAAGCTAGCCGCTAGAAGCCAGCAGCTAAGTTGTCAAAGACCTTGCGCACCTCGGCGCTTCTGCAAGATAGCGCAACCCGCCAGTCGAAGCAATAGCGAATATAATTCCACAACTAAAATTTCGGCGCAGCTTTGTTATTAGTAGATGTCCTACACAATGTAGAGTAGACTCTCTACACAATGTCGCCCAAACATCCATCCCGGATCGAATTCCTCCAAGGGACGTTGGACCTGCTGGTTCTGCGCACGCTTCTCCCCGGCCCGTGCCACGGCCACGCGATCGCTAAACACATTCAGCGGACGTCGGAAGACCTGCTTCAGGTGGAAACCGGTTCACTGTACCCCGCGCTGCACCGGCTGGAAGCCAAGGGCTGGATTGCCTCGTCGTGGGAACTCTCTGATAAAGGCAAGCGGGCCAAGTACTACAAACTGACCGCGCTTGGCCGCAAGCAGCTCACACAGAAACATTCCAAATGGCGCGCCTTTACGCGGGCCGTCAGCCTGATCCTGAACCCTGACGACCAAAAGGCATGATGAAAGGAGGATGATGAAATTCCGTCAAAAACTGCTCTGGCTGTTTCAGCGCCGTCGTCGTGAAGCAGAAATTCGCGAAGAGCTGGAATTTCATCTGGCCGAAGAGGCTGAAGATCGCAAAGAAGAAGGCATTCCGGCGGAAGAAGCAAGATGGGCCGCCCATCGCGATCTCGGCAACATGGCCCGCGTTCACGAGAACGTTCGCGCGGTCTGGATATGGACGTGGGCTGAGCAGTTCCTGCAGGACCTCCGTTATGCGCTGCGCGTGATGCGTGCGAACAAAGCTTTCACTTCCCTTGCCGTACTCTCTCTCGCCCTGGGAATAGGCGCCAACACCGCCATTTACAGCTTCATGGACGCCCTCTTACTGCGCTCGCTTCCCGTCTCCGACCCAGCTTCGCTGGTGGTGCTCAACTGGCATGCGGCCGAGCGCGGCGGCGCCGATCAACGAATTTCGCAGCAGGTGCCGGTCGTCCAGAGCATGAGCGGCTCGACGTACGACGATAGCGACGGCATCAATTCCGGCATCTTTCCCTACGCGGCGGTCCAACTCTTTCAGCAGGAGTTGGCAGAGCAAAAGAACAATGCAGTGTTCTCCAGCCTCTTCGCCTATATGCGCGCGGGCACTCTGAACCTGATGATTCAGGGAGAATCGAACCTTGCTCGCGGCGAATATGTTTCCGGCGATTACTTTCAGGGTCTCGGCGTTCCAGTTGCCGGCCGCGTAATCACCGCCGAAGACGACCGCGCCGGCGGCGATCCCGTCGTCGTGCTGAGCGCGGCAGTAGCCAAGCGGCGCTTTGGTGCAATTGAAAGTGCAATCGGCCATACGATCTTGATCGATAATTACCCATTCACGATCGTGGGCGTGACCCCGCCAGAATTTTTTGGCGTTGATCCCGCAGCAGTCCCCGATTTCTATTTGCCCATGCATACCAACCTTCTGCTGCAAGCTTCAGGCCGCTTCGCCCGCGCCCAGCCATATACCGATCCGCATTTTTATTGGATCCAAATGATGGGTCGCCTGCGCCCAGGCGTAACGATGGAGCAGGCAGAAGCTGCGTTGTCACCGATCTTCCAGCAGTGGGTCCTTGGCACAGCAACAGAGGAGCGTATGCGTTCCAACGTTCCCAATCTTACCCTCAGAGAAGGAGCGGCCGGCCTTGATACCCTGCGCCGGCGCTACTCCAAGCCACTTTATTTGTTGCTCCTGCTGGTTGGACTCATCCTTGCGATTGCCTGCGCTAACGTCGCGAACCTGCTGCTTGCGCGCGCGGCGGTACGGCAACGCGAAATTGCGGTGCGGCTAAGCCTCGGTGCTGCCCGGCTGCGTATTTTGCGACAGCTGCTGACGGAAAGTGTCTTGTTAGCAATGCTGGGCGGTCTGTTGGGTATATTGATCGCCTTCTGGGGCATTCGGTTCCTAAGTGTCCTTTTGTCTGACGGCCCTACTGTCACATCGCTGGATCCCACCTTAAATTGGCGGGTTCTTCTGGTAACCGCCATGCTTTCCCTGTTCACGGGAATCCTATTTGGCCTGGCTCCCGCCTTGCGCGCGACCCAGATCGACGTTGCACCGGCGCTTAAGCAGACCAGCAATGAGAAACACTCGCCGCGCCGTCGTTTGAACCTGAGTCGGGTTTTGATTGTTAGCCAGATTGCGCTCTCATTATTGTTGTTGGTGGCTGCGGGGCTGTTCCTGCGAACGCTAATAAATCTGCAATCCATCGAGATTGGATTCAATCGGCAGAACATGCTGCTATTCGAGCTAGACGCGCGCCAGGCCGGGCACAAAGATCCGGAAATCCTGACCTTTTATGACAATCTAAGAAAAAAGTTCAGCGCCCTACCAGGAGTTCGCAGCGTTAGCCTCTCACATCAGTCTCTTATCGACGCCGGCACCGGTGTGCCGATCAACCGGCCCGGAGCGTCGGCCGACGAAGCCAATAGGGTTCTTTTTATTGGTCCTGACTTTTTCAAAACCATGCAGATTCCGCTCCTGCGCGGACGCGATGTGAATGATCGCGATCTACCCGATGCTCTTCCAGTGGCGATCATTAGTGAGGGATTTGCGCGCAAAAACTTCGGAGATCAGGACCCGCTGGGGCAGCACCTCATCTTAAGCGACGAGGGCCATCAGCGTGATATGCAGATCGTCGGCGTGGCCAGGAATGCCCGCTATGGCGGCTTGAAACACTCAATTCCACCGGTAGTTTACGTTCCGTACAACCAGGGATTCCCGCAGCCCCGGCACATGGTCTATATACTGCGCACCGCCGGCGATCCGCTGGCCTACGTGAACGCTGTGCGACAGATTATTCATCAGGCCGACCCTCGCGTGCCAGTGGCAGACGTAAGGAGCGAGACCGCAGAAATCGATCAGATGATCCAACAGGAAATCACCTTTGCCCGGCTGTGCTCGGCGTTTGCCGCGCTCGCGCTGATTATCGCCTGTGTGGGCCTGTATGGCACGGTCTCTTACAACACGGTTCGCCGCACCGGCGAAATTGGCATTCGGATGGCGCTCGGCGCTCAACGCGGCGCCGTGGTGTGGCTGGTGCTGCGCGAGGTTTGCACGCTCGCGGCGCTGGGAATTATTGTAAGCCTTCCGGCTGCCTTCTTCGCATCGCGGCTGCTCGAGTCTTTTCTTTTTGGCATGAAACCAACGGATCCGCTGGCACTGGCGTCGGCGCTGGCCCTGCTGGTTACGGCGGCCCTCCTGGCCGGATACCTTCCCGCCCGCCGCGCGTCGCGCATCGATCCTATGATCGCCCTCCGCCACGAATAACCAAGCTCGCGATTTCATATCTTTTTATCTTTTCTCCGCACTCCGCACTCTCCCTGCCTCAACGAATCTGCGAAACCCGAGTTCTGTAAGAAAACATCTGTCTTGGGCGGCCTCGTCTCGACGGCGCGGTCGCCCTCAGCGCAAGCAAGGGCCGCGCTGTACGGATCCAACCCCTGAACCTTGAAATTTGCGGTGCCGTGAGTTCCTGCTTGACTCGAGAAGAGCTTTTCGGCATAATTGAACGCGTTCAAATTGAACAGGTTCAATATGCAAACTATGAACTACGCCGTGGCGATTGTCGGTGGCGGCCTGGCTGGCATGGCAACAGCTGCCCGTCTGCAAGCGGTGGGCCTGACCACCCTGGTGCTCGAAGCTCACGGGCTTCCCGGTGGCTGCGCAGGATATTTCACCCACAAAGGATTCAGCTTTGATGTGGGAGCGACGACGCTGGTAGATTTTGGCTGGGGCGGCGTAGGGCGTCAATTTCTGGATGAAATTGGCTGCCAACTCCCGCCTGCTGATCTCCTGGACTATAAGGCCTGGCTACCGGACCGCACTGTGTGTCTGTGGCGAGATTCTGATCGATGGGCTAAGGAACGCCTTGAGCGTTTTGGCTCGCCGCTGAACTGCTCACCCCAGAACTACAGGGCTTTCTGGAGTCTTCTCGACCGGCTTGCATCAACATTCTGGAGCGCCACACGGCAAGGCGCGACCATGCCCCTGCGCCGGCCTGCCGATCTTTGGAGGAACCTGAGCGCCATTGAACCACGGAACTTTCATTTGCTTCGCTATGTGACCTGGACAATGGCTGACGCGATGCGCGCTCACGGCGTGTACTCCGATGTAGCACTCAGGACATTTATCGGCATGCTGGTGGAAGACACGCTTCACACAACAGTGGAAGAGGCCCCGCTGATCAATGCTGCATTAGGAATCACGATACGCGGCGCTGCCCTGATGAGGGCAAGAGGCGGTATGCGTGGATTCTGGAATGCGCTTGTATCCCGCTATAACTCACTCGGCGGAACACTCAAGGTGGGACACAGCGTTCTGAGAATTGAGCAGACAGCGGCGGGGTACGATTTGCATACCAGCAAAGGAATTTTCCAAGCCGGCAGCGTAGTCAGCGCGTTGCCTGTTGCGAATACATATCGCATCGCTCCGGATGCGGTGAAAAAGAGACTGCGCGCCCACGTCCGCCGTGAACGCTCCCGCCTGGGCGGAGCGCTGGTCGCATTTCTTGGAGTACCGGAAGACGAAGTCTGCGGCGAACCATTCACGCACCACCAGCTGTTTCAGGATTACGACCGGCCATTTGGGAACGGGAACAACATGTTTATCTCGGTATCTTCCTCTGGCGATCTGCTGAGCGCACCGGCCGGATACCGGTCCGTAATGATCTCCACACACTGCCGCCTGGAAGAATGGGAGAATCTCTCGCCCCAAGACTACGCAAGAAGAAAGGAGGCTGCGCAATCGTCCCTGCTGAAATACGCGAGACGAGTCTATCCCCGTCTTGGCGAACGGGCAGTAGTCTCCAGATTCGCTACCCCAGGAACATATTTGAAATTCACTCGCAGGCACCGTGGCGCAGTAGGCGGGGTCCGACAGACTCTGTGGAATACAAACTTCTTTGCACTCTCTCAAAATATCGGGCTTTCCAACTTCTTCCTCGTTGGGGACTCGACCTGGCCGGGATTGGGCACAGTTGCATGCATCGTAGGAAGCAGGATTGCCGCACAAGCTGTGTTGGAAAATTTAGATTGTCTCCGGTCCAATGCACACAGGAATCACAAAACGGGCCGCATTCTGGCCAGAGCCATTCCAATCGAGTTGGGCGGGCGAGTTGCTGAAGAATGACAAAACAAAGGAGAGCCGCGAAAGCATCTCCTTAATTTCGGTTGACGGAGAGCCGCTCTTCTTTCACTTGGCTGCTAATAGGCGAACATAAATTCGGCCCCGCAGAGTACCTGGTTCTCATTGGGGCCGAACAGCGACGAAAGGAGACTATTTGGCTGGCAATTCTTATTTCGGATTGCTGCCAGTGTTGTCGCTGGGGGGATTCGTGTTCTGGTTGTTGTTCTTGTGGTGCTTGTGTTTTTTCTTCTTCTTACTTTTTGTTGAAGTTTGGTCGGAAGAAGACGAAGTATTGCTTTGGTTGGATCCCGTGCTTGTGCCGGCTTGACCTGACTGCATGCTGCTGCCGGATTGACCTGACTGCGAGTTGTTGCCCTGGCTGCCCTGACCTCCTGAGCTGCCCTGGGCTCCACTGCCGCCAGCTTGTGCAAGCGCCAGTCCACCGCAAATTAGCAATGCGCAAAACAGTTGAATTAAACGTTTCATTCACATCTCCTACATTTCTTACTCTTCGGTGAATTGGGATGCACCGTTTTGCGCGGGGGAAGAAGCTCAAAGCGCATTTGGAGAGAGGTGGCGCATCGTGGCGCTTTGTCGGAATGCTGCTAACTTCCAATCGGATCGCTAAAGCGGTCTTCAGGTGCATCCAAAATCTGAGGACTTTCATTGGACTAGGAGAGCTTTGAGCCTCTCACCCTGCCACAGGAGATGGTTGGCGACAGGTAAGATTTTCTGGCCGCGCGCGGGGGTGCCAGAAAGGCATGGCTTTGTGTCATCGGCTGAACGAAAATTTCAATCGCTTTTTCAGCTACTCTGGTGTAAATTGTAACCGGATAATACATCTTAATGCGATATATATACGCGTTACGACTGTGCCACGCAAATTGAGCCTATGTCCTCCATTCGCTCATCGTGCGAACTAACTGTGCCTGCCGCTTTGTTGCGGGAAGACTCGGCGACCGAGTTCTTCCCCAGGCGGGCCAACCCAAAACTTCAGACATCGAGGCGAACATGAATCACTCATTCAAGTGCATTGCTACTGCTTTTATCTTCACTCTAGCCATCACCGGCTGCCATCACGCCGTTACTACGGCAAAGGCCCCGCAAGCGCCACCCACGCCAGCCGTTGAGCCGGCAGCCGCACCAGCCGCGCAGCCTGCCACCGCACCAGCAAATCCCGTGATAGCAAAGAAACCGGAACTCACGGATGCGCAGCTATTCGCGCAAAACGTCAAGGACATTTTCTTCAGCTATGACAATGCCGACGTTCGCGCCGACGAGCAGCCGGACCTCTCCCGCGACGCCGCGTTCCTGGCCAGCCATCCCGCCTTGAAAGTGGTGATTGAAGGCCATTGCGACGAAAGAGGGTCTGACGAATACAACCTCAGCCTGGGCGAGAGCCGCGCCGATAAGATCAAAACCGACTTGCTTCGTGAAGGGGTTTCTTCCGACCGAATCAAAGTGATCAGCTACGGTAAGGAACGGCCGTTTTGTTCGTCGGCAGAGAACGATACCTGCTGGCAGCAGAACCGGCGGGCGCACTTCGCCCTGCAGCAGGAGGCGAAAAACTGAACGGAGAGGACGTTATCGCTCCAAAAAATCTCTTCGTCTCGTTCAAAACAACTCCAGCTGATCATGGTGGACCCAGTAGCTGGCTTCTCCACCTTGATCAGCTTGCAGTTCCATCCGCTCGCGGTATTTGCGAAAGGTGGAAATCGCTTCGGCTTTAAGCTAAATCTTTCCCGCCTGATATTCTAGAAGCGTTCTTTGGTCCACCATTCAACACGCCCTGAAGGAACCCATGGCCGCACTGATCGATGCCATCGACATCAAGCGCAAGATGTTTTTTGAATTAGACGGCACGCCTTACCACTGTCTTGACGTAGAGGTAAACACTCCTACCGCGCGCGGCGGCCAGACGCTGGTTCGCCTGAAGATGCGCAATCTGCTCACCCGCGCCGTCTTTGACAAGACCTTCAAAGCCAGCGACAAGTTCAAAGAGCCCGATCTGGATATGGTCCCGGCCTCTTATTTATATAGCGACGCAGACGGTTTTTACTTTATGGATCAGGAGAGCTTTGAGACCCTTACCCTCTCACAGGAGATGATCGGCGACGCGCAGGATTTTCTCGCCGAAGGCCTGGTCATCCAGGTACACAAGTTCAACGGCAATCCTATTGGCTTGCAACTGCCTCCGCATGTGGAGTTGACGATCGCCCAAACGGAGCCTGGTGTGCGCGGCGATTCCTCCGGCGGGAACGTGACCAAACCCGCCACGCTGGAAACCGGATTGGAAATCCGCGTGCCTCTGTTTATCAAAGAGGGTGAGAAGGTCAAAGTCTCCACGGAGACACGGGAGTTTGTGGCCAGGGCGTAAGTAGCTCTGTCCATCCGTAAGCTGCTTTAGTAAACTGCATTCATGCTGGCTGGCTGGTATGTAGACATCCTGGTTGCGTATTTGTTCCGGGTTGTTGCTCGATTTTTTAAGGCACGCGGAAGTGCCTCATGGATTGTCCGCAGAGCAACTGTCACCGGTTCACGGTATCTTATGAAGACTTGTGACGTCGTTGAGATTACATACCTGTACACCATGGGTAGCGAGCCATTTACAGGCATCAGCCAGGAGCCATTTTTAAGTTCGACTTTGGCAAAGCTACAGGTAGACTGGTTTCCTGTCGGCAGCAAAATCGTCGTTCGAGTTAACCCAGCAGACCACAAAACCTCCATTGTTCGCGATGCAGATCAGTCCTATACATCAAGGCAGAGCGAGATAGCGGCAACATAATGTGCTGCAAAACAGCTATCCGCGTCAGTCAATAAAAAAGGCCCGACCGGCGGGCCTTTTCAGGTTAGTTGATTTTGGGTGCGGGACTACTGGCCGAGACAAGCCGGCGGGTTGTCACTGCAGTCACCACTGATGACTCTGCAGGTTACGGGATCATAGTTACAAGGTCCGGTATTGAAGCTGCCAAAGAATTTGTGGACAACGAATCCGCCGGCGGTCTGCTGAATTTCCTCATCACTCAGAATGCGGGCGCCAGCCCGGCCTAGCACGCGATTTTCCATGGAATGCTCCTTTTCTTGACTTCTAGCATGCATTATAAGCGGGTAAGGAAGCCAGCAATAAACGAAAACCCGAGTGGAACAGAAGTTCTAGTTCTGAATTGGGAAATGAATAGAGGCTAATTGCCAAAACCGCCGAAAGTGCCAAAATTGGAAATTGAAGAGCCGTTGTTTGATCAGTGTCATCAGCGTTGATCAGCGGCAAAGATTTTGGCTTTGGATTTTCTCCGTGCCTCGGTGTCTTCGTGGTGAGATTTGCTATCCTTCTCTTCGTGGCCTTCCCTCGCCCTAAAAGAATCTACGACACTGAAGATGCGCTCTATGACTACGCCGTCCGCTCCCTCTCGCGCCGGATGCGCACCGTCGCCGAGCTTAAGCGCCTGATGCGTCTGCGAGTTCCGGAAGGCGAGATCGGCGAGTTGCTGATCAAGATGGTGATCCTGCGCCTGAAAGACCAGAAATACCTGAATGACTCTAATTACGCTGCGGCTTACTCCACCTATCGCCGCGATACGGAGAAGTTTGGCAAGCGCCGCGTCATCACCGATCTGAAAGTGAAAGGCGTACATGCGGACGTGATTGAAAAAGCCGTGAATGAAGCCTATTCATCGATTGATGAACAAGCCCAGGCGCGGGCTTTTTTGAAGCGCAAGCGGCTGAAGAAGCCTGCAAACAATCGTGAAACCGCGCGCATTTTCCGCGCATTGCTGCGGGCCGGCTTTGGGGCAGGCGCGGCGATTACAGTCCTGAAAAAATGGGACGTGGACGACGAGGTCTTGACTGCGTTACAGGAAGAAGCGGAAGAGTGAGCAGACTGCTGGAATCTTCAACTTCACTGCACAGCAGCTAGCTGAACGCCGCGACCACCCAGAAATTCCCCGGGCCATGCTCTTTATCGGGACGGAAACAAACGCCGAACTTCATGCGGTAGTAACCTCTGGCGGCCAGGTCCTTCTGCAGTTCTTCCGGCAGGCGTGGTTCTGATGCTGAAAAGACCACCAGGTAACTCCCACTTACACCATCGGAAAGCTTGGCCGCATCTCCGTCAGTGGAACAAGCAAGGTCATGCATGAGCGGATCAGGCTTCGCGTTGACTTTCCACACGCTTGTGTCCTTTCTGGGAAGTTGAAGCCGCTCCGCCAAAGCAGCACCGAACTCAGCTTCAGAGTAAACCGGCACCTGGAAGGCAAAATCCTGTGTGACATAAATTTTGCCGTTCTGCTCTATGACTCCAATGCCCACAGCGTTGTATTTGGGGTTGAGCATGTTGGCGCGATGCCCGGCGGAGGTCATCAGCGCCAGGTGAACATCTTCCACATAGCCCGTCAAAGCAATGTTTTCTCCTGCCCTGGTGAAACGAACGCCCTGCAATACAATCCTCTCCTGCAACGGCGGCTCACCGGCAAGCTGGTGCGCAAGCTTGTCATTTTCTGCCATCGCCTGACTATGGCTGCGCGCTGCTTCGGCCAGCAGTTCATTCCATTCAAGGATTGGAAGTCCAGCTTTTTGCCGCTCTTGATTCAGTTGATCAAAGATCTGTTTTTCTGAAAGCAATGGCTTGGCAGCGACCCGAGGCGGTACTGCAAGGACGAGCAAAAATACTGTGCAGAAAACCCATGCCGTTATGACTGACGATCTATTCATTTGAATCGCGCTCTGCAGCGCGGTAAAACGCCGCCACCACCCAGAACTTTGAGAATCCATTGCTGCCCCCTGTCTGTAAACAGACACCGAGGCTCATTTTTTGGATCGTTCTATCAGCAGCAGCTTTGCGCATGTCATCTGACAACGGTCCTGGGCCAGACATGGTGAACACCAGCAGACGGGCCACGCCAGACAGTCCTTTGATCATTTTGTCAGTATCCGTGTCATGGACGCACGCGGCCTTGCGGAGCCGCGCGTCACTTACCACATCAATAGGCTGCAGGCGGTTGGCGCGCCGCGCTTTGTTAAAGCTGGTGATCAAAGCATCCTGGAATTGTTTTTCTGTGTAGTTCGCCAGGACGTGAGCGAAGTCCTGGGTGATGTAGAGTTCCTGACCGTGCTGGACAATGGATATGCCAATCGCGTTGTAATCGGGGTTCAGGATGTTCTCGCGATGGCCGGGCGAATGCATGAGACCATTGTGAGCGGTGAGCACATCGGGAGCCTCCGCAACATTTTCCGCCACGGAGTTAAACCGCGCGCCCGTTGTGCCCACGCGCTCCTGCAATGAAGACTCGTCGGCAAACTGGTGCGAGAGCTCCTGGTGCGCAGCCAGAAGCTGTGAATGCTTCAGCGCCGCCCGAGCAAGATCGTCATTCCATTCCAGCGTGCTCCGTCCGGCCTTGGTCCGCTCACGGTTCACCAGATCAAAAAGCTGCTTTTCCATTGGCGACTGCGCAGACGCAGCCGCAGTACAAAAAATAAGAACCAGCGCAACAATGTTTGGCTTCATCCAGGTTGCATTGTAACGTGAGAACCGCAGCGCCATCGATGGCACAACGCTGCAACCTTTGGGTTCACTTTCGTCACCTCAGGAAAATGCTTAAGTCGTGCCCTTGCACTTTTACGTGCTGCGAATGCGTTCCTCAATCCACAAATCGCGCGGACTTCCACCCAAACTACGCTCGCTTGGCTTTCAGCTCGCTCAGGATGCGGTTGATCTCGTCCTCTTTTTCCATCGCGGCGAAGCGCGCCTCCACGCTGGAGCCTTCCACTTCCAGCAGCTCATTCTTAGCCTGGCCAACGGCTTCCTGCCGCAATACCTTGTGCTTCATGCGGTCAAAGTTGGCGCTGTGGTTTGGGCTGGCCATGGCAGAATGCGCGTCGGCAGCTTTATCCAGCGTGCGGGCGCGGCGATGCTGCGCGATCAGCAGATCACTATGCGCACGCGCTTCTTGCAGCTTTTGCTGCAGCTTGTTGAGCGCATTCTTGAGTGTCTCCACTTGCAGCGTCTGGTCAGCCACTTGCTGCCGGAAACTTTCTGACAACTGCTTGTAGTGCAGGCCGCGCTCAATCGCGGCGCGCGCCAGATCGTCTTGTTGTTTGCCCACGGCCAACTCCGCTTTCCGGTTCCAGTCGGAAATTCTTTCTTCGTTCTCTTTCTGCTTCTTTTCCAGCAGATGCTGGTCGGCAATCGCGATAGCCACTTGCGTTTTTACCTGAAGCAGTTGGTTTTCCATATCGAGAATGACCTGCTTGATCAGCTTTTCAGGATTTTCTGCCTTATCAATAAGGTCATTGAGATTGGCCCGGATCAACGTTGAAACTCTTTCTAGTAGTGCCATAAACTCCTCCGCTTCTTCAGCTTTCTGTTTTTCGTTCCTTCTTTCCTCTCTCTGCAATTAAAAACTTGCTTCGCGCCGCGCGATGCTGTTGTGCCCAGCCTGGCTACGCCTTGCCAGGGCAGCACCCAGAAATAGGCCGATGGCCAATCCTGTGCTCAGCCAAAAGAGCCATTTTCCAAAAACCATGACAACCGCGATTCCCAGCATCGCGCCCAGCAGCAAACCAATCAGTGAAAACTTCTTCATAACCTGCTCCATTGCTAGTGGTTCAATTTCATTTGTCGGCAGGCTGGCCTGCGCTGACCCAGCCTGCCGACTGTTCGGTTGCAGACTTATTTGCCCGCAGCTTTCGCCTTTCCTCCAGAATCGTCACCGCTTGGCAATGGCGTAGGCGAAGGTTTAGGCGCTTTGTCGCCGATTAAGCGCACTTTGGAGAGCAGCTCAGAAATGCTCATGCCTGAGAGCGACTCAAACAGCGCCGGCACTTGCGCAGCGATCTCCGTCATATCGCCGGTAATCTTGCTCACGCCGGCAGAGTGACCGTTGCCGGTGGAGACGATGGTGATCTTGTCGACATTGGAAAGCGGCTGCGCCATCGCGCGCACGACCTCAGGAAGCCCGGTGATCAACTTATCGACCACGGCGGCTTGGTTATATTCTTGATAGGCTTCAGCCTTTATGTTCATGGCCTTCGCTTCGGCCTCGCCCTTCTTGAAGATGATGTCTGCCTCAGCTTCGCCCTGCATACGGGTCGCCTGGGCACGGCCTTCAGCTTCAGCTATCAGCCTCTGCTTCTCCGCTTCCGCCAGGTTCAGTACGCGCTGCTTCTCGATTTCCGCCTGCTTCAGCACGGTGGCAATCAGCTCATTCTGATGGCGCGCGATCTCCGCTTCCTGCACCTTGGTTTGCTGTTCGCGCTCGATCAGCTGCACCTTGACCTGCTCGGCAATTACTTGCTGTTGCTGTATGTTCTGCTGGATCTCATAGGCCTTATCTGCCTGCGCCTGCTGCTTCTTGATCGTCTCCATATAGGAAGCTTTCTTAATTTCCAGGTCGCGCTGCGCTTCCGACTGCTTCGCGAGAGAAAGCGTCTCTGCCAGCACGCGCTCCTGATCGGCTTGGGCACGGGCGATGGCCGCCGCTCTCTGCGCTTCTGCTTTTTTGATGGTGGTGTCGCGTTCGGCCTCTGCCGCAGCAACGTCGGCATCGCGCTTTATGCGCGCCACGTCAGGACGGCCCATGTTGGCGATGTACTCGTTCTTGTCGCGCACTTCCTTGATGGTGAAGGAAACCACTTCAAGCCCCATCTTGCTCATGTCCGCCGCGCACGTATTGCGCATGCGGTCGCCCACCATCTCTGGCTCCTTCACAATCTGCTCCACCGTCAACTGGCCGATGATGCCGCGGAGGTGGCCTTCCATCACCAGTCGGATCAGCCCTTCACGCTGCGGCGGCGTCTTGGAAAGAAACTGCTCCGCGCCGGTGCGAATGGAAATATCATCTGACTTCACTTTGATCTGCGCCACGGCTTCCACCGTCACGGCGACGCCCTGGTTGGTGTAAAGGTCCTGCTGCGGCGCCACGTCAAAGCTCATCAGCTCCAGCGAGAGCAGCCGGCAGTTTTCAATCAATGGCCAGATAATGGTTCCCGCGCCCTTGACCACGCGCGGCGTCTTGCCGCGGCCATACACCAGCAAAGCCTCGTTAGGTCCAACTTTGCGATATAAGCGCGCCAGCATGCTGACCACGATCATGAAGCCCAGCACGCAAAGACCGGCAATGATCGCGATTGTTTGCCATCCCATAGATCCTCCTAAATCTTTCACAGACTCTTCTCCTCTTCCGGCAGAACGCCGGCTTTTTCTGCAAGCTCACTCCAGCGGCGCACGTAAGCCACGCCGTGTTCAAACCGCGTTACCACAACTTCTTCGCCCACGCGCATCTCCTCATCCGTCTCGCTGCGCGCCGCGCACGCTTTGCGCGCGCCTTCCTGCTCAAAAATGATTTCTCCGGTTCCCTTGCGGCGAACCGTGCCGCTGACCTTGCCCAGCACGCCGACCATCTCAAAATCCATGGGATCCAGGCTGGATTCATGCGCCAGGAAATATTTGGTGGCGACAACCATTACAGCGCCTGCTCCCACCAGGCCCGCCGCGGTTGAGAACGCCAGCCCGGCCAACACCCATATGTGCCGCAGATGGACCAGGAGGTAGCCCGTCCCGCCAAACCAGGCAAGAAACACCGCAAGAGTCATGGGATTAAAAAATCCGAAACTTGAGCCGCGCGCACCATGCGCTCCGCCGGAATGGCCTGCTCCGTGGCCCATATGAAAATGCCCGTGCCCCGGCAGATGCAGATGCAGTGTTCCGCTCACAAATGAGATCGCGGTAAAGGTAAAGCCCACTACGAAACAAATCAGATAGAAAATTTCCCAGTTCATAGCTTCACCTCGCTCATTATGCCTCGCTCATCTCTGCCACGCTCTTTGGCTGGCTGGGGCGCAACACGTGCAACAATTTTTCCGCCAGCTCCGGCGTCTCCAAAATCGCCTCCATCAACACCAGGCAACTGCGTGAATCTTGGTGCTTGGCCAGGCTCAGCAACGCCCGGCTCACCTGCGGATCTCTGCGGAACCGCTCTGCGCCCTGTATCAACCACAAGTCCAGCGTGTCTTCGGCCGCGCTCACGTCAGACAACAACTCGTTATGGAACCCTTCCGGATCATCCACCAGATATCCCGGATGGACTTTGAAGAACCGCGCCAGCAACAGTCGCGTCTTGTTCGTCAGGTGCGGCCGCGAGCCATTTTCAATCTGCGAAAGATAGCTCTGGCTGATCTTCATCTTCAGCTCGCGCGTGACCGCCTTGACCACTTCCTGCTGCGTCATCTCGCGACCAAAGCCGCGAAGGCTCCCTTCCATCAACCTCAGGTAGCGTAATTTCTCTCCAAGTTTCATATCACTAATCGCAATAACAATATTTCAATTTGCGATATAGATCAAGAGGAATTTCACCTTAGTGCCGGAGATTCATCTTGGGCAGATAACCGACTTAGAATCAATTTATTATGCGCAAACGAGCAGGAAAGGCGTGACAAGGCATCAGGCAATCCGGCATGATTGCATACCCTTTTACACGAACTATTGATCAGGCGTGAACATGGAACAAATCTCGTGACTGTTTCGACGCTTCTCTCGATTGTGGCAGTTTCGCTTTCGATAGTGTCCCTAATTTTCACTGCTTATCAGCAGTATTTTAAAAGACCGTCAATAGCAGTCCTGCTCACCTCTCAGCTGAGAGTCTGCTACGAACACGATGAGCGCCTATACCTCTATTTAGACGTGCTACTGCGTAACAAAGGCGCTCAGTATGCCTGTATCCGAGCAGTGCAAGGCCGCCTTTACGAGAAGAAAGCCAGATCTATCTTGCGATCAACAGCTTTCAGTTGGCTTGCATTCATGAAACATACCAATGTCGGGAACTTGGGCGAGGGTTATCGGCCGGTCACCGCTGTGGAGGAACTAGCGGGGTTCCTGGTTATCCCCGGTCGGTCAGCAATTACCAAAATGATCCAATTCATCACAGTTGATAAATTTAAGCTGACTCCGGGAGAGTATGATCTACAACTCTACATCTTCGAGGGCCAGCGCAAGTATGCGGTTGCCGAGACCAGCAAGCAGTTTAGAATGTCCGACGAGATCGCTGCCGGGGTCCTCTACACAGACAAGGAAACGCACCTCGTAAAGAAGTTAACAATCGTCCCATTCAACTTGGAAATTTAGAGATCGCAAGTGAATCATTTATTCCAGTTCTTGGAGAAGTCATTCTGACGGCGCAGTCTGGGTGATAAGTTGCTCACAAAAGGAGAGCGCCGTAGGTGCGACACAATTCAAGTCGCATATCTTCGTCGATCCCGCCATCCCGAACCTGAGCACAGGTTGCAGCTTCGATCAAAACGTGCTCTCCGCGCGAAGGGAGGGATCTGCTCCGCTGCTTTTGAGGCAACGAATCGGCAACGAATCAGCCTGCTTCTTGGAGATCTTGGGGTACCCATCTTTATGCGCGCTCTTTGCGAAAAGATGAATTATGTTTCCTCTCTCAAGACGGGATGGAACCCGCTCAACATAGAAGCGCCGAAGGAGCGAAATAGCCTAACCCAACCGGGGTTCCCAAAACGTGCTGGTTTGCGCGTTCTGGGGTGGAGGTGCGTTAGCCCTGGGTAAGCTGATCACAAAAGGGCGAGCACCGTAGGTGCGGCACTCCGCCATCCTGAAAAACTCATCTCGCAGGAAAGGGTAGTTTTTTAGACCCTCTAACAGAAGAGCACAAATCTGAACCCCGCAACGCACCAGTCCCGCGCCAGCGGGACGGCTGAAAATAGCCCGCCACGTTTCCGAGAGCGCGTAGCACGCGCTGAGGAATAAGTGACGGGTTAACAGAAGAAAAAACCAATTCCGCTCTGCCGAAGGCCCGCGCGCAGCATACGCGGAGCGCGTGCAACTCTTGTCGCCGAGGAACGCTGCTTACCTTACTGCTGCCGCTTTAGCTTTTCTCTTGCGACAAATGCCCGCCATGTCGCATGTATCACAAGTTTGGCACCAACTTTCGTGCTTCGGAAGGTCTAAAGAGCGTATCTGCTGTCCGGCTTTGACAACTCGGTTCAGAGTTTCCTGGATTATTGACTCTTTAACTTCCTCGCGATGGATATGGCCCATTTCCAAATTGTGAATTTCAAGCAGATCTGCATCTTTTCCTACTGCTTTCTGATAGCCAGCTGCATAAACTTGCAGTTGGATTTGGGTCATTTCTTTAGGCTGAGTATCTTCACCTGATTTAAAGTCAACAATTGCAGTTTCGTTTGTGTCAGTCCGCCTAATTAAATCAATGCGTCCGCTAACTACGATTCCGTCAGCAAGTTTGAGCTCAATAACTTTCTCGGCATGTTCCAAATTTATTAGATGATCTCGGTGATTGTTCAAATACTGACGTAGGGCAGCTTCCGCACCCTTCTCGGAATTCTGTCTGACCTCAGAATTTGGCAAATGGCAAGTGGAGGTGATCTTGTACAAGCTTTGGTACATCTTCTGCTGTGGGAACTCTGCCTTGTATAGACTCCGCGTGAATTTCACAGAGAGCATCATGCAGAGATTTTCCATAGCCTAATGCGCGATTGACAGGGGAATCAAAACCATAAAGAAATCGCAATTTGAATTGATATGGACATTCAAAAAAGTAGCGAAGCTCACTGAAAGTTAGTGGCAAGGCTGTTTCTTGTACCCGTGAAACCGGCTTCAATTTTGGATAAGCCTTCTCTGGGTCCTTACCCAATACCAAGTCAGTTCCGGTAAGGTCAGTAAAGAACTCTGACACCCGCCGCTGCTGCTGATTATCGAGCACAGGTCCCCACGAGCAGAATAAGAATTTCTCTGCGCGGGTCAAGGCTACATAAAACAAACGCCGCTCATCTTCCACTGTGCCCTTATACCGGTCTGCGTTTGGTACGGCAACCTCATCAATGATGTGCCAAATACTGCGTCCACCCTTCCTGCGAGACGGGAAACGATTTGCGCGCAAGCACGGCACAAATACCACAGGCCATTGCATTCCCTTTGCCTGGTGTACAGTCATCACGGTAACAGCGTTAGGCCTCGCACGAGCTGTATCTTCTGTCTCTTCAGGATAAATAATCCGGTGCTTGAAATTCGAGAAAACCAGCAAATGATCTGTAAAGATCAGAAGGCTGACTGTGGAAATTGATTTGTTCAAAATCTGAAATGAGCTGGCTGAATTTGCCAAGATTGAAAAATATGATTTCACCTGTTCTAACGTCTGCTCCAATTCGATCCTCTCTGACCTCCATCGTTTCTAAAAGATCAAGAAAAACGCGCTGCAGAAAAAGCTGATTGTCGCTACCTAAGGGTATGCGTTTTTGAATGTCGCGCAGATACTGCATGCCTGCTCTGATATTTTCTTTTTTCAAACCAGGGAGCCCAGTGGCTATGATCCGTTGTAGCGCTAATTCAGTGATTTGTGATCCTTGACGGGGTGTATGTCCTGCTAAGAAATAAAAGACCTCTCGAATAGCATTAACTTCTGCCGTATCAAATAGCGAGTTCATTCCGCCGCCCAGATACGGAATCTCCGCTTTTTTTAGAGCATCCACAATCGGGGCGGCATCTTTCCACTCTCGTACGAGAACTGCCATATCCGAAAATGTCAAGCCACGTGCCGGTTTGTCAGATCGGTCCTGATATTTAGTACCAATGATGTGTTTTACTTTATGAGCGATCCAGTCGGCCTCTTTAATGTGATTTGGAAATTGCAGAGCAAGAATGTCACCACGCTCGTATGGCTGCGCTTCCGTGCTCTCCATTTTCTTTTCAAGACGATTAGAGTTCTTTTCAACAATCTTGCGGGCAGTTAGGACGATCCCCCGGCTACTTCGAAAATTCTCGTTTAATCTGACGGCTTTAACCTTCGGATAGCGCTTCTCAAACGTAATAATGTTCTCCACATCACTTCCGCGCCATTGATATACCGTCTGATCATCATCTCCGACCACGCAGAGATTTGCGCCTAGTCCCGAGATCTCACGAATCAATTGTTCTTGTAGTGGATTCACATCCTGATATTCATCAACTACTAAGAAGCGCACATTTTGTTTCACTGCAGCGCGAAGTTTCTTATTTGACTTCAATTCTTGCACTGCGTGTTTCAGCATGCCGGAGTAATCGAGATATTTTTTTTCATTCAGCAGGGCTTCATACTTATTAATTGCAGCTTGAACTTCCTTTACTACTGCTCTAGGCTTGACACCGCCTTCTTGAATAACACCTATGAGTGTTTGGTAAAGGCGCGAGTCGACCCAACGCTTAAGGTACTCTCCCTTGAGCAATGGCACGTCTGTCAATCCACTTTTACTGCTATTTCTATCAATGAGGAGACGTTGCCGAACATCCGTCAACACAGAATACTTTAGAAACTGATAGACCGGCGGCTGTTGGAGAAGGGTCAAGCAGTATGCGTGAATGGTTCCGACGAACATTTCAGCCAACCCATCGTCCGTGCCCAATACCTCGAGTGCGAGAGCCTGAATACGATCCTTAAGCTCACCGGCAGCTTTTTCCGTGAAAGTAAACGCGACTATATTTGCAGGCTTAATCCCTGATTTTTGCTTAGATTTAAGGATTTCTATAATGCGTCGCGAGATTACTTGCGTTTTTCCAGAGCCGGCACATGCAATAATCTGTAGGTTCTGATCAATAGCTTGGATAGCCTTTTCTTGCGATTTCGTATAATCCACTTCCAGCCCCCGAACTTTGCATTCGCAAGCGTATCCCAAATTGACTTTGAATTCACTATCTAATGCAAAACCTAGGTTGCTTATCGGCGGAAATAA
The DNA here is from genome assembly GCA_035710845.1 of Candidatus Angelobacter sp. Taxonomy (GTDB): domain Bacteria; phylum Acidobacteriota; class Terriglobia; order Terriglobales; family Acidobacteriaceae; genus Angelobacter. Next base: position 20,680 of record DASTCT010000267.1, read on the forward strand.
TCTTGAAGTGACCCACTCTTTTCTCCGATGTTGGCGAAGGGAGAAGAACATTCGATCCCACAATCCTTACCTCACCCTCTTGCAATGCGGACACCTCTCCCTCTTCTCCAGCCTCTCCACCGCGCTCTTCAGCTCCAACACCTCCACCGGCGCTTCCGGCCAGTTATGCTCCCAGCACACGATCAGATCGCACCCTGCCGGATCATGCTTATGCAGCAGAAAATTGCGGCTCTCTTTTTCAAATTCAATCTTCACCGGTTTGAGATGGCCGTCTTCCACCACCCGCATCGCCTCGCAATCAGGAAAGCTTGTCTGCATCCGTAGGACAAAAAAGCCCAACTCCTCCGCCACAGCGCAAAACAAGCCCACCACTCCAATCTCATTCGTCGGGCCGTATACAATCGCGCCCACCCGGATCAGCGGCCCGTATACAGGCCGGCCGGACAGGTTGTCCACCTCCGCCTCCTTGGTAAACATCTCGGCCCGCAGCTTTTGGATTTTCAGCCGCTCCCTCACCATCGCCAGCACGTCCTCCCACTCCTGCGCCAGGCCATTCTCTTCCGCATAGAGCTTCATCCCCTCCGCTACCTTGGGCCACGTGCCAAAGCGGTCCTTCATCGGACGGAAACTGTGCTTGCCATGCTCCTGGTATTCCCAGATCGTCGGGATCTTTTTCAGCTTGCGCGCCACTTTCGCCCAATCCTCAAACAGCGCGCCCGTCTCGATCTTCCACCCGCGTCCACGCTTTTCGATCTTGCACGCCGCAATCGCCCGCCGATAATTGCCAAAATGCTTGCGGACCTCGCGTGTGCTCAGCCCTTTGTACTTCATCAATTCCGGGAGCGTCGGCGCGCGCTTCAGCTTTTCCGCGCACGACGTAATGGCTGCGATCACTTCTTGCTTTGTCACCGTATCCTCCAATGGATTCTCATTAGCGCGCTTTTGTGTGAATGGGTAGAAATAAAAAAGCCACCCGGGAAGGTGGCGATTGATCCGTGGCACAGGCACTCTTGCCTGTGCTGGTAATTGCTTAGGTTTTAAAATTGTCAATTTTGGCTAAGACTAAGAGCCAATGGCTAAGAGCTATTTCAGTCTTTGGGTATCCAAGGATGGCAGCAGTCAAAAGCAAGAGCTAATTGCCAAGTGCTAATTGCTGTTTTTCGATACACTTCAACTGCCGTCCTGAAAGCGAAGGCCGGACGTCCAGCGTGCTTTCAAGGGCCTGGCAGGCAAGCCCAATGGAGCATGAAGCTGGGCTGCGGACCATGGCAAAGTTGCAGGCCTTTCGGATCCGTCTAGGCTTTAGCTAAAAAACCAAGGGTTGATAGCTAAGAGCTGGTTCGTTCCCCGATGCCGCTCTCGGTCTTACTAGAAGCCATCTCATAAATGGTTCTGGGGCCTATAAATCCTGCGGTTTCGATGCTCCAAGAGATGGGTTCTAAATCAGTATGAAGAATAAGCGAAACAGGCATTTTTGTCAACAAAAATCAGCATTCCGGCGGGCAGGAAATAGGACACTTGACAAACCCATCCCACAGGAGAGGGTAGTTTTTTGAACCTCCGATAGAAAAGCATAAAACCGATAGATCTCTGTGCGCTCCTTAACTTTCATGGCGATTCAGGGGACCTCAGGAGCTAATCGCCAATCTTGCGAATCTCCGTTGCCTTTCTTCTCTGCTGCCGTTATTGTTACTTTCCCAGTCCAAATGTATCCCCACAGGAGACCAGGTTTGCTATCCAAGATCATTCGCCTCTTCGCATTTACCATGTGTGCCGCGCTGGCCATAGCACAAGCGCAGTCTGCTGCTGACCCTGACATCAACAAGAAGATCCGCGCCGAAGAAAACGACCACTCGCAGATCATGCACACCATGCATTTTCTGACCGATATTTATGGTCCGCGCCTTACCGGTTCGCCGAACCACAAAGCCGCGGCGGAATGGGCCATCAAGCAGATGAAGGAATGGGGACTGCAGAATGCTCATCTGGAGCCGTGGGATTTTGGCCATCCCGGATGGATCAACGGGCGGTCCAGCGGCTACATTGTTGCGCCGATCCATGACCAGCTCACCTTCAAAGTGCTGGCCTGGACTCCGGGCACCAAAGGCACGGTAACCGCACAGGTATTCCAACTGGTCCCGCCGGAAAAGCCGAAGCAGGAAGATCTCACTGCTTACCTTAATTCAATCAAGGACAAGGTCAAGGGCAGAATCGTCCTGGTCGGCAAAGCCGAGGTCATTCCTGTGGTGATCGATCAACCCGCGCGCCGGCTTGATGACAAAATCGCGGCTGAGCGCTTCGATCCCAAAAATCCCAATGCCGGGCAATTTGGGCCGCGCAATGGACGGCAACCAGAACAGAATCCTCCGGGCACACTCACTGGGCTGCAGATCAATCAGCAGATTGACGAATTTCTGCTGGCGAACGGCGCGTTGCTCCGCGCGAATGATGCGCGCATGGCTAATGGACATATCCGCGCTTTCCAGAACCGGACATATGACATCGCCAAGGTGGTGCCCACCGTGGTGCTCCGCAATGAGGACTACGGACGCATCGCGCGCATCCTGGCCGATGGAACCGAGGTGAAGCTGGAATTCAATATTGAAAACAAAATTTTTCCTGAAGGCGCAACTTCCTACAATACGATCGCGGAAATTCCCGGCACCGACCGCAAAGATGAAGTGGTGATGCTGGGCGGACATCTGGATTCCTGGCACTCCGCCACCGGCGCCACGGACAACGCGATCGGTTGCGCCATCATGATGGAAGCCGCGCGCATTTTGAAAACCTTGGGCGTGCAACCGCGCCGCACCATCCGCGTGGCGCTGTGGAGCGGCGAGGAAGAAGGGCTGCTCGGCTCCAAGGCCTACATCAAGGCGCATTTCGGCAGCTTTGAAGAACCCAAGCCGGAGTTCAGCAAGCTGGTGGCCTATTTCAACGTTGATTCCGGCACAGGCCGTATCCGTGGCGCTGGCGTTTTTGGACCGCCGCAGGATGCCGACATTCTGCGCGAAATCCTGCTGCCGTTTTCCGATCTCGGCATTGCCGGCGCAATCTCCAACAAGAACCGCCGCGCCGGCGGCACGGATTCAAGCTCCTTTGCCGAAGCCGGGCTTCCCGGCGTTGGGTTGGGCCAGGACCCGATTGAATATTTCACAGACACCTGGCACACCAACCTTGATACCTATGAACGGATCATTGAAGAGGATGTGAAGAAAGACGCAATCGAGGTTGCCGCCATGGTGTACCAGCTCTCCATGCGCGATGATATGCTCCCACGCTTCACCGCGGCAGATATGCCTCCCAAGCCGGAGCCTCCAGGAACACAGCCCGCAACCGCCGCTGCTGGAGGCGGAGCAACGCAACCTGCATCGGGCAGCGCAGAGACGCAGAAAGAAGCCACACCGGCCAAAGGCCCGGGGGACAAGAAATAGTTCGCTGAAGGTGACGTCTGGACTGAGTGTGGTGACGAGCCATGTTTTCGTCCGACAACGTCAGACTCATCTAAAATAGGCTCACGAATTGGAGCTTTCTATGAAACAAACTGTTCCCACAGAATCTGCCTCTGCAACCATCGACGCCAGGATCAGGGAACTTGGCGACTGGCGCGGGAAGACGCTGGCTAGAGTGCGCGAAATCATACGCCATGCAGATCCTGAGATCGTGGAAGGGTGGAAGTGGGCCAAAGCGTCATCGCCGGGGATTCCTGTTTTCTCCCACGGCGGCATCATCTGCACCGGAGAGACGTACAAAAATATCGTCAAGCTGACATTTGCCAAAGGAGCTGCGTTGAAGGACCCTTCACGCCTCTTCAACTCCAGTCTCGAAGGAAATGTCAGACGCGCCATCGACATCCATGAAGGCGACAGGATCAATGAGACGGCCTTGAAAGATCTTATCCGCGCTGCCGTGGCGCTCAATCTCAAGAGCAAAAGTAAGCCCAACCCAAAGCCCCGGCCTGCGCGCAGCAAACGCGCCAGCTAAATTTCATCGCAGCAAGAAAAGCGTCTTGCCAAAGCTAACGCCGTAAGCCAACGCTCATCAACCGCGACTTAATCTCTCGCAATCGTTCGTAAAAACAATGCGGCCCTCCTCGATCCGAGAAGGGCCACCAAACAACCTGAGCTAGTCAACTATCCCCGCTTCCTTCCATTGTGCTTCTTGTTATAGATCTGCTTTGATACGCGGTTCTGCTGGCGGTTAATCTTTGTCTTTTCACCCTGGGTGAGTTTGCCGCCGTTGGCTGCGCGATCATTGCGCTCTTCTTTGTTCAGTTTGGTTTCTTTCTTTTCCAGGTTGGAGGCTTCGCCGGCGGTCAGCGATCCATTTTCCAGCCCTTCACCAATGCGCTTCTGCTGGTTCCGGTCGCGGGCATTCACTTCATTGGTGGCTTTGGGCTGCACCTGCGCGTCGTGCTTCTGTTTATAGATATCATTGCTCAGCCGGTTCTGCTGGCGCGTAAGTTTGGCTTTGTCTGCCGAGCTCAGCTTGCCGCCGTTGTCTTCACGCATATCGCGCTCTTCCCCGTTCAGTTTCTTTTCTTTATTTTCCAGCTTGCCTGCTTCGCCTGCCGTCAGCGAGCCATTTTCTAGCCCCTCGCCAATGCGCTTCTGCTGGTTGTCTTTGCGGTCCTGAATAGTCTGGCCGGTCACCGATGTGCTGGTAGTGGGAGTGCTGCTCTGCGCGAACGCAGCCACGGTCGCAAATGAAAATACTGTCAAAATGCCTGTACAAATTCGCTTCATAATCTCTAATTTCCTCCAGGATTTTTAGGAGCTTGCCGCTTCTAGCCAGCTCCCGGTCACTGGTGTAAACACAACTGCTAGGGAATGTTGCGGAATTGACGATGCAGAAGGCCATGTCCGGGCAAAAATAAATAGCTGACTTCAGCCGCAACTTTTATTTCCTATTTGCGTTGCGAAAGCTTTGTGCGCAGAAGATGAGCCTTTTCATTGCACGACTTGAACAAAGAAAGGACTGGGACGGCCTCCCTATTTTTCATCGCGTCAACATGGCGTATGATTCTCCATTTCATATTCGTTTAATTATTTAAGGAGAACCAAAAGACATGGGGATGAGGAGCGTTCTCGTCATCGCATTTGCTCTGGCCACGGCCGGAGCAGCCACCGCACAAGCCAATCCGCCGCAACAACAGCCCAGCCAGCAACCGCCGGCACAGCAGCCCAATCGCACTGAACAACCGAATCGCGCTGAACAACAACGGCCCTCAGCTTCACAGATGACTGTGCCTGAGGCGCAACGGCCTCCACAGCAACAGCGGGAGCGCGCACGCCCAGGAGAGCAGCAAGGTGAAGGCCAACCGCATCACGGACCGGCGCCGGAAGAAAAAACTTCTGTTACGCACCACACCGCGCGCATCGGCGGACAGCAGATCAATTACACGGCCACCGCTGCCACCTACGTGATCCGCGCCGATGACGGTTCGCCCAAGGCCACCATGTTTTACGTGGCATATACAAAGGATGGGGTCGATGAATCCAAGCGTCCCATTTCTTTTGTCTATAACGGCGGCCCCGGATCAGCTTCTCTCTTCACGCACATGGGCATGGGGCCAAAACGTGTAGTGCTCACAGCCGATGGCCACGGCATGCCCGCGCCTTATTCCGTTGTGGACAACGAAGATTCATTTCTCGATGCCACTGACCTGGTTTTTATCGATGCCATCTCCACCGGCTACAGTAGGCCTGCTCCCGGAGAGAATCCGGCGCAGTTCCACGGCATTATTGCGGATGCAAACTGGTTTGCCGACTTCATCTACCAGT
>DASTCT010000268.1:0-2494 GCA_035710845.1 Candidatus Angelobacter sp.
CACGCGCGGTTTTGGTTTTGCGCGTGATGGGGTGATCATCAGCGCGCGAGTAGTGCGGAGAAATCTGCTCCGCCCAAAGCTTTCACTCAACCAAGCTGTTGGCAATAGAGGAGCCACGGGAATGATTGGGTAACAGCCGTCCGGAGCACTTACGCCACATTTGTTGACTGACTAGGTTCAATTTTTCCTTAAGTGAACGGTATTGGGGGGTCCCCAACGAGCGCGCTTTTGGTTTTGCGCTCGGTGGGGTGGAGGTCCCGGGGTTGGAGCGGAGCGCTTTAAAAAATTGGGATACAGCAACGTTGAAAATGCTCTAGGTGATGAATGTGGCTGGTCCAGCAAAGCTCGATTCAGAGCAGCAGCGGAAGCTAAAAGGTTTCCTGGTTAAACTTTTGGTAATAATATACTTGGCTAATAAAGGGCTTGGCGTGTCGCTCAGAAGGTTGTTTTGGGATTTGTGAAAGGTGAGATAATTGGGCCCGCTATGACCACCTCGAATCTTGATCTTCATTTCGCTGTACTTAAAGGCCCCACGGGGAAACCACAGCCCACGGCACAGATTTACCTCAAGAGTGGCGCTGGGTCAGCATTTCCTGGCATTGATAAATGCTTTATCGGTTCGGGATGCATTAACCTAGGAGAGGTTGAGCATCAGCTTGAACAACTAGAGCGCGAAATAAAGGAACTTCGCGCCAAGGCGAAGAAAAGATTTGCCGAAGCTAAGGCTGTGGCATAGGCAACTCAAATAATAAAAGCCGCGATGCCAGTCGCGGCCACTCTCCAATTTCCATAGGCGGGAGCAGGAAGAGTGTGCCCCCAATGGCAAATAAAAGTCAAGGCAGTAACGATCTCTCCAGAGAAGAATTATAAGAAATGGCAAAGCACCACAGCCACGCGCACCATAAGAAAGATGAGCCAAAGTCGAAGTTGCGCAAGCTCGCTGCGCCGATAACTCTGATCGTCATCCTTGTGTACGCAGCGCAGTGGGCGGTCCGTACAGGCCCAACAAGGCTAGCAGCGGGGATTGCCATTGCGGGAGCGGCAGCAGTGCTCTGGATACTACACCCCCGTAAGGGTCGCTAATCACGTTCGCACTATTTCAAATTGAGACATTACCAAAAGCCAGTCCACCGCAAGGGCTAACCGTTTTTCTCTTGCCTCTATTCTGCCGTTTTAGAACGGTATCGTGTCAGAGGGTCTGGTCCAATGAATCAAAGGGGGACCGTGCAGGCCATGCCCTCCACCACCACAACATCTTGCGATCTCCCCGCAAACAACTCACCTCCTCTTTTCAACAACTTGCGCGAATCCACATCGGATCCCCCTCGTCATCTCCCTTAAAAATCAGCAGTTTACACGTCCTATATATCAAGGAGATATAAACCATATATTTTGTGTCTTGACATGGCTATAACATAATGCCACAATAGCGAAGAAAAAGAGAACAGCAATCTTGGAGCTGCCTATGAACAGCACGAAACAGACTACCAACGGACACACCAGCACACCTCCCGGCGCGGACTTGCTCGATGCAGTCGCCGCCTACATCCGCCAGCACCTGATCTGCGACGATCACCAGCTCACCCTGCTCACCTTGTGGACTGCATGCACCCGCTTCGAACATGTCTTCACCACTGCGCCCTATCTCGACATTCGCTCGGTTGAGCCCTGCTCCGGCAAAACCACCTGCCTCAATGTCCTGGACGTCCTCTGCTATAACAAGGGTTTCCTTACCGGCGTCCCCGCCGCCACCCTGATTGAAAGGTGCTTGCGCGGTCGCTGCTTCGAAGATCCCGGCATGTCGGAAAATCAGCCGTTCTTCACCTTATTGCTCGACGACTGTCATCACACCTTGAATCGCTCGGAGCTTCAGTCGGCGCTCGCCCTGCTGAACTCCGGCTCAGAGGTGCGAAGTTTTTTCCCCTTGGGCGAAGAAGATTATTACTTCTTCGGCCCTAAGGCCTTCGCCAGCAGCGCCCCGCTGCCTCGCTCCCTGGCTGCCCGCTGTATCCCCATCGTCCTCCGCCGTCCCAGGCCGTCGGAAAAATTCAACCATCAGCTTCCATATCATGATGACGGTGATGTTTTTTCCCGCCCTCTCGAGGAATGGGCGAAAAACATCTCCCGAGCACTGGCAAAAGCGGCCCAAAATGAACCAGCTCAACTGCCGCCCACGCTGTTGCCCGGCCAGCAGCGATGCGTTGAGCCTCTCATTCATATCGCCGATTTCGCCGGCGGCTCATGGCCGCAGAAGGCCCGCGCTGCCGCCGTTGCCGTCTTTGATCTCGCGGACGCCAGCCCCCACTTGCAGATGCTCTGGGACGTTCGCTCGGTATTCCGCGAGAAGAACAAACCTGAATATCTTCCCACCAGTGATCTGCTCTCCGAGCTTCGCAAAATGGAAAGCCGTCCCTGGAGCGCCTGGGGCCCCAAGTCCGGACGCCGCATTGCCACGCTCCTCCATCCCTTCGGTATCTTTCCGCGCCGCCTCCAG
>DASTCT010000269.1:0-14790 GCA_035710845.1 Candidatus Angelobacter sp.
GGCATAGCTGCCCATTCCATGTTGCCGCTGGAGACCATGACGACATCTGCCGTGGGGCTGCTGCTGGCGATTGTAGCTCATGCCGGTGGTTGGCCCTTTGCTCGCGGAGGTTCGCAGCAACTCGCTTCTGCGCTGGTGAAACATCTGGAATCGCTGGGCGGGAAGGTTTTTACCAATCATCGCGTTGACTCGTTCGATCAGCTTCCACCGGCGCGGACCGTGCTCTTTGACGTGACGCCGAGACAACTGATCAAGATCATGGCGGAAAAATTACCACCAACTTATCGAGCCAAGCTTGAACGATACAAATACGGCGTGGGTGCTTACAAAATTGATTGGGCTTTGCATCAGCCTATCCCGTGGCGCGCTGCGGAGTGTGCGCAGGCAGGAACAGTGCATCTGGGCGGCTCACTAAGCGAGATGAACGAATCTGAAAGCGCTCCATGGCGCGGAGAAGTATCGGCGCGTCCTTACGTGCTCCTGACGCAGCCAAGCTTGTTTGATCCCACTCGCGCTCCAGCTGGCAAACACACGGCCTGGGGATATTGCCACGTGCCTAACGGCTTCAGCGGCAATGTGGCAGAAGTGATTGAAAAACAGGTGGAGCGATTTGCGCCCGGATTTCGCGACTGTATTGCTGCCCGCTCAATCAGGGGACCGGCCGAGTTTGAGCAGCACAACGCCAATCTTATCGGCGGCGATATCGGCGGAGGCGCAGCGAACCTGGGCCAGCTCTTTCTTCGTCCTACTGTAAGCATGTATCGCGTTCCGTACAAGGGCGTCTATCTTTGCTCAGCTTCCACACCGCCCGGTGCGGGCGTGCACGGCATGTGTGGATACTTTGCTGCTGAAGCCGCACTCAAAGAATTCCGTTAACCTTCCATCTATACATTACTAGCGAATGGGGTTCTCCACTGACGAACTGATTGCCTTTTGGCCGCAAATGAAGTACGTTTCCCTGATAAATCTGAAAAATTAATGCGAGGCTCAATGTTTTGCTTTAGATGCGGCGCTTCCATGCCCGATGATTCCAAGGTATGCCCCCAGTGTGCAACCCCGGTTGAGAACGCGCCCGCGCCCGCTGCACAGGCCCCGCCTCCGCCTGCTTCATCCTGGCTGAATCCGCCTTCGACGCAGCCGCAGTATCCACAAAGCCAGCCATATCCGCAACCCGGCCAGCCTTACTATGGACAACAACCGGCTACTGATGGCAAAGCAACGGCCAGTTTGGTCTTCGGCATTCTCTCCATTCTTTGCTTTGGATTTCTAGCTGGAATCCCAGCAATCATCCTTGGACATATGTCGCGCGGCAACATTCAACGCAGCATGGGCCGTCTTTCTGGTGCAGGCATGGCGATGGCGGGCCTTATCATGGGCTACATCAGCATTGCTTTCAGCGTGCTCATTATTGCTGCAATCATGATTCCCAACCTGATGCGCGCTAGAATTTCTGCCAATGAAGCAGCCGCAGCCAGTAGCGTGCGAACAATCAACGTTTCCCAGGTCACCTACACAACTCAATATCCCGACAAAGGCTACGCTCCTGACCTGGCGACTTTAGGCCCCGGACCAAGTGTTTCCTGCTCCCAAGGTACGGCTGATCATGCCTGCCTCCTCGATAACAAGTTGGGCGGCTCAACCTGCACGGCCGGCGCATGGTGCACTAAGTATGACTACAAGTTCTCCATGAGCCGAGAAGGAAATTGTTCTGCGGCAGAGGGTTCCCAAGAAAACTCCGGCAATGAGTGCAACTTTGTTGTAGTGGCCACGCCGGTCAACACCAACACAGGCAGGCGCAACTTCTGCTCTACATCCGATGGTGTTATCCGATATCGTTATGGTTTTCCTCTTTCCCGTCCTATTGATGTAGAAGAATGCTCTTCCTGGTCGCCGATTCGATAGAGCGTGCCAGCAAGAAGTTGTTGAAACCTCCACCCCCCCGGATCAGAGGGAAATTCGCGGCTTTTTGCCGTTATGGTTCTGGTGCTTGTCCTTCAAAATAAACAGTCCAACTGCCAGAGCTGCATCTGCTTCTAACCTAGTTGGACTTCCCTATGGGGACCTTTCGTCTGGCGGAGACAAGTTCCCCCGCCGATCCTAATACGTCGTTTTTCCATCGAGCTACGCGCATGTTGCCGGGCATCATTGCTGGCGCGGCAGACCTTGATCCTGCCGCCGTGCTTACGGCCACAGTGGCAGGCGCCAGCTTTGGCACATCGCTGGGCTGGGTGGTGGTGCTTTGTATTCCGGTGTTGTTCAGCATCTTTGCCGTCTCTTCGCGCATTGGCCAGGAAACCAGAAAGGGCCTGGTACAACTCATTCGTGAGCACTATAGCGCCCGGACTGCTCTTATCATGGCGTTGCTGATTGCCGCAGTAAACATGGCTATGATCGTGGGCGATATTGTGGCCGTGAGTGACAGTTTTGCTCTCATCACCATTTCGCCGCGAATCTTTTTTCTGGCCATTGTTGGCTTCACGGTCTGGTATGTGCTGATCATCGGCAATTATCAAAAGACCACCAAAGTTCTGGGACTGCTTACGCTCATTCTTGTTGCATACGTGGTTGCGGCCTGGCGCGTAACTGATTCCTTCTTCCTGCTGGCCAAAGACGTCTTCCTTCCCCACATGCAGGTAAGCACCGATTACATGATGGGCGTAGTCGCCGTTTTTGGTTCCTTGCTCACGCCTGACGTTATTGTCTGGCAAACCAGTTCCAAGCGCGGACTTCCGGAAGGTCTGGCGCGCGCTCACGTGACTGAGTCCCATGCCGGAACTTTTGTGGCTTGCCTGATCTCGCTCTGCGCCATGATCGCCGCATCGCACCTGCACGTTGCCGATCCTTCCAATATGACCACCCGCAGCGCTTCTGAGGCGCTTGGCTCCTTCGGCTTTGCCGGGACCATACTTTTTGCGCTCGGCATCATTGCCTCCGGACTCATCGCGCTGCCCATTCTGGTAGCCTCGCTTTGTTTCAGCGTGGCAGAAGCCATGGGCTGGAACTCCGGCCTCTCCATTGAACCGTGGAACGCGCGCATGTTTTACGTGATGATCTCCGGCACGGTCTTCCTGGCCGTGATCATCGATTTTTTCGGCGTCCACACCGTGCACGTTCTGTACTGGTCACAGGTGCTGGCCGGGATTGTCCTGGTTCCGATCTTTATCTTTATTCTGCTGCTCTCCAATAACTCCCGCATCATGCGCACCACCAACACGCATTTTGAAAACTTCTGGCTGGGCTGCGCCGCCATGGGCATGTTGATCTCCAATGTGCTCTTCTTCTGGTTTGTGCTGAAGTAGCGCGATACTCGTGTTCATGTTCCTTGCACATTTAAAAGTTTAAAGTTTATATCTGAGTTACTCCCCCATCCCCCTCCCTACCCATCCCACCGATCCCAGATTGGCGTAGATTTGACCCAATGCCTCTTTGCGGATGCCATCCCATCTCAAGCGCAAGATACTGAGCTGCATTTTTACTATTTAACCAATAGGGAGATGCTGCATCCTAGCGCGAAACCTTTGCGAAGTAAAGCACAAAATAGGCCATCTTGAGCCGTTCTGGCGGCGTCTGACCAGGGGGTCCCCAGCGAACCTGGTTTTGGCTTGCTGGGGGTGGCTTAGCCGTCAGACGAAATCCTGACCCTGAGCTTGTTGAAGGGGAAGGATCTCTCTTTGACAAAGCCTCTCCGCAGCGCTGTTCGTTTTCGCACAGTTGTTTGGCTGAGTGCTCTTTTCATCTTCCATTTCAAAGGTTGAGCACTTTATGAAGCAAAAGGAAAGTTTGATGCACAGCAATCCACGCCCGTCATTGCTTTTATTTAGACCTAAAATCCCACTTTCTATAAACCGTAAATTTTAGGACTGGCTGTTTGGCAATGCTTAGCCCAAGCTTATATTCACCTGTCCTTTCGGAGCTTAACCCGGAAGGATCAATCACTACTTCGAACCTGGGAGATTTCATGGGGTTGTTACTTGCAGCTTGTTTACTGTCACTTACATTAAGCAGCGGATTATTTGCCGAGCCAGTTTTAGGACTACAAACCACAAATCCAATCTTCAATCAACCGGCTGCTCCCATCACCGGAGCCAAAGTTGAGGAGATTAAGCTAGACGACTCATCGCATACTGCCACAGTAACTATTAGGAATCTCTCTAACCAGACAATTACAGCTTTCGATTTGGCTGTTCATAGGGTACGGACAAGCGGTAAATCAGATATATCGGATACTTCTTTTCGGCTCGAAGATCTTCTGCTTGGCATAAATTCCGGACAACTGGAAGGCATACGCCCTGGGGGAACATTTGAGGAAACCCTTCAGAATGTTTCAAGCAATGTGAGTGTTGATATAGATTTTGTTGCATTTAGCGACGCTTCTACAGAGTTCACGAATCCAGAAATGCTCAAACACGTGATTTCAGCTCGTCAAGCGATTGTGGATGCTGACAATAAAACTAAAGAGATTATTCGCAATGCGTCCTCAAAGGAAGAGGCAATAGACAACCTGACGCGGCTATGGGAAGAGTCGAAAGAGACTGCCCCTCTGATGACGCCCACTCTTGAGACACATCTCTATAACTTGAAGCACCAGCACAGCCAATCAGCAGCAGACGAACAGCAGCGGATGCTGGAGTACGCGGACAAGAATGAAAAGGATGCTCAATCCGTTTCATTTCACACCAATTTGCATAGGAGAACGCAGTGAGTAACCTTAAAGCACTCCTTGCAATTACCGCAATATTTTGCCCTTCAGCTGCTTTCGCTCAGACAAATTGCAGCGCGATTCAAAATTTCCTTACAAGCGACACAAAAATCGTGGGCACGAGTTGCGATGTTCATAACAACGAGACCGTCACTGAGACGCAAACATACAACGTTCAATGCATCGATGAGAACAATAACAACAATGTATATTTCTCTGCGACTTCGCAGATGACCTCTACAGGGACAAGCAGCCTGTCCTGTGGTGGTCCATCCAAAATCGACTGCTCACCGACCTTTCAGGCACAGAACCAGAACGCTGGCTTTACAAGCCCTACAGACAACATCAATCGATTCTTCCTCCGAGTATGGCCGAGATCATCAGATTCTCTGGGTGAATCATGTGTCCAACTTTCCATGTCTCAGGATCTCAAACAATGTGCAGCTCAACCCTGTGTTGCTCCCACACCCACTCCACCTCCGCCACCGCCTGCACCAACGCCCCAGTGTGATCCTAGCGCGCCTCAAGACCTTCGTTCTGGAACCGGTAGCGATAACAATCCATGTGCTTCTCCAATCATCATTGATACCAGCGGGAACGGTTATCGCCTTACCAGCGCCGCCAATGGTGTTCTGTTCGATATAGCCGGGACCGGCTCTCCGATGCGTTTAGGGTGGACACAGCCCGGATCAGGGAATGCCTTCCTGGTCTTGCCTGGCGCTAATGGAATTGTCAGCACCGGGCAACAGCTCTTTGGCAATTCATGCCGCAGCCGCCTTCTGCTACGCCGAATGGTTATGCAGCCTTGGCAGTTTACGATCAAGCCGACCACGGCGGAAATGGTGATGGAGTGATTGACCAGAATGATGAAATATTCTCATCTCTACGCTTATGGCTGGATGAAAACCATGACGGCGTGTGCCAGCTAGAGGAACTTTATACATTGCCGCAACTTGGAGTTTTCTCAATCAGCCTTGATTATTCATTGTCCGAACGGACCGACGATTTCGGCAACGTCTTTCGCTATAAAGCTCGTGTAAACCAGGGCGTTCACAAAGAAGATGATCCCGTTGGCCGGAAAGCGTATGACGTTTTCTTTGTCACGCAATAATTCAGAAAGACGAGAAGCACGCACTTGAGACCATATTTAATATGGCCTCATCGACTTCCTGACTCTAATGGGCTTAAATAGTCTTTCACAGGCCCATTCGGAGCAGGTGTTTTGAAGCTTGAGCTCGGTCATCAGTTCAACTCGTCGATTTCTGCGCGTAACCCGGCGCTTTGCCGCCGTGGGATTCGCCGTTCTCGCCTGTCTGCTTGAATACCTGATCAATGCTCTTACCGGCAGAACTAGCCTGCGCCACCGGATTGATGTGCTGCATCGCTGGAGCGCGCGTGTTCTGCCGTGGCTGGGCGTGAGCTTCGCCGGGTATGGAACAGTGCCTGCCGCCGGTCTTGTGGTCTCCAATCATCTCAGCTATCTCGATATCCTGGTGTTCAGCGCGATTGCTCCATGCGTCTTTGTGGCCAAGCGTGAAATTAAGACGTGGCCGGGAATCGGCTGGGTGGCTACGCTTGCGGGCACAATCTATATTGACCGTTCCCGCCCGGACAACACTCATTCCATCCAGCCGCAAATGGCGGCGGCGCTGGCCAGCGGCGTACGAGTGGTTTTGTTCCCTGAAGGCACAAGCTCTGATGGACGGCAGGTTTTGCCCTTTCGCTCGTCACTGTTTCAGCCCGCCGTCGCCAACCGCACTCCGATCACAGCGGCTTGCATCAGCTATGAAATTAAGGACGGCGATCCTGCAGTTGACGTTTGCTACCACGGCGATATGGTTCTTGGGCCCCATGCCGCGAAGCTGTTTGGCAAAGGCGGCGTAACGGCGGCTTTGCGTTTTGGCGATGGAGCCAAAGTTTTTACCGATCGCAAGGAAGCAGCGCGGCAACTGTATGAAGAGGTGAATGCGCTGAGGAGTCAGTCGGCAGCGTTGGTTTCTGGCGCGGGCGTCCGAGTCTGATGGATATCTTCACACAGCGCGCGCAGAATCTCCGCCACACTCCATGCCTGGGCAAAGCAGCCTCGCGGATGGTGCGGCGGGTCAGCGTCAAAGATTTCTGAAATCTGCCCCACTCCGGCCTTAGTAAGATGCTGCTCAATGCCGCGCAGCAAATCACGCGCTTGTATCTGCGATTGTGCCGTTCTGCCTTTGACCCGCACGTAAGCCGAAATAAACGGGCCCAGCAGCCACGCCCACACCGTGCCCTGGTGATAAGCGGAATCGCGGCTCTCCTGGCCGCCTTCATAGGTGGTGCGGTAGCGTGGATCAGAACGATTAAGCGTGCGCAAGCCAACGGGCGTGAGTAGTTCGCGCTGCACGGTTTCCACCACTGCGCGGGAGCGCTCCGCAGAGAGCATGGAGTAATGCAGGCTCACAGCAAAGATCTGGTTCGGGCGGAGTGACGCATCGAATTGGCCGCCATCCACCACGTCATAAAGACACTGCGCGCTCTCGTTCCAGAAAACGCGATTAAAACTTTCGTTCGCACGCGAGGCCATCACGGAATATTTCTTCTGCTGCGGCTCATCGCCAAAGCGCGAGGCCAGGTCTTCCATGATGCGCAGCGCGTTATACCAGAGCGCCTGGATTTCAACCGGCTTGCCGCTGCGCGGCGTTACCACATGGTCGCCGATCTTGGCGTCCATCCAGGTAAGCTGCGCGCCCGGCGCTCCGGCGCTGAGCAAGCCATCTTCCGCGACCTTGATGTTGTAGCGCGTCCCCTTGATGTGCCAGTCAATCATCTGGGTAAAGACCGGATACAGCTCTTCCGGGATAAAGTCATAATCATTAGTCGCAGCGGCGTAGGCGCGCGCGGCTTCAAAGAACCAGAGCGCCGCATCTACAGTGTTAAATTCTGCCGCGCCGGAATCCGCGAATCGGTTGGGCAACATGCCCATGTCAACATAGCGGGCAAAGTTTCGCAGAATGCTTCTGGCGATATCTTCTCTGCCGGTGAAGAGCGTGAGGCCGGGGAGCGAGATCATGGTGTCACGCCCCCAATCCGTAAACCACGGATAACCGGCGATGACCGTCCACTCTTTGCTGCGACGAACAAGAAATTGATCTGCCGCCACGGTGAGTGCCCGCACCAGCGGATCATTGGCGGTTGACGCAGCCACCAATTTTTTCCGGCGTGCGATCTCAGCGCTGCGCACAGCATCTGCCGTGCGAATGTCGTGTTGCTGCGTGGACGCAATGATCTGAGTGCAAGGCGTCTGGCTGAGGTTCCAGGAGAGTACAAACGGATTGAACAGGTCCTCCTGAAAATCCAGCCCTCGATCTCTTTCCACTCTGTACAGAAAATTTCTGTACCAATAGCCTTGTGGTCCGAGGTGCGCGGCATTGTGAGCAAAGTGCAGCGCAGGCAAGCCCGCATAGGGTTGCACGCTGGCAGAGTTTGGCTCGCTCACAACTGTCGGATTTAAGGCGCTGTTCTCGTGGGTTGTAGCTGAACTATCGCGAAATGCGATCAGCGGCCTGATCTCCAGCAGCGGCTCGCTTCTCGCGGGAGCCTGCAGCAGCCTGTATTCCACCTGCACCGTGTTACTGCCCATCAGCATGAAGACGATCTTTTCCAGAACGGCGCCTTCAACGGTAAATGTCCAGGTGGAAAATGGATCAAGCCGGAAGCTGGTCAAAGCAAGATAGCCTTCAGGATGAATCGCGCCAACATACTCGTTGGTAGAGAGATCAATGCGCCGCTCTCCCAGAACCAATGTCTCTTCCAACTTAGCAAGGAGCAACATGCGGCCGCTGGGCGGACTCAAGGCCGCAGTCAGCAAACCATGATAGCGGCGAGTATTAGCTCCAGCGATTGTGCCGCAGGCAAAGCCGCCAAGGCCATTGGTCTCAAGCCACTCGCGGCTAAGCCCGGCCTGCAGATCGGTACACACGCTCTTGTCAAAGCTAATCACTAGTTTTGCAACTTTCACTGCGCAACAGAATTGATCTTAATAAAAGATTTTGCCGGAGAAGAGCAGAATAGTCTTCACGGCTATTTTTCTACCGTAGCTGGGGCCGCCGTGATTTTGGCTGCTTGCTTGTTAAAGATTTCATCAATCATCTTGACCACCAGCCCGGTCCAGCCCGTCTGGTGGCTTGCGCCTACACCAGCGCCGGTATCGGCGTGGAAGTACTCATAGAATGGAATGTAATCACGCCAGTGCGGATCAGACTGGAATTTTTCATTCTTGCCCAGGACCGGCCTGCGCCCGTGATCGTTACGCTGGAAAGTGCTGATGAGGCGGCGGCTGATTTCATCCGCTACTTCATTCAAGTCCATCAGCGTGCCTGAGCCGGTGGGACACTCCACGCGAACCGAGCTTCCGTAATATTCCTGGAAGCGCCGCAACGCCTGAATCATCAGGTAATTTACCGGGAACCAAATCGGCCCGCGCCAATTGGAGTTGCCGCCGAACAATCCGGTAGTTGATTCCGCCGGCTCGTAATCCACGGTGTGCTGCTGTCCATCCAGTTCAAGCGTGTAAGGATGATCGCGGTGATAAGCCGAAAGCGCCCGGATGCCGTGCTGCGAGAGAAACTCATTTTCATCGAGCATGACTTCTAAAATGCGCTCAAGCTGCGGACGGCTGGCGACTGAGAAGAGCCTGCGTTCCTGATTGCCCTTTGTGTGCATGCAGGCCATGTTGCCTGTGAGATCAGAACGATTTTCAATAAACCATTCCAGCCGCCGCTTGAACGCAGGCATGGCATTCAGCAGTTCCGGGTTCATCGTGAGGACGGCGTAGAGTGGCATTAAGCCCACCATGGAGCGCACGCGCAACGGCAGGGAAGTGCCATCCGAAGAATGCAGCACGTCATAGAAGAACCCATCTTCTTCGTTCCACAAACTCAGGCCATCGTCGCCCAGATGGTTCATTGCGCGAGCAATGAAGATGAAATGCTCCCAGAACTTGCTGGCCACATCTTCATAGACCGGATCTGTGCTTGCCAGTTCCAGCGCAATGGCCATCATGTCGAGCGAGTACATCGCCATCCAGCTCGTGCCGTCTGACTGCTCCAGATTTATACCGCCAGGCAGGGGCATGTTGCGATCAAAGACGCCGATGTTATCCAAGCCAAGAAAGCCGCCCTGAAAAACGTTGAGGCCTTCCACGTCCTTGCGATTGACCCACCAGGTGAAATTCAACAGCAGCTTTTGGAAGACCCGTGCCAGAAATTGGGTATCGCCCTGGCCGCCATTTTTTGCGCGATCAATTTTGTAAACCTGATATGCCGCCCATGCGTGCACAGGAGGATTCACGTCGCCAAAAGCCCACTCATATGCCGGGATCTGCCCGTTGGGATGCATGTACCACTCACGCAGCAGAAGCACCAGCTGGTCCTTGGCAAACTCGCAATCCACCATGGCCAGCGCAACGCAATGGAAGGCGAGGTCCCAGGCGGCGTACCACGGATACTCCCATTTATCGGGCATGGAGAGGACGTCAGCGTTATAAATATGTGTCCAGGCGTGGTTGCGCTCGTTCTTGCGCGACTCCGGCGGCTTGGGCATTGCAGGATCACCTTTCAGCCAGTCACGGATCACATAGTGGTAAAACTGCTTGCCCCAAAGCATCCCCGCAAATGCCTGGCGCATGATGTTCTGCGTATCGGCGTCCGCGGATTGAGGAATTACCATGGCATAAAACTCGTCCGCTTCCTGCTTTCTTGCTGCGAAGATATTTTGCAGGTTGGTCCCAAGGGCTGAATCGCGCTGCATCGCTGTATCTGCCTGCTGCAAGCGGAGGTTTACTGTGGCCTGCTGACCGGCGGGGATCGTCAGCTTGTAATAGATGACAGCTTTGGTGCCTTGCTGCGCCGGATTAACCGCATCTTTTTCATCATTGATCACATAGCGGTGAAAAGCATCTTTAACGAATGGCGAGCTGTTGGGAACGTTATATAGACGCTGGAAATTGGTTTCATTTTCAGTAAAGAGCGGAGTGCCGCCCTGATCGGCATAGAGCCAGTAATTACCAATCTCTTCTTGCTGCACATGGATTGCGCCGATCGTGGAATCAAAGATCAATAAGGGCTTGGCGCTCCCTGCAACCCAAGACCAGGTGTTGCGAAACCAAAGCGTAGGCAGCAGGTGAATTTCAGCCGCTTCCGGGCCGCGATTGGCCGCAGTGATGCGGATACAAATATCCTCAATCCCCTGCTTGGCGTATTCCACAAAAACGTCGAAGTAACGGTCGTCATCGAAGATTCCGGTATCAATTAGTTCAAACTCAGGCTGGTGCTGGTCTCGCCGGTGGTTTTCTTCCAGCAGCCGCGTGTATGGGTACTCTGCCTGGGGATACTTGTACAGATACTTCATGTAAGAGTGCGTCGGCGTTGAATCGAGGTAGAAGTAATATTCCTTTACGTCTTCGCCGTGATTACCCTCATGGCAGGTCAAGCCAAAGAGGCGCTCTTTAAGAATGGGATCGCGGCCATTCCACAGCGCAAGCGCAAAGCACAGGAACTGGTGGCGATCGCAGATTCCGGCAATGCCATCTTCATTCCACCGGTAAACACGCGAGCGCGCATGGTCATGAGGGAAGTAACGCCAGGCATCCCCGTCAGCGCTATAGTCTTCGCGTACGGTGCCCCAGGCCCGTTCACTCAGGTACGGGCCCCAGCGTTTCCAGTGCTTGATGCGGCGCTGCGATTCCTGCAGCCGGATTTCTTCTTGGGTCATAGCGTTCAGCGATCTTGGATCATTATGCACCTGCAAGACAAGAGCAACTTGTCACGCGGATCGCAGTTCCAACTCAATAGGATTAACATGCTATGGATGTGAAAAGCCAAAATACGATGAAAGCCGCAAGAATTCTGCAATTCGGTCCGCCATCGGTCATCGTGAATGAGGATTTGGAGCGCCCCAAGGCCGGTGCGGGACAGCTTTTGGTACACGTTAAAGCAGCCGGAGTTGGCCCATGGGATGCGCTGATCCGCGAAGGGAAGAGCGCTGTGAGCCCTGCGCCGCCGTTGATTCTTGGATCTGATCTTTCTGGCACAGTTGCTGAGGTCGGCCCGGGCGTTTCCGGATTCAAAGTTGGCGATGACGTTTATGGCTCAACCAATGAGGGTTTTGTCGGAGCTTATGCCGAGTATGCGGTTGCTTCTGCCGGAATGATGGCGCCGAAGCCCAGGAATCTGAGCTTTGTTGAAGCAGCGTCGGCTCCGGTGGTAGCGGTTACGGCCTGGCAGATGCTCTTTGACTATGCTCGCGCTCAGGCCGGACAAACTGTGCTCATCCACGGAGGTGCTGGAAATGTTGGCGCTTATGCTGTGCAGCTTGCCCGCGAAGCAAAGCTCAACGTGATTGCAACCGCATCTGCGAACGACATTGATTATGTGCGCGGTCTTGGAGCGAACACGGTCCTCGACTATCACAGCGCACGGTTTGAAGACACAGCACACGCGGTTGACATTGTGCTTGATACAGTTGGCGGCACCACGCAGGAGCGTTCTTACCGAGTGCTGAAACCCGGCGGGATTCTGGTTTCTGTTGTGTCTCCCGTTTCAGAGGAGACGGCCAAGAAATATGGAGTGAAAGCTGTTTTCTTCTATGTTGAGGTCACAACGGCCCGGTTGAAGCACCTCACTGAGCTGTTTGACAGCGGAAAGATTGTTCCCTCCGTTGGAACTGTTTTGCCGCTGAGCCAGGCGCGCACTGCGCACGACATGCTGGCCGGAGCGCCGCACGATCGGGGAAAAATCGTTCTCAAAATGGCATCGTAAAGGGATTGAGTCGTTAATCTTTGTTCCGCGCTTAAAAATAATTTGATGGGAGGCTCTGGCAGCCAATGGAAGACACTGCTAAACCCGATTTTAAAAATGGTGTGCTGATTCAAGATCTCCAGGATGGTAGTCCTATCGCTGGCCAAGTAGGCGATGAAGAAGCAATTCTCGTTCAGCACGGCAATGAGTTTTTCGCAATCGGTGCACACTGCACTCATTACCATGGGCCTCTGGCTGATGGATTGGTGGTAGGAGATATGGTGCGCTGTCCCTGGCACCATGCCTGTTTCAGTTTGCGCACTGGCGAAGCAGTCCGTGCTCCTGCGCTTGATGCTGTCTCCTGCTGGCGCGTGGAGAAGGTTGGCGACAAGGTTTTTGTTCGCGAAAAGCTGAGTGCACCGGCGAAGAAGCCGTCTGGCAAGCTTCCTGCATCGGTGGTGATTGTTGGCGGCGGCGCTGCGGGGCTCGCGGCGGCAGAAATGCTGCGCCGTGAAGGCTACGAGGGCCGCGTAACCATCATCAGCGCTGACGAGTCGGGGCCGGTGGACCGTCCAAACCTCTCCAAGGATTTTCTTGCTGGCACGGCGTCAGAAGATTGGATTCCATTACGTCCGCCTGATTTTTATACCAGCAACAAGATTGATCTGGTGTTGAACTCAAAAGTTGCGTCAATCGATGTCCCTGGAAAGCGCGTGGTGCTGGAAAACGGCAAGGCTTATGAATGTGACGCGCTTCTGCTGGCCACCGGCGCTGACCCGGTGAAGCTACCGATCGCGGGAGCTTCTGATTCCCAAATTCACTATCTGCGCACCTATGCTGACAGCCGAGCTATCATTGCCCGGGCAGCTTCTGCCAAGCAGGTGGTAGTGGTGGGCGCCAGCTTTATCGGACTTGAAGTTGCTGCATCGCTGCGTGCGCGGGGGATCGCCGTAAACGTAGTTTCGCAGGAGCAGCAGCCGCTGGAGCGAGTGATGGGGGCGGAGGTCGGCAAGTTTATTCGCGGCCTGCATGAGAGCCATGGTGTTGTTTTCCATCTGGGAGCTACGGTCAGCCGAGTGGATGGAAACAAAGTAACGCTGAGCACAGGCGCGACGCTCAATGCCGATTTCATTGTGCTGGGCGTGGGCGTGCGGCCTCAATTGGAACTGGCGGAAAAGGCCGGTTTGGTGATTGAGCGCGGCGTTGTGGTGAATGAATACCTGGAAACCAACAGCCCCGGAATTTTCGCAGCCGGTGACATAGCACGCTGGCCCGATCCACATTCCGGCAATCGCATACGCGTTGAGCACTGGGTAGTGGCAGAACGCCAGGGCCAGACTGCAGCAAGGAACATCCTGGGCCAGAAGGAAAAGTTTGATGCTGTACCGTTTTTCTGGAGCCAGCACTATGACGTGAGCATTAACTACGTTGGCCATGCGGAGAAGTGGGACGCTACCAAGATCGAGGGCAGCCTGGATGCCAAGGATTGCGCTGTTTCTTATCAGTTGGGCGGGCGCACACTTGCAGTGGTGACTGTTTTCCGTGACATGCAAAGCTTGCAGGCGGAAGCGGAGATGGAGTCCAAGAAGTAAAAGAAGAATCATGCCGATTGATAAAACTCCGGCTGCTTTTTCAAATTTACTTGGGGCGCATCAACATTACCTCGGTGGATTTAATTAATGCGGTCGCGAGTTGGCCTTTTTCCAGCCGCATCTCCTGCGCTGCATCTGCTGTGATTATCGATGTGAGGTACTGGCCTGCGATGGAGAGCGTTACCTGCGCCATGAGGCCGTCAATCTTAATTTCAACGATCCGTCCCACAAGCTGGTTGCGTCCGCTGATCTTTCTATAGTTTTCCCTGCGAGTCTGGATGGTGGCGCGTTGAGGAACAGAAGGCAGAAGACGATCAATCTCGGTTTCCGGAATGCGGTGGTGCCCGCCCGGCGTCTTGACGGTCTTGATCTTGCCTTTATAAATCCATTGCTTCAAGGCAGGGTAGCTTACACCCAGCACCTTGCAGGCGTGGCGCACAGGATACAGCTTGGGTTGCGGTTCGCCTTTCATATCATTTCACTCCAGTCCTGACCATTTTCTAAAGCGGCGCAAGCAGCGAACGCAGCAGCGGAGTGGCCGGTGCGCTGCGTATCTCTTCCCATGTGCCCGATTGCGCGATTTTTCCATGCTCCAGCACAATGGCCCGTTGCGGACACAAACGTTTAAGCACTTCAACCTGATGGTCAACAGCAATCATGCTGAAGCCCAGGGTTTGGTTCCAGGAAACCAGATCATCAATCAACTCACGCACTAACTGACGATCCA
>DASTCT010000270.1:0-15322 GCA_035710845.1 Candidatus Angelobacter sp.
GGGGGGTATCTTTAGGGCTAGTACCATCTTTGTTCCATGGTAGATATC
Organism: Candidatus Angelobacter sp.; assembly: GCA_035710845.1. Lineage (GTDB taxonomy): Bacteria > Acidobacteriota > Terriglobia > Terriglobales > Acidobacteriaceae > Angelobacter. Next base: position 49 of record DASTCT010000270.1, read on the forward strand.
AAAATCCTGCAGTAAAAAGGGTCATGTCCCACTATAGCTTGTGGTATTGATGCACACGGTTCGTGATTTTGCCTGAAATGTTACTAAGGGGACAGTCATAAACTCGGGTATTACCCCGAAAGTAATGTGAACTACCGGGGGCTTAAAGGCCGGGAAAGGCCCATTTTTACAAGCGAAAAAACAAACCGGGATTAAGCAAAAACCATATTCGGCGTCAGTTTTACAGATCGCTTCAAAATTTGCCCATGAAACTGCGAATTTACTCCGCTCTCAGGGCTTGCACCGGCTCAATTCTGCAGGCGCGCAAAGCAGGAACAACGCTGGCAATCAGCGCAGTCAAAAGAAGTGTGCCGACCATGACGGCAAACACAGCAGGGTCAAGTGGGCGCGTTCCAAACAAGATTGACTTGATGAACATTCCAGCGACAACCCCACCTGCCAGACCAATCACCAATCCAAAGAGCACGGGTCGCAGGCCATCGACCAGGACGAGTCGCAATACTTCACTTCTTTGCGCGCCCAGCGCCATGCGGATACCAATCTCCGAAACACGCTGCGTGACCAGATAGGAAAGCACACCGTAAAGTCCAACTGCAGCCAGTATCAGCGAGAGCAGAGCAAACGCCAGCACCAGTGAGGCGCTGAAACTCTTGCTGGCCGTGGCCTCTCCAATAATCTGCTGCATTGTCTCGACCTTGTAAGTCGGCATCTCAGAATCGAGAGCTGAAATCTGCTTTTGGATTGGCATCGCCAGACTTAGAGGTTCCACCGCCGCTCGCACCACAAGCGTGGCCACGCTGTCCAGCAAGGGATCGCCATTCAGGATCGAACGATAAATCGTTGCTCTGATTGGCAGGTCAACTCTATAGAGCGTATCGCCGACAACTCCAATAATTTCATAAACCTCCTGCTTGCTTGAAAATGCGATCTTCACGTGCTTCCCGACGGGATCTTCGCCAGGGAAGAACTGCTGCGCGAATTTCTTGCTGATGACAACATGATGTGTTTGCCCCAGTTTGTCCTGCTCGTTAAAGACGCGGCCATTCAGCATAGGAATTCCCAGCGCGTTGAAATATCCCGGATCGGCTTTGCGAGTAAGCGCATCCAGTTCCATGCTCGGCCCTTGTGCTGGATGCTCAGGAATGGTAAACACGGTATCACTTTCTTGTCCCGCGCCTGGGGCTCTCGAGATAAGCCCGGCAGCCTGCACACCCGGCAAGCTGCGCACTCGCGCCAGCAGCGCTTCATGAAATGCCAGGACCTTTTCCGGCGTATTGTATTTCTTAACTGGCAGTCCATATCGCATCGTCAGCACGTTGTCAGTCACGCAGCCAAGATCTGTTGTTCGGAGATGAATAAAACTTCTGAACAGCAATCCCGCAGAGATAAGCAGGACCACGGTAAGCGCGATCTCGGCCGTGAGCAGCACCTTTCGCAACGCGGCGCGGGAGGCGCTGCCTCCAATGGAGCGCGCCGAATCCTGCAAAGCTCCGAGCAGGCTCTTACCGGTAGAGGAAATTGCCGGCGCCAGCCCGGCAAACAAAGCAGTAAGAAGCACAATAGCAATGGCGAAGGCGGAAACCGATCCATCGACCCGAATAGCGTCCCCGCGCGGCAGATCGCTCCAGTGAGTGGCAAGCCACTTGGTAGCCAGGACCGAGAGCCCCCAGCCTACTGCGCCGCCTGCCATCGAGATGAGCAAGCTCTCTGTCATTTGCTCCTGGATCAACTTCCAGCGGCTCCCGCCCAGCGCACCCCGGATGGCAACTTCTTTCCGCCGCGCCGCACCGCGCGCTACCAGCAGATTGGAAACGTTGAGACAGGCAATCAACAGCATGCATCCCACAGAACACATGAGTACGATCAGCGGCGTCTTTGCGTCCTCGACGACATCGTCAATCATCGGACGCATGACCACGTCCTCGGCCACCGGCTTGCCCTGGTTCTGCATGTGGATCTGATATTGCAATGCGCTGACCTCCTTTAGCGCCGCGGTCGCGCTCTGCTTGTCTTTGAGGCGCGCAACCACATAGCTCCAGTGATTATCGGGCCGGAACTCTTCCGGCGTGAAGACCGGCGTGTGCGGGATCCAGACCTTGACTTCCGGATCGGGATACGTAAACCATGCTGGCAGAACGCCAACAACGGTATATGGCTTGGAATCGATTCGTACTTGCTTCCCGACAATGTTTTTGTCCCCGCTGAACCGGCTCTGGAACAGGCTCCAGGTAAGCATGACCACATCATTGCCGCCAAAGCGGTCTTCATCAGGAGTAAATGTGCGGCCAAATACCGGCTGTACACCCAGCACGGAGAATAAATTCCACGAGCCACCTGCTCCGGCCACTACCTCAGGCATTTCGCCTTGCATCGTGCTTATGTGACCCGCCCACCAGCGCCACGCGCCCATATCTTCGAAGCCGTGGGTCTTCTCACGCCAGTCGCGAAAATCGGCGGGGGATACTTGGTTATAGGGGAACTGCGGGAACTGCGTCTGCCTAAAATGCTCGTAGAGCATCACTAATTTGTCTGGATCACGGAACGGCAAGGGCCGCAACAGGACCGACCGAACAATCGTGAACAGTGACGTAGTGGCGCCGATGCCGAGAGCCATTACAAGAATGGCTGTTACGGAGAAGCCAGGCGATCGCGCCAGCGTGCGCAATCCATAACGAATGTCGCGCCAGAGCGATCCGATCCAGTTCCAGCTCCAGTGGGAGCGCGTTTCTTCGTCGAGCAGAGTGGGGTTGCCAAACAGACGCAGAGCGGCAAGACGTGCTTCTTCGGGCGCCATGCCAGTGGCGCGGTTTTCCGCAATCTGTTGCTCCAGATGGAAGCTCAACTCTGCCTGCAATCGGGCTTTTTCGCTCTTGCGGCGGAAGAGCGCCATCATAGACATCTGCAATCTTTGCACCCAGCGCATAACCTGTCCCCCGTCGTTACACCGTATCGATCACCAGATCAATGGCGTTGGAAAGCCGCTTCCAGCTTTCTTTTTCTTTTTCCAACCGCGCCCGGCCTGCGGCGGTAAGCGAATAGAACTTGGCCGAGCGGCCAGTTTCGCTCTCATTCCACTTGGCGCGAATCCAGCCCTGCTGCTCCAGCCGGTGCAAAGCCGGATAAAGCGATCCCTGTTGCACCTGCAGCACCTCATTTGAAATCTGCTGGATGCGCTTGGCGATGGCCCAGCCATGCTTGGGCTCGAGCGAGAGCGTCTTCAGGATTAGCAAGTCCAGAGTTCCCTGGACCAGATCGTTTGGTTTTCCCATAGTATGATTATCTACAATCGAATTGTAGACCGTCAAGGTATCACGCCTATGGGACTGCCGGGAGGGAAAAAGGTTAGCTGCGCACTCCGCTTGAAAACAAAAAGCCGCGAATTGTGCGAATAAACACGAATCAAAAACATTCAAATCTGATTCGCGTCCCTTCGCGTGCATTCGCGGCTAATTTCGTTTTTATCTGCAAATCTGTGGCAGTTGCTTTGGCCAGCAGCAGCGGCTAGAAGCTAGTAGCTCTCTCACCCCAGATCGAACAACAGCACCTCGCTCTTATCCGCGCTGCCTGCAATCTGGAGCTTCGTTTCCTGCGAGACCGCAGCTCCGTCGCCGGCCTTGAGTTCCTGGCCATTGACGTTCACTGCGCCGCGCGCCACCTGCACCCAGGCATAGCGACCGTCGCGAAGCTCATGCTCCACTTGCTCAGCTTTACCCAACTCAGCCGCGTAGAGCGCCGCGTCCTGGTACAGCTTCACCGCGCCGCTGCCATTACCACCGCTCGGCGAGGCCACCAGTCGCAGCTTGCCCTGCTTCTCTGCCGACGGAATCGCTTTCTGCTCATACATCGGCTTGATGCCCTCTTTTTCCGGCAGAATCCATATCTGGTAGAGATGGACAGGCTCCGTCTTCGAGTGGTTAAATTCGCTGTGCCGAACCCCGGTCCCTGCGCTCATCTTTTGCACCTCGCCTGGACGAATTACCGAGCCGGTGCCCATGCTGTCCTTGTGCTCCAGCGATCCTTCCAGCACATAGGTAATGATTTCCATGTCGCGATGCGGATGCGGCGGAAATCCGTAGCCCGGCTGCACCCAATCTTCATTGATCACGCGCAAGCTGCGAAATCCCATGTGGCGCGGATCGTAGTAGTCGCTGAATGAAAATGTGTGATATGTGTTCAGCCAGCCGTGATCGGCATGGCCGCGTTCTTTGGCCCGTCTTACCTGAATCATTTGTCCCCCAGTTTGTTAACCAGAGCATTAGATGCTTCGATATCAAAATAGTTTCAGGGAGTTTTGATGGCAAGCCGGGCTTCAAACTGGCCAATGGCGATAACGAAAAATAGCCGCTGAGGAATCCAGCGGCTTTTGGTTTTTTAGAAAAAGCAGGCCAAGCTGAACGCCGGGCGCACTTTTATTGTCTTTGGGTTTTGCCGGCGCCTTCGTTTTGGATTTGGGCGCAGCCTTGAGTTTTTTCAGAGCTGTCTTGTTCTCTGCAATTGCCTGGTGCTGCAAAGCAGCCAGCGATTTGAAGGAAGCGACGCTGGAGGGCGCCATCCCTGCCTTGGGTGTGGCCTTAAGTTTGCCATGCGCTAACTTCGGCGGTGGCGGTGCGTAAGCGTTGATCGCCAGCGACCAAAGGAAGTCATTCCCAGGAGTGCCGGGTCCGTTAGGATGGGCCGTAGCATTGTGGCAGTTCATGCATCCGGTGAAAATGGTGTTTTGATCGAACGTTTCCATTGTCACGTTTGCGAAACTGCATCCGTGGGAGTATGCGCCTTTGACATTCTGCAGGCATGTGATACCGGGAATGCTGCCTGGAAACGAGTGTTTGGGATCACCTGCATTCGCCGGAGTATTTCCCGGAACGGGCCATTGCGTCATTACCAGTTGGTAATACTGCCAGGGCGAGTTTGGGGCCGCCTTGGCCAGCAGTGCCTGGTAATTGGCATTAGTCGCAGGTGTGGTTTGATCAGGCTGTCCAGGAGGATATCCGATTCCGATCGGCTGGGCTCGCGTCACGTTGAATCGTGTTGCCTTAGAAGGATCCGCGGGCATGGTCGTAGGTGGCGGCGGATTGCCCGGACATCCATTCTGGTTATTCGGCTGTCCAGGCACGCAATAAGGGTCCTGTGCGGGCATGGCAGTACCGGTTCCGTCATTCACGTTGAAAGCGGTATTGCTGGTGGGCGTGGCGCCCGTGACCACAGGGACGTTGTCTATCTGTTCAAAGGTGGACCAGATCCACTGTGGCCGTGTAGGCGTTTTGGAAACAATATGCAGGCCCACCAGACCCATGGTCCGTTGCGAGCACTTTCCGGTGATCTCGTCGAACACCCATGCTTTTTTGGTGTAGTAGCGCGATTGGAGGTTCGCCGGAACTCCATCCATGTCCATCCACGACGATTTCAGATCAACGCTGTTTTCCGCCGGGCACTGCTGGCCCCCAACGGTGGCTCCGTTAGAACAGAAGGTGACGTTGCCCAGATTGGCCTGCAAATACCACTTGTTACCAAGAATCTGGTTGTACTCTGTCTCATTGTACGAAGCCTGGTAACGTAAGTAGTGCTGCTGCGCCGTGCTCTGGGCGAATCCGCTGGAGATGACCGGTCCGACAAAGAAATTGCCGAAACCTGCCAGCCCGAGATTGCCAAACTTTGTGTCTGAAGCCAGCAGCAGATCACCCCACCCGACATTGACGGAAGTTCCGCAAGGATTGGTGGTACCGGCAAAGTCCTGCCAGGGCAAAGGTGGATTTGGAGGATTGGGGGAAGCGGGCGGCGGAAAGCTCTCCCAGTCCGCTTTGTAAGTTTCAAATACCAGTGGCCCGGTGACGGGGAAGTTGGTTTGGCTTGTGTCTGGCACGCCACGCTTGTCCTTTGCTGCGGGCCAGATCAGCGCGATAAAGCTGCGCCAGGAGAAGTCGTCAAACTGTGTGATGCCATTGTTATTGCACGACTCTGCGTCTGTTGGAAGAGTGGAGGAAGTGATAGAAGGAGTTGGAGGGGTGCAGATTGGCATTGGTGTTGGTGTCGGTGCCTGCCCCCAGGCAACGGAACCAAGCATCAGAAGCATGATGCTTGCGATGGTCTTGCCGGCCATCTGTTGAAGTACGAGCACTACGCTTTTCGCCACAGTGTTCCTTTCTCTTGGGCGTGATGAGGAACCACGCCTTGGAAGGATGATTGAGTTGGTTAGCGGACGAGGAGCGCTCTGAAGATCCTAAAATCAATGTTTATGGAGGGTAACCAGCATTCTTCCAGGCAAGAAAATCTGCCAAGAACAGTTGCCGCGTGGCTTTGTCCCAAACACCCTCTGGACATCCGGCCTTCGGCATGGAGCCATTTGAAACGTAAGAGTTGATATCGTCCCAACTATCTTGCACCTGGCCGGCGTCCCAAAGGTCAAGACCGCTATAGTTAATCATGTGGGAGCGATAGCAAGCTGTGAAAAAAGGCTTAATTGTGGATTGAAATCCTGGAGTTGCCATTGTCTTCCTTTCCTTTGTTTACATTTGTGGTGTGTGTAATAACAACGGGTTAGTAAGGCGTAAGTAAGGTGTGAGCAGGGATTCAACAAAAGTACGCCGCTACAGCTACAGAACTGCCGCATATCGGCGCAGAAACGATTTCATATCGTTACAGGATATATTGAATATGAAAAGGCAAGCTTTTTATTGGGAAACAAAAAAATTTCCAAAAGTGGAAATCCCAAAAGAATGTAAAACTTTTCACTCTGTTAATGCACCGTAATATTCACGGTCTGTTTAAAAATCACTCCGGCCGCATCCTTGGCTTGAACGGTGAGCCGGTGCGCGCCAGCTGCTATGGCAACGGAAGCATTCAGCGTTCCTCCGGTCTTCGTCAAGACAGCCTTGCCGTCCAGGTAGATCTGCACAAATGAAACAGCGACAGAATCTTTTGTAGCCGCAACCACTTGCACTGGCGAAGTCACTGTTGAGCCATTAATTGGTGAGCATATAGTGACTGAAGGCGAAACTGTCCCTGGATTGCATGCAGAGGGCGAGGGCGTGGGCGTCGGAGTAGGTGTCGGAACCGGAGTGGGAGTGGGAGTTGGCGTAGGTGTGGGGCTGGGACTGGAAGATCGGGCAGTTACAAAAATGGTTTGCTTGAATACCACTCCGGCGCTGTCCTTGGCCTGGACTGTCAGCCGGTGCGTTCCTGCCGTCATGGGAATCGATGCGTTGAGCTTATTCCCTGTCTGCGTCACAACTGCATTGCCATCCAGATATGCCTGAACAAAAGAAACAGTATGGGTGTCCGTAGTTCCTGCAATGACCGTGACGGGAGAGGTCACGTTTGCATTATTTGCCGGCGTACAGATGGTGACCGAAGGCGAAGTCGTATTCAGCGTGCAAGACGCGCTTCCTGAAGCTGTAAGATAGAAATCCAGCTGCGTTGTCAGGCTGTCACTCACTGTTTCGGGCAGCGAATTGGAGTTCCATCCAGTTCCAGAAGCAGCGAAATTGTAATTACCCGGAGTCAGTGAAAACTTATATGTCCCATCAGAAGCGGTCACGGCAGATGCAGTGCCGGCTTTGACGGTAACTCCGGCAACAGCAGCGCAGGTTGATTGATTTCGCACCTTGCCGCTGATGGATCCACTGCCGGTGTCAGGATAAGGATTATGGTATGGCACGGTGAACTGCTGCGAAGTGCCGGTCATGTATTGATTCAGAAAAGGAGAATAGGTTTGGACTGAGATGCTGTTTGTGACCGGATGAAAAGTAATAATCTCCAGCCAGCCATCGCCGCCATTTGGGAAATCCTGAAGATCGGCAAAGATCTGATTTACCAGATTGCCGTTATCGCCAACATCAGAGCGATGCGCGACGCTGCCGCCGGTGAAATGCCCGTTCAGTACCATGATGACGTTGGGATGCTTTCTTAGACGTGTCCACATCTGCTGACCATTGGCATTGCCGGCAGGCATATCCTGCGTGTCGCATACGTCTTCTCTCGTGTTATTCGTTTTCAAGTATGAATGGACCACTACAATCGCTTCTTTATCCGGGTTGGCAGAGAGAATTGACTCGGCCCAATCCAGCGAAGAGCTTCGCGGTCTGAATTCCAGCATGAGGAACAGATAGGTCTTGCCTCCGATGGTCAGCTCGCCATAAAAATTCTCATTACTGCCGGAAGGAAAACTCCCCTGGTAATACGCTTTGCCGGCATAGCGCGCCGGGCCAAACCATTTGTTGAATCCAACCACACTCCGGCTTTTAGGATTTGCGCTGTCATAGTCGTGATTGCCAATGGCAAGCTGATATGGAATCCCGGCATTGTCGAGGACGCGAATGGCAGCATCAGCGTTTTGCTGTTGAGCGTCGACCGCTCCATCATTCACAATGTCGCCGACGCCCAGCACCATCTGGATATTTAGCGCGTCGGCGTTGTTCACAATCCAGGTAGTCTGGCTGTTCATTACCTGGGGAAAGAATTGTGCCTCATTCTGAGTATCGGGTAGGACCACGATGGAGAAGTCTTGTCCGGAAGCGATTGAGCACAGCGCAAAGACACAAATAGACAGCAGTGACGAAGAGAAGAAGCGACGATGGCGCGACATCCTGGAACCTCAGCAGGAGAACATTGGACGTCAAAATGACCATGCGCAGCTCAGGCGAAGTAGCGTGACAGCATGATATTTTGGGTTCGGGCTATTTTGTTTGGAGTTCTGTATTGCTGAATTGGTTGGACTCGCGTGAAAATATCGCGATTCAACGTGCGGCGGTGCTGTTTCCCTCGGAAGAAAAATCTGGAATGCGCTCTGTTGAGAACAAGAAGACGCTGCCACTCTAGTCTTTTGGAGCTAAGCTTTGAAACTTCAAGATCGGAAGAAGGCTGCTGTAATCATCTGTCCACAGACGCAATCCCGGCTTTGTCTCAATCCCTTCTGCCGTATCTTTCACTGCAGGTAGAGAGAGAAATACCTGATTCCTGGTGATCAGCACCCAGTCGGCAGCGTAACCTCCGTAATCATCGTCTGAAGTGGAGACCAGAACCGCTGGCAGCCCAGCATGCTCGGCTTCAGCTTTAACCACCGGCGCTAAGTCAAGAAAAGAATTGGAAATATGGAAAGCCAGTATCCCGCCCGGCCGGAGATGGCGTTGGTAAAGGCGCAGCGCTTCTGCGGTCAGCAAATGGACTGGGATTGCATCGCCTGAGAATGCGTCCACTGCTATCACGTCATAATGCTCCGCTGGTTCGGCTTCCATGGAGAGCCGCGCATCGCCTTCCACAAGTTCGATTTTGGCCTTGGATTCCCTTAAATAGGTAAAAGCGTTCCTGGCTATGGTCTCTACTCGAGGATCAATTTCATAAAAGCGAAATACATCACCCGGCTTGCCGTATGCGGCCAGAGTTCCTGCACCCAGGCCAACTACACCCACGCGGCGCGGCTTGCCGTTACAGCACCAGTCCAATGCCAATCCGATCCCAGCATTATGCACGTAATAAGTAGTCGGGCTGGTGCGGTCTTCATCGTCGCCAAAGTACTGTGTTCCGTGCTGGATGGTTCCATGAACCAGCGTGCGGTACATCTCTCCTTCATCAGTAGTTTCCTGCTGCACGCGCATGGTGCCATAAAAACTGCGCACCTGGACAATGGTGTTCTCTCCGTAAGCGCGCACCTGAAGCACTACCACAACCAGCATGGCCGCGGTCACGATCGACCAGGCCAGCGTCCAGAGCCAGTGCGATCTCCACAGCAGCACCGCCGCCAACGCGGCTGTGTACACCAGGCTCCACGCCATCTCATAACTGCCAACAAAGATGAATGGCGCCAGCACTCCAACAAACATTGAACCCAGCGCTCCACCTGCGGCAATCAGCAGATAATATTGCGTGGTATAGCGCGGTGAAGGCCGCCGGCGATACAACTCTCCATGGCAAAACAGGCAGGCAATGAACAGCGCAATGCAGAAGAGAGGAATGGAAATCTTGATCGGCGTTTGCTTGTCGAGATCGATGATCCGGCACGCCACTGAGCCAAGCGCTATCGCTAGAAGGCAAACTGTGGGCCACCGAAAATACAAACCTCCATTGAATGCGATCACAAACGTCAGCAGATAAATAGTAAGAGGAAGGATCCACAACAGCGGAATAGCGGCAATGTTCTGGCTTAAGTGATTGGTTACGGCCGAAAGCAGAAGCGCTCCGCACGCAGCCATCAGCAACCACAATGTTTGCTCCCGCGGAGTTGGCGGCTGGTTTGAGTCTTCTCCTGGATCAGCAGGCTGAACATTTTGCTCTGGCGCGGTCACTTGTTTCGAGCTTGCAATAAGGTTCTTGCTGAAGCTGATGGTTCCGCACACCACCACAAAGATCAAAAAGCCTGCTGACCATGCCAGCGTCTGCACTCTTAAGCTGAAATACGGTTCAACCAGTACTGGGTAAATGATCAGAGCCACCAGTGAGCCAAAGTTAGAGAGCGCAAACAAGCGATAGGGCGGCGCAGGGCTGCTGAGTTTGCCCGCACCGTCGCTGGCCTTTGCGGCTGCACGTGAATACCAAGCTTGCAGCAATGGATTGGTAGCTGAGAGCGCCAAAAATGGCAATCCAATCAGCACAGTCAGCATGGAGAGCACGCTTATGATTGGGTGCAAGGTGGAGCTATGCAAATGCGGGTTGAGATTGCGCGCTACCTGCACCAGGCTGATAACCAGGAGAAGCACGTAAACCACAGCTTGCGCTCGCGATCGCAATCGCGTAGCAATCCAGTGCGCACACAGATAGCCTAAAAGCAACGCGGTCTGGAAGAAGACCAGGCAGGTGATCCAAACCGCAGCCGAACCACCCAGCAGCGGCAGCAGGCGCTTACCCGCCATCGGCTCAACCAGAAAAAGAAGGCTGCTGCTCAGAAAAATGGCAGCAGCATAGAGAAAGGCTTGTGGTCGCATGGACGAATCAAGATAACAGAGGAAATTGGTAAATGGGTAATTTGATAAGTTTAGAAAAAGCTGATCGCAATACAATTTCGAACTTTACTAAATTACCTATTACCCATTTACCAAATTTCTTCACTCGCCCTTGCCTAGCTTGCGGCACAGGTTGCCCAAACTTTCCTGCTCTTCCGGCTGCAAGCGGCCCATGATCTCAGTGATACGCCGGGCATGGTCAGGGAAAATCCGTTCAATCAGTTTTGCGCCGGCTGGGGTGATAATGGCCAGCACGAAGCGCTTGTCTTTCCCTTGCTGTTCACGCTTCACCAGCCCGCGCTTTTGCAGGTTATCGACCACCAGAGTCAAATTGCCGCTGCTGGTAAGGATGCGCCGCGCCAGATCGCCCAGATATTGCGGCCCCACGTGGTAAAGCGCTTCCAGCACGGCAAACTGGCTCAAGGTAAGCCCTTCTTCTTCCAGACCAACGCGGGCATAAGCAAAGGCTGCGCTGGCGGCGCGCTCCAGCTTTACATAGGCGCTCAGGGCGCGTTCCTGCGCAGGTGTGCCTTTGAATTTATTTGACATCTAGCTTCCTGATTAGAAACCGGAAATTTACCGCAAAGAACACAATGGCGCAAAGCAAAAACGCAAAGGCCACGAAGAAGCCGAACCCTCCGTACCTTTGCGCTTTTGCGGTCTTACTGAATATCGAACTGTTCCGGATGCAGCAGCGGATCAGATTTCACAATCACCGTGCGCTTAACCAGCTCCTCCATCTCCTGCAGCCAGCGTGCGTTGTTAGCCTTGAGCGCTTTGGCCACCTCAGGATTCACGCGCACCATCACATCGCGCTCAAAGTGCCGCGACATCTTGCGCAGTTCAACGTAAATCTCGTTGCACACGGTAGTCACGGACTTGATCATGCCCGTGGCCTGGCAAGTTGGGCACGGCTGGCCCAGAGTGCGCTCCAGCGACTGCTTGACGCGCTTACGCGTGATCGCAACCAACCCAAAGTCATTAAACTGCAGTACCTTCGATGGCGCACGATCAGCCTTGAGCGCTTCTTCCAGCGCCTGCATTACTTTTTGGCGATTGCGGCGCTCATCCATGTCGATGAAATCGATCACGATTATGCCGCCAAGGTCGCGCAGCCGGATCTGCCTCACAATTTCCTTGATCGCGTCAATATTCGTCTTAACGATCGTGTCTTCCAGTCGCGCTGTCTTGCCCACGTACTTGCCAGTGTTGATGTCAATGGCAACCAGCGCTTCCGTCTGGTTGATTACGATATAACCGCCGCTACGCAGCCAGACTTTCGACTTGAGCGCCTTGTTGATTTCGTCAGTGATGTTGAACTGCTCAAACAGCGGCGTGTCTTTGCTGTAAAGCTTTACGCGCTTCACCAGAGACGGCTGGAAGCGGCTCACAAAACGCAGAACGCGCTCATATTCCTGCTCGGTATCGGCCCAGATGGCAGAGAAGCTGCCGCTCACCTGATCGCGCAGAATTCTCTCGACCAGGTTCAGATCGTGATAGATCAGCGCCGGCGCTTTGGAGCTTTCCGCGCGGCCCCTGATTTCATTCCACAAATTAATCAGGAAGCGAATATCGTTGCGCAAGTCCTGCTCTTCAGCTCCGGCAGCAGCAGTGCGAACAATGAAGCCGCCCTGGGCGTCGCCGCGCTCGCTCAGCGCAATGCGCTTCAGGCGATGCCTCTCTTCTTCCGAACCAATCTTGCGCGAGACGCCTGTGTGATGCACAGTGGGCATATAAACCAGGTAGCGGCCCGGCAGCGCAATGTGGCTGGTAATGCGCGCGCCTTTCTTGGCGATTGGCTCCTTGGCAATCTGCACCAGGATTTCCTGGCCTTCTTTCAATAAATCACTGATCGCGGGCATCGACCGCGCCGATTGATGACGCGGGCGTCCACGCATGCGGCGTCCACCCTGTCCACGGCGTCCGCCACGGCGATCTGGCCTGCGCTCTGTACGCTGTTGATAACCGGCTGCGGCAGGAGCTCGCTGCTCAGCGCTTGCGCCCTCCAGGTCTTCTGTTTCTTCTTCAGTCTCTTCGCCGTTTTCTGCTTCGTCTCCGGCTTCTTCTGCCAGGCCAAAAGCTTCTTCCACTTGCTCCAGCTCTTCCGGATCGAGTCCCTCAGCTTCATACTTGCCAGTTGCCTGTTCGTCAACATGAGCATCGCGTACGGCTTCCATCAGCTCATTGCCCATGGGAACCATCTGATCGCCGGCCTTGCCAAGAACTTCTTCTTCCAACTCTTCGTATTCAGCCATGTCCAGGTCTTCCTCAAACCCGGGCATTTCGCTTTCTTCCTCTTCGATCTCCTCTTCTTCCATCACTCCCTGGCCAGACGATTGCCACTGGCGCTGTTCGCGGGCAGCAGGCTCCTCGGCCTCGGTTTCGGCTGAGGCTGTGGAAGGAGCTTCCTCCAACCGCTCAAGCGATCTTTCCTGCTGAAGCTCTTCTACTTCTTCTTCACCGCCGGCAACAGAGGCGTTGGCCACGCTCACATCTTCATAACTCCGCTCGTCTCTGTAGGAGCGCTCCGTCTCGTCTGAGCGATCTGTAGATTCAAAGTGTTCTGGAGCTTCCGTATGGGTTTGTGGTTCTTGCGCCGGTTCCACGCGATTTAAAACGGATGGCGCTTCAACCCGCGCCTCAGCGTCTTCTTCCTCAAAATTGCGGGGGATTGGCCCGGCAGACTCGCGGTCCTGAAGAAAACCGTGCTCTTCATGTTCGGGCGCTGCAGCTTCTTGCTCTATGGTTTCTGTTTCCACTCGCGCCGGCTGGCTTTGCTTGCCGTATTTGGCCAGTGATTCACCGGGCAACACCATGGAATCCGCAGAAAAAGCTGCAGAGTCAATTGAGTACTCGGTTGAAGGCCGCGGACGCGGGCCTGATTCAGTCTTTGCCTTTGCCGCAACTGGAGTTGTGGCTGCAGGCTGAGAGCCGTGCGGCTGGTACTTGGAGATTGACTCCCCGGGCAGCAGTATAGGTTCAGGCCTGTGATATTCCTGACGCTGATGTTCAGAGCGAGGACGTTCAGAACGAGGATGTTCAGAGCGAGGATGCTCCGGCCGGGCATGTTCTGCCTGCGGCTCAGCCTGTTCAACATGCTGCTCTTCGTGGCTCTCCGGCTGGGGTTCGCTGCGATCTTCTGTTGCAGCTTCTTCTGCGTGTTCCCGTTCAGGACGATCACTGCCACGGTCGCCCGAGGCGCGATCAGCAAAGCGATCTCGGCCACCACGGCCCCGCCGACGGCGTCCGCGCCATCTGCGCGCACCTTCTTTCTCCGGTTCCTGACGGCCATTGGTTTCTGCCGCTGTGGCTTCAACCTGCTCTTCTTCCGCAACGTCACTATCGCCCTCGTTGGGCGGCAATATCTGCTCGGCTTCAATCGGCTCCTGCGCGCCTTCTGCGCTTGGGATCTCGATTACCGCCGCTTCCGAGCGCGAGCGTGCAACCGCTTCGCCAATGGCATCGGCGTCTTCGTCCTCTTCCAGAAGGAAATCGGAAACATAAAGAAAGGCATCACGCTCCAGCCCTATGTTGACGAATGCTGACTGCATTCCCGGCAGTACGCGTGTGACCCGGCCCTTATAGATGGAGCCTGCTAGTGTGTATTCATTTTCTCGTTCGTAATAAATTTCTGCTAACTGGTCGTCTTCCACAATCGCCACTTTGGTTTCATGCGGCGTGGAAGAGACAAATAGTTCTTTCGCCATGGATTGTTCTCCGGTTTACCGGCGAAAAAGAAGAAGGAAGGTTCAGAAGGCCAGGACCACGCAGCTTTCAAAGCGATCGACTGGCTTGGTTCAAGTGCTCGGAATTCAATCTGATCTTATGCAGGAAATACAATCCGGCGGCGGTGAGTAGAACTCTCCTGCCATCCTCTGCAATCTGCCTATGACTTGTTTGAAAAATCTGTGCACCTTCGCACTTCCGGGTTTGTGGCCACCCAGCGGGTTCCCCTAAAGGGTTAAGCTTCCGCGGGGCCGTTACCTGCCCGAACATGCTTTCTGATACTCTTCCGGCCTCTCAAAGTGCCGGCGCCCTCTTTTAACGTAAAGGGCGTCACGTTCAATTCTCTTTAAAACAAAAATCTTTGTTTCTTGCGCCGCTATCGGCGCGCGGTTCAAAATTCCTTCTTAGTTCACAAAGCGGCGCATACGAATATTCATCACCATTCCCAGCGCCAGAAACATAAACAAAACCGACGAACCGCCATAGCTCATCAGTGGTAAAGGAATTCCGGTGACGGGCATAAACCCGACCACCATGCCTGCGTTTACCAGGATATGGAACAGTAAAACTGCCACCACACCCATCACCACAAAGCCGCCCGCGCTATCCGGCGCGGT
>DASTCT010000271.1:0-4757 GCA_035710845.1 Candidatus Angelobacter sp.
GTTTCTTCCGCGGACGGTTTTTCCGCCCAGTTTGCGATTGATCCTTTCACCCGCACCAGCTTGCTGCTCGGTCTGGACGAGATTGGAATGACCTTGCAGCACGAAGCCGAGATCTCCGAATACGAAAAATCCCACTGTTGATGGCACTGATGGAGTATCCTGCAAGGCCATACCAGAAATAAAAAGCCTCGCTGGAGCGAGGCTGACAACCTGGAAGCAAAGTTAATTTAGCGGGCGCCCGGAAGCTCGTCGTCTTCATCGTGCGTTGCACGAATCCGCCCGCGAATCCCGCCGCCAGGATGAGCGGTAGTGTGAACATTGGCATAGGCAACGCCACTGGCAACTACTTGAATAACGCTCTGGAAGTCACCAACCGCAATGAGGAGATTGGCGTATGGAAACGCAGGCAACTTCCAGAGTACGCATATCTGATAACGCAACCACATTGATTGTGTCTTTTCTCGCATGGGTATGGGTCATCCTTTTGGCGGCGGTCGCCATTGCAAAACTCAGTCCTCCGGCGCCGGTCACAGCCGCCTCTCCATTGACCGAGTTCTCCGCCGAACGTGCGCTGGTTCATGTGCGCGCGATTGCCTCGTCACCTCATCCTCTTGGGTCGGAGGCTAATGTCGAAGTACGAAAATATCTGATTGCACAGCTCACATCTCTTGGCTTAAGCCCAGAGACTTTGGAAGCCACGGGGGTTGGGGTTTCTCGTCGTGGAACAACGATTGTTGTAGCTCGTACGCACGATGTGATGGCGCGCCTGAAAGGAACCGCAAGCACCAAGGCAATCATGTTAATGGCCCATTACGACTCAGTCAGCGTTGCCCCTGGGGCTGCCGATGACAGCGCCGGTGTTGCTGCCATTCTCGAATGCATTCGCGCAGTACGGGCAGGGCCTGCCCTGAAGAACGATTTGATCGTACTTTTCACGGATGGCGAAGAGGCAGGATTGCTGGGCGCCGAAGCATTTTCCAGGGCTTATCCGGCATTGCAGTCTGTCGGCCTGATACTCAATTTTGAAGCCCGGGGGAATCACGGGCCTTCGATGCTTTTTGAAACCAGTCCTGGAAATTCGCTCCTGGTGGAAGCAGTAGCCCGTTCCACTCCTCATCCCGTAGGCTCTTCATTGTTTTATGCGCTTTATAAATTGCTGCCGAATGACACAGACTTCACGGTTTTTCGCCCTGCTAAGATTCCCGGATTAAATTTTGCCTTCGGCGAAAATCTCGAGGCTTATCATAGCTGTCTTGATACTCCGGAAAACCTGAGTCTTGCTTCGCTCCAACATCACGGTTCTTACGCGGTATCCCTGGCACGCTATTTTGGACAGATGAATTTGGCCCAGCTCAAAGAAGATCGAGAGGATAGTGTTTTCTTCAATCTGCTTGGTGGAAGCATGATCTCCTATCGCCAACGCTGGGTTTTTCCCGGAAATCTGGCCGTCACACTGTTGCTGGTATCTATCTTCGTGTTGAATGGGCGGCGATCAACGTTGCGAATGAGGGGCGTCGGGCTTGCTCTACTTGCTGCTATCACGGTGATAGTGTCCGTGACGGCTGTATTGGCGGGCGCCTACTGGCTTCTTTTCCGGCTTTTGTCTGGACATGCGATCCTCGGTGATTCCCAGTCAAACTCCTGGCTTCTCACCGGTTTTGTGTTGCTGGGAGCCTGCATGGCAGCTGTGGCTCTGGTTCTGTTTCGAAAGCGCTTTTCTGTATTCGAACTTTCGCTTGCAGGGTTGGTCCTTGTAGATCTATTGAGTTGGATCATTTCTCTGATATTGCCAGCCGGTAGCTACCTGCTGTTCTGGCCATTGTTGCTGATGACCATCGGCCTGCTGATCGTTACGTTGGCCGATAAGCCGACGCACGTAGGCTTGCAGGCCGTCGCCTGCTTGGCCGGTACCGCCGTCACAGTTCTTTTGTTTGCTCCATTGATCTATCTGCTGTACATATTCCTTACTCTCCAGCTTATTATGGTGGCCGCAGCCGGAGTTCTGATCGGTTTGTTTTTCGTCCTTGCCCTTCCGCTAATCAATATTGCGATACCACAAATTCACCAGAAATTCTCAGTATCTGCCGGACTCGTGGCCGCCCTCGCTGCTTTTGGCATTGGACTCAGTCTGGCACATCACAGCGCCAACCATCCGAGTCGTGACACCGCCTTCTACAGCATGAATCCTGACAATCACAGCGCTGTATGGATCAGCTTCGATCGTGCTCCCGACAACTGGACCGCGCAGCTCTTTTCGCGCGGCAAGGCAGAGTCCCATCCCATGCCGGATTATTTGGGAGGATTGGAAAGGCCGGTTCTGTCAGCCCCCGCATCCCCATTGGATTTGTCGCCGCCTCTCGCCGAAATTAAATCCGATCAGAAAGACGGAGATGTTCGCAGAATACGGATGAACGTAAGGTCGCAACGAAAGGCAAGCGCTCTGCGTTTGACATTTCCTCAGAGCGTCAAGGTAGTTGAGGTCAAAGTCGGCGACCGCGTCATCCCGGTGACTCAGGGCGCTGTGCCGCTGAGCATCAACTTACTGGCCATGGACAGCGACGGTATTGATCTAGAGCTTACGGTCAAAGCGTCTGACAAGATTTCCTTTTGGCTTATGGATCAATCACTTGGGCTGCCAGACGGTCTGCGGCCACGGCCCAGCGACATCATTGCGGTGAATGGGAGCGATCTAACTCTAATTTGCCGAAAATATGCTATCTGAATTTCAGGTAGGAGATGATGATTCTCGGTGATCCCACCATGCGACGAAATCCGTCGTAAGCGAGACTATTGCCTTCCAACCCTCCTCTGATATCCAACCCTCCTCTTGATATCCAGCCCTCCTCTTGATATCCAACCTTCTTCGTCATTTTTCGGTTCGGTGATCTGCTCTATGAGCGAGTTAAACGCTCATAGCGGCGTCAAGTACGGTTCTCCCCATCATTGATCGATCCGGCAATCCCTTCTCCGCTCACGATATCTGCGAAATTCGAAACCCCGTGCAGTGCTGCGCTCCGCGTCAGCCTGCGCCCAAGGCGTTCGTTATCTCTACGCCAATAGCATCAGGACGAGAGAAAATGACATTCTCTCGGATCGAGCCGTCAAAAAAGAAATGTTTTCCTGCAGCACAGCCCTGGTCGGCTTCGGTAAGAGTCGAGCCGCAATGTAGACACATTATAGCCATCGACCCGGATCCTGCCCGACATAGGATTATAAAATGCTGCTCCCAGCGATATGAGCGTGGATTTACCTGCGTCTGATGGGCCAATGAGAGCGGTAATGGTACCGGGCCGGCAACATAAATTGATGTCTTTAAATACAGCAGTCACCCCATCATAAGCAAAACTGACATGCTCAAAGCTCACCTCACCACGTGATTTCGGGGTTTCTCTGTTACAATTTAATTCACAGAGCAGGGACAGATGCTCTGGTCACGATTGGATTCATGGTGTCCATAGTGTCCATTTCCACGAGAATTCTCAATATGTTCGGTGGAAACAGTAGAAGCAGGCGACACAGTTGACATTCAGGAAGTGCAGTAATTCCAAAGGGTTGGCTCCAACCCGATGAACAAGCTGGGGACGTAGTTCAGTTGGTTAGAACGCTGCCCTGTCACGGCAGAGGTCGCGAGTTCGAGTCTCGTCGTCCCCGCCAGCTTTTCAACAACCTACAAAGATCAGCGGCGATAAATCCCACAACACTCCACAACAATCACGCGTGACAGGTTCAAATCCACCCCCCGCAACCAGCCGAATCAAATCCCCATCAGCCTAATCTTTAGAAATTCTAATCTCACGTTAACAGTTTTTTAATGGCGAAGACGCAAACTCAGGTATCGCCAAATCGCCCTTGTGGCGATCCGTGTACAGGTTATGAAACCGCTTTTCACCAGACTTCTTCGTGGCACCGTACTTGGCACAATGCTGCTGCTTTCGGCAATGGCAAGCATGGTGTGCTTTTCCTACGATGCAGATGGTGATGCCAGTACTCCGCCGATCACGGTTGAATTGAGCGGCATTGTTCCAAGCAAGAAAGCCATTCAAATTTCCGCGCCGCAATCAATTGCGGACACGCATCATGTTCGAGATGTTCAGCCGGCTTCGCCAGATTCTCAAATAGTAATGGTCTTCCCATCTGCACAGGCCACTGATATTACGTCACCGCAATTTGTTCTTCCTCTCAGGCGCTAGCCTCCTCACTACTCTTTAGCTTTTTTCGTCACAACGAGAGACATAGCTGCGTCTTGGCCCGATTGATGGGCTGTGCAGCGATACCGCTCAGCTAGCGGGCACATCCGGACCTTTGGATTTTTCGTTCCAGAGCCGGAGGCGCTTCTCTCCCTCGCATGTGCACGAAAAAACACGTACAGCACCGGTCCATATTGCGGTTTCTTGCAAGTCCGCAGCCAGGTCTGCCGTTTCCGGGAAAGAACTGCCTGAATCGCAGCTCTTCCCCGGATACGGGTGAGCTTTTGGCCGTATCAAATTTCGATGGCAAATTGAGATCCTGGTCAATTGATCGCGATCTCGAGAGGAGGGTTCACACACACAAACAAGTAGTTGGGTTTCTCCTAAAAATTTTTTTGTGCCATCCCTAATGTTGGGTAGCCGGGCCAACGGCCCGGCTTTTTTGTGTGCCGAGCATGTTCGACAGCTAGGAGGTGAAAGTCCTCTTCACAACCTGATGGAGGTGAAGTGATAGTGAAGCGCAAGGACGTCGTCGCGAGGCGAAGTCTGAAAGAAGCGTGGAGCAAAGGC
>DASTCT010000272.1:0-2118 GCA_035710845.1 Candidatus Angelobacter sp.
GGCGTCGTCTTTTTTGCTCTGATCATTGCCGGGCTGGTGGTGTACACCATTTTTCTGGTGCGCGAGATCCGCCGCAATGAGCAGCAGGATAGCTTCCTGAATGCGGTGACGCATGAGCTGAAGACTCCAATCACCTCAATCCGTCTTTACCTGCAGACGCTGGAACGCCGCTCATTGAATGATGATCAGCGCCACGATTTTTATCGCTTGATGCTTGACGATACTGACCGTCTGCTGGGTACGGTGGAGCAGGTGCTGCGCGCGGGCGAGGTTCGCCAGCGCAGTGCGCGCCGCAACTGGCAGGACGTGGACTTTGCCGCGATTATCTACGACAGTCTGGAACTGGCGCGGCTGCGCCATGGGCTTTCTGTGGAAGCCTTGCGTTTTGGCGAGAAGCCCTCAACCCCCATTACTCTGATGGGCAATCCGGAAGAGTTGCGCACCGCCGTAGCCAACCTGATTGAGAATGCGGTCAAGTACTCCGGCGGGCAGCCTTCCATCGTGGTGGACGTGCTCACGCCAAACATCGATACGGTCGCGCTGCAGATTCGCGACAATGGCGTCGGCATCCCGCGCGGCGAGCTTAAGCGCATCTTTAAGCGCTTTTATCGCGTGCACAGCCCGGCCACCGGGCAAGTCAAAGGCACCGGCCTGGGGCTGTTCATTGTGCGTTCTATTGCACGGCGGCATGGCGGTGATGCTTTTGCTGAAAGCGAAGGCGAAGGCCGGGGCAGCACCTTCACCATTCGCCTGCCGCGGGTGTATCACGTATGAGCCGCATACTCGTTGTAGAAGATGAAGCCCACATTGCCCAGGGCCTGCGCTTTAACCTGGAAGCTGAAGGGCACGTGGTGGAAGTAACTGAAAACGGCGAAGATGCCTTGGAGCTTCTGTTGGCTCGCAAACAACCGTTTGACCTGATGGTGCTGGACGTGATGCTGCCGGGAAAAGACGGGTTCTCTGTTGCGCACGAGCTGCGGCAAAAACAAAATTTTATTCCTGTGCTCATGCTCACGGCGCGCGGACGCCCGGAAGATGTGCTTAAAGGCTTTGAAGCAGGAGCAGACGACTATCTGCCGAAACCATTTAACCTTGACATTCTTATTGCGCGCATTGGCGGACTGTTGCGAAGGAAGAACTGGCTGCAAAGCACCGGCGAGCCACCTCCACAGCAGGACGAATTCAGCTTCGCAGGAAAGACGTTTGACATCGAGAAGCTGCAGCTTCGCAATGGCAAGCAGACATTCCAGCTCACGTTGATGGAAACTGAGTTGCTGCGCTTTCTTATTCGCAACAGCGGCCGTCCGGTTTCACGCAAGGAAATTCTGGAGCAGGTCTGGGACCTGAGAGAAGATACTGATACGCGCGCAATTGACAATTTCATCGTGCGGCTGCGCCGTTACATTGAAAAAGAACCGTCGAAGCCTGAGCATCTGCTCACGGTGCGCGGACTGGGCTACCAGTTTGTGGCTGAACCGGAAAGCAACAGCGCAAAATCAAAATAAGATCACAATTCCACACTGCTCTTCTGTAGCGTTCAGGTTCAAAGAGATGAATCTAAGTCCCATTTTGGGCCGCCACTAGTTCCACTTCGAAAACTCAGAAAATTCTTAATTTGTTTGCATCTGCTGCTAATCCAGCTCACAATGCTTCGGCAAATATTGGGACTTCTGCCACTCTCCCACATTGAATTTGCAGAGAGCCTCTGCAATAACCTTCAACGAAAAACAGAAAAGGAGAAAAGAATGAACGTGTGTAGGATGTATCGCTTCAAGCGAATGGTATGGCTGAGATTTTTCTCTTGTCTTCTTGTTGCCGCAGGGCTGTTGCTGGGCGTCAACATGGACGGTGTTAGTGCCCAGAGTATTGTTGTATCCGACCCTGGCGTGCGCGTCGGCCCGCAGCCCATTGGGGCCGCCGGAAATCCTTTTCTGGGCCTTCCCCTGGATCAGGGACTCTTCTGGAGTGATGCCCTTACTCTGTTCAAACAAACGGCTTCTGTCGCGGGCACTTTAAACCAGGAGCCGCTTGTTGGATTGGGACCTGCCTTCAATGGCAACAGTTGTGTGTTGTGTCACTCCCAACCGGTGGCTGGCGGCAGCAGTACTTTCCAGAATC
>DASTCT010000273.1:0-6808 GCA_035710845.1 Candidatus Angelobacter sp.
TTTGCGTACTGCCAAATCGCGCACGGCTGAAGCTTTGGATCAGGCTGTCACCGAAGCTCTTCAAACCATCACCGCTGGCAATGCTGCCGCTTGGTTCCGGCACTGTGGCTATGGGATACAGAAATCTTAGTTCCGCTTTAGGATAAACGGAAAAGTAAGCTGCGAATACACTCGAACAACACGATTATTTCTTAATTAATTGGATTGGTTGATTCGCGTTTTTTCGCGTTCATTTGCGGCTAAATTAATTTTCATCACGTTGATCGTGAAAATCTGCAGCTAAAGCGATCTCTCGCTTTGCTCGAGACTTCAGAAAGAACTCACTCATACCGCAGCGCAATGACTGGATCAAGCCGTGCAGCTTTCATTGCGGGATAAATTCCAAAGAAAAGTCCTACGCTGCTGGCCACTGCAACAGCAAGAATGATTGCCCAGACAGGAACTGACGACGGGAAATGGATCAGGTTCAGCAGCAGGCTGATCAGCAGCGACAAGATAACACCCAGGATGCCGCCAATCCCAGTAAGCGTCATGGCTTCAGTAATGAACTGGAAACTGATGTCGCGTTTGCGCGCGCCAATGGCCTTGCGCACGCCAATTTCGCGCGTCCGCTCAGTGACCGACATGAGCATGATGTTCATCACGCCGACGCCGCCTACCAGAAGTCCGATGGACACGATGCCGACGACCAACTTAAAAAGCCCTGCCATGATGTCACGGAACTGGTTCCCCAGCGCTTCAGCGCTGCTGATGCCAAAATTATCTGGCTTATCGGGTGGCACGCGACGGCGCATGCGCAGCAGGCCGCGCACTTCATCTTCAGCGGCATTTTTCATGCCCGGTTGCGCCATGGCGATGATGAAATTTTCGTCGTCCTGCGGATAATGTTTCTGATACGTGCGATAAGGGATCAGCACCTCGTTGTCGCCGGCGTTGCTCATGCTATTTTTCTTCTTCTCAAAAACGCCGATGATGGTGTACATGTTGCCATCTACCAGCAACTGCTTGCCTTCCGCTAGTTCATCGGGAAAGAGGCTTTTTTCCGTATCAAAGCCGATCACCACCACGTCCTGGCGATGGAGGTCTTCCTGGTCAGTAAAAAACCGGCCTTCTTTCATCTTGCCGTTCACTACTTCAGAATAGCTGGCGGTCACGCCGCGAAAAATAATGTTGGTGAGTTCGTGGCTCTTGTTGCGCGCAGTGCGGATTGGTTGAGGCTTGTCGCCGATGTGGGGCAGCGCTTCTACTACCACATTTTTCACCGCAGGCAGATTGTCTTTGATCGCCATGCCATCGTCATACGTCAGCGATTTGCGAGTGCGCTCTTCCGGGCTGAGACGGCCAAAGTGAAACCCCGGATCAAATTTCAAAATAAAGAGATTATCCACACCAAATTCGTTCAGCGAATCCTGTACACCCTTTTCCACTCCCAGCAGAATGGACGCCACCACAATCGCTACCATGGTGCCAATCACCACGCCAAGCACCGTAAGGAACGAGCGCACTTTATGGTTGCGCACCGTTTCCAGCGCCATCTTCATATCTTCGCGAACCAGATTAGAGCGCATAGCTTAAGTCTCAAACCTCAGAGCTTCAATAGGATTCAGCTTTGAAGCTTTGTATGCAGGGTAAACGCCAAAGAACAAGCCAACGCCGGTGGAAATCGCTACGGCCGCTATGACCCACCGAATGGGAACCGACGTGGGCAGCGGCGTGAAACGGCCCATGGCATAGGCGATTCCTGTGGCCAGGACCACGCCCATGATTCCGCCCACTGCCGCCATGACTGAAGATTCCACCATAAATTGCAGCAGCACGTCGCGTCTTGTGGCGCCCAGAGATTTTCTTACGCCAATTTCGCGCGTACGCTCCGTCACGCTGGCCAGCATGATATTCATAATTACAATTCCGCCGATAACCAGAAAAACAAATACAATCCCAATCGATCCGTTCGCCAACGTGCCGGTAAGGCTGAGCCAAAGCTCCATAAGGGCCGTGGGCTCCACAATGCCAAAGTTATCATCTTGCTTAGGCTTCAAATGATGGCTGGCGCGCATCAGCATCCGCGCTTCATCTTCCGCAGGCTCCATCATGTCCGCAGCTATCGCCTGGATATTGATGTTGGCACTCTCATTGCCGCCATACACCTTGCGGTAGGTCTGGATCGGTATATAAACAAACGCATCCTGCGACTGGCCAAAAGTGCTGCCCTGCTCTTTGGCAACACCCACTACATCATATGACTCGCCATCAATATAGATGGACTTGCCCAGCGGATCTATGCCGGCAAAAAATCGCTTGGCCACATCCGCGCCGATCATCGTCACATTGGAGCGATGCTCGTTGTCGGCGTCAGTCATGTAGCGGCCAATCGCGGGCTCTTCCACGTCTATGTCCCCCATATTTGCCGTTACGCCGCGAACATTAATGTCTTCTATCGATTGTGTCTTGTACTTGACCGTCCCGTTGCGGCGCATCTCCAGGCCCACATTTTTGGCCATGGTCATGTTGTCGCGAACATACTCATAATCGTCCCAGGTAATATTTTTGTTCGTGCGGTTCAGCTTTACGAACATCTCCTGGCTGGTGATGATCGGGAAGCGCATCACCAGAAAAACGTTGGAGCCAAAATTCGCCACTTTATCGGCTACATATTTATTGGTCCCCTCAACCATGGAAACCACCACAATCAGGGTGGCAACTGAGAGGATCACCCCCAGCAGTGTCAGAAAAGAGCGCAGCTTGTGGGTGCGCAGCGTTTCCAGGGCAATCAGCATCGGCTCTTTCAGTGATACGCCCCTGCGGGTCGTGTTTGGCATAGACATAGTTTGTTCAGAAATCCAGCAATTCGAAGCGTTCTTCAGTGATCCGAAGCGGGTTATTCAGCAATCCGGGGATTCACTGCCAGTTTATTACGACTCCTTAATGGAAGACGAAGATTATCGCAAATAGTTCCATTTTCCCGAAGTGTAATGGCCTTTTCTTTTCAGAAACTTGCTTGTTTTTGCGAACCGCCTGCCGCTAGTTGATCTTTTGGACGCAAGCCAGCCGCTTTTGTTTGACGATTTCAGCAATGTCGGGGAAAATAAAGAGTAAACCTGTGGGCCTGTGGCGCAGTTGGGAGCGCGCTTCCATGGCATGGAAGAGGTCGTCGGTTCGATCCCGACCAGGTCCACCAAGAAACCTTCCTAAATTCAACCACTTCCAGAGCATTTACTCAAATATACAAAAAATCGTACAACCGACCCGACAGTGGTGATCGAAAATGCTCTCTGTTACACGCGTCATTACGCACCCTGCAAGCACACAGATATCTATCATCGGCGCTGCCGCTGCCCGAAATGGATACACGGAACGCTCGATGATGGCAGGATAATTCGCCAGGCAGCCAACACTCGCAATTGGGAAAAAGCGGAGCTCACAGCGCGCGATCTCGAAGATGCAGCCAATCCGCACACGCCTGAAGCGCGCGCCAGAGTGGCAATTGCCGATACGATCCAGTGTTTTCGTGATGATGAAAAATCACGCCATTTAAGCAAAGACAGTAATCGCAAGAGCGCCTTCTTTTTTGAGACGCAGTTGAAGACCTGGGCGGAGAAGCAGGGATTCGTTTACCTCGATCAATTGACTGCAGCCGAGCTGACCAAGTTTCGCGGCCAATGGGGCAGGACCGCAGACCACGCGCCGCAAGCATGAGAGGTTGATCGCCTTCTTCTGGTTCTGCGCGCGAATGGACTGGATCGACAAGAATCCGGCGATCCTCATGAAGCGGGTTAAGGCCGAAGTGAAGCCCACTGACTATTTCACCAAAGAAGAATTCAAAGCCATTGTCGACGCGACTTATGCGTATGGTGATTGGCTTGGAGGCCACGACTTTGAACATCGCAGAGATCGTTTGCGTGCACTGGTTCTGCTCATGCGCTGGTCTGGCCTGGCCATCAAAGACGCGGTAACGCTTGAGCGCAGCCGTATCAGTGCCGATCGAAGTGTATTTTTGTACCGGGCCAAGACAGGTGTGCCGGTCTATGTGCCATTGCCTCCGCACGTCCACCAGCTATTGTGTTCTCTGCCCAGCAAGAACCCACGCTAATTTCTTCTGGAGCGGCAATGGCGATCCTGCAACCTGCAAACGAAGATGAATGCGGGCACTGGTGCGATTGTTCAAGCTGACTAACATACAGAAGCTCGACAAGACGCCCAAACGTTGTCACTCACATATGTTCCGCGACACCTTTGCTGTCGAACTGTTGCTTGCAGGTGTCCCATTAATCAGGTTTCTCTGCTATTGGGGTATACTAGTCAACGAACACAATACATATTCAATGACCGTAACAACAAAATAAAAAGCGGACTGGTAATAGCGCAACATCAAATAGCTATTCCGTGGCAGTTACTTCGTTAAGTAGTTATCGCGTGTTAGAACGCATCAAACGTTTGTCAGTGTTTTCTCGCAGCTGTTCAGTGGTCATACACTGCATGTTGTAAACATTGGTTTCCAGGCAGCGACTCAACGTTTTATACCCCAAGCAGTTGGAATAAAAATCGGAACATAGCACTAACACCAGATGCACTGGAACAGCGCCGTCCACACAACTGGCTCTAAACAACGCGTCAAAGTAGCGTTTACGCACCTCGTCATTTTGTGTAAGCGTAAAGATTTCCTCAAATTGATCAACCACAAGGAGTACACGGGGTTGGCTTTCCCGGGCAGTCGCCTGCACCAGGGTGCTGATGGCATTGCGAAGAGAATTTCCACCCGTGGGAAGCTTGTTTCTGCAGGCTTCTATGAATTCTGTCTGATCTTCAAGAGCCAATTCCGGCGCCAAAGCACCAGGCAGTATTTCGGCCAGATAGTCGAAAGGAGAACTGGCAGGACGAAAAAGCGCAACCCTCCAGGAGCAAATCGGTTGCCCCTTCCACCGAAAATGGCCTTGGCGCAATGCCGGAATCAGCCCCGCTCGTATAAGAGACGATTTGCCGCTGCCGGAATTGCCTATGATGACCAAAACAGGAAAGCGAGCAAGACGAGCAATCAATTCATCCGTGTCGGAATCGCCGCTGAACAATAGCCGCGGACCGGGTTTTAAAATCTGCGGGCCACGGCAGAAACTGTGTTGACTACAATAGTCTAGAACGCAACTGTGGTCTGAATATTCATTGTCGCGTCCAGGCGTGTTCTCATCAGATGCAACATCCATTCGCCTTACCTGGGCTAAAAATTTATATCCTCGCCTCGGAATGGTTTGAATGAAACGCTTGCTATTCCCGTCATCGCCGAGAATCTTTCTGAGAACAAATATGTTCTGACTCAGGTTGCCTTCTTCAACAAAGCTCTCAGGCCAGAGAGCTTTCATGAGACGGCCCTTTTCCAGTACATTTCCACTGTTCTGCAACAACAACAACAACACGTCGAGTACCTTTGGCGTAACAGTGATTTCTTTGCCATTATGGGTCAATCTGCGCTTCTTCACATCAAGCCGAAATGTATCAGCCAATGTGCCGAATTCGTAGAATGCCCCCATCTTTTCGTCCATCTGCTCACTCGCGCGAGCGCCAAGCCAACTCCAAAGAATCCGTCACGTTCTTTCGTGGCCTGGCATCACAACTCCGGCGGTCAACCAGACTTGCTTGTTCCAAACAATATTTACAAACTAGTGATCTCTCATGGTCTTCGTTTCGAAAATGTGTGGTTAGCCACTCGTATGCGCAAATTTGAGAACTTTAATACTTAATTGAGAATCTATTTAAAGACTTTGAGATTACCGTTGTTCTATTGTTGATAGTCGCGGGTCGCTAACTCCAGATAGCTATTTAAGAATACGATGATTCGGAGCAAGGCTGTTACTAATAATTGTTGATTATTCAAGAGTAAAAACCAAAATGGAATAGTTCCATTTGCGGAAGTCTAAAGCAGAGACTCGTCAGGGCCACAGGCGACGAGGTCGTTCGAGCTCATGGATTCTGGCTGGCATCCACGGATTCATTGATTATGCTGATCTGAAATCTCAATTTAGACCCGCCTTACCAAATTGGAACTGCACCCCTGCAGGATTTTCCACAATGTAAGGGTTTAAGGCGAGAGCCTGCCCGAAAGGCTTTTTGAAGCTGGCGAATCATCGTATTTCTCGTGGGCCGCAACATTCGGCACAGGCGTGATGATGCCCTCAACCCCGCACAACGGACCACGGTGAATCTCACCTTCTGGCCTGATGTGATAAAGGCGCAAGACTGCAAGTCAAGCTTGCACCGCCGGACTTTCCCGCGTACCCAAGACACGGAGCACGCCGCAGGTATTCAAATGTGGGGTTCCGCACACCTGCAGAACAAATACCCTGGAAAAAGAGGAAGCTCAAGGGGCATATCGGTTCGATCTCTAGCATTCTGTCATCGGGACGCAGCAGAAATCACGCCGATCCGTTTCGTGGACAAGATCAATGTGGGTAAGGGCGCGATTGGCCCCTATCACCACGGCGATCCAGAAGGAGTTCTACGCCCTCGTGCGCGGCGAGAAGAGCGACCGCCACGGCGGCTTACTCCGGTGCCGGTGCGTAGCAAACAGCCGGTCGAAATAAGAGTACACACAGCGGTATGAGGTTTGTTCGCTCGAAACCCGATCATTCCGACCCGTTTAGAAATCGAAGGGATAAGCATGAGCAAAGCAACCACAATATCGAACGAGGTGGCAATCGCAACCATTGTTGACGTGTTGCGGTTGAGGGCAGAGACGCAGAGAGACGAGATCGCTTATAGGTTTCTGGCCGATGGGGAAGAAGAGAGAAGCAGGCTCACCTATGGTGAGCTATATAGG
>DASTCT010000274.1:0-2666 GCA_035710845.1 Candidatus Angelobacter sp.
TCAACCAACGGGCTTGCTAGCACCAATGCGAGCTCGGTTTACTTCTCGGTCCGCCGGCGCACCCATCATACGCGGCGAGACTGAAGCTTGTTCATTCCTGCTTCATCCCGACGCAGCGGGTGGGGTGCTCACCATGACAAGCTTGAAACATTCTGTCAAACTGAGCACCCACTCGCTGGCGGCTCAGGGATTAGATCCCTCGCTACGCTTCGGGATTTCGCCTGCGGACTCCCGCTCGGTCTTGCGCCTCGCTCACGCCCGAAAGGCGGCTCAAGTTGACCCCTTTCCTAACCTCTCTTAAACTTGAGGTTTAGGGCAAGCGGATAGAAAGCTCTCATTTTGCCGTCTTCCCGGCAGTGATAAGGAAACCAATTGGACAACGCAGAAAGCAAAGCATTAGAGAACCAGCCGGACGAGACGCCTGAAGAGCAGGGCTCGACTGGCGAACAGACACCCACGTCGCACGAAAATGCAGAGCATGCGCATGATCACTCTGAGCATGGCCATGCGCATCCTCCGGCCTCAGTGCCACCGATGGAAGAGGCTTGCAAGCGCGAAGTTGAGGTCGAGATCCCGGCTGCGGTGGTGAGCAAGCAGCAAGACGCGATTGTGCGGCAGTACACCAAGCAGGCGCGGGTGCCGGGGTTCCGCAAAGGCAAGGTGCCAGCCAACCTGATTAAGAACCGGTTTAATAATGAGGTGACTAGCGATCTGGTGGAATCACTGGTGCCGCAGTATTTTCGTGAAGCGGTGGTAAAGGCCGGGTACAGACCGGTTTCACAGCCGCATATCTACAAGCTGGAGTACACGCCGGGCGAGGCGATGAAGTTTAAAGCCGCATTTGAAGTGCTGCCGGAATTTGAACTGGCGGATTATTCGACGATTAAAGTGAATAAGCCGGAGATCAAGGTCACGGATGAAGAAGTAGATGCGGAGATCAAGCAACTGCAGGAGCGGCAGGCGAGCTATGATCCGGTGAACGATGATCGGGGAGCGGAGACAGGAGAGTTTGTACAGGTATCGTTTGAGGCGAGACCGAAGGGGCTGGAAGCGGAGCCAGGCGAGGCTGAAGCAGAGGAAGGCGCTGGATCGGAGCAGGCTGCAGCAGAAGGAGAGGATTCCGCAAAGGCCACGCAGCCGGTGCAGATGGAAGAAGTGCTGGTGGAGATCGGCGGAGCAAACACGATCCCAGAGTTTACGGAACACCTGAGCGGCGCCAAGGCAGGCGATGAGCGCAGCTTTGATGTGAACTATCCAGAAGATTTTTATGACAAGCGGCTGGCGGGACAGAGTTTTAGTTACAAGGTGAAGGTCAACGCGATTAAAAAGAAGACGCTGCCGGAGCTGAATGATGATTTTGCCAAAGAATTGAGCCAGGAATTTAATGGCATGGATGATTTGAAGCAGCGAATCCGGGAGAACATGGCGCTGGAGCGCAATCATCAGGCTGAACACGAAACCAAAGGAAAGCTGCTGGATGAGTTGCTGGCCAAGCATGACTTTGCGGTGCCACGGTCGCTGGTGGAACATCAGATTGATCTGCGGTTGGAGCGTGGATTGCGCGCGCTGGCTGCGCAAGGCATGAAGACGGAAGACATGAAGCGCATGGATTTCGGCAGGCTTCGCGCCGGACAAAGAGAAGCGGCGGTGAAAGAAGTGAAGTCGAATGTGCTGCTGGCGAAGATCGCGATTAAAGAAAATATTCAGGTCAGCGATGAAGAGTTGGATCAGGAGATCGCAGGGATGGCGCAGCAGATGCAACAGCCGGTGGACGAAGTGAAACGCCGGATCTTGCAGGACGATGGGGCGGCTGACCGTCTGCGAGAACGCATACGATCAGAAAAAGCGTTAAACTTTTTGTACAGCAAGGCAGAATAACGCCTTGTACAGCAAGGCAGGGTAAGGCCGGTAAGAGAATCCAAGGAACGGAAGGAAAAGCAGCTATGGCATTGGTACCGATGGTAGTGGAGCAAACAAGCCGCGGCGAAAGAGCGTATGACATCTATTCGCGGTTGCTGCGTGACAATATTATTTTTATCGGCACGCCGATTGACGACACGATTGCGAATTTGGTGATCGCACAGCTGCTGTTTCTGGAGGCGGAAGATCCGGAGAAGGACATACAGTTGTACATCAACTCGCCGGGTGGGTCGATTACGGCAGGCATGGCGATTTACGACACTATGCAATTCGTGCGTCCTGATGTGATGACAATTTGCTGTGGTCAAGCCGCGAGCATGGCTGCATTGTTACTTTGTGCCGGTGCCGCGGGTAAGCGTTTTGCCTTACCAACTTCTAGGATTCTTATTCACCAACCCTTGATGTCTGGCCTTAGCGGCCAAGCCACAGATATTGATATACATGCTAGAGAGATATTGCGGATGCGCGAAATCACCAGCCAGATGATTGCCAAGCACTCAGGCCAGAAGCTGGAAAAAGTGGAAAAAGACGTTGAGCGTGACTTTATAATGAATGCACAACAGTCCAAAGAGTACGGAATCATCGACGATATTATCTATAAGCACAAGTAGGGGTACTAAAGTTATATCGGCAAGGCCACATGGCCGGAGAGAAAATAAGGGCCTGTCCGATAAAGGAGTTCGCTCGTGAAGCCCAGAACGCCAGAAGAAACGCTGCGTTGTTCGTTTTGCCACAAGTCGCAGGAC
>DASTCT010000275.1:0-6757 GCA_035710845.1 Candidatus Angelobacter sp.
CAGAAGGAGACACAAGCGTATGGCAGCAGCCGTTGAAGATAAAGTAAAACAAATTATCGTTGAGCAGCTTGGAGTGGATGAAGGCGAAGTAACGCCCAATGCCTCCTTTGTGGATGATCTTGGCGCGGATTCGCTGGACACGGTTGAGTTGGTCATGGCCTTTGAAGAGGCTTTTGACATTGAGATCCCGGACGAGGATGCGGAGAAGATCCGGACTGTAAAAGACGCCATTGACTACATTGATAAACATTCGAAAGGTGGCAAGTGATTGGCAAGGCGGGTGGTTATAACAGGCCTGGGGCTGATTTGCGCCGTAGGCAATACCAGCACTGAGGTCTGGCAGAACATTGTCGCCGGCAAAAGCGGTGTGACCAGGATTACAAGTTTTGACACCAGCAATTTTGCTTGCCAGATTGCCGCTGAGGTCAAGGGCTTTGATCCTCTAAACTTCATTGAGAAAAAAGAAGTCAAGAAGATGGGCCGCTTCATCCATTTTGCCCTGGCGGCAACGGATGAGGCCATGAAGATGTGCGGCCTGAAGATCACACCGGAAAACGCAACGCGCGTGGGCGTGCACATTGGCTCAGGCGTGGGCGGGTTTGATGTGATTGAGCGGGAACATGCCGAACTGCTGAAAGGCGGCCCGCGCAAGATCTCGCCTTTCTTTATTCCTGCAGCCATCGTGAACCTTGCCGCCGGGCACGTAAGCATCCGCTACGGCGCTAAAGGACCCAATGAAGCCACAGCCACAGCCTGCACCACCAGCGCACATGCCATTGGCGATGCTTATAAGATCATCCAGCGCTGCGATGCAGATGTGATGATCGCCGGCGGGTCAGAAGCAGCAATTACGCCTATGGGCGTGGGCGGATTTGCCGCCATGCGCGCGCTTTCCACCCGCAATGACGCACCGGAAAAAGCCAGCCGTCCCTGGGATGCTGACCGCGATGGTTTTGTGATTGGCGAGGGCGCAGGCATTGTTGTCTTGGAAGAGCTGGAGCTCGCGCGCCAGCGTGGCGCTCCGATTCTAGCGGAGATCATTGGCTACGGCATGAGCGCCGATGCTTATCACATTACGCAACCTGCCGAGGAAGGCGAAGGCGGCTGGCGCGTGATGACCAACGCCATTAACGACGCCAAGCTAGCGCCATCTGATATCGATTATGTGAATGCTCACGGCACATCCACGCCAATTGGCGACGTGCTGGAAACCAAGGCCATCAAGCGGACATTTGGCTCTGCTGCCAAAATCGCTGTCAGCTCCACCAAGTCCATGACCGGACATTTGCTGGGCGGCGCTGGCGGACTGGAAGCGGGAATCACCATACTCGCGTTGCGCGACCAGATACTCCCTCCAACTATCAATCTGGAGCACCCGGGGCCGGAATGCGACCTGGACTACGTTCCCAACCAGGCAAGGAAAGCACCCCTGAATATCGCGCTTTCTAATTCCTTTGGCTTTGGCGGAACGAATGGATCGCTGATCTTCAAAAGGTGGGAGGAGTAAGGTTTGAAACTCTAGCCAGCATTGAGCCAGGCGCATTGCAGATAATGCGCCCAACATATTTCTTTCTGATGGGACTGCACTTGCGGTTCCAGTGGATGGTTCAGTTGGGGTAAGGGGTAACACACCCTCTCCCAAAACTCATCACCCTAAGGGCCGTTTTCACGAGCGCGCGCTGTCATCAGCGCGCGAGTAGGCCCGAAGGATATTGCGTTTTACAATGTCTATTCTGTTCGAAAGCACAAGGTCTCTCAGGGCTACTCGCCCGCTGATGAGAACGCGGGCTCGCTCACGCCCTTCGGATGACGTACTCTAAGACCTGTTAAAAAAACAAAGTGCACTCGCGGCCTCGTTTTTATTGTAGTTTCAGAAAAACTGCTAAGGTAAGCTGAAACAAGACCTAATTATGTTTCGCTCTCATCGTTTATCTCATTTACCTTTGCTATCTCTGCTGGCATTGCTGCTTGTGCCATTCAATTGCTACAGCCAGAGTAAGCGTGTCCCTTCGCCGCTGACGTGGGAGCCGGTGAAACTGGTCAACGGTTCACCTGTGCTTTTTCGCTTGACTTGGGCGAATTTCAGCAAAGTTAAAGGGGAGTTTCTCGGGCAGGAAATCAACTTTCGTTACAGTGCGGGATGCCGCTGCTGGTATGCGCTTGCAGGTGTGGGGCTGAATACCAAGCCGGGCAAGTACACGCTGCATATTTCTGGCGAAAGATGGGGTATGGACACCGACTTGAGTTTCGGTATACGCGTGAGTGCGGCGCACTATCCTTTCAGCACGATCAAAGTCGCTCCTGCCTTTGTTGAACCGCCGAAAGAGGCGGAGCCGCAGATTCAAGCGGCGGACGTGGCGAAGAAGCAGGCATTCTCAACCAGCGATCCAGAGCCGCTGTGGTCCGGGCGATTCTTGCCGCCGACTGCGACCGAGACTTCCGGTGTCTTTGGCAGCGCCCGCGTGTATAACGGCGTGAAGAAGAGCCAGCATCTGGGGCTGGATTTCCGCGCGAGTATTGGCACTCCGGTCCACGCGACCAACGCCGGGACTGTGATTCTAGCGCGGCCGCTGTATTTTGAAGGGAACTGCGTGATGCTGGACCATGGGCAGGGATTGGTGACCGTTTACATGCATCTCTCTGAGTTCGAGGTGAAAGAAGGCGAGAAGGTTGCTGCAGGGCAGCTTATCGCACTCAGCGGAGGAACCGGCCGATCCACGGGGCCGCATCTGCACTTTGCCGTGCGCTGGCACGGCGAATATCTTAATCCCGCGACGCTGCTCGAGCTGCATCCTCCGGCAAGATAATTAAGAGCGCAGACTACCTAATGTCCTTCACAAAAGTTCGAATTGGGCACAGGCAGGAGTGCCTGTGCCACAAATCAGAATGGATTTCTAGAGTTTTGGCGGCGTGCTGGGCTGGGTGGTTCCGGACGAAGAGCCCTTTTTAGATTTCGCGCCAGCGCCTCCGGCCTTGCAGGTGTCGCTGATATGGTCGATAGAAGCCACCTTGAAGTGCCGCTCGGCTTTTTCTTCATTGCCGCCTTTTTTCTCAGCTGCTTCGCCACCTTTTTTCTCAGCCGCTTCGCTGCCTTCTTTTTCGCCGATCTCAGATCCGCTCTTGGCCCACGAGCCATGCAGCCGGACCTCATGGCCCACGTGCTTGCTAAGATCGTCAAGGCCGCCGACCTCGACGGTGCGTTTGCCGCTTTTCAATTCGTAAGCTCCCTCATCATTCGGGCCGCTAAGACAGCCGGTGAGCGTACCGCCTCCGCCTTTCTTATGTGCGGCATGTTCTGTGCCGGTCTGGTCAGCTGTGCCGCTTTGGCCGCCGCTTGAACCGGAAGCGCCGCCCGTCTGCGCCGCAGACAGGAACGTGAACGCAAATACAGCAGTAAGAACAGCAAGTATCCTTTTCATTTTTTTCCTCCAGCCTTTTTAGGATTTGTAGACACGTCACCGTGCATACAGATCAAGGTAAACAGCCGCGAGTTGCCCGCCGGAGATGGTGGCGCATCGTGGCGCTTGGGATTCAATCGCTCCCGCTGATCCAGCCCACATCTATCCGCATCTCCATGGCCGGGATGCAGACGCTGACAGGGTACGGCTTTTAGTTGGGTTCTCCGTCAGTGGGCGGGCCGTAATCCGGCTTGGGCAGCAGACGGTCGCGGTCGTAAGGCAAGTCTTCGTGCGCGGGAATGGGATCCTTGGGCCAATCCTTACGCCATTGACGGCGCCAGTCCTCGTCAGCGTAATACTTGAGGTAGAGGTGCATATCTTCCTCGCTGTAGCTGCCGAGCATCTCGATATGCCACGCGGAATTTGCTGCCATCGGCATTGCCTTGGTTTCTTCCCGCAGGGATTCGGTGCAGAGATGGGTATAGAGTTCGCGATCGCTGAGATGATCTGTCTGGCTAATGAATACGCGCAGCAGGGCGAGCTTTTGGATGATCTCCCAGAGTTTTGCCGTCAGCGCCTCATCGTTGAGCGAGTCCGGCGAGGGGAGTGACACGCCCGCATTCTCCAGTTGCTGGAAGTGGGTGGTCCAGGGAGCTTCCTCGTATTCCACCACATACTTCCAGAAGTCTTCTTCCACCTCAACTGGACAGTCGTCCAGGCTGCCAGTTTGCATCTGGCCGCCACA
Organism: Candidatus Angelobacter sp.; assembly: GCA_035710845.1. Classification (GTDB taxonomy): domain Bacteria; phylum Acidobacteriota; class Terriglobia; order Terriglobales; family Acidobacteriaceae; genus Angelobacter. The sequence goes on from DASTCT010000275.1 coordinate 4,144, forward strand.
AAGCTCTGCTGCGCGGCGCTTCAAGGCGTCGATGTTTTCTTCCGGGATTCTCTTTCCCAGATTATTCTTGGCTTTGGATTTTGTAGCTTTGGGTTTTGCAGCTTTAGTCTTTGCAATTCTACGCTTTGCAGCTTTAGGTTTTGGCACGATTATCTCCCCATCGACGGCACATCGTCCGCGCGCGCCAATCCTACACGAGGGCCGGTCCGGCTTTCTACTCAGACTATCCTGGCTAAGTTGCTTCAGAAAAAAAGCGTGACCGTTAACGATCACGCTCCGTAGGAAGTGAGGCGCATAAAAAAATTTAGATACGGCTGGAATTCTTTCCCAGATCCTGCAATAGCTTTTGTGTCCGCTCCAGTTCGCGCTCAGCGTTACGCATGGCTTTTTCTGTCTGTGGCTTAATTGCTTCCAACTCGGATTGCAGGGAGATCATTTGTTTGCTGAGATCCATGTTCTCCAAGAGCGAAGAGGCATCGTCGAGAGTTGACTGCCAGATGTCAGGGTCGAACTCAAGCCAGGATGAATCGCGCGAACCGCGGTCAGGCAACGTAACCACGATCGGCTGTTCTTTTTTATCGCGCATGACAACGAGATTCAGCTTTCCACCATTCCGATGGTTGCGCAGAATGCGGGCCAGATCGCTGCGATCGTTGAGCTTTTCATTGTCAGCGCGGATAATTACGTCACCAGCCTTCAGCCCCGCCTTTTCCGCTGCGCTGCCTTTTTCTACCGACCTGATAAGGATGCCGTCGCCACCTTTTACGCCAAAATATTCCCCAAGCTGGCGAGTTAGGTTTTCTGTCTGCGCGCCAAAAACGGAAGAATAAGTCTGGATTTGAAAGGTGTAAGGAATGTCTATGCGGTTGCTGGAATCGGGAATCCGCGGCAGTGACGGAACTTCAACGCGCGGCCAATTTTGCGCCACGATTTTGCTGTGGTCGGCAAGCTGCACGTTGACTTTCATGGGTGCGCCATCGCGGCTGATGCCGATGGTTATTGTGCGTCCAGGCGGAGTTTCCCGAATCAACCGGCGAAGCTGCTCTTCACTTTCCACGGCGGTGCCGTTAAATTCCAGAATTACATCGTGCTCGCGTAATCCGGCTTTGCCAGCGGGTGCATCAGCGTCTACCATCGTAATCTCTACTCCGCGCTCCTCTTTCAGTTTGAGCGCGTCTGCGCGTTCTTTTGACGTTATGTCCTGGATATCAACTCCCAGGTAAGAGCGGCCAGCAGAATAGTAGTAGCCCGGCACAGCATGGGAGAGCGTCTGCGGCTGCATCTCCGCTGAGATTGCCGGCAGCGCCAGCCCAGCCAGCAGTGATGCGATCATCATTCTTCGAATCGTTCGAGTCATAAGAGCACTCCGAATTCTTTTATCTTTTTGCTTCGCGTTTAAATTCGATATTCCCTGTCGTCGTGTGAACGTGCAAAACCGGTCCACCGCCATTCAAGCTGCCATCGGCATAAACTTCGCGCGGACCAATATTGCTGCTGGGCTTGGAAATCTTCAACTCGCCAAAATCGCTGCGAATTCCATAGCTGCGCGCCACCTCAACCGCCGCATGGATATTCACTCCCAAACCTTCCGGAACGTAAACCACAATATCGCCCACCTGGGTTTCCAGTTTGGAGTCAGTAAACTGTCTGCCGCCGACGGCCAGTTTGGCCATAATGGCTCCGCCACCAGTCAGCGCGCTCACGCCGCCGCTCACCGGCCCAATATGGATACTCCCTCCAGCCGTCTCAATCTGCGCAGCGCCATCAATTTCATTCAATTCAATGTTGCCGCCGCCGGTTTCCGCTTTAATCTGGCCATCGCATTTGTTTACGCGGATCGTTCCGCCCTCAGTGTGCAGGGTCATCAGCTTGGCCCAGCCGATATTCAAATCTCCGCCGCCCGACTTTGCCGTAACGTGCCCCGCGGCAGACACCAGCCGAATACTCCCTCCCCCAGTCATAGCCTGCACGTCACTTCCCACCTTGCCGATCTCAATATTCCCGCCGCCGCTAGAAGCCACAATCACGCCGGTAATTTGGTCAAGCTGGATTGCGCCTGCGCCAGTATTAGCTTCAACTTTGCCGGAGAGATTCTTGGCCATCACTGCGCCGCCATCGGTTTCCAGCTTTACCAGCGATGTCTGCATCGGGACCTGGACTTCAAAATCAATCGACCCGCGATTTGATCCTTCACAATCCGCGCGCAGGATCACAGTTTCCCCCGCGCTGTAAGTTGTGAACTTCATGTGGGCCAGTTCGTGGCGTGCGCCTTGTGCGCTCAGCGCGCGCACGTGCTCGCGGATAGTGTAGGTAATATTGTTTTGCTGCGCGCCCTGTATGTGGATAGATCCGGAGCTTGACCTAACCTTGACGATCTTTCCCGCAGAAAACGTGCCACTCACTTCCTGGATCCATTCCCCGCTGTTTACCCGGTAGAGCTGTGGGTTTGGACTTTGCGCGAATGCCGCCTGTCCCGCTGAAAGACCTGCTCCCAAAAGGCTGGCCGCGAAAAACAAAGTCGCGAATTGTAATTGTCTCTTCATCTGCCGTTTCAATTAATCAAGATTTGGCGTGCTCGCCAGATAACGCTTTGACTCTTCACGAATAAATTTGT
>DASTCT010000276.1:0-4323 GCA_035710845.1 Candidatus Angelobacter sp.
CGCGGCTACCGCATTGAACTGGGGGAAATTGAAGCGGCGCTGAGTGAATGCGCGGGGGTGAGGCAGGTGCGCGTCGTCGCCCGCGAAGATCAACCCGGAGACAAGCGCTTGGTGGCCTATCTCGTGGTGGCGGAGGAGATACAGACCGAGCAACTGCGGGACGGGCTGAAACAGCGTCTTCCCGAGTACATGGTGCCTTCCGCTTTCGTGCTGCTGGAAGCATTGCCGTTGACGCCGCATGGCAAGCTGGACTACAAGCGGCTTCCCATTCCGGAACGCGAGATCGGGGAGGGTTACATCGCGCCGAGGACAGAAGTGGAAGAAAAGCTGGCGGCCATCTGGAGTCAGGTGTTGGGAGTGCAGCGTATTGGGGTGGAGGACAATTTTTTTGAGCTGGGAGGACATTCCCTGCTGGCGACGCAGGTGATCTCACGTATGCAGGACGCGTTCCAGAAGAGCTTTCCGGTGCGTCGTCTCTTTGAGTCTCCCACGATTGCCGGGCTGGCCAGATTGATTGAGAGCGTGCTTGAGCCTGACGTTGTAGACGACGCAGGCGATTTGGCCCTGCCTCCCATTGAACGCATTGATCGCACTGCTGGCTTGTGAGTTCTGGGTTGGTTCCAACTGGAAAGAAGTATGACAGCATCCGTCACATCCGCCGCCGCTGGCACTGACACTTCTACCGAAGAGGTCCAACCCAGCTTCCGCTTCCCTGCTTCTTATGCCCAGCAGCGGCTGTGGTTCATCGATCAATTAGACCCAGGACTCTCCACTTATAACGTTCCTGTGGCATTGCGCATCCAGGGGAAACTGGACCCAGGGGCCTTCAAAAGCACTTTTCAAGAGATCGTAAACCGCCACGAATCGTTGCGGACCACGTTCAGCGGCGATGACGCCGAGCCGCAACAAGTGGTCTGGCCCACACTTGAGTTGGACCTGCCGCTCATCGACCTGCAATCCCTCCCCGAGTCAGAACGCGAAGCTGAGGCCAGAACGCACGCTCTGCAAGACGCGAGCCTGGCTTTTGACTTGGTTCGCGGACCGCTTCTGCGCTTGAAACTTGTGCGATTGGATGAGCAAGACCATGTGCTGGTAGTAACTCTCCACCACATTATCTGCGATGCCTGGTCAGTGGCAATCCTGATACGGGAGGTGTCTGCGCTTTATGCCGCCTTCAGCACAGGAAAACCATCTCCCTTGCCCGCTTTGCCGCTCCAGTACGTTGATTACACGGCGTGGCAGAGAAAATGGCTGCAGGGAGACGCACTCAACAATCAGATTGAATACTGGAAACGTCAACTGGCTGGCGTAGGACCACTGGAATTGCCAACCGACCGCCCACGTCCACAAGCTTTCAGCTCTCGTGGCGGTACAGAAGGAGCCAGAATCGCGGCAAACCTCCTGGGCAAGATCAAAGAGTTGGGCCGGCAGCAGGGTGCGACCCTGTTTATAACTTTGCTGGCAGCGTTTCACGCCTTGCTATATCGGTACACCGGACAGCACGACGTGACCGTAGGTTCACCGATCGCAGGCCGCCGCCGGCCGGAAATGGAAACGCTGATTGGCTTCTTCGTCAATACGCTCGTCCTTCGAGCGGATGTTTCCGGCAACGCAACTTTCAAAGAACTGTTGCAGCAAGTGAAAGAAACCACACTGCAGGCGTTCGCCCATCAGGATGTCCCGTTTGAGAAACTGGTGGAAATTCTGCAACCGGAGCGGGACCTCAGCCGGCCACCGCTGTTCCAGGTGATGCTTGTCCTGCAAAATGTGCCTCCGGGAGCGCTGGAACTGGCGCCGGCCAAACTCTCGCCATTCAGTCTTGGAACTCAAACCGCGAAGTTTGAATTTACGTTGATCCTGGCGGAGAACAACTCTGAATTGCAGTGCTCCCTTGGATACAGCAGTGACCTCTTCGATGCCAGCACGGCCCAGCGGATGCTTGAACATTTTCAGAAATTGCTGAGCAGTCTTGTTGCCGGACCGCACCTGCGGTTGGGTGAACTGCTTCTCCTCACCGAAAATGAGAAACAGACGATCGAACACTGGAATCGGACCGGTCAATCCTATCCGCTGGAATGCTCTGTTTATCAGTTGTTTGAACAACAGGTGCTGCAAACGCCCAACGAATTGGCTGTGACTTACGAATCGGAGCGTTTGACCTATGCGGAATTAAATGCCAGATCAAACCAACTTGCCCACTATCTGCGAATGCATGGAGTAGGACCGGATGAGCGGGTGGGAATCTGCATGAACCGAAGCCTGGAGATGATTGTGGGGCTGATGGGAATTCTCAAGGCCGGGGGCGCTTATATTCCACTGGATCCCACTTACCCGCAGGAACGCCTGAGCTACATGCTGGACAATTCAGGCATGCGGGTATTGCTTACAGAGAGCGCACTCAAGGATCTGCTGCCAACGCATTCTGCCAGAACCGTAACTGTGGACACAGCCTGGAAGGAAATCAGCAACTGCCGCACGGATTCTCCTGGCGTGCAGGTACTGCCGGAAAATATTGCCTATGTGATTTATACCTCTGGTTCTACAGGAAAGCCTAAGGGCGTGGCGCTGCCCCATCGGGCCATCTCCAACCTGATTCATTGGCAGGTCCGCAGCTTTGAATTCCCTTTGAAAAACACACTGCAATTTACGTCTCTAAGTTTTGACGTATCCGTGCAGGAGATATTCAGCACCCTGATAGCCGGGGGCATCCTCCATTTGATTGATGATGATGTCCGCCGGGACATTCCCCAATTGAGACACGTAATCGCGCAAAAGCAGATCGAACGGATTTTCCTTCCATTTGTGGCATTGGACTATCTCAGCAAGGCTTACATGGAAGAATCGTCGCCGGAATGCCGTTTGCGGGAAGTCATCACCGCCGGAGAGCAGTTACAGATCACTCCAGCCATCCAGCAGTTGTTCCGGCAAAATCAGGACGCTGTTCTGGTGAATCACTATGGCCCGAGTGAAACGCATCTTGCCACCTTCTATACGCTCAGGGGAGATAGCTCCAACTGGCCCAAGCTGCCTCCTGTGGGGAAAGGAATTGCAAATGCCCAACTTCACGTTCTGAATGCGTGGTTAGAGCCCGCGCCGGTGGGAGTTTCCGGCGAACTCTTTATTGCCGGCGCAGGAATGGCAAGAGGATATCTGAACAATCCGGACTTGACGGCAGAGAGATTTTTACCCAATCCATTCAGCTACAAAGCAGGCGATCGTCTTTATAAGACCGGCGACATTGTTCGCTGGCGGAAGGATGGTGAACTTGAATTCTTAGGACGAATCGATGGCCAGGTAAAAATTCGGGGGTATCGCATTGAGCTTGGAGAAATAGAGTCAGTGCTGCGCCAGCACCCATCTGTCGAGCAGGCAGTAGTAGTGGTGCAGCAAGACGAGTCGCGGCAGAAGCGGCTGATCGGTTATGTGGTTTTGCGGCAGCAGATCACAAGCGATGAATTGCGCGAAGCTATCCAGAACCGGCTGCCAGAATACATGGTGCCATCTGTTTTCATGGTGCTCAAGTCTATTCCTCTGACTCCGACGGGAAAAACGGATCGTCGCGCTCTGCCGGCGCCTGTTCCGGAGACCGGAGAAAAGGAAACTTATGTTGCACCACGCACGCCGACCGAGCAGTTGCTAACCCAAGTCTGGACAGACGTACTCGGCCGGACCCAGATCAGCATGGATGATGATTTTTTTGCTCTTGGCGGGCATTCCTTGCTGGCTACCCAGGTCATATCCCGGATTAGAAAGGTGTTCCAGATAGAAGTGCCACTGCGCCGCCTTTTTGAAGCTCCTACGATCGCCAAGCTGGCAAAGGTGATTGAACAGTTAGCGCAGCCGTTTACTCCAGCAGACAACGCGCCATTGGCTCATAAGAAGGTTGCCACAACGATCCCGCTCTCCTATGCCCAACAGCGGCTCTGGTTCATCGATCAGCTCACCCCGGGACATGCTGTTTACCACATACCTGCGGCTGTTCGGATTCTGGGCCCTCTGGACCTGCAAGCTTTGCAGAAAACACTGGATGAGATCGTTCGCCGTCACGAATCTTTGCGCACGCGCTTTATCGCAGTCGACGGCGAGGCGATGCAGGTCATCGATCCGCCGGCAACGCTTCAGTTGGCGCCAATTGATTTGAGTTTCGTTCCAGCTACGGAGCGGGAAGCTAAAGCCAAAGAAATTGCTCTCGAAGAAATACGGGCTCCCTTCGACCTTTCACGCGGCCCTCTGTTCCGGGTGAAGCTGCTGCGGACCGCTGACGATAACCACGTGCTGGTCACCACCATGCACCATATCATTTCGGATGGCTGGTCGATTGGC
>DASTCT010000277.1:0-34634 GCA_035710845.1 Candidatus Angelobacter sp.
AATAGCTTTGCTTTTTACTTCAAGCTCTCTGGCCAGATCGTTGATTCGAATTTTCATCCGCTCCGTAATTGCCTCCAAGTTGTGCTGCTAAGCGACCATAATGACCTCACGAGTTTTAACGTAACGCCCAGCTTTCCTGATGAAAGCACGGCGCGTGAAATCTCACTACGATGGTTCCTCTTCCGAACTCTTTTCCGCTGTTTCTGTTTCGGCAGCGCCTTCAGCCGCAGGCTCTTCGCCGTGAGCGTGGACTTCTGCCGCGTCTGCATTCGGCGCACTTTCCGCGCCGGCGCTAGCCGCTTCACCGGCCTGGCCTGTTTCCGTTGCTTCAGCAGATTCTGACGCTGGAACTTCGCTGGGTGTCACTTCAGCAGCCGCTTCTGCGCCTTCCACTGCGGCCGTCTCACCGGCTTCAGGAACTGCCGTGCCGGCTGATCCCTCCAGGCTGGAGAAGTAATTATTCACCGCAATGCTGATTTTTTCTACTGTTTTCGGGCCTACGCCGGGGACTTCTTCCAGTTGCTCAGGCGTCATGTCCGCCAGGGCCTCAACCGTGGTGATGTTCGCCTCATGCAGCTTTGCGATCAGCGCTTCGCCCAGGTCCGTGACCTTCTCCAGAGGAGTGGTTGCCTGTGTGGTCAGCGATTCCATCTGCTGCTCCACTTCCTGGCGCTTCTCTTCCTCGCTCTTAATGTCGATCTTCCAACCCAGCAGCTTGGCCGCCAGCCGCACGTTCTGTCCTTTTTTGCCGATAGCCAGCGAGAGCTGGCTGTCATCCACAACCACCTCAAGGTGCTTGTCTGAAGGATCAACCACGGTTACGCGGCTTACCTTGGCCGGTTGCAACGCTTTCTCCGCAAAAACCACCGGGTCTTCGTGGTACTCAATAATGTCAATCTTTTCGCCGCGCAGCTCGCGGATAATCGACTGCACGCGCATGCCCTTCATACCTACGCACGCGCCCACCGCGTCCACTTCTTTGTCGCGCGACATCACTGCAATCTTGGTGCGTTCGCCAGCTTCACGGGCAATGGCCCTGATCTGCACAGTGCCGTCATAAATTTCCGGCACCTCTGTCTGGAACAGGTTCTGCACCAGCTCTGGCGCTGCGCGTGAAACCACAACTGCCGGCCCTTTGGAATTCTTGTCCACACGCACCAGCACCGCGCGCACACGCTCGCCGATAGAAAACGATTCCAGCCGCGACTGCTCTTTCTTTGACATGCGGGCTTCCGCCTTGCCAATGTCAAAGATCACATCCGGCCCCTCAAGGCGTTTTACTGTGGCGTTCAGCACCTCACCAACGCGCCCTATATATTCGTTGTAAACCGTATCGCGCTCAGCTTCACGGACCTTCTGAAAGATGATCTGCTTGGCAATCTGGGCAGAGATGCGCCCCAGCCCTTCCTTCGATTTCAGGAAACGCACCTCGCCCCCAACCTCGGCGTTGGGATCAATGGCCTTGGCCTCATCCAGCGAAATCTCCAGTTGCGGATCTTCAATGTCGTCTTCCGACGGAAGAATGCTCTTCACCGCGTACACGTTAATGTTCCCGGTCTCTTTGTCGAATTCGCCCTTCAGGTTTTCCTGGCTTTTTTCTTTTTTGCGTGTGGCCGCAACAATAGCGTCTTCCACCGCGCTTACAACAATTTGCGGATCAATGCCCTTTTCCCGGCTTAGCGCATCAATGACGTTGTAAATCTCGCTTGCCATAACCTTTATTTTTCCTATGAATTCCGCTTGAATCTTTCTTGCTGTTACCTGCCCCTACCCCCGGTCCATCAACTATGATTCCAAAAGACTTACAGCTTTCATCCCCGGGGATCCCTCACTTATATCTCAGGAACCAGATTGGCCTTTTCAACATTGGCCAAATCAATCTCCATCTTCGGCCCCGGATGTTCATGTCCCGGCTTGGGCTTCTTTTTGCCGGTCATTTCCAGTGTTAGCTTCCCGTCCGCAAAACTCTCCAACCGGCCCTCAAAATGGCGATTGCCGTTGATCGGCTCTCGCGTCATCAGCTTTACCCGGCTGCCTGTAAAACGCCGGTAATCTTCCGGCCCATTCAGCTTCCGATCCAGCCCCGGCGACGAAACTTCCAGCGTGTAAGCTGCGCCCGGAACTGCATCTTCTACATCCAGGATGGTCGAAACCTCCCGGCTGACGTTGGCGCAGTCCTCGTGCGTGACCCCTTCCGGTTTGTCGATGGTGATTCTCAGAGTGCGCGCTTTGCCGCCGCCCCGCATCTCCACCTCTACCACCTCAACCCCATGCGCCGTGGCCACGCGGCCGGCAATATCGCGAATTGTGTTCAGGTCGAGCGCCATCTACTTGAGGTCGATTCATGAGCAACTCGGCCCTCATCGCCGAGTTGCGCAACAGGCGCCTGAAAATCTATGCGAACATCAGACCGTCAAGCGGTTTGTCGCGAAGCGACCAAAACGAAGCCCAAAATAAAAGTGGGCAATCCGCCCACTGGTACGTTCGCCACGAATTGGGGATTACAAACCCACCCAGACGAGTGCTCAATCTGGGCCGAAACCAGCTACAACTCCTTAATAATACGCCTATTGCGGGCAAAAGACAACGTGCGTTAGCACTGCAATAAAGCCAAAAATCAGCGGAACCTAAGCCCGCTCGAAGTCCTTGTTTTACCTTAGCTTCCCTGCTCTTTTGCCTTTTCTAAAATCCCGAATCCCACAAAGCGGGTGAGGAACCCCTATCAGCTTCTGTAATCTTCAGTGACATAAATCACTTCTTCAGGTGACATTAAATCACTGAGGTTGAGTTAGGACTTTCGTCGTCAGTCCTTCTTACCCAGTAAACCCACCCGATCAGCTCCTGCTCGATGGCTGATATCCACCACCTCGGCCACAAACGCATACTCCACATCTGGATCGCTCTTCACAAAACCCGTTCTGTCCTCGCGAGCACGGTAGATATCCTTCAATCGCAACTCAAGGTCTTCCCATTTCACCTGTTGCTGATTGAGCGTAAGAGTGGGGCGCTGGCCTTCGCCAGTGTCCTTTAACTCAATTACAATCGGCGCCTGCAAAATGACCGGTTTGTTGTCCGGGCTGGGCTGCGGGATCTGGGCCAGTTCGCCCAGGGTATGCGGCGGCAAAATTACCATAAAAATAATCAGCAATACCAGCAACACGTCGATCAACGGCGTGACGTTGATCTCCGCTGATGCCCCATTGCGCGCTCCTGTAGTCATGGACATGGCTTTTCTCCGTAGCCGCCGTGGCGGCTTTTGAGGTTTAGCGCGCGCTTGTGTAATTGACACTGCCAATCGTCGAGATGTTCCACCCCGAAGTCTCGAGCGAAGCGAGAGATCCCTATAGCTACGAAGAATTCAACGGCAACAACATGACTGACAAGCAAGTCCTGAAGAGTATGAAAGCTGATAGGGTTCCCTCGCTGCGCTTCGGGATTTCAGAAGGAACTCCGCGTCTCCGCGCCTCCGCGGTGAATCAGCCTTTGATATATTCCTGTTCATGGCAAATAAACGCATTGCTGTCGTCCCCGGTGACGGCATTGGCAAAGAAGTGATTCCCGCCGCTCTCAAAGTGGTCGAAGCCAGCGGAGCCGCAGTTGAGTTCACCACCTTTGACTGGTCAGCCGACCGCTACCTGAAAGACGGGACCACCATCCCTGCCGATAGCTTTGCCATGCTCGAGCGCGACTTTGATGCCGTGTTTGTCGGCGCTTTGGGTGACCCGCGCGTGCCCACCAATATTCATGCCAAAGAAATCCTGCTGGGCATGCGCTTCAAGATGGATTTGTACGCGAATGTCAGGCCGGTAAAGCTGCTGGATGAATCTCTCTGCCCGCTCAAAGTCGTAAAGCCGGAGCACGTGGATTTTGTGGTGATTCGCGAAAACACTGAAGGCCCATACGTCGATGCCGGCGGCGTCTTTAAGCAAGGAACGTCCGACGAGATCGCGACCCAGGAAGATTTCAATACCCGCAAAGGCGTGGAGCGCGTGATTCGTTATGCGTTTGAGCTGGCCCGCAAGCAAAAACGCAAAAAAGTTTTGATGTCAGACAAATCCAATGTCATGACCTTTGCCGGCGGGCTCTGGCAGCGCGTCTTCAAGCTGGTGGCGGCGGAATATTCTGATCTTCAGTCGCAGCATATGTACGTGGACGCGCTTTGCATGCACATGGCGCGCGATCCCAAGCAGTTTGACGTGATCGTCACCAACAACATGTTCGGCGACATCATCACTGACCTGGCCGCCGCGCTGCAGGGCGGGCTGGGCATGGCCGCCAGCGGCAATATCCATCCCGGCAAGACCTCAATGTTTGAGCCAGTTCACGGCTCTGCGCCGCCCTTTGCGGGAAAGAACATTGCCAACCCTATCGGAGCGATTTCCACTGCCGCCATGATGCTCGACCATCTTGGCTTCACCAAAGAAGCCGCGAAGATCAATCAGGCTGTGATCGCGGCAGTCCAGCAGAAGAAGACCACGCAGGACATCGGTGGAAGTCTGGGAACGAAGGAAGCGGCGGAGTGGATTGCTAGTTTTACATCCCGAGCGTAGCGAGGGGCCCTTCGTTAGGAATGCACCTTTAAAGACCGACTCGTCATCATATTTCTCCCCGCAAGAAATTTACCTTCCCACGTTCTCTGAATGGCATAGCCCCCGTTTGCCCTCCCTCGGCCATCTTTAACTCTCTTTAAAAGGACGTGCGCCTATGCGCGTAAAAATGTTTTCTCTGCTTCTGATTGCCGCCGTGGCAATGGCTCAGGACAGGTCACCCGCCGGTCATGACGATTCCGCCGCCCTGACCATTTACAACCAGTCGTTCGCCGTGGTGCGGCAGACGCTGCCGCTCGATCTGAAAAGCGGAACAAACCCGGTCGAAGTTACGGATATTACATCGCACCTGGAGCCGGATTCGGTGATCCTCCGCGACCTCAAAAGCGGCCGCGATCTGCACATCCTGGAGCAAAACTATCGTAATGATGTGGCTTCACAGGCCCGGTTGCTCTCGCTGTATGAAGGCAAGACCATCGAGTTTCTGGTCAATGACGTCTTGAAGCCGGGCAAGATCATCCGCAGCGGATATGTACCGCACTATGAAGCTTACAACTCCTACGATCAGCAGTATTACCAGCAGCAACAGGCGTATGTGAACTCCGGCAGCAGCGAGCCGATTATCGAGATTGACGGCAAATTGCAGTTTGGGCTGCCCGGCCAGCCGGTCTTTCCTGCGCTGACCAATGAAACCATCCTGAAGCCGACGCTCTCCTGGCTGCTGCAGAGTGATCGCCCCGGCACAACGAATGCCGAATTTAGCTACGTAACCGGCGGCATGAGTTGGCACGCCGACTACAACGTGGTTGCGCCGGTGAGCGGCAACCTGCTCGACATCGTGGGCTGGGTCACGCTTGACAACCAGACCGGCAAGACCTTTCCCAATGCGCACATCAAGCTGATGGCCGGCGATGTAAACAAACTGCAACCACAGGTGTTGGCCGGCATGGGAGCGGCTGACTTTGCAATGAAGGCAGAGGCCCCGGCTCCCGCGGTCACCGAGCGCAGCTTTGATGAATACCATCTGTACACGCTGGAGCGCCCCACCACGCTCTATGACCGCGAAACCAAGCAGGTGGAATTTGTGCGCGCGTCGGGAATTCCGTCACAGCGTATCTACGTTTATGACGGCGTGAAGCTTGACCAGAACTATCGCGGCTATGCTCAAGAAAATATCCGCGATATGGAGAACTTCGGGGTCCAATCCAATTCCAAGATCTGGGCGATGGTGGAATTCAAAAACAGCAAAGAAAACCATCTTGGTATGCCGCTGCCCAAAGGCCGGGTGCGTTTCTACCGCCGCGATACCGACGGCCAGCTTGAATTTACCGGCGAGAACCTCATCGATCACACGCCCGGCGATGAGACGATTCGTCTTTATACCGGCAACGTCTTTGATGCCGTGGGCGAGCGCAAACGCATCAGCTACATAAAGATGGGCGGCCACCAGGCGGACGAAAGTTTCGAGATCAAGCTGCGCAACCACAAAAAAGAACCTATGGAGGTTCGGGTGGTCGAGCACCTCTACCGATGGACGAACTGGGAGATCACCAAAAATTCAGACGAGTTCAAGAAACTGGACAGCAAAACCATTGAGTTCCGCGTCCAAGTGCCGCCAGATGGAGAGAAAGTTGTGACTTATACGGCGCACTATACGTGGTAGCTGACCAGCTCATTGCGATCAGGGCGGCGCGATATGTTGTGTGTGAGATCGAAGCCGCCTTAATTTTTCGATTTCATACCGAATCGGCGTTCATCATCTTGCAACGATTTTGAAAAAGACACCGCATCGCGCGACGGTTTCTTTGCGCACTAGTTTGATCTTCAGTAGTTCGCGCTAAGAATTTTTCTTTCCACAAAATATTTTCTTCAATTCCGTAACTTTCATATTCAAGTTACGTCTATAGTTTGGTAACCTGCTTATGCGTAGGAGTAACGCCCAAATGAAATGCATCAATCACATCTCGGTGCGGAGGCTGACCGAACCCGTCGCGGGTACGGATAGCTTGTGGGCGTTTGACTATTTCCTTAGCTAACCTCAGGCGCTTCAGTCCTACGCAAACCCGTTAACTCAATAACTTTGGATAGTTTTGACCAACTGACTGCCAGGCTGTATCTACGCGCAGCCATGATGTTCAATGACACGCCCGGGTGGCGAAGATTACGGTTCCTTCGACTTGATAAATCGACAAACACTGTAGTCGTCTGTTCCCCCGGCAAATAAAGCAGAAGAATTCCAGTCGGTGGCGGAATGCGGGAGATACTTCCTCCACGAATAAGTGCAGTGCAGAGTGGGAACTCTGCGGGACCAGTGAATACCTGTCGCGGCAGAGGCGTAGTCTCGATACAAAAAGCAGCGATCAGATAGTGCGCCCCTATGCACGCTCTCGATAATTGTTCCCCGACTGATGTTTGAACATGAGCGGTGAAGCCGGCTTGCGTGCCGAGCCGCTTGCAACAGGAGCTAGATAGATGTTGGTGAGCGTAGCTCGAAAGCGGTTTGGAGCAGCGACAGAACTTCAGGTATTGAGCGGGCGCGGCCATTTTTGCGCGCCATCGCGACGCCTCAGGCCTTACTTTGGCTGCTCCTTCCAGCCTGAGGCGTCGTTGAGTGGAGTTCAGCGACAAAAAGTTTGCGGAGCAGGAGCGGTTAACACCCTGCTCCCTTTTGAGCAGTTAGACGTTGGAACAAATTTTAAGCAGTGGTGGAGATCTGAGTTACATCGCCTGTCCGTAGGTGCGGATACAAGGCTGCTATCAGGCAGATAGTTGCTCGATAGCTTGTCTGGTAGTTACTCCGTCGGCATCTCGAGTGCCGTAGTTTCAAGCTAGAACGACGGACCATTACACTCGGTCAATTGTTCCCTGAATTGAAGTTTGTTTCCAGCGTTTTCTGCTTACCAAAACGCCTACTTAGCGGTGAGGCCAACTAGCGCGCCGAGCCGCAGCCATAGATGCAGAACGGGTTTTATTGTCCAGGTCGATGTTTAGCGGTTTGGAGCGTAGCGACAGAAATTAAGTTTTTGCCGGTGGTGAAGACATGGGTTACTTCGACTGTTAATCGGGAGGTCGCGGGTTCGAATCCCGCCGCCGGATGAATGTGCCGGCGTAGCTCAGAGGATAGAGCGCCATACCCGGTCGCTGGTTCCCCGGCAGAAAATTTTTTGGAGGATAGAAAATGCAACGTGAGACAACGCTGAAAAATTGGTACAGCCTGGGCTGTACCCAACTTACAACCTGATTGCAGGGACACAATAACGGCATTTTCTCTGTGAAGCCGTTCTCCTGTGGTCCCACTAGAAGGAATTTGCTGTATGTATGTCATAAGTAAGACCACAGAAAATCTGCTTGCGCGTCCTTTTTTGAAGATGGGCGCAAGAGTGAGGTTTGGTGAGCCGGAGCTACCACGCTGGCCTGCACGGGAAATGCGGCCAATTGCGCTAGATGTCCGCAATGATCGGGAAGGCGAATACTTTTTGATCAGAAAGCGGGCGGATGTCTCCGTGGAGGTCTTGGAGGTGCAACCCCATGATCGCCACCTGGTGCTGCTGGCCCGTGTGCCAGACGGCGTGAAAGACGTGAAATCACGGTTCCTCCTGGGGCATGATGAGCGCCATTGGTTTGTGGCCGCCATCCCGGAGAAAAATCCTGTGAGCACGGTCATGGCCGCCAAGCAAGCGTTAAAACCTCTGACGATTCGTTGGAGAGAACACCGGATCAGAAACAAGAACCGCAATGATCGCAACAACGGAGTAAGCATCCGCCAGGGCGAATGGTTCTTTGTTCCTGCCTTCATTAAAGTTGATGGGTGGCTGGTCCGCAAACATGAGCCTTTGGTGCGGGGCGTTGGCAGTAAGCCTCACGTTTGCCAAGAGCTCTATCGAACCGGCGGTGAAACAGTTTATGTAAACCCCGGATATAACCGCGTCCTGACAGTAGCGCAATATGCTCGTTTGAGTGACAGCGCCAGGGCGTTACCCGGTTGGAGGACCATGGTCCGCGATCCGCGCGTGTACGTGCGCGGCACGGTGCGGCACTCCGATCATAAAACCATTTTCCTGGAAGGCTGGCATGAGGTGCTCATGAATACTGAGACCGCTGCAGCTGCTATGCGGCATGTTGTCTTCCTTGATTGAAGACTGATGGCTGAACCACCTTGCCGGTGGCGAAGATAACAGTTACTTCTCAGGCGCTGGAGATGCAGGGTACAAAATCCTGCCGCTGCGATTGTTGCAGCGTCGTCTAATCAGGACACCAGCTTTGTACTGTCATCGACTCATTCCCCGGCAGAGAATTTCAAATAGAGACGCTACCCGTTGCGGTGAGCGCAACGGCTAGCACAAAGAATGGAGACAACAAACATGGCTCGCATGAACCTACTGAACCTGAGCGGACTGCCCTGGCTGCAGACCAAGCGCACACATGAAGGCGCACCCGCGAAGCACATCTCTGCTGAGCAGGAGCTGCGGCGCTCTGTTCTGGCCTGCATGCTGTGGGAGGACCAGTTCTATGAGGATGGAGTAGCCATCGCAGGACGCATCCGCGAGCTGGTGCCCAAGGTCGCTGCTGAGAAGGTAGCTGCGCTGGCCGTCGAAGCCCGCGAGAAGATGAAGCTGCGTCACGCTCCTCTATTGCTGGTGCGTGAGATGGCGCGACTGGCAACGCATCGCCAGCTTGTAGCCGAGACTTTGCTCCGTGTGGTCCAGCGTGCCGACGAGCTCTCTGAGTTCGTGGCGCTCTACTGGAGTGAGGGCAAGCAGCCGCTCTCCGCGCAGGTGAAGAAGGGGCTGGCTGCGGCTTTCACCAAGTTTGACGAGTATGCGCTGGCCAAGTACAACCGCGCTGCTCCGGTCAAGCTGCGTGACGTGCTCTTCCTATGCCACGCCAAGCCGGTGGATGCCGCGCAGGCTGAGTTGTGGAAGCGCCTGGTAGCAGGCGAGTTAGCAACGCCCGATACGTGGGAGGTTGCGCTTTCCAGCGGCGCCGACAAGCGTGAAGCCTGGGAGCGTCTGCTCAGCGAGAATAAGCTGGGCGCGCTTGCCTTGCTGCGTAACCTGCGCAACATGGCTGAGGCCAAGGTGGATGAGCAGTTGATCCGCACCGGACTCTACCGTATGCGCACGGAGCGAGTGCTGCCGTTCCGTTTTATCTCTGCTGCGCGTTATGCGCCGCAGTGGGAGCCGGAGTTGGAGAAGGCAATGCTGCGTTCGCTTGAGGGACAGCCTAAGCTGCCGGGTAAGACCGTGCTGCTGGTTGACGTCTCGGGTTCAATGGATGCTCCGCTTTCTCGCCGTGCCGAGATGCGCCGCAACGATGCCGCTTACGGGCTGGCAATCTTGCTGCGCGACATCGGCGAGCAGGTGAGCATCTATACCTTCTCTGACCGTCTGGTGCGTGTGCCGTCGCGCCAGGGCTTTGCTCTGCGCGATGCGCTGAATGCCAGCCAGCCACACAGCGGAACGTATCTGGGCCGCGCGATTGGCGAGATGGACGAGAAGTATGACCGGCTGATCGTGATCACTGACGAGCAGTCGCACGACGCGGTACCCAACCCGCGCGGGCGTGGCTACGTGATCAACGTGGCCAGCTTCCAGAACGGCGTAGGTTACGGCAAGTGGGTGCACATCGATGGCTGGAGTGATTCGGTGATCGAGTACATCCGTGCTGCCGAGCCGGCGCTGTAATATTTTTGCCGCTGATGCGCGCAGGTGAACGCTGATCTGATTTGATCTGCGGAAATCTGCGTGATCGGCGGCGAAGATTTTCTGAATTTGTCTTTTGGGCGCTTCTCAACATTTATTGTTACCATGAGAATGGAACCGATGTTGAACCTTCCAATGAGAAAGCTTCTTTTCAACTCACTCGCCGCCGTCCTTTTATTATTCGTATCACTTGGCTTCGCGCAGAATAGCCAACTAAATCAGCCGCAAACGCCATCACCGGCTGCTCCGGCCCAATCGCAACCAACGGCTACTCCAGTACCCTCTACCACTCCAGAGCAATCACAATCGCCAACACCGCAAGCGAAGCCGCAGGCTACGCCCAATCCCAATCGAGTTGAGATTGAGCCGGTCGGGCCGGAGGAAAAAGAGCACAAGATCTCGCCGGCTGAAGCCAAAGAGCTTTTTCAGTCGGTGGATGAAATCCTCAGCTTTGCCAGCCAGGATACCGGCCTGCCCATCAAGAAAAAAGTTAAGCGGGCCATCATCGGCCGTGAGCAGGTGGAAAAATATGTTGGCGAGAAGTTCGAAAACGATGCGGACCGCATTCGCTTCGAGCGCTCTGAGCTAGTACAGAAAAAATTTGGGCTGCTGCCGCGCGACTTTGATCTGCACAGTTTTCTCATCAAGTTGCTCAAGGAACAGGTGGCCGGCTTTTACGACGAGAAAACCAAGACCATGAACCTGCTGGACTGGAATTCGCCGGACATGCAGCGCCCGGTAATGGCACACGAGCTTACTCATGCGCTGCAGGACCAGAGCTTTGACCTGGAAAAGATGACCAAGCACGATGAGGACATCGAGAAAAAAGGACTGAAAGATCTGGATGAACTGGTCCGCAATGATGAGGAGTCAACCTGCCGCAGCGCCGTGATGGAAGGGCAGGCCATGATTGTGTTGATCGATTACGTGCTAGCTCCTTCAGATGAGAGCGTGCAAAAGATGCCCAAAGTAGTGGACATGATGCAGGCTTCCATGGATAAATCCAAGGACAGCCCGGTATTTGACAGCGCGCCGCTTCTACTGCAGGAAGAACTAGCTTTCCCCTACCGACAAGGGATGAAGTTTATCCGCGATCTTCTGGTGGCGGGCGGGAAGCAACTGGCTTACAAAGGCGTGCTTGAGCGCATGCCGCAGACTACACGCGAGATCATGGAGCCGCAGGAATATCTTGCGGGGCGTCGCGTGCCGCCGCTTTTATTGCCCAATCTCGACTTCCTCAAAAAAGATTATGAGCCGTTCGATGCCGGCGCTGTGGGCGAGCTGGACGTGAACATCCTGCTTCGCGTCTATGCCGACAAAACGGTAGCCGATCGCCTAAGCCCGGAATGGCGCGGCGGGGCTTACTACGCCGCCGGCCACAAAGGCGCAAAGCCGTCAGATAAGAACTCCACGGCGCACGTTGGGCTGCTTTATGTCTCCAAGTGGGCGAACGATGCAGCGGCAAAGGACTTTGCCACGTTCTATGCTGCCGCTCTGCCCAAGCGCTATCAATCCCTGCAAAAAGTATCCGCCGATACCGCAACTGATGGGCGCTATGAATTTAAAAGCTCAGACGGCCCGATCTTTATTCAGCAGACCGGGAATATGGTTATGGCGGTGGAGAGCTTTGATGAGGAGGCTGCGAAGAGGCTATTGCAGACGGAAGCGAAGCAGACAGCAAGCAGCGATACCGGAGGCTCGAACTAAGTCCATGCAGGACGTACGGCTTCAGGGTACGTGGCGTTCAGATGCGCGGCGAACGGGAAAAGAAATTGACTCATGGAGAGATATCCCGGCCCGGCGCAAGAGAAAGTTGAAGGCCTTGTTTGGCAAACTGCAGCTCAGATTTACGCGCACTCGCTGCTACGCGAGTTTGAATGGCGTCAATTGGGTCCATCGCTACAAAGTCCTGGCCAAAGATGAAATTAGTGTGGCGATTCTGAGTGAGGAGCCAGATACTCATCCGAAGATCAGCCACATTCATTTTGAAAGCACCTATTTCTGGATCAATATTGGTAATAGTCGGCTGAGAGAGTTTTTCGGCGGATGGTCTAGTCGCCAAACGAGTGCCTTCTACCGTTTTCGTTATAATCACCTTTACCCCATTCTGAAGGAGATTCCTTTGCAACAAGCAGAAATTGGCATTATGGGCGGCAGCGGCCTGTATTCCATGCCCGGGCTTACTGACGTTCGAGAGGTTACGGTGCAAACCCCGTTTGGCGAGCCGTCTGACGCTTACGTGCTGGGCACGCTGGAAGGCCGCAAGGTGGCGTTCCTGGCGCGGCACGCCCGCGGACACCGCATCCTGCCCACGGAGATCAACTTTCGCGCCAACATTTATGGCATGAAAGACCTGGGCGTTGAGCGCATTCTTTCGCTCTCCGCGGTCGGATCGCTCAAAGAAGAGCACAAACCCACTGACTTTGTGATTCCCGACCAGTTTATCGACCGCACCATTCACCGCATCTCCACGTTTTTTGGGCATGGCATTGTGGCGCACGTAGCATTTGGCGATCCCATCTGCCCGGAAGCGGCGGCGGCATTTACGCAATCTTGCAAAGATGTTGGCGTGGTGGGCAAGCAAGGCGGGACGTACATCTGCATGGAAGGCCCGCAGTTTTCCACGCGCGCGGAATCAAACCTATACCGCAGTTGGGGCGCAGACGTGATCGGCATGACTAATCTACAGGAGGCCAAGCTGTGCCGTGAAGCTGAGATCTGCTACTCCACCTGCGCCATGGTCACCGACTATGACTGCTGGCACCAGAGCCATGAAAACGTCACGGTAGAGCAGGTGCTAAAGGTGGTGCATGAGAATGCGGAGAACGCGGCAAAGGTGGTGAAGCGCGCTATCGCCATTATGCCCAAAGAACGCAAGTGCGCCTGCGGATCAGCGCTGAAATACGCGATCCAGACTGACAAGGACAAAATCCCCGCAGCCACGCGGCAGAAGCTGGCGCTGCTGCTGGAGAAATATTTGGGCAAAGGTACGGAGGCAAAAGCGTAAGAAGGCATTTGGTAATCGGGTAATTTGGTAATTGAGTAATTTTTTGATTTTGATTCGCGTAACTTTGCAGTGATTCGTGGCTGAATCCTCTATGGGCAATGGCGGTCATTGGTTGCTTCAGTCGGCGAGTCAACAAGGAGCAGCAGTGATCGAATGAATGCCGTGGCGCGCCGTGACTATTGGCTGCTCACGGGAATTTCTGCCGTGATTTCCCTTGGCGCCCTGATTTTCTACTATCATCAGGGCGCCATTCTTCTTTATGGCGACTCTGTTGCCCACATCAACATTGCGCGGCGCGTCTTCGATTCGCAAAGCCCCAGCCTGCTTCAGTTGGGCACAGTATGGCTACCGTTGCCGCACCTTTTGGACATTCCATTCATTGTGAATGATCGAATGTGGCAGACCGGCCTTGGCGCTTCCATCCCTTCCATGCTTGCTTATATCGCTGGGACGTTGGGAGTGTTCCGCCTGGTGCGAGGATTGGCTTCGCGCACGGCTGGGTGGATTGGAGCGCTGGTTTATGCGTTAAATCCCAACCTGATTTACATGCAGGCGACGGCGATGACAGAATCACTGTATCTGGCGTTCTTTGTCTGGTCAGCCGTGTACTTTGCTGAATTTGCGCGCGCGGCAGGTGATGCCCCGGAGAGTGCGCGCAAGGCGCTGAAAAAATGTGCGTTCATGGTCTCAGCCGCCATGCTGGTGCGCTATGACGGCTGGTTTCTGGCGGCAGTGATTTTTGTCGGAGCCCTGCTTGTCTTGTGGCGATCAAAGACCACAACGCAGCAATCGCGGGCCGGAGCGCAGCCATTGCGCTCTGCTCTGCTGTTTTTTGTTTTGCTTACAGGGGCGATCGGTGGTCTGTTTCTGGTTTATAACCAACTCGTGTTTGGGAATGCGCTGGAGTTCGCCAATGGGCCGTACTCGCCGCGAGCGATTCAAGAGCGCAGCAAGACGGCGACCATGCCGACATATCCCGGAGAAAATTCTCCACGCGTAGCAGCTTTGCAGTTTCTTAAGATTTCACGGCTTAACTTGGCGGAAGGGCGGCCTGAAAATCTTTTGTTCATTGCGAGTTTGCTCGCGCTGCTTGCGGCAATCTATTTTGCGCGGCGATTCCTTCCCTGGGCTGTTCTGTGGATGCCGGTACCGTTTTATGTGTTGAGCGTTGCGTGGGGCAGCGTGCCAATCTACCAGCCGGAATGGTGGCCGTTTACTTATTACAACGTTCGCTATGGGCTGCAACTGCTTCCGGCCATTGCAGTATTTTTTGCCTTGAGCTATGAATTTGCCGGCAAGTTCTTTCCCCGGCGAGGCGTGGCCATCGCCGCCCTGACACTGATTGCCGTGAGCTGCTTTTCCGTGTGGAAGAACACGCCTATTTGCCTTCGCGAAGCCCAGACCAACGGCAAGCAGCGCCTGGAACTGGAACTGGCGCTGGCGGCAGAGCTAAAGAAGCTGCCGCCATCGGCAACACTGGTGATTGATTGCGGCGCTCACCCTGGAGCGGTGCAGCTTGCCGGAATCCACCTGAAGCGCGTGCTCAAAGAGAGCAATCCGCTTTACTGGACAACACCCCTGGGCCGCCCCGTAGAATCGGCTGACTATGTTGTTGCCTTCCCTGGTGACGCTGTCTCCCGCTTGGTCCATCTTTATCCGGAAGGGCTGCAGCCCATTGCTACAATCGGCACTCCCGCACAGCCTGGGGCTATCATCTATCGCACATTGCGCTAATAATGAGTGAGACTGGCTTTGTATCTGCGATGGTGAGCGATTTTGTGTTTTTGCCGCATTTAACGTGGTCTGGCCCGCTGGAACAAAACCTGCTGCGCCTGCTGCTTGCTGCCGTGCTGGGCGGATTCATTGGCCTGGAACGCGAGCTAAAGCACCGTTCGGCCGGCCTGCGCACCAATATGTTTATTTGTTTTGGCTCGGCCCTGTTTACGATTCTCTCCACTGACCTCGCCGGCAGGTTCGGAGTGGGCGACCATACGCGTATTGCCGCGCAGATCATCCCCGGCATCGGCTTTATTGGCGCCGGCTCCATTCTTCATGCGAAGAATGGAAGCGTCAGCGGGCTTACCACTGCGGCCACGATCTTTGTGGTGGCGTCGATTGGCATGGCCTGCGGCGGCGGATCTTATTGGGTAGCGCTGATTGCCAGCGTGTTTATCTTTATTGCCTTGCGCTTTCTGGGCTGGATGGAGCAAAGATTTGGCCTGAAATCGCTCATCATGAAATATGTTGTGGCCTCAGAACAGCCAGCGTCCGATCTGGTGGCGGAGGCCCATTCCGTTGTCGATGAGAGCGGTAAAGAGATGCGAGGTCTGAGACTGAGCCGCGCCAATGGCCATCAGCAACTGGCTTTTAGCGTGGATGCCACGCGCGACGAGCACAAAGAATTGATGGACGCATTACATCAATCAGACATGTTGAAGAATTTTGAAGTCAAGGCCGGAGTTGAAGCCGAATAGCCATGGTTCCCTTCACCAAGGCGTCTGCTTGCGGGAATGATTTCCTCATTATTGACGGGCTTCACGCGCCAGCTGATCTTTATGAGTTCAGCCGGCGCATTTGCGATCGCCATAACGGCGTGGGCGCAGACGGCGTGGAGTGGCTTTTTCCCGCGCAGGATGCCGACATGCGAGCGCGCCTGATCAATGCGGACGGCAGTGAGGCGGAGATCTCCGGCAATGGAACGCGCTGCGTAGCGGCCTACATGGTGAGCAGTGGCCACTCAGAGAAATTGGATATCCGCACCGGAGCGGGCATAAAACATTGCGAACTGGTAGCGCGCTCCGGCCCGCGCTTTGAATTTGAAATGGACATGGGCGAGCCACAGGTAGGCGACGATTTTTCCATTAAAGTTGCTTTTGGGCAAGTGCACGGCACGCCGGTCTCCATGGGCAATCCGCACTATGTGGTCTTTGTGAAGGAGTTTTCTCCAGCGTGGCAGGGTGAAGGCGCGGAGATTGGCCGCCATCATGACTTCAAGCACGGCATCAACGTAGAGTATGTGCGCGTAAAAAACCAAAACGAGATTGAAGTAAGGTTTTACGAACGGGGCGTAGGTGAAACGCAATCCTCTGGCACTGGTTCGTGCGCTGCCGCGGTTGCTTCCATCGCCGCAGGACGCGCCAATTCGCCGCTGCAAGTCCACGCACCCGGCGGAACGCAAACCGTGCGTTGGGCAGGCGACAGAGTTTTTCTGCGCGGGCCAGCGCAGCTTGTATGCCGCGGAGAGTTTCTTGGGTAACGCAAAAATCATTCGATCACGAGCGTTGCGCCAGGGCGACAAGATCGGGCTGATCGCCCCGGCCAGCAGCTTCAACCGCGACCGCTTTAAGGCAGGCTGTGAGCGACTGCGACAGATGGGCTACGAGCCGGTCTATTCGCCGGACATCTTTGACCGCAATATCTATTTTGCCGGTTCGGCGGAGCGGCGCATCTGGGAATTCCAAGAGTTCTGGCGGCGCGACGATATCGCAGCACTGATTTGCGTGCGCGGCGGTTACGGCAGCAACTATGTGCTGGAGCGGCTCGACCTGGATCGCCTGGCTGCACAGCCTAAAGCATTGATTGGGTGCAGCGACATCACAAGCATGCTAACCGCAATTCACGATCGCACTGGTCTGATAACTTTTCATGGGCCTATGGTTGCGAAAGACCTGGCGAACGGCACCTTTGATCCTGCGAGTTGGAACCATGCTCTTGGCGGCTCGGCTGCATGGAATGTTCCTGTGGACGGAGTTGAGGTGCTGCAAACCGGAGGCGCACAGGGAACGCTCTATGGCGGCTGCCTCTCCATACTGCTGGCGACGCTAGGGACGCCGTTTGAGATCGAAACCAAAGACACCATCTTCTTTATAGAAGACATTGCAGAGAAACCATACCGGATTGATCGCATGTTGATGCAGCTGAGTTTGGCAGGCAAGCTGGACAAAGTGCGAGGATTTATCTTTGGCGAGATGCTGGATTGCGAGCCGCCCAAAGGCGAAACCTACACTTTGCAACAGGTCATCATGCGGGTGCTTGCGCCGTACAACGTGCCGATTGTGTACGGGCTTAAGTCGGGGCATGTGAGCAGTGGCAACATCACACTACCGATCGGTGTGCAGGCGGAACTGGTGGCGGAAAACTCAGAGGTACAGCTTAGAATTCTCGAGCCCGCTAGTGAATAGCCTTCTGAGTAAAAATTCCGGCTTACGAAAACGCGCAAATCCGTTAATCTAAAAACGTGGAACAGCAACACGTACATATCATTGGAATCTGTGGAACCGCTATGGCGTCACTGGCGGGCTTTCTCAAACAACGCGGCTTTAAGGTCACCGGCTCAGACGCGGCGGCGTATCCGCCGATGTCGGATTTTCTGGCGTCGATCTCCATACCCATCTTGCAGCCATACTCTGAGGCCAACCTGAAGCCCAGGCCGGACATGGTGATTGTGGGCAACGCCATTTCACGCGGCAACCCAGAGCTGGAATATGTGCTGGAAGAGCGCATTCTGTTGCGCTCCATGCCGGACATTCTTTTTGATCTCTTCATGCGCACGCGGCAGCCAATTGTAGTGGCGGGCACGCACGGTAAGACCACTACCACCTCAATGTTGGCCTGGATCTTTCAAACAGCGGGGAAGGACCCGTCATTTCTTATCGGCGGGATTGCAGAAAATTTTGGCAGCAGCTTTGCCCTGCGTCAGGGCAAGCATTTCATCATCGAAGGCGATGAGTATGACACCGCTTTCTTTGATAAAGGCCCCAAGTTTCTGCACTATTTTCCGCAGTCCATTATTTTGACTTCAGTGGAGTTTGACCACGCCGATATTTATGCCGACCTTGATGCCGTGAAGACCGCCTTCAAACGGCTGGTGAACCTGGTGCCGCGCAAGGGAAAAATGATCGCTTACGATTCCAATGAGAACGTGGACGAGTGTGTGGCCCACGCTTTTTGTTCAGTAGAAAAATACGGGATGAAAGAAGGTTCGTTCTGGCGGATCACAAATTTGAAATTTGAGCCACAGCGCACAACCTGGACCGTGCTGCGCGACGGCACTGAGCCGGTTGATTTTGAGTTTGCCCTGGCCGGCGAATACAACGTGCTCAATGCCACAGCCGCTGCCGCCATGGCTGCGAACCATGGCATCGATCCGCCGGTAATTGTTGAGGCGCTCAAGAGTTTCAAGAGCGTGAAGCGGCGTCTGGAGATCAAAGCCGAGATCGACGGCATCACCATCATCGACGATTTTGCCCACCATCCCACGGCGATTGCAGCCACGCTCACGGCGCTGCGCGTGCGCTATCCTGAGGCGCGGCTGTGGGCCATTTTTGAGCCGCGCTCAAACACGTTGCGTAGAAGGGTCCTGCAAAGAGAGCTGATCAGCAGCCTGGCGCTGGCTGACCAGGTGATTGTTACTCCCATCTTCAAGCCGGAAGCGGTGCCGGAAGATGAACGGCTGACAACTTCGTCAGTGGTCAATGGCGTGAAGCGGCAAGGCAAGCCCGCTCGTGAACTGGCCGACGCTGACGCGATTGTTGAAGCGGTGACGCCGGAGCTGCAGAGCGGTGACGTGGTGGCTATCCTCTCCAATGGCGGGTTTGGCGGCATCTATGAAAAACTGCCGCGCAAGCTCGAAGAACTTCGTGGCGTCTCTGCTCCAGAACGCGCAAACCCGGCGCGCTCCGGGGACCCCGGCGTGCAGCGTTCATGATCGCTCGCACTGTCGGTTTTTTCCGCACACTCTCAGCGCTTCTGTTCTGGATTGTGCTGGTGCCGCCTGCGGCGCTGATCGCTTTTCCCTGGACCCTCATCACCGGCGATGTCCGGCTTTTGTATTGGGCCGGCATGGGGCTGGCCTATTACGGAGCAAGATTGACCGGCGCCAAAGCAAAGCTTGTAGGGCTGGACAAGATCGATCCCGCGGGCACTTACATATTCATGTCAAACCACGTTTCCAACCTGGACCCGCCGTTACTGGTGCCGAAGATTCCCGGGCGAACATCAGTTTTAGCGAAGAAAGAGATATGGCGCATACCGATCCTGGGCAAAGCGCTCGACCTGGCAGAAATTGTGCCGGTAGAGCGCAGCAATCGCGAGGCGGCGATCAACAGCATCCGCCGCGCTGGCGAAGTGATGCGCCATCACATTAATATGACCATCTTTCCTGAAGGCA
The DNA here is from genome assembly GCA_035710845.1 of Candidatus Angelobacter sp. GTDB lineage: Bacteria > Acidobacteriota > Terriglobia > Terriglobales > Acidobacteriaceae > Angelobacter. Next base: position 19,426 of record DASTCT010000277.1, read on the forward strand.
CGCGCTCACCGGATGGCCGCCTGATGCCCTTCAAGAAAGGTCCGTTCCATCTGGCATCTGAGACAGGATTTTCGATTGTGCCGGTGACGATCCTTGGCACTTACGAGATGATGCCCAAGGGAAAACTGATTGTGAAAAGCGGCACGGCGACATTGGTGTTTCACCAGCCGGTCGATCCCAAGCAGTTTGCTTCGCGTGAAGAGCTGATGGAGGCAGTGCGTGAAGCGATCAATAGCGCGCTGCCGGTAGAGCGGCAGTAAGTCCTTACCACAGAGCACACAGAGAAACACAGAGGCAAAAATCGCCGCAGATTGCGCAGATGAACGCTGATCAGGAGCGAGACGGGCAACTCATGATCGTGTGTGCTTGCAGAATGGCGGTTGCTTGACTTTACCTAATCGTCAAGCCCCGCCAGCTAAAAACCTATACTTCTTACGCCACAACGATTTGTTTTTGCAGCTCCGGCGCAAACAAATTCTTGGGAATCATTACGTGCACGCCACGAACGATATCCACCACCTGCGTCACGCGGAAGCTGCAAGAGATGCTCAGCAGAGCGTACGCATCCAATTCGGTGATCCCAGCGCGCGTGGAGAGGAACTTGATTGCGTTACGCGCGGCCATGGTCATGGCGGCGTTCAAGTCTTTATCCAGCCCCAGGAGGATCCAGTGAGTTGCAGTCTCAGCGATGGGCCAACTGAAATTCTTCTGTTTATGCAGCACTACCTGAATGCGCAGCTCCTGCATTCGGGTTTCGAGAGCAGTGAGGCAGATTTCGCCATCGCCCTGCACGGCGTGTGAATCGCCGGTGTAGATGAGCGCCCCCGACTTCCACACAGGAATAAAGAGCATCGAGCCTTCCACCAGTTCGCTCAAGTCGACGTTGCCGGCATGAGGGCCGGGTGGAACTGAGCTGGTTACACCCGCGCTGAGCGGAGGGAAGTAGCCATCCGGCGGCGCAAGACCCAACGTGCCCTGAAATGGTTTGAGCGGCACGCTGATGTTGGGCGCGAATGCAGCCTTCATGCCCTTGAGATCAAGGTCCATATATTTGACCTGACCCTGTGGGAAGTCTTGCGGCAGCAAGCCAGTGTTAAGCGCGCCGGGGTTATTGAACACGGCACCCCACGTGAATGGATGCACCCGCTTATAGCGAACTTCCAGCACATCACCCGGCTCTGCTCCCTTCACCGCAACCGGGCCAATGATGGAGTGCGGCCCTTTGCCGGGATTGCTCTTCCGCAGCTCTGCCAACTTTTCTACCGGAACTCCTGGCTGCATCTGGTTCATGAAGTGCGACCACGTGTTGGGATAGCTGATGGTATCGCCGGACTCAACAGTAACGATGGGCGGCAGCGTGGTATCGAAAACGCCCAGATGGACAGTCTGCTCGTTTGACTCAACCACGTGCACGTGGCCTTCATCGGCAGCCGGCTTGGCTTGATGGGCAGAGTTCTTTTGTTCGGCAGAAGCGGAATTACCGAACGCTAAATTGCTAAGCGCCAAATTTGAAAACCAGGGCCCAATCGCAGCCAACGCTCCCATGAAGCTGCTGGCGCGCAACAGAGTGCGGCGTGACCGGCCACGCGCGCTCAGATAGCCATCGAGCCGCTCCTGGTCCATCTCATCCATGTGCAGCAAACGGTCCATGGCGCGCTTGCTGGAAGCGGCTTCCTGAATATCGCTGCGGAGAATTCCAGTTCCGTTTTCTTCACCGCAACCGAAGAGATTGCCGCAGTTGTGGTGGTTTGCCGATGGATGATTGTGATGATGCTCGTGGTCTGACATTGGCACGCCCTCCGTTTAAAAAATTCCCTGAATACCGGAACCCAAATGAGTGCGCTAAATTTAAAGAACGCCGCGAATTCTACTCCGTAATCCGGGAATTTGTAAGGGCATATCTTGTGAGAGCATGTCTTTACTAAGGGTGTTTCAGGGATTGCATATAATCCAAGAATGCCGAGTTAGTTTTCGCACATAAGCAGAGCAGGAGAAGAACTGTATGTTTGGCCGGCGAAAACCCGAGCCGCAGCAGGTTACCAATGGCCGCTTTGAGATTGAGCGCTACGGCCAGATCGCCTATCTTGAGTACAATCTGACGGGCAAGGTGCTGCAGCTTATCCATAGTGAAGTTCCTGAGGCGCTGCGCGGCCACGGACTGGCTTTTGAGCTGGCCAAATCCGCGCTGGAATGGGCGCGCGAAAACGGCGTAAAAGTTGACGTGATCTGCCCTTCAGTCACCGCATATCTGGAAAAACATCCTGAATACTCTGACCTGGTGTTGCGCTAGCGCGATAGCGGCCTGTGCTTGCTGCGAAGCTCCACCTGCCGAACCACAAAATTGATGACGGCCCATCCTACTTGTGCGGTGCTTTCATAGCGAAGGCCAAATCTACTTCGCTACATTCTTGTTACGGCCTTCTCTGCCAGGGTTTTCTCCGCTGCTTCCGCTTTGGTCTCAACATCTTCTCCTGCGACAGCGTCTCCGGCATCTTTAAAGACGCTGATCCTCAGCGCACCGTGATCGGTCAAAACATGGAGCACGTGGCGGGCAAAGTATGCGTCCTTGCCCAGCCCCGGAACCTGCCGGATGCGGCCTTTCTTCGGCGCCATATTCTCGCCTTCAACCCGCTTGTCTTCTTTGAACTTGTTCCAGTTGAAGTTGGGTGACTCCACCCGCACCGTTACATTTTTCGCCGACATCGAATCCGGCGATCCATACATGCAAATCGTTCCCCCCGCCATCGAAGCCGGCCCTGAATCCGGGTCCTTCAGCTTCTCGCCCATCACCGCTTCAGCTTCAGCTTTTGTCACCAGCTTGCAGGCGTCGATCTCGCCGGAGCTGCTGGCGGTAGAGCTGGAAGTTGAAGCGCTTGAGCTTGCTGCGGGCGAAGCCGCGCTGCTTGAGGATTTATTGTTTGAGCTGCATGAGGTGAAGGTCAAAAGAGCTAAGACAAACAGGTAAGAATAGCTTTTGCGCAGGATCAAATGGGCCCCCTTGGGTCTGAAATGAACGCCTATCAAAATACAACAACTCGCATTCAACACAAAAGATATTAGTCCCGCAGGGAAATTGATTCATGTAGAGACACAGCATGGCTACGCCTCTACAACCGCCAGCATCTTCACCCCTGATGGCTGAAATGGTCCTTGAGCGAGGAGATCTTACTCGCCGCCATGCCGACCCGCCGGGCGCAACGCGTAATCTCTTCCACCTGCTTGTGCACCTGCGCGTTCGCATGACGCGCATCATCGATTAATTGTGTGTTTCCCAAAATCACGGTTACGTGATTGCTAATCTCGTGGGAGTAGACCCACACCATACGAAAAGCCGCTTCCAGTTTTTCACAGCGTTCTTCGCAACTGACTTCAAACAGCGCTTGCTTTGCCACTACTAGACGTTCTCCCTTGCTTTGAAAATTAGGATTGGAATTAGATTGTTACTGGGGCCCGATTTCGTTCAGATTCTTCAGGACTTTTCCGACGACCGCCGCCAGCATCCGCCTCTCTTTTTCGCTTACGCCCTTCCACATGGCAATGGCTTTGGGCGTGGCGATCCTGACTGCCTCTTTGAGAGCTGTCTTGCCGCTCGACGTAAGGCTGAGTATTGACTTGCGCCGATCCACCCGGCTGCGTGTGCGCTCAATGAGGCGCTTCTTCTCCAACCGGTCCACCAGGCGCGTGATGGACGAAACCTCCAGCCCGTAAAGCGCGGCCATCTCCGCGGCTGTGCCCGCTTCGCCAAGGTCACAGCTTAGCAGGATAAGCGCCTGCCGCGTGGTGAGCCCGATGGGCGCCAGCGCACGGTCCTGCATCGCAAACCCCTCCGCCACCACGCGGGGCAGGTATAACCGTGCGATAAAAGGTGCATCGTAACGCGCCGCAGGCTTATTCATGCGTGCATTATATTACTTGCTTAAGCAACATTTGTCTAGGCAAATAATATTAGGAGATTATTAGAGATGATTGGTTCGAATAGTTCGTGACGCCTGTGTGACGGTGGGGCCGGCACCCACAATCCAATACAATTCGCCAGTTCCGGCTTCCTCCTACGGATACACCACGCGCTTGGAATTTGAATCCAAAGGAACCGACACGTCTCTCTCCCATACTGTTTGGTTTAGGGTCGAGGGATCGATGCCTCGGCGCATTCATCAACGCTTTTTGCACTGCCCTCGATAAATTTTGGCGCTGTTATGAAAACCCTAACTTTAATTTCGCGCCTCCGACGCTGAGCTGGTTGGCTTTTCACCGACTGCCTGGGGAAGTGGATCAGTTAGTATCAGGGCCCAAGCTTTAATTTAGCCATAATACGAAGTACCTCTTCGCGAAACGCTGGCATTTATGACGGGATCGCCGGCCAGAGTGGCCGGGGACGCAGGCGAGAGCTAACAGTGGTCGCCAAAGAAGAGCAGCGCGAAACAAAAGGCGTCCTACGGGACGCCTTTTTCGTTTGATTAAAAGATCGAGATCGAAAGTTAAAGATCGATCTTACTGCTCCGCTCCCACGGCTGGCTTTTCTGCCTTGCTATCGCTGGCGGAGGTGGCTGGGCGCTGAGCGAAGAAGTTGTGATCGTACAGAGCGCGGTAGAACTTGCCGCTGAGTTCAGCGGCCTTGGGGCCGAATGTGGGACGTCCGCCTTCTAGGAAGAAGACGGCCACGACACGGCCATACTGCGTGTTGGCGTAAGAGGCGAACCAGCCGAAGCGGGTACCATCTTTGGAGCAGGTGCCGGTCTTGCCCAGGACCTGTTCTTCACTGAAGTTAAGACGCAGGCTGCGGGCGGTACCGTACTGGACTGCGCCCATCATGCCTTCTGCAATTTCCGGAATGAGCGGCCCGATGGCGAGTTGGCGCTTGACGCGCGGCTGGAAGTTGATGATGTCATCAGCCGAGGTTGGATGCTGCAGGTAATAAAGCGTGCCGCCGTTGGCCACGGCGGAGACCAGAGCACCCAGTTGCAGCGGGGTCATGGAGATGCTTTCACCAAAAGAGCACATCTTGCCTACGCCGCCAAGCTTGGCTGCGAGTTCCTGATCAGGGAAGACACCGAGATGCTCGCCGGGAATGTTGTATCCGGCAAGCTCGCCAAGGCCGAACATGTGCGCGTATTCACTAACCTTGGCAAAGCCCAGGCGGCGGCCAACAGCCTCAAAGTAAGCATTGTTGGAGTGGGCCAGGGCCTGAGTGAGGTTTACCTGATAATGCTTGCCCAGGGAGATTTCTTCTTCACGGGTAATTACGTGTTCACTGAGGCCGGCCAGCGCCACAGCAACCTTGATGGTGGAGCAGGGCTGCGCGCCTCCGCTGAGCGCCAGCTTCTGGTTGACCATGGCGAGAATGCGTCCGTCAGTGGGATCAATGGCGACGACGGCGCCGTTCATATTGCCCAGCGCGTCAATGGCGGCCTGGCGAACTACGGGGTCTTCACCGGCTACGACGTCGCCGTCAGTAATGTCATCGGCAAAAGAGCTGGCGGTGAAAAGCTCAACATAACGATGGCGGCGAGACCGGCGGCGAAGGCTGGCAGTCTTGGTGATCGCGGGTTTAGTAGTGGCGTTTGCCGAGACAGCCTTGGCAGATACCGCTTTGGCGCGAGTAGATTTTGCCGCAGTCGTTTTGGCTGAGGCAGCGCGTTTGGCCGCAGCGCGCCTACGTGCCACGGCGCGATGATGGCGCAAACGGGCCAGCCGCTTCTGGGCACGAGCGCTTTCCGTTACGTGGCTTGCAGACTTTGGTTTTGTGGTGCTGCTGCTTGCGGGCGCGGCCATGGCGACGCCGGACAGAATGAGGGCGATAACGGCAACAAAGAAAGAACGGAGACGAAGGGTCATTGGGTCACATCACCTATTTATTCAAGGGCTCCGCAGCAAGCTGCTTCGCCTTCGCGATTGGCTCGCGCGATCCAGCGCTCGCCATCGCTCACCTATTGCAGTACAAAAACAAATGAGTGTCGCATTAGTTCTTTTGAGCTACGTCCAGATGAAGCACGGAATTCGCGCCCAAAAATCACCTATTCTTCCGATAGTAAGAAAATTTCGCGTGAGCAGCAACGCGAAACTCCTTGTAGCACCGAAGTAGTACCTAAATTTTTCTGTCGCTTAGATACAAAACGCAAATACTTTTGAAGCGCACAAAAAATCTTAGTAATCCTGTTGCGCCGATAGCCGGCTGCAGCTACTCTGCACCGCTACTCAGATTTAAGATGCAGCCACTTTCAACCAGGAACAGGCCAGTTATGCCTGTCGCGGGGTTGCGGCTGGCAATGCTGCAGGAGCCACGGGGGATGTGCCCCTGAATGCTATTAACACTAAGTTCCTGCCCTGGGTTTCTGTCTTAAACCAAAATTAACGTTTTTAATTAATGATGGGCTGGCGCTGGGATGCAACGCCAGGCTTGGGATTTGTGATCGCGCTAAATAGCTAATTTTATTAGCCGGTTTGCGCTTGGCGGCCCATTGTGGGCCAGTTTGCGTTCGACCGCTTCGGCGTCTCCAGATCGGCAAAAACGCGCAGTTGCTTGCGCGCTTTGCGGCTTTAGTTGATCTCGCCGCGCTTGCGGATAAAAGCTGGGACATCGAGATCGTCATGCTCGACGGCGGTCTTGATGGTCTCAGTCATGGTTGCAAGATTTGGAGTTTCACGCACCGGCGCGGCCATCCGCGTGGGAGCAGCGGTTTGCGTGGCTGCAGCATGCGCGATAACGGAACCATGCGGGACGTGAGGTATATGCGTTGCATTCACAGCCCGGGGAACTGCCACCGGAGGCTGTACCTGATAAGCAGAGGCCGTTCGTGCATTCGATATGGCAGCTTGCGCCGCAGTGACGACGCGGTCCTTGCGCTGTGGCACATCGTTCTTAAAGCCCGTGGCGATCACCGTGATTTTGAGTTCATCTTTTAGTTTTTCATCCAATACGGCCCCAAAGATGATGTTGGCGTCTTCATGCGCGGCAGATTGAATGATGGTGGAAGCTTCATTCACCTCAGCCAGCTTGAGAGAAGATGAACCGGTTACGTTGATCAGGATGCCACGAGCGCCGTCAATCGCGCCGGACTCAAGCAGCGGGGAGGAAATGGCGGCCTGCGCGGCGTCGGTGGCGCGGCGCTCACCCTTGGCGACAGCGGTCCCCATCACGGCGTAGCCCATGCCGGCCATGATGGTTTTTACGTCGGCAAAATCGCGATTGATAATGCCGGGAATAGTGATGATGTCAGAAATGCCCTGCACGGCCTGGCGCAAGATGTCGTCGGCGATGCGGAACGACTCAAAGAAGCCGGCGTTCTGCGCCACCGCCAACAGCTTTTCATTGGGGATGACAATAGTGGTGTCGATTGAGTCAATCAACTCGGCCAAGCCGCGTTCAGCTTGGGCCATGCGGCGCCGGCCCTCAAACGCGAAGGGCTTGGTCACCACCGCAACGGTGAGAGCGCCCATCTCACTGGCCAGTGAAGCAATGATCGGCGCAGCGCCCGTGCCTGTGCCTCCTCCGAGGCCGGTTGTGACGAAAATCATGTCGGCCCCTTCCATCGCTTCTATTAATTTATCGGCATCCTCCAGCGCACCGCGCCGTCCGATCTCCGGATTGGCGCCCGCGCCCAGCCCGTTGGTGAGCTTGGTGCCAAGCTGGATCTTCACCGGCGCACGCGACATCTGCAGCGCCTGCAAGTCCGTATTCGCCACGATAAACTCCACGCCCTCAACTCCGGCGCAGATCATCCGATTGACCGCGTTTCCACCGCCTCCGCCAACACCTATCACCTTGATCTTGGCATTGTTGCGTGGCTCTTCATTAAACTGGATTCTTACTTCACCATTTTTTGTTTCGTCACTCATACATCACACTCCTGCTCCGATTCAGACTTGCTCGACGCCGTAGCGCCATATTCGTGTCCGCTCGCCCCGCACGGCCACGCCGATTCCCGTTTTTTCCCAACCCAAACTTGTTCGCCATTAGCCATTAGCTTTTGACTTTTAGTTTTTCTTAATCTCGAACCCGCGTTCGTTGCGGGTGAGAGATCCATACCCTCATTCAAATCTCTAGCTAACCTGCAGTTCCTTCGCGACTATAGGGCTCCCTCCCCATTCCCCCTTCGGCAAAGCCTCAGGGTCAGGGTCGGGATTGCAGGAAAAACCTACGCCCCCAGCCTCGCGATCAACGCCCTTAACTTCTGTCCAAACCCTTGCTCCGGATTCATCTTCGCCACGGTCGTGCGATGCGCATACATCGCCAGCCCAACCACTGTGGCAAACTCCGGCTCTGCCAGTTGTGGAGGCATATCTGAAATCGGCTCTGGCGACGCCAGCCGAATTGGCCTGTCAAGAGTCTGCTGGCACAGCTCCGCCAAGCCTTCCATCCGCGACCCGCCGCCCGTAAGCACCACGCCGGCTGGACACAAATCCAGCACGCCTGCCTGTTTCAGATGATCGCGCATTAGTTCGCATAGCTCGGTTGCGCGCGGCTCAAGAATTTCTGCCATAAAGCGCTGCGGCATCAGCCTTGATGGCCTATCGCCCACGGCAGGAACTTCAACTTCATTGCCCTCAGAAACCTTGCTGCTGATGGTGTGCCCAAAAGCCTTCTTAAGTTTCTCTGCCGCCACCAGCGGTGTGCGCAAGCCCACAGCAATATCGTTGGTGAAATGGTCGCCGCCCACCGGCACCACGCCCGTATGCGCCACCATGCCGTCCACATACACAATCATGTCGGTTGATCCAGCGCCAATATCGGCCAGGCAGACGCCCAATTCTTTTTCATCGGCGCGCAGCGTGCTGTCCGCAGACATCAGGGCCTCATACACAACGTTATCAATGTGCAGCCCGGCGCGGTTCGCCGCCGTCACCACGTTCTGCGTGGCGCTTTGTGAAGCCGTCACCATGTGCAGGTTCACTTCAAGCCGGCGTCCCACCATGCCTGCCGGATCGCGCAACCCAGCCTGCTCATCCAGAATGAATTCCTGCGGCAGCAGGTGCAGCACTTCGCGATCTTCCGGTAGCGTGACCGACCGTGCCTTCTCCACCGCAGCTCGAATGTCCTCACGCGCAACATCTCTGGGACGCGAACCCAGCGTGACTCCGCCCCGGCTGGTCACTCCTTTAATATGTGACCCAGCAACTGAGACCACCGCATTCCCCACTTGCATGCCGGCCAGCTTTTCTGCCTCTTCCACGGCTTTGTGGATGCTCTGGACCGCCTTGTCAAGCTCCACAATGATCCCTTTGCGTGATCCGCGGCTCTCCGCCATGCCATGCCCGCGATAGCGCAGCCCCGCATCCGTGGTTTCGCAAATCAGCGCCACAGTCTTTGCGCTTCCGGTATCCAGCACCGTTATCAGGTTATGCTCGTTCTTAGTGTTGCTGCCCATGAATGCGTGTCCTTATATAAGCTGCTTCTTTTTCTAAAATCCCGAACCCGCGACTTTTGCGGGTGAGGGATCCCTATTCCCTTCCACAAACGACGATTAACGCTCTGCTTCGTTCAAAACCGTTCTGGCCTTTCACAGTTCGCCAACCGTCTTCACCTGAGGTTCCAGCGATTTTGGCAATCTGGCAATTCCTTATCTCTGCGCTCGCTGCGTCAGCGGCGGTTTGTGCTTTACCGGCTTTGCGACTTTGTGATTCGCCGGTTTCACCGCTGCTTTGACAATAGGTTTTTTCTTATCCGCGCGATCCGCGTTCATCCGCGGTAAAGGTTTTGGCGCTGCCGTTGCCATCAATGGTGAGGGTTTTACCGGCGATTTCTGCGCTACCGCAGGCCGGTCCGGGTTCACCACCACCTGTCCTTCGTATCGGCAATCAATTGACTGCAAATTCGGGAACTGCTGCCGCCACTCCGCAATGTGCGCCACATAGAGCTTGTAATGCTGCAAAAAGTTCTCTGAACCCAGGTGCACCATCACCGTCCCACCCGGATCATTCGCCGTGACCTTTACGTCTTCCGGGTCGGACAGGTCTACCTCGCTCAACTGCTTCACGTAGTTTGTCTGCGTCTTAGGATCATCCGGGTCGCCGGCGCTTAGCTCGCTTACCAGCCGGTTATAGATCTTCATGGCCGCCGCCCTCGATGAAAGCGGCTCGGTATCCGCAATGCCACGGATGACCGGAAACGAATACTTGATCTTGCGATCGGCGGGCAGGCCCATAACCACGCCATGGGCATCAATCAGGCTGATGTGCGGGCCAATCTGGGCAAACGCCACCGGCGTCCGTTCCTGGATGCTCACGGCAATCCGGTTGGGCAGCAGGCGCATCACCGTGGCCTGCTCCACCCAGGGAAGCTGCTCCAGTTGCCGCTTGCGCTCGTCCAGTGGAATAAAGAAGATATTGCGGCCAATATCGGCAGCGGCAACTTCCATCACGTGCTCGCGTGAAGCGTTGTGCACGCCGCTCACCTCTACCGCGTCGCTCGATTCCAGCCGGAAGCGTGACGCGTGCATGCCATAGCTGTAAGCCCACCCCGTAAGCCCGCCACCCACCACCAGCACGGCTGCAATGGCTCCGGCCAACTTAAGCTGGCTCGCGGTTTTTTTCGGGATCGCGCTTCGCCGCACCGGCACGCGCCGGTCAGTGCGCAGAAACTGGGCTTCTTCGGTGTCCAGCTCTTCCAGGTCAAGATCGTCAGGGTTAATCAGCAGCTCAGAATCGCCTTCATTGCGGACGCCGGTTCGCGCGCGCCGTTGCTCGCGCAGAGCAGCCGCCCGCGATTGCGGACGTTCATCCCGCTCAGGCTGACTGATGAGTGTTGACTGCTGATGATTGCGCACACGGGAAGATTTCCCCGGAGACAGGGCCGTTTCGTCGAGATTCAACTCGATTGAGTCGCGAGCCATTAAGTCGCGGTCGACGGAGTTGTGCGCCAGCACAAATTAATATATCCGTCTTTTTCGGTTTTTGTTAGGAAAATTTACGCTGGAACCGATTTTTTTCGGGTTTACTCCGCGTTTGTTCTTTTGGAGCTCAGTTTCAAGTTGATCAAAGGAGCCTTCACGCCAGAAAAATTCGCGACTGCTGCCTCGAACTCTTCAAACTGCTGACCACTCTTGCATCGCAATCTCCATGTTGTGATGACCGCAGCTTCTAACGATCTCGTCACCTGCACTCTCAAGCGCCATAGACCAGCCCCTAAGCGAAGTCGAAGGGCCCCAATAAGGTTAGCAAAGTGCCCGCTTCATTAGCATGGAAGCTTCAACCATTGCTATATCTCTCTAGTGTTACACTTAGCCTGAAATAGACGAAAATTGTCATGTTGACTCGATTAAAGGTGTCCGGTTTCAAAAATCTCGTCGATGTGGACGTGCGCTTTGGCCCGTTCACCTGCATTGCCGGAGTCAACGGTGTCGGAAAATCTAATTTGCTAGATGCCATTGCATTCCTGAGCGATCTCGCTGAGCGTCAATTGGTTGATGCAGCTGTCCGTGTTAGAGATGAAGGCAGCAGAACTGGTGACGTGAGCAGCATCTTTCACCGAGTCGGCAACGAACAAGATAAGAAAATGTCATTTGATGCGGAAATGATAATTCCGCAATCTGGAACTGATGACCTTGGACAGATTGCTAAGGCGACAAGCTCTTTCTTACGGTACCGATTGGAACTTGGCTATCGTTCGGAGGATGGGCGGCGTTCTTTAGGAGGAATCGAAATTCTTCAGGAAGAACTTACCAGCATAAGGTTGAGAGATGCAAAAAGAGAATTAGGTTTCCACGTTGATCGCTTCTGGTTTGATTCGGCAGTTGTGGGGGTTAGAAGAAGTCCTTACATTTCCACTTCAGTAGAGGCCGGCAATTGCGTCATCAATGTTCATCAGGATGGTGGAAGCAGCGGGAAGCCTCGCCCCCTCCTTGCTGCGACTCTCCCGAGAACAGCGATTTCGGCAGCAAACGCTGCCGAGAGCCCAACAGCGACCTTGGTGAAGCGGGAGATGCAATCGTGGAAACGTTTGCAGCTTGAGCCCTCTGCCTTGCGTCGACCGGATCCCCTCGTTGGTCCGACAATTATGGGAACCGATGGATCCCATCTACCCGCCACGCTGTATAACTTGGCAAGACATCCGCATTTTAAGGTCAATAACGGACACGAAAGCAGAGCTTACTCCCTAATAGCTCGACGCCTTTCAGAATTAATTGACGATGTTCGACTGGTAGAAGTTGAACGAGACGACAAACGGGAGCTTTTGACACTTCGTGTTAGTGGACGCGACGGAACTTTACACAGTGCTCGAGCACTTTCTGATGGGACACTTCGGTTTCTTGCGTTAGCCGTATTAGAGTTAGATCCTGAATTTAAGGGTGTTCTGTGCCTTGAGGAGCCCGAAAATGGAATTCATCCCGCACGAATCCCTGCAATTTTGAGCTTGCTTCGAGACATTTCGACTGATGTAACGGAGCCGATTGGTCCAGACAATCCTTTAAGACAAGTAATCGTCAACACCCATTCCCCAGCGGTTGTAGCTCAGGTACCGGAAGATTCGCTTTTACTGGCCGAAACTGTAAAAGTACAAAGAGAGAACAAATCTTTTGATAAGGTAACATTCGGCTGCTTAAATGGCACATGGAGAACAGAGATACCCGGAATGCACGTAGTGCCAAAAGGAAAGCTCATCTCGTATTTATCTTCTGTCGCCTTGAAACAGCACGATGATTGGATTGGTTTTACGTCAGAACACTCTACGCGCCGCGTAATCGACAATGAAGAATTACAACTGGCATTGTTTGGCACGGCCCGATGATTCGTTACACATTGGTAAGTGACGGGCCTTCTGATCAAGCGCTAATGCCAATCCTAGAATGGGCACTCCGACAAGCTGGTGTAATGACTGATCTTCAAGGCCAATGGGCTGAGCTTAGGAACTTACGATATCCTCCATTGGGTCTCCTGGAAAAAATCAGAACCGCGCTTGATCTCTATCCATGCGACCTCCTTTTTGTTCACCGTGATGGTGAGGGGCAGGAACCGGACATGCGTAAGGAAGAAATAATCAATGCATTAGCCCAACTAGAAGAAGGCATGAATGTTCCCTATGTTTGTGTTATCCCCGTTCGTATGCAGGAAGCCTGGCTTCTAATTGATCAGAACGCAATCCGCATGGCTGCTGGCAATCAGTACGGTCGTGTGCCGCTAACTTTGCCGCGTGCTCGTGATCTTGAGGGAATAGCAGACCCAAAGGCTTTGCTATTTGAATTGCTTCGAACGGCATCTGAATTGACTGGTCGACGACTCCAAAGGCTATCCTTATCAGGCGTTAGATTGCGGATCGCCCAACTCATTGATGATTTTGCTGCTCTACGCGCACTGCGGGCTTTTCGGCTATTTGAGGCTGACTTGGGAGAAGTTGTCACTCAAAGTCATTGGGCTTGACAACAGGCCTACTGGCCGCGATGATCCAGCATCTAAAGCCGATGCGCGCCCGGTATCATTCCGTCTCCACGATTCTGAGCAGCATCCGCGATGTGGGGCAAACCAACATCGCGTTCTAGCGAAGTAACTGCACTTTTGCTCACATCACGCGCTCAGCTGGGATGTTTTATCTTCGTTGAGCATGCCGATACACTCATTGTCTGAATCCGGCACAGCCGTAGACAATATAGTCAAAACCATGCACGCCCATTTCACCCCAATGCCGGATATCCATCCCGGAGCGACCGAAGTTCCCGCACTCGCCTAGCACACGAAACCCAAGTTCCCCGGTTGCAAGCTGCTCATCTCTGGCCGGCAGCTCTGGTTTGTGACGTTCGCACACTCAGCAGCTCTCGTTTCGCGCATCGTGCAACTCTCGTCTTTGCTCATTGTGCAGCTCTCGTTTCCAGCCGTTCTCTCTCGCGTCTCTCAGAGCAAACTCGCGGAAACAGCGCTGCATCTTCTCATGTTGGGAGACGACTCTATGAAACGCATTTTGCTGCTTGCTTCACTCTTTTCGCTATTTGCCTCAGTGCCGGTCTTGGCGCAAAGTAACCAGGTAATACCTTCCGGTACACAAATTAAAGTAAGAACTGATACTGCAATTCCGGCCAAGCCGGCGGACAACGCTCGCTACAGTGCCAGCGTGAGCGAGGACGTGAAAGACAGCTCCGGCAACGTGCTCATTCCGCGTGGATCGCGCGCTCGCCTGGTGGCCGTTCCAACAACTGACGGCAAAGATACCAACCTCGACCTTCGTTCCGTAAACGTCAATGGCAAGTCCTATCTGATTCAGGCTGCGGGATCCGGCAGCAGCACTCCGGGCGGCTTGGGAGCTAACAAGCGCACGGGCGTCTATGTTGGCGGCGGCGCGGCGGTAGGCGCGGTGCTGGGCGCATTGCTCGGTGGTGGAAAAGGCGCAGCTATCGGCGCGATTCTTGGTGGCGCGGGTGGCGCAGGCACTCAGGTGCTGACCGGCAAAAAGAAAGACCTGCCGGCTGAAACCGAACTCAGCTACAAGCTGGCGACCAACGCAGAAATGACGCCGCAGTCAAGAAGTAATTCGGCGCCGCCTTCAAACCCGCAGAAATAAGCGGCCCGGGGCGTTTCCTTGCCGACGAAAGGAAGCCTTAAGCTAGCGCAATTTTTGCTCTGCTCCACAAAAGGGCGTTCTCAGTAAGTGAGGATGCCCTTTTTATTTTGCAAAAAGTTGGCCCAAATAGACTTAAAACTCGCGGAATACCTCATTTCCCTGACTTCCCCGCAATCAGAGAAGCGCATCCAAATGAGTCGATGAAATCTGTATTCAAACAATCTTTCATGATCGTTATTTTGTGGGCTTGCAGTTTGTGCGTGCCCAGCCATGCCTTTGCGCAAGCCGCCGATGCTGCGCTGCCGGATAGCCCTTTGCCGAAAACCATCGCTGCACTGCCCACTACCGCTTCATCGGCATCTAGCGCCGCATTGCCGGACAGTCCTTCTCCTGAGCCGCAATCGCCACAAGGCGCCAGCGATTCTCCCACGCGACGGGAAGTAACCTGGCACACGTTGCCCAAGGATTTTCTCCAGGACCAAAAAGCCATCTGGCTTTTTCCTACGCAACTGGCAAAGGGCCATCATTGGCTGCCCACGTTGGCCATTACCGGCGTAACTGCCGGGCTGATTGAGGCTGATCCACATGTGATGCCCTATTTCCGCGATCATGCCGCAGGTCTCGATGACCTAAACGACACTTTTGATTCCACCATCACCACGGCTGAAGTCCTGGCTGTGCCCACGTCTCTTATGATCGCGGGCTATGCGCGACACGACCAATA